>NZ_CP023344.1:1246250-1869375 GCF_002310495.1 Nibricoccus aquaticus | reverse complement strand
GGACGCATGGGCTTCATGCCGATGGTGCTCGCGCGGGCACCGAAGGATTTAATCTCGATGGCGGTGGGTGATTTCGACGGCAGCGGGAAGCCTTCGCTGATCACCGGGGGATTTTATATTTATCCTCCGTTCGATGGCATCAGCCGGTTAACGCTCTGGAAACGGTGAGGGCTTCTGCGATGAAGAAAACACGTCTCCGCATCATTGGTGCGATTGTGACGGCGATGGCCGTTGTCAGTGCGGTGGTGTGGTGGAGGCACGCGGAGCAGGTGCGTTTGGTCGCCGCGGCGGCTTTACCTCAACGGCCGGAGCTGGGTGCGTGGCCGGAGGAATTGAGGGAACGCATCGCGCGCGCGGAGGAGAGAGCGCGCACGTTATTCGGGGCGGGCGTGGGGCTGGGGGAGCTGGCGCGTTTGTATCATGCCAATGGATTCTTGAGGGAGGCGGTGTGTTGTTACGAAGGGCTGGGCTGGATTCAGCCGACGGAGGCGCGATGGCCGCACAGGCAGGCGACGATTCTGGCGGGGTTCGGTGAAATGGATGCTGCGTTGTTGAAGGAGCGACGGGCGGTGGAGCTGGCACCAGACTACGTGCCGGCGCGATTAAGGCTGGGAGATTTGTTGTTCAAAAATAATCAGCCGACCGATGCCGCAGCCGAGTATCAGGCGGTTTTGCGCATCCAGGTCGATGAGCCTTATGCGCAGCTGGGTCTGGCCCGGGTGGATTTTGAAGCGGAGCGTTGGGAGCAGGCGCGGAGGCGGCTGGAGCCCTTGGTGGCGCAGACTAATTCGCTGCTCGGGTACGATCTCATCGTGACGGTGCATGAGCGGCTGGGGTTGATGGAGCGTGCTGCTCAGGGAAGGAGCTCGGGGCGTGCGTCGGGAGCGTATCGCGACGTGATCGATCCGTGGGTGGATGAACTGCTCGGGGATTGTTACGATCCTTACCGGCTTGGGGTGGCCAGTGGAGCGGCCGCGCGTTCGGGGGATCTGGATACCGCGCTTCGATTGCTGGAGCGGGCGGTGATAATCGCGCCCAGCGATCTCTCGGCTGTCTTCCAGCTGGGAGTGCTGCATCGTGAGCGCCGGGAGTTTTCGAGTGCTCGAAGTCGATTCACGGAATGCACGCGATTGGACCCAGGTTTCGCAGATGGGTGGGCGAATCTGAGCGCTTTGCTGGAACAGCTGAATGATCGAGCAGGTGCCGAGCAGGCATTGGTGGAAGGTCTGCGCCGGTGTCCGGAATCGCCCGGACTGCATCGGATGCAGGCGAGGAAGCTGGCGCAATCTGGCCGACGCGTGGAGGCGGTTGAGGCTTACCGGCGGTCGACGCGGCTGCGTTCGAATGAGGCGGAGCCCTTTGTCGAACTGGCGGGGCTGCTGTTTGAAATGGACCGGGTGCAGGAGGGCGTAGAAGCGATGATGGGGGCGCTGTCTGCAGAGCCGCAAAATCCGAGCGCGCTCGGCCTGCTGGCATTTTATGCGATCTCGAATGGAGACAAAGCGGGGGCGCGGGACTGGCTCAGGCGGGCCCGTCTTCAGCCGCGCGTGCCGCGGGAGCAGATGGAGCGTTTGCTGACGGCTTATAAGGAAAAATTCGGGGAGACATTCTAGCGAGCTGTTCAGCGCGGACTGGGGTGGGTGATGCCGGGCCAGTCGTCGGTGCGGAAGGGCACGGCGGGGAGGCCGGCGGTGTTGAAGAGGGAGACGGCGGGGTTGGACTGCCAGGCGTGGCGGACGGCAACGGGGTGCGGCGCGTCGGGCGAGGAGACGATCACGGTGTCGCCGACGAGTGTCGCATCGGCCCAGTGCCACTTGCGATCTGCGCCGGCGATGGCGAAGCCGGTGAGTTTTTCGCCGCGCTGGATGAGGCCGCCAGCGGTGTAGTTGAAATGCAGGCACACGCGTCCGTCGGGGAGAAAATCGGCGCGGGCGAACTCGGGGCCGTGGGCGGCGAGTTGTTTCCCGTAGAGATCGTTGAGGGCGAGCAGCGCGAGGCGTTCGCCGACGATTTTTTTATCCTTCGGGTGGATGTCGTCGGCTTCGCCGGAGTCGATGGTGACGGCGAGGCCGGTGTGGGGAACGGTGTGTGCGGTGAGGGCTTGGGATTCGCGGAGTTCGGGCCAGTCTTCAGCGACGGGCTCGGTGCGGCGGGGCATGAAGGCGGGGAGGCCGACGATGTAGAAGGGGAGTTCCGGCTGGCGGAAGGTGAGGCGCCAGTCGGCGATGAGAGCGGGCAGGAGCGAGCGGTATTGGAAGGCGCGGCTGGCGTTGGCTTCGCCTTGATACCAGAGCGCACCGCGGATCGTGAGCGGGGCGAGCGGCTCGATCATGCCGCGATGAAGCACGGTGGGCATGACGGGCCAGTTTTCGAAGCCGAGGGGAAGCGGGTGGGGCGGGCGGGCATCGACGCTGATGGCGGCTTTCCATGCGGCACCGGCGAGTGGAAAGCGTGTGTTGTCGCCGAGGACGAGCTGGAGTGTTTCGGGCGGGCTGAGGAAGGCGTCGAGGGAAGTGACTTTGAATATGCGGAGGGCGAGGAGATTTTTCCCGGGTTTCAGAGTGGCGGCGGGGATTTTGTAGATGCGTGGATTTTCCACCCAGGCGCTGGAGCCGATCCACTGGCCGTTGAGAAAGACGGTATCCATTTTTTCCACTGAACCGAGATGGAGGTGTGCGCCGCCTGGCGGGAGCGGATCGGGAAGGGTGATTTCGCGGCGGAGCCAGACGACGGCGGGAACGTCGGAGAGAGCGAGCGCGGGAAAGGCGCCGGGGACTGCGACGGGTTTCCACGCGGAGTCGTCGAGGGACGGTTGCGCCCAGGGGGAGTTGAGAGAGCCGGTGTCGTAGCGGTCGTACCAATGCATGATGAAGTTGCCGTACTCGGGAGCGGCGGAGGCGCGGAGTCGGGCGAGCTCGGCGAGGTGAGGGCGGAATTCGGGAAATGGCTGGAGCGCGTCTTCGCTTATCCAGGCTTCGGCGGGCGAGCCGCCGACGGCGGCCTGGACGATGCCGATGGGAACTCCGGTGTCGGCGTGGACTTTGCGCGCGAAAAAGTAGGCGACGGCGGAGAGGCCAGAGGCGCGAGCGTTGGCGGGCGTGCAGGCTTGCCAGTGGGATTCAGGAAGAGATGCGGGGGAATAGCGTGCGCGTTGAGGGATTTTTAAGAAGCGGATGTTTGGATGGTTGGCGGCGGTGATTTCGGATGAGCCGTTTTGCGAGTCGGCGAGGGGGAAATCCATGTTGGACTGGCCGCCGCAGAGCCAGATGTCGCCGACGAGGAGGTCGCGGAGTTCGGTGCGTTGAAGGGGTGTTTCAACTACAAGGGTGCATGGACTGGCGGTGTTCCCGGGTGGTGGTGTGAGCTGTGTTTCCCAGCGGCCGTCGGACGCGGCATGAGCGGTTGCGGAGTGTGAGCCGATGGCGATGTGGATTTTTTCGCCCGGAGCGGCCCAGCCCCAGAAGGTGTTGGGGCGATCGCGTTGCAGGACCATGTGGTCGGTGAAGACGGGACTTAGCAGCGGTTTTTCGAGTGCGGCGGCGGCTTTGACGGCAGGTGCGACGAGCGTGATTACGAGGGCGAGGAAGAGCAGGGAAGCGAGGCGCATGGCGAGGCGGGGGAGTTGCGGCGTGGGTATCAGCGCGAGCGCCGATGTGCGGAGGCGATCAGGGTTTCAGACACTCTTTGTGGCAGAGAAAAGTGTCGCGAATGTCGAAAGAGTCTAAGGTTAGACTGAAGGCGTTTTTGATTCAGGAAATGCGTTCGGTTGTTGATGCACCCAGGTCGTTGGCGTTCGCGCCATTTTCACGATCTCCAAGCTCCCCACCCCGAACTCACCCCAACCCGTCGTGGCGAATGTCCACGCATCCTGCGCCTGCAGCATTGTTTCTTTCCCGCGTATTGCGCGGCGTGAACCACGCAGCAGGTGATGCTTTCCTCCTGGAAAACCTGACCACCCAACACCTCATGAAAAGCGCAAGTCATCCCCTGCAAGACGTGAAGACGCTCGTCGCCTTCTCGTTACTTGCCGCGACCGCCTACTCGCAGGCGGTTTCCCAACCAGCCAACCCTCCGGCCGGAGCTGATCGTCCGGCTCCGCCTGTCGAAACAGTCGCAGCTGAAACTCTGCCTGAAGAGGAGGTTATCAACCTGACTCCCTTCGAAGTCAGCGCGACCACGGACCGCGGTTATCAAGCCACTGAGACGCTCGCCGGCACGCGCATCCGCACGGATCTGAAAGACGTCGGCGGCGGCCTTTCTGTTTATACCAAGGAATTCCTCAAGGACATCGGTGCGACCGATAACGCCACACTCCTCCAATATACGACCAATGCCGAGGTCGCCGGTACACGCGGAACGTACGCGGGCCTGGGCAATGGCCAGACACTCAGTGAGGAAAGCAATCTGCGCGCGCCTGCGGGTGCGCAACGCGTGCGCGGTCTGGCTGCGGCCGACACGACGCGTGATTTCTTCGTCACGGATATTCCGACTGATTTCTACAACGTTGATCGCGTCGATATTCAGCGCGGACCCAACTCCATTCTATTCGGTCTCGGCAGTCCTGCCGGCATCATCAACGCCTCGACGCGAAACGCCGAGTTCGGGAGAAACAAAGGCAGTGTCGATGCGCGCTTCGGTTCGTACGGCACGCTGCGCGGCACCCTCGATTACAACCATGTGCTGATTCCCAAGGTGCTAGCCATCCGCATCGATGGTCTCGCGGGCAACGAGAAATTCCAGCAGGAGCATACGTTTCAGAAAGACCGGCGTGTTTACGGGGCGATTCGTTTCGATCCGAAGCTTTTCAACCGGGCTGATTTTCAGACCAGTTTTCGTGCGAAGTTTGAGCACGGTGAGATCGACGCGAATCGTCCGCGCATCGTTCCTCCCTCGGACCGCATTTCCGCGTGGTTCCGCCCAGTGGATAACACGAGCATCTTTGGCGGTATGAACAAGGCGGCGGTTGATTACGGCTACAATATCAGTGCGACTCCATCGGCCACCAATCCGTGGCTAAGCGGCGTGGGTAATCAGCAGCAGCCGATCTGGTTTGTGGACGGTTCCAACGCCCAGCTCTCCCGGATCTATGGCGGCTACATTAATCGCGGCGCGCGCAACAACGACGGCTCGGTGCGCGGTTCCGGCGACTCCATCCTCGGGCAGCGTTACTCCGGTCCATTCTACGCCATCGCCAGCGTGAACCAGTATGCGACGGATGTCCGTCTGCCGCTGGCCGGGCTGGGCGCGTACAAGGACATGTCCCTGCGCGACTCTTCGGTCTTTAATTACAACGACACCCTGATCGATGGTCCGAACAAATCGGAATGGGAAAACTGGGATACCTACAACCTGACATTCACCCAGTCCGGGTGGGACAACCGTGTGGGCGTCGAGGTGAATTACGACCGGCAGAAATATGATCGCGGCGGTCAGGGCATGATCAATCCGACCCTGAACATCGACCTCTTGCAGAACTTCCAAGATCTCTCTCCGAATCCAAATTTCGGACGCCCCTTCGTGACGGCGGGTGATGGCAACGGCAGCTCCTACGTGAGCGATCGTGAGTACATTCGCGGCTCTCTTTTCGCAGAACTGCGCGCCGCAGATTTCTTCGATAAGGAAAGCCTGCTCACGAGAATCCTCGGCAAGCATCGCTTCAACGGAGTTTACGCGAAAGAGACGTACGTTGCCGAGAATCGTAGCTGGACCATGAATGCCCACTCGCTCGATTGGGCTGCTTACTGGACGCGCACCTCTGGTCTCACGACCAACTTCAATGATCGTGGGCCGCTGTCCGTGATCTATCTCGGGCCCTCCCTGGCGAGCGCATCGGCGGCCGCCGGGGCGAACATCCCGGGCGTGAACGCGAACGTGAACTACAAGGATGGAAGCATCTATCACTTCAACTCCACTTGGACTGGTGGGACCAACTACGGCGATCCCTGGACGGTGCCCACCAATTTACTCCCGATCTATTTTGCGTCCACCGCCACCCCTACAGCGCTCACTCAGGCGTCAAACCCGGCCAACTACACGGGCTGGAATAGCGGTTATCAAACCAACCTCTTGCGTTCTGATCGGGGGGCAAACACGGACCTCCTCACGGCCGCCCAGAAAATCAAGCGCGGGACGACGTCCTATGCGGGTTCCTGGCAGGGCTATCTCTGGAACGATGCGATCATTCCCACCTTTGGCTGGCGCTATGATACTGTCGAAACACGGAACGTCGCGGCCCGTCCTAATCCCGGTAATCGCGGCATTCTTAATCTAAGCCCCAATGGCGTTAATTCCTACGGATTCTCTCGCGGAGCAGGCGACACCAACATCGATGGCACCACCAATCAGTTCTACTCCCTTATCAAGGACCACTCCACGAGTGGCGGCCTCGTGGTGCATCTGAACAAACTCCTCGGCAAGCGCGACGTCCTGCCAATCAACGCGAGCCTCTCCTACAACACATCCAGGAACTTTCAGGTCACGCCCGCCCGGCGCGACATCTACGGCAAGCTGATCGACAATCCTACCGGTGAGACCACGGACTATGGCGTGCTGCTCTCCACCAAGAACGGCAAATACTCCTTCCGCGCCGTGAAATACAAGACGATCGTGGAAAACGCCTCGATCTCCGGCGATGTGGCCGGGCTCGTCGGAAATCCGATCCAGCAAGGTCTGCGTTTCCGCAATGTGTTCCTGTACAAGCTATCTAACTACCCGTGGGAGACGCGCGAACAGAACGGCGACCGCAACACTTGGGCGGCGGCCTATGTGGATAACACCAGTGGACGTCCGGTTGCCGCGGGCAACGCCACGACGCCACCGGCCAACTCCACGCTTCAGAACGCGACGCAGGCCGCGTCTATGCGCGATGCGTCGATCCGAGCCTGGAACACCATCCAGCAGGATCTGCAGGCCAAAAACTACTTCTCCTATTGGGGATATAATCCGCCGACCTCCGGCCTTACGGATCGCTCGACCTACGAGGCCACCCTCGTCGGTATCAACCCGGCCGCGCAGTATGCGCAGAGCACCTCGAGTGTTTATCTCTACTCGTACCCAGGCGGTGGCCCTCCTGGCCTCACGCTGACCTCGGAGACGGAGTCGGAAGGCTATGAGTTCGAGCTCACGGCCAACCCCACGCCCAACTGGCGCGTTTCCTTCAATGCCTCCGAGACGGTTGCCATCCGCAATAATGTCGGTGGCCCGCTGCTCGACGAGTTCGTTGCCTACATGGACGCGGCGATGGCTGGTCCCGCCGGTGATATGCGCCAGTTCTCGGGCGGCTACTCCGCTTCGAACGAGGTGCGTACCAACTGGAACAATCAGCGTAGCAACTACGTCCTCCTCAAGCTCCAGCAGGGTGCCGCCGCGGCCGAGCTCCGCAAGTGGCGCTACAATGTCACCACGAACTACTCGTTCCGCAAAGGTCCGATCAAGGGGACCGGCATTGGTGGCAGCTACCGCTGGCAGGACAAAGTGGTCATCGGTTATCCGACTATCGCTGGCGCGGGTGGTCTGGGCAGCTTCGATCTCTCGAAGCCTTACTACGGCCCCTCGGAAGACGGCCTCGACATGTGGATCAATTACGAGCGCAAGATAACGAAAAAGATCAACTGGAAGATCCAGCTTAACGTCCGCAACCTCTTCGACAAAGAAGGCCTGATTCCGATCACGGTGCAGCCTGACGGGCAGACGTGGGCGGGCATGCGTATCAAGCCAGTCCAGGAATGGTTCGTCACTAATACCTTCAGCTTCTGATCGCGCCGGTATAGCACGGTCTCATCAACCAGAGGCGGGGCTTTACGGCCCCGCCTTTGTAATTTCTCCCCGGCAATCTCCCCTCCGGTCCTATGAAACGCATCCTCCTGCTCATCCCACTCCTGCTGGCCGCCGCGATCGCACAGGCGCAAACATTGTTGCCCAAGGGGGACTCGTTGCTGGCGGGAGATCCGGTCAACGCGTTCGCGCTGCGCGTCGAGCCGCACGCGAAGGACAATGTGAAGTTCGAGACGGTTGATCTCGCGGGGCCGGGGTTTACGCGCGGGTGGCGCGTGGCGACGCTGCAGGATACCAGCCCAATGGCGGCGATCGAGTTGCGGGGAGTTAACTCACGGCCCGTTGTCGCGGGTGAGGTGGCGTTGATGCGTTTTTTCGCGCGAGCGACGGAGATCTCAGACGAGACGGGTGCGGCGCGGGTGTTGCTCTTTATCCGTCGCAACGGCGTGGATTGGAACAGCAGCTTCGAGGGTGATTTTCCGATCACGCGCGAGTGGCAGGAGATCTTGGTGCCGTTCGTATGGACGCAGGATTTCGATAAGGACGGCGCGGCGTTCATGCTGCGCTTCGGCTTCAAGCGGCAGACGGTCGAGATCGGTGGCGTCGAAGTTATTCACTACGGCAAAACGCAGACGTGGGCGGAGCTGCCGCGCACGAAGTTCAGCTACAAGGGTCGCGAGGCCGATGCGGCGTGGCGCAAGGCGGCGTTCGGGCGCATCGAAAAAATCCGCAAGGGGGATTTCGCGATCAACGTCGTGGATGCGGCGGGCAAGCCGGTTTCCGACGCGAAGGTGGTGGTGACGCAGACGCGCGCGGCGTTTCAGTGGGGATCGGCGTTGCAGATGCAGCGGCTGGTCGTGGATTCACCGGAAAACCGGCGCTATCGCGAGATCACCGAGGAGCTTTTTAATGCGGCGGGACCGGAGAACGATTTGAAGTGGCCGGTCTGGGCGGGCGAGTGGGGCGCTGGGTTTTCGCAGGAGCAAACGCTCGCGGGACTGCGCTGGTTGAAAGAGCGCGGCTTTCATACTCGCGGCCATGTCTTCGTCTGGCCGGGGCACAAGAATCTGCCGAAGCCGATTCAGGAGCGGATCGGCACCGCGAAGCAAAATGAGATTCCGGAGATGGTGCACGCGCACATCCGCGAGATTGCCCGCGCGACTAAAGGATTGCTCGACGAGTGGGACGTGCTCAACGAGCCGTTCACGAATTTCGATCTCATGAAGATCTTCGGGGACGAGGTCATGGCGCCGTGGTTCAAGGTCGCGCGCGAGGAACTTCCCGGCGTTGCACTCTACTTCAACGATTTCTCCAATCACGACGCGACGACTGATGCGGATCACGTGGCGCACTTCGAAAAGACGACGCGTTACCTGCTCGATCACGGCGCGCCGGTGGACGGGCTCGGCATGCAGGTTCACTTCAACGGTCGGCCAAACGCTCCGGAAAATATTCTCGCGGTGCTGGATCGTTATCAGAAGCAGTTCGCGCTGCCGGTGCGCATGACGGAGTTCGATGTGTGGACGATGGACGAGGAACTGCAGGCAGATTTCACGCGGGATTTTCTTATCCTGAGTTTTAGTCATCCGAGTGTCGTGGGTGTGCAGCATTGGGGATTCTGGGAGAGCACGCACTGGCGTCCGCCGGCGGCGATGTATCGCGCGGACTGGTCGGAGAAGCCGAACGCGCGTGTGTATAAGGATCTCGTGCTGAAGAAATGGCGGACGAACCTGGAAGGCGCGACCGATGCGGGCGGGCGTTTCGCGCAGCGCGGATTTCACGGCGAGTACTCCGTTGTCGTCGAGGCGGGCGGGCGTCGGATCGAGAAAACGTTTTCACTCACGCCAGCGGCCGGTGCTGCTGAGCTCACGGTCACGCTGCCGTGAGGGCGCGGTTTTATCGCAACGCTTCCCCCCCCCAAAAAAAAATCCCCATGAATACCCGATTGATCGCACTTACCCTGCTTGGAGCGGCGATGATGACTGCCTCCTTTGCTGCGCCGGTCCCGACGAAACGTGTCGCGCTGGTGTTCGATGATGGCCCGAGGCCGGCGGACGCGGAGCCGTTGCTGGCGGTGCTGGCGCAGGAAAAGGTCATGGTGACGTTCGCGCTCGTGGGCGATCGCGTGAATGAGAATCCGGCGACGGCGAAAGCGATCGCGGCGGCGGGACATGAAGTGGTGAATCATTCGCAGACGCACGCGCAGCCGCGCGATCTCGATGACGGAGCGCTCGCGAAGGACGTGGCGGAGGCGCAGCGCGTGATCACGCAGGCGCTCGGCGTGGCGCCGCGCTGGTACTGGCCGCCTTATCTGACGGTGGATGATCGCGTGCGCGAGGCGGCGAAGAAAGCGGGCATCACGGTTTATGCGCCGAAGCATCTGGTGAGTTCGCAGGATTGGGACAAAGCGGTGCCGGCGGAGGAAATTTTCAAGAAGGCGACGACGGATGTGCGCGATGGAACGGTGATTTTGTTTCACGAGTGGCGCGCAGAGACGCGGCAGCAGTTGCCTGCGATCCTCGCGGAGCTGCGGAAGCAGGGCTGTGTGTTTTTCACGTTCAGCGCGCTGGAGGCGGAGCTGCGTGGCGGGGCGGGTGCGGCTCCGGCGGCAGCGATGGCGGAAGGCGCGGCGATGGGTGGCGCGAAAATCCCGGAGGGCGGCGAGGCGTTGCTGACGGGCGATGTGATCAAGGACTTCACGATCTCGGCGCAGAGCGGGAATGAAAACGCGTTTTCGCTCTCAAGGGTGGATGTGAAGGGGCAGGCGTTTTCACGCGCGATCAAAATGGAGACGATGCGCGACCTGAGTCCGGCGTGGGCGGTGGAGGCGCGGGTGCCGCTCGGGAAGGCGGTCAAGAAAGGCGATACGGGGCTCGTGCGGTTTTTCGCGCGGGCGGTGGCGTCGGCCGATGAAACGGGCGCGGGTTATGTGCGCGTCGTGGTGCAGCAGGCGGGGCCGAATTATGCGAAGAGCGTGGAGAGCACGGTGACGATGCGCGGGGAGTGGCAGGAGTTTTTGCTGCCGTTCACGTTCGTGGACAGCTACGGGAAAGGCGGGCTGGAGCTGTCATTTGGATTTGGATTCAAGCGGGAGACGGTGGAGATCGGCGGAATCGAGGTGCTCGGTTTCGGCACGCAGGTGAAGGCGGCGGATCTGCCGAAGACGCGGTTCACGTATGTGGGGCGTGAAGCGGATGCGGCGTGGAGAAAAGAGGCGCTGGCGCGCATTGAGAAGATCCGGAAATCGGCGTTTGTGATCGAGACGCGCGATGCGAACGGGCAGCCGGTGGCGGGGGCGACGATCAAGGTGGAGCAGGTGCGCAGTGCGTTTCACTTTGGAACGGCGCTTCAGTTCGCGCGGCTCACGCAGGATTCGCCGGACAATAAAATCTACCGCGAGAAAGCGAAGGAGTTGTTCAATGCGGCGAGTCCGGAGAACGATTTGAAGTGGCCGGTGTGGATCGGGGAGTGGAAGGGCGCGTACAGCCAGCAGCAGTCGCTAGAGGGGCTGCGCTGGCTGCGGGAAAATGGATTCCACGTGCGCGGGCATGTGCTGGTGTGGCCGGGTTGGAAGAATCTGCCTGAGATGATCAAGAAGCTGAACGGCTCGAAGAAAGAGCGGGCGACGATTCCCGGGCTCGTACTGAAGCACATCGCCGAGATCACGGGGGCGACGAAGGAGTTTATCCAGGAGTGGGATGTTTTGAATGAGCCGTACGATAACCACGACCTGATGGCGCTATTCGGGAACGACATCATGACGGAGTGGTTCAAGGCGGCGGAGAAAGGTGCTCCGGGTGTGCCACTTTATCTGAACGATTACAGCAATCACGACCTCGTGGCGGACAAGGCGCATTGCCTGGAGTTTTTCAAGGTGGCGAAGTTCCTTCAGTCGAAGGGCTCGCCGCTGGGTGGACTCGGATTGCAGGGGCACATCAGCGCGCAGCCGAACCCGCCGGAGAATGTACTGGCGGCGCTGGAGGTGTATTCGGAATTCAAGCTCCCGATCCGCATTACGGAGTTCGACATCGATACGGACGACCAGCAGCTCCAAGCGGACTATACGCGGGATTTTCTGATTCTTTGCTACAGTCATCCGAGTGTGGTGGGTGTGCAGCATTGGGGCTTTTGGGAGAAAGCGCACTGGCGACCGAAGGGGGCGCTTTATCGCGGTGACTGGTCGGAGAAGCCGGCGGGAAAAATTTATCGCTCACTCGTGCTCAACGACTGGCGGACGAAAGTGCAGGGCAAAGCCGGCAAGACGGGGAAAGTCGGTGGGCGCGGCTTTCACGGCGAGTATGTCGTGACGGTGGAGCGCGACGGGAAGATGACGCAGCAGACTTTCTCGCTCAAACCGGAAGAGGAGAAAACGACTGTGCAGGTTGTGCTGCCGTGAGGGATTTTATTTCTTAAAACGTCTTACCAAACGATGCCCCAGAAATTCCTCCGAATCGCCCTGATCGTGGTTAGTTTTATCGCGCCTGCGTTTGCGGCCTCCGAGTCAGCGGCGGCACCGCGTGAGCGTGTCTCGATCAATGAAGGATGGCGGTTCCGGATGGGCGATCTGGAGGGAAATAAGACGCCGCTGCTCTACGATGTGCGGCCGGAAGTGACTGACGCGAGGGATGACAAGGCGGCGGACTCAACGCCCGAGGAAGCGGCGCGACTCGCGGCGGCCAAGCAGGGCGTGCTGAAGCCGTGGATTTTGCCGACGGGAAATGCGTTCATCAAAGATCCAGCGAAGCGTCGTGTGCGGCCGGCGGGCGATCCGGGCGGAGAGGTTTCGTTTGTGCGCGGAGACTTCGACGACAGCGGTTGGAAGGCGGTGACGTTGCCGCATGACTGGGCGATTGCGGGGCCGTTTTTGGAGGAAGGGAATTATGGAGGCATGGGGCGTCTGCCGAGTTGGGGCATTGGCTGGTACCGGAAGAAGCTGGAAATACCGGCGGGCGATGCGGGGAAGTTGATCCGGTTGGAGGTGGATGGGGCGATGGCGTATGCGACGGTGTGGCTCAACGGGCGGCTGGTGGGCGGGTGGCCGTTTGGGTACTCGTCGTGGCAGGTCGATCTGACGCCGTATGTGAATTTTGGAGGCGAGAACCAGCTCGCGATCCGGCTGGATAATCCGCCGAGTTCGTCGCGCTGGTATCCGGGTGGGGGTATTTATCGGAACGTGTGGCTGACGAAGACGCAGACAGTGCGCGTGGCGCAGTGGGGGACGTTTGTGAAGGCGCGGGAAGTTTCAGCGGACGCGGCGATGGTGGATGTGGCGGTGACAGTGGTGAATGGTTCGCAGGAGAAGACGGTCGTGGAGGTGGCGACGGCGATTCACGCGCTCGCGGCGGATGGGACGCGGGAAGCGAAAGCGGTGGTGGAGTTACCTGTGACGAGTCTGTCGCTCGCGCCGGGCGAAGAGAACGTGGCGAGTGGATCGGTGGAGATTGGCACGCCGCGTCTTTGGGGGCCCCCGCCGACGCAGACGCCGCATCGGTATGTGGCGGTGACGCGCGTGATGCGCGGCGAGGAACTCGTGGATGTTTATGAGACGCGGTTTGGGATTCGCGATGTGCAGTGGGATGCAGAGCGCGGCGTGTTGGTGAATGGCGAGCGCATCCGGCTGCAAGGTGTGAATCAGCATCACGATCTCGGGGCGCTGGGGGCGGCGTTTAATCTGCGGGCGGCGGAGCGGCAGCTGGAGATGCTTCGCGAGCTCGGGTGTAATGCGATTCGCATCAGCCACAATCCACCCGCGCCGGAGTTGCTGGAGCTGACGGATCGGATGGGGTTTCTGGTGATCGACGAGTCGTTTGACTGTTGGGAGCGGAAAAAGACGCCGCTGGATTTTCATCTGATCTTTCCCGACTGGAGCGAGCAGGACATGCGGGCGCTGGTGCGACGCGACCGGAATCATCCGTCGGTGGTGTTGTGGAGCATCGGGAACGAAGTCGGCGAGCAGTACACGGATGCGGCGGGCGCGGCGGTGGCGAAAAAGTTGCACGACATCGTGCGTGAGGAAGATCCGACGCGGCCGACGACGACGGCGATGAATTGGGCGAAGGCGGACATGCCGCTGCCGGCCGTGGTGGGCGTGATCAATCTGAACTATCAGGGCGAAGGCATCCGGCAGGAGCCGGAGTTCGAGGGGACGGATCGGATTCGCACGCCGCCGCAGTATCCGAACTTTCGAGCGAAGTTTCCGGGCAAGGTGATTATCAGCAGCGAGTCGGCGTCGGCGTTTAGCACGCGTGGGGTTTATCTGTTTCCGGTTTCACCGATGGTGAGCGCGCCGGTGCGCGACGGGCGTGGAGGCGATTCGAAGCAGCACGTGGTGACTTCGTACGAGTTGCACGCGGTGGATTTCGGATCGACGGCGGACAAGGTGTTCGCGACGCAGGACAAGCATCCGTACGTGGCGGGCGAGTTTGTGTGGACGGGCTGGGATCATCTCGGCGAGCCGACGCCGTACTATGCGGCGCGCGGCTCGTACTGCGGCATCATCGACATGGCGGGATTTAAGAAGGACCGGTTTTATCTCTATCAGTCGCGCTGGCGGCCGGAGCTGCCGATGGCGCATCTGCTGCCGCACTGGACCTGGCCGGAGCGCGTGGGCGAGGTGACACCGGTGCATGTGTTCACGTCGGGCGATGAGGCGGAGGTTTTTCTCAACGGGCGTTCGCAGGGGCGGAAGAAGAAGGGCGCGTACGAGTACCGGCTGCGTTGGGACGAGGTTGTTTATGAGCCGGGCAAGCTAGAGGTTGTTGCCTACAAGAATGGAAAAGAGTGGGCGCGCGATGAGGTGCGCACGGCGGGCGAAGCGGCGAAGCTGGAGCTGACGGTGGATCGCGCGGCGATTCGCGGGGATGGGAAAGACCTGGCGTTTGTGACGGTGCGCGTGACGGACAAAGACGGGCTGACGGTGCCGCGGGCGGAGCAGTCGCTGCGATTCACGGTGGAAGGCGCGGGGGAATTTGTGGCGTCGGATAATGGCGATCCGCGGAGCTTCGAGCCGTTTCAGGTGCCGACGCGGAAGGCGTTCAGCGGGTTGTGTCTCGTGATTGTGCGAGCGAAGCCAGGTGCGACGGGAGAAATCAAAGTCACGGCGAAAGCCGATGGGCTCACGACGGGAACGACAACGATCACTGCTGCTAGAAAATAATATGACACCGATGATACACCTGCGCCGCCTGAGCTTTTGGTTTTTGTTCACTGTCGCCGCGTGGCCGGTGGCGGCGCAGACGCCACGCTCGCTGTTGATGGAGCCGATCGTCGCGGAGACGGCGGAGAGCGGAGCGGTGGCGTTGGTAGAGAAAGGGCGCGCGGCAGCGATCCATGTGTCGGTGAATGACTGGGCGGGTGTGCTGCGGGCGGCGCGGGATTTGCAGGCGGATGTGGAGCGCGTGAGCGGCGTGAAGCCGGGATTTTTTGCGGGCGCGGAGAACGTGAAGTCGGGTGAAGAGGAAAGTGTTGTCGTGATTGTGGGGACTCTGGGGCGGAGCGCGCTGATTGATGATCTGGTGGCGCGGGGGAAATTGAAGGCGGAGGAGATTCGCGGGAAGTGGGAGACGTTTGTGATCGAGACAGTCGAGGCGCCGCTGCCGGGCGTGAAGCGGGCGCTGGTGATCGCGGGCAGTGACAAGCGCGGGACGATTTATGGCGTGTACGAAGTGTCGCAGCAGATCGGCGTGTCGCCGTGGTACTGGTGGGCGGATGTGTCGGTGGCGAAGCGGGCGGAGATTTTTGTGAAGGCGGGGCGGTTCACGTCGGGCGAGCCGGTCGTGAAGTACCGCGGAATTTTTTTGAATGATGAAGCGCCAGCTCTGACGGGATGGGCGGCGGAGAAATTTGGCGGATTGAACAGCCAGTTTTATGGGAAGGTGTTCGAGCTGATGCTGCGATTGCGGGCGAATTATCTGTGGCCGGCGATGTGGAATAATGCGTTCAACGAGGACGATCCGGAGAATGCGCGGCTGGCGGATGAGTACGGGATCGTGATGGGGACGTCGCATCACGAGCCGATGGTGCGCTCGCAGCAGGAGTGGGCGAAGCACGGGAAAGGTCCGTGGGACTACGCGAAGAATGAGGACGGGTTGAAGGAATTCTGGAGCGACGGAGTGCGGAGAAATCGGGCGTTCGAAAGCATGGTGACGCTCGGGATGCGCGGCGACGGCGATGAGCCGATGTCGGAAGCGGCGAATGTGGCGCTGCTGGAAAAGATCGTGGCGGATCAGCGCGCAATTCTGGCGAAGGAAGTGAATGCGGACGTGACGCGCGTGCCGCAGCTGTGGGCTCTCTATAAAGAAGTGCAGGAATACTATGAGCGCGGGATGCGCGTGCCGGATGATGTGACGCTGCTTTGGTGCGACGACAACTGGGGCAATCTCCGGCGTCTGCCGACGGAGGCAGAGCGGAAGCGGCCGGGCGGCGCGGGGGTTTATTATCACTTCGACTACGTGGGCGGGCCGAGGAACTACAAATGGCTGAACGTGACGCCGATCTCGAAGGTGTGGGAGCAGATGCATCTCGCGTGGCAGCATGAGGCGACGCGGATTTGGATCGTGAATGTCGGCGATCTGAAGCCGATGGAGTTCCCTATAGAGTTTTTCCTGACGTACGCGTGGAATCCGGCGCGGTGGCCTTATGAAAAGCTCGGTGAGTATTCGCGGACGTGGGCGGCGCGGGAGTTTGGCGAAAAGCACGCGGGGGAAATCGCGGCGCTCATCAACGGGTACACGAAGCTGAACCGGCGGCGGACGCCGGAGCTGTTGTCGCCCGAGACGTTTTCGCTGGTGAATGAACGCGAGGCTGAGCGCGTGCTGGCGGAGTGGACGGACCTGGCGGAGCGTGCCCGGAAAGTGGATGCGGCATTGCCGGAGGAGGCGCGGGCGGCGTTTTTGCAGCTGGTGCTGCATCCGGTGGAGGCGTGCGCGAATTTGAACGAGATGCTGGTGGCGGCGGGGAGGAACCGGTTGCACGCGTCGCAAGGGCGGGCATCGGCGAAGGCGGAAGGCGAATGGGTGCGGACGTTGTTCGCGAAGGATGCGGCGTTCACGCGGCGGTGGGACGCGATGCTCGATGGGAAGTGGCGGCGGATGATGGATCAGATCCATATCGGTTACACGATCTGGCAGCAGCCGAGCGCGAGTATCATGCCGGCGGTGACGGAAGTGCAGGTCGGCGAGGCGGGGCGGCTGGCGATCGCGGTCGAAGGCGATGTGGCGGCGAGGCCGGGGAATTATCCGGTGAGCGCGGTGGCGAAGCTGCCGGAGTTAAATGCGTTCAAGCCGGGGCAGACGCGGTGGGTGGAAATTTTTAACCGGGGAGCGGGGCGGGTGGCGTTCACGGTGGAGACGAGTGAACCGTGGCTGCGGGTGATGCCGGCGAGCGGTGAACTCGGGCCGGATGTGCGCGTCGAAGTCGGAGCGAACTGGAGTGAGGTGCCGGCGGGCGAGCGGGTGGCGCGCGTGCTGGTAAAGAGCGCGGACGGGCAGACGCTGCGCGTCGATGTGCCGGTGGTGAAGCGGAACGCAACAGGCGTGAAGGGTTTTGTGGAGACGGACCGGCAGGTGGCGATGGAGGCGCTGAATTTTTCGCGCGCGGTGAGTGGCGGTGGGGTTGAGTGGAAAACGCTGGAAGGATTTGGGCGAATGGCCGGGGGCGTGAGGGCGTTTCCGGTGACGGCGAAGGCGGTCGTGCCGGGCGGAGATTCGGCGCGGCTGGAGTATGACGTGCATTTGTTTTCGACGGGTGACGTGAAGGTGGAGCTGCATTGCGCGCCGTCGCTGGATTTTCTGCCGGGGCAGCCGCTGAGTGTGGCGGTGTCGTTTGACGATGCGGCACCGCAGGTGGTGAAGCTCGGGACGTGGACGAGCGATGCGACGTGGGAGAAGGCGGTGGCGGAGAGCGTGCGGCGGGTGTTGACGACGCATCGGGTGGAGCGGGCGGGGGCGCATGTATTGAAGATCTGGTGCGTGACGCCTGGGGTGGTGATCGAGCGCGTGGTGATCGACGCGGGCGGAGTGCGGCCGAGTTATCTAGGGCCGCGGGAAAGCCGGCAGGTGGGCACGGTGAACGGACGAGCGGCGGAGCTTGCGCGGCCGAGGGGTGATGCAAATTCGATGCTGGCGCACGAGCAGCTGGTGCAGAAGGCGCGGGCGGGGCGGATCGATGTTTATTTCCTCGGGGATTCGATCACGCGGCGTTGGGGCGGGACGGATTATCCCGACTTTCTGGTGCACTGGAAAAAGAATTTCCACGGGTGGAATGCGGGAAATTTTGGCTGGGGCGGCGACACGACGAAGAACATCCTCTGGCGGATCACGCAGGGAGAACTCGATGGCGTTAACCCCAAGGTCATCGTGTTGCTGGCGGGGACGAACGACCTCGGGAAGACGCCGAAGCCGGGTGCGGTTGCCGACGTGGTGACGGGAATCGCGACGATTCTGGAGGTGTGCCAAGCGAAGGCACCGGAAGCGACGATCGTGCTGATGGGGATTTTTCCGCGCAACGATGGCGAGAGAGCGAACGCCGCGATCAATGAAGTGAATGAGCAGATCGCGAAACTGGCGGATGGGAAAGCGGTGCGGTTTCTTAACATCAACGACCAACTCGCGGACGCGCAGGGAAAGCTTTTTGAGGGTGTCGCGGTGGACAAGCTGCACCTGTCGCTGAAGGGCTATGAGGTCTGGGCGAAGAACCTGAAGCCGATGCTGACGGAATTGCTCGGGCCGCCAGCGAAGGTGGATGTCGCGCCGCCTCCCACAGGCGATCCGAGTGCGAAGCCGAAAGCGAAGGCGGTCACGGAGAGCAAATCTTAGGTGCGCGGCTGTTATTTCGGCGCTGACGAAGCAGCGTGTTACAGCGAAGCACGCTCGCGCGGGGCTGGTAGATTTACTTACCAGTTGCCGGCTGCGATGTAGTCGCGCTTAGGTGACAGTTCACGCACACATTTTTATCTTATGAAACTCGGACTCGGTCTTTACCGGCACATGCTCACGGCGGAAAATTTCGCGTTCGCGAAGCAGGCGGGTGCGACGCACATCGTCGCTCACCTGGTGGATTATTTTCGGGGAGGCGCGCATGTGGGCCCTGATGATCAACCGACGGGGACGGACTGGGGCTGGGGACTGGCGGGCGATCCGGAGAAACTCTGGACGGTGGAAGAACTCGTCGCGGTGCGACGTGATGTGGAGGCGGCGGGGCTGACGCTGGAGGCGATTGAGAATTTCGATCCGGCGCATTGGGGCGATATTTTGATCGATGGGCCGAAGCGCGCGCAGCACATCGAAAACGTGAAGACGATCGTGCGTCGCGTGGGCGAGGCGGGGATTCCGGTCATGGGCTATAATTTTTCCATCGCAGGCGTGGCGGGACGGACGAAAGGAAAATATGCGCGCGGCGATGCGCCGGCGGTCGGCATGGAAGGGCCGTACGATCTGCCGATGCCCAATGGACTCGTGTGGAACATGGTGGTCGATCCGACGGCACCGACGCGGGATACGGGGACAATCCCGGCGGCGACGCATGAGCAGTTGTGGGATCGTTACCGGCGTTTTCTGGATGAGGTTTTGCCGGTGGCGGAAAAGGCGGGAGTGAAGATGGCGCTGCATCCGGATGATCCGCCGATGCCGTTTGTGCGCGGGCAGCCGAGACTGGTTTATCAGCCGCAGCTTTATCAGAAGGCGATCGATCTGAATCCGAGTCCGGCGAACGCGCTGGAGTTTTGCGTGGGCTCACTGGCGGAGATGACGGAGGGCGACATTTACGACGTCGTCGATCAGTACAGCCGTCAGCGGCGGCTCGGTTACATCCATTTGCGCAACGTGCGCGACAAGGTGCCGCACTATAAAGAGACGTTTATCGACGATGGTGAGATCGACGTGCTGCGCGTGCTGGCGATTTTGAAGAAGAACCAATTCGAAGGTGTGATCATCCCGGATCATGCGCCGCAGATGAGCTGCGCGGCGCCGTGGCACGCGGGCATGGCGTTCGCGCTGGGTTATCTGAAGGCGGGGATTCAGGCGCTGGAGATTCGGAAGGGTTGAGTTTATTGATCGCGATGAATCTGAATTCTGAGGCTGCGTCGGAGATTACACAGAGGACACAGAGGTCAGATGGAGAGCACGGAGGCGTCTGGGTGATGCGATGGCTGGCGTGCGGTTGTAGCTCTGCTGGATTCAGGATGATGTGTGTAGCGGCGCTCTCGTGGCTTTTGTGGGTGGGTTCAGCCGGCGCGGCCACGTGGACGGCGGATAATGGGAATGGGACGTTTACCAATCCGCTCTTTTATGAGGAGTTTTCAGATCCGGATCTGATCCGAGTGGGCGAGGATTATTATCTGACGGGGACGACGATGCACGCGATGCCGGGGCTGCCGGTTTTGCACTCGAAGGATTTGGTGAACTGGCGGCTGCTCGGGTACGTTTTCAACAAGCTCAATCTGGGGCCGGGGTTTCGGCTGGAGGATGGAAAAGAAATTTACGGGCAGGGAATCTGGGCGCCGAGTTTCCGGCATCACGGCGGGGTGTTTCATATTTTTACGAACGTGAACGGGCAGACGACGCAGCATTTCACCGCGACGAATCCGGCGGGGCCGTGGACGCGGACGGCGATGAAGTGTTCGCTGCACGATCTGTCGGTGTATTTCGACGATGACGGGAAGGCGTACGCGATCTGGGGGTATCAGGGGATTCACTTCGCGGAGTTGAATGAAGCGCTGGACGACATCGTGCCGGGGACGCAGCGAGTAATCATCGAAAAGTCGGCGGGGATGGGCGAGGGCGTGCATCTTTATAAGATCGATGGACGTTACTACATCACGAGCGCGTGGTTCGAAGGGCGGATGAAGATGCCGTGCGCGCGGGCGGATAAAATCACGGGGCCGTACGAGGTGAATCCGGCGATCTCGATGGATGAGGATTTCGGTCTGGCTGAGGGAAACCGGTTACGCGGACAGAAAGGGCCGCCGTTCGACGTGGTGCCGGGGAACACGCGCGATGGCGGGCGGATGTCGCTGCATCAAGGCGGGTTGGTGCAGACGCAGGCGGGCGAGTGGTGGGGGTTTTCGATGATGGATTTTAATTCGCTCGGCCGGCTCACGGCGCTGTCGCCGATCACATGGAAGGACAGCTGGCCGTATTTTGGTCTGGAGGGAAATTTGAAGCGGACGCCGCGGACGTGGGTGAAGCCTAAGACGGGGAGTGCGGACGCGGGGAACGAGGAGAAGCCGTCGGCCCCGTATCGGCGGAATGATGACTTTAGCGGGCCGGAGTTGGCGAATGTCTGGCAGTGGAATCATGTGCCGGACGATGCGCGGTGGTCGTTGAAAGCGCGGCCGGGTTTTTTGCGGTTGGAGACGCAGGCGGCGGATAATTTCTGGAGGGCGAGGAATTCACTGACGCAGCGGGCGATGGGGCCGAGGTCGGTGGCGACAGCGGTTCTGGATGTGGGCGGGTTGAAGGCGGGCGATGTAGCGGGACTCGCGTTGTTGAATCTGCCGTATGCGTGGATCGGCGTGCGGGCGAAGGCGGGTGGCGGATTAGAGGTCGCGCAGTTTGATCAGACGACGGGAGAGACGCAGCGCGTGGCGTTGGGAGAAGGCATGAAGCGGGTGTGGCTGCGGGTGAGCTGCGATTTCCTGACGGAGAAGGCGCGGTTTGCGTGGAGTGCGGATGGGGGGAGATTCGCGGAGATCGGCAGGGAGTTCACGATGGTGTTTCAACTGAAGACGTTTCAGGGTGTGCGGTATTCGCTTTTTGCGTTCAACGAGGCGAGCCAGGCGGGTGGAGCGGCGGACTTCGATTCGTTTGCGGTGGATGAGCCGAATCCGCGCGGGTTGATGCGGGCGATTCCGGTGGGCGAAGCGATTACGCTGACGGCGCGGGGCCGTGGGTTGGCGCTGGGTGTGAAGGACGGCGCGTTCGCGTCGGTGCCTGCGGACAAGGCGGCGCGGTTCACGGTGATCGATGCGGGGTTGGGGCGGGTGGCGCTGCGCGTGGAAGACGGGCGGCTGGTCGGTGTGGCCGGTGAGCGCGTGGAGCTGGTGCGTGGAGAGGTGTCTGCGGCGACGAGCTTCCAGTGGACGGAGACGGTTTACGGCGATCTGATTTTGATGTCGCTCGTGACGCACCGGCATTTGCGGATCGCTCCGGAGAGCGGCGGGATCTCGGCGGATCATCCGGGGCCGGCGCCGGACCGTGGAGACGGGTCTTGTTTCGAGTGGAGTCTTCAGCGTCGCTGAGCGCGCACGGTCTGCATCCAATTTTTAATCATGTCCTCATTCCCAACTGTTTTTTCACTTAGCGGCGAAGTTGTCCTGATCACAGGTGGTGGCACCGGGATCGGACTCGCGATGGCACGGAGCATGACAGCGGCGGGAGCGCGGGTGGTGCTGGTGGGGCGGCGGGAGGCTGAACTCGCGGCGGCGGTGAAGGAGCTGGGAGCGGGCGCGTCGTTTGCGGTGCATGATGTGACGCAGCTCGATGGGGCAGGGGCGCTGATCGAGCGGGTGACGCGTGAGGTGGGGCCGGTGACATCGCTCGTGAACAACGCGGGGATTCATTTGAAGAAGCCGGCGGTGGAGACATCGGCGGAGGAATTTCAGAAGGTGCTGAACACGCATATCGTGGGGGCTCATGCGCTGACGCGGGCGGTGGTGCCGGGGATGATCGAGCGGAAGCACGGGACGATTTTATTCACGGCGTCGATGGCGTCGCTGTTTGGGATTCCGCTGGTGATCGCTTACACGGCGGCGAAGTCGGCGATGGTGGGGATGGTGAAGGGGTACTCGACGGAGTTTTCGCCGCACGGGATTCGTGTAAACGCGATCGCGCCGGGGTGGATCGAGACGGAGATGTCGAGGAAGGCGCTCGATGGCGATCCGGCGCGCAAGGGGAAGATCCTCGGGCGCACGCCGATGGCGCGGCTGGGGCAGCCGGAGGATATCGGGTGGGCGGCGGTTTATCTGACGTCGCCGGCGTCGCGGTTTGTCACCGGAGTGACACTACCGGTGGATGGCGGCGTGAGCGTGGGGTTCTGAGGTAGAGAGAGAAAGCGGACGGTGGTGCGTCGGAGAATGACAGGGCGGACGACACGGAGGTCGTCCCTTCAGGGGGGCGAGCGTTAGGGATGACGCGCTCTATCTCGGAAGGCATCGCGCGTAGAGGCCGATGAGGGCGCCGGTGAAGTGGATGCCACCGCCGGCGGCCTGGACGCTGATGGGGTAGGCGTCGGCTTGGGAGAGGAGCGGTTTCCAATCGCCCGGGGTGAGCGCGTAGTCGAAGGAGAGGACTTTGGCGTCGCCGGTGAGGCGGAGCTCGATGGAGGTGGCGTTGGCGGGAAGCGGGAGTGTGACGAGCGTTTCGGGTTTTGCGCCGTTTTGGAGTTCGACGAAGGCAGTGAGTCCGTCGGCGGTGCGACGAACGCCGCTGAAGTAGTGGTGGGTTTCGTTTTGGATGACGGCCAGACCGGCGGAGGTGTTGGACGAGGCGGGGATGGCGAGCTTGGTGGAGGTTTGAAACTTCGAGTGTTGGAGGCGGCGGCCGAGGAAAGAGGGGTTGTGGGTGCCGGAGAGGAGTTCGGCGCGAGGTGTGAGGGCGAGGTGACCGGCGGATGGGTCGAGGGTGAGCCAGGTTTCGCGCGGGGCGCGGATCATGATCCAGAGAGGCGAGAGAACGGGTTGGTTGAAGTCGTCGGTCCAGGTGAAGTTGCCGGTGAGGGGAGTGGCGGCGGGTTGAGAGCTGAGAGTCGAGGGTTGAGAGACGGAGAGTTTTGGAGCGGCGGCGATGAGGGGGACGCGTTCGCCGGGCGGGAGGATTTGGGGCCAGCCGTCGTCGGTCCATTTGACGGGGAGGAGGAAGGTCTCACGGCCGGTGGCCCAAGTATCCGGTGCGTAGGGACGGCAGGCGAGGAAGACGGACCACCAGTGGCCGTCGGGGCCGATCACGAGGTCGGCGTGGCCGGTGCAGGTGACAGCGCCGGGAGCGGAGCCGTCGAGATCGCGCTGGGTGAGGATGGGATTTTTATCCCAGGGGACGAAGGGGCCGGTGGGGGATTTGGAGCGGAGGATGACTTGGGAGTGATCGGTGCTGGTGCCGCCTTCGGCACAACAGAGGTAGTACCAGCCGTCGCGTTTGTAGAGGTGGGGACCTTCGATCCAGACGGGTTTTTGGGAGAGATCGACGCCACCGTTCACGATGATGGAGCGGGGGCCGATGAGTTTTTTCGAGGCGACGTCGAACTCTTGAATCCAGATGGCGCGGTGGCCGTCGTAGAGGGGTTTGTTGTCGGGCGGATTGCCGTTGTTGACGAGCCAGCCGCGGCCGTCGTCGTCGAAGAAGAGCGAGGGATCGATGCCGTCGAAACCGAGCCAGATCGGATCGCTCCAGGGGCCGGCGGGATCGGTGGCGGTGACGAGGAAGTTGCCGCCGCGGCCGATCAACGTGCAGACGACGTAGAAGGTGCCGTTGTGGTATTCGATGGCGGGGGCGAATAGGCCGCGCGTGATGCCGAGGCCGTCGTAGTTGAGCTGGTCGGGGCGGTCGATGACGTGGCCGAGCTGGGTCCAGTTGACGAGGTCGCGGCTGTGGAAAATCGGGATGCCGGGAAAGTGGGAGAAGGTGGAATTGATGAGGTAGTAGTCGGCGGGGGCGTCGGGCGTTTTTCCGGGGACGCGGCAGATCGAGGGGTCGGGGTAGTAGCCGGCGAGGATGGGATTGCGGAAATGACCGGGGGGAAGTGGCGTTTCAAAGACGGTGTCGCGGCCGGTGTAGGTGAAGGAGTTGAAGGTCACCGGAGCGGGAGCGGAGAGGAGGGAAGAGTGAAGGGTGAAGAGGGAAAGGAGGAGGGCGGAGGGACGGAGAAAGCGGGAGAGCGGGTTTGGGCGAGGGGAAGGCATGGGGAAATTGTTTTACCGCGGAGACGCGGAGGGCGCGGAGAAGAGGCGGCGTTTTGGACAGGATTAACAGGAGGGACAGGATTCGGAGGGATCGCTGAGGCGCGGAAAAGCGGAAGGGCTGAAACGGAGGAGAATTATTTCCCGCTGGGGTCGCCGGGCATGTGGCGGCGTTTTTGCGAGATGTAGTGGGAAAGTGGGTGCGCGGGAGGTTCGATCCCGGCGGGGAAGGGGCGTTTGGAGAAAGTCTGGAAGTAGAGGAGGCAGGCGTCGCGCCATTCGATGGCGTCGAGTTCCTGGCGGGTGAGGCGTTGCTGGATGTGGGTGAAGCGTTCGTCGTCGATGCGGCCTTTGAGCGAATCCCAGTCGCGGCGCATGGCGCGGACTTCGTCGACGCCTTGTTGATAGCGCAGGCAGAGTTCGTCCCAGAGTGTGCGACCGGAGCGGAGGCGGTGGTCCCAAGCGACGTGGTGGAACCAGAGGAGGAGATTTTCGGGGCAGTCGGTGAGAGAGCCGTAGCGTTGCGCGATGGCGGGAGAATATTGGGCGAGGGCGTTGGAGCCTGTGGCGGTGCGGTTGAAGCCGAGGCCAGTTGCGGCGGCGCGGTGATAGTAAACGGAGGTCCAGTCGGCGCGGCCGAGTTTGTCGACCCAGGGGCCGGGGCCGTAGTGGTGACCTTCGGCCATGATGTGGGTGAGGCCGAGGGGCATGGAGTAGTTGACGACGGTTTCGCGGGAGCCGAGGAGGAGCTTGGTGATCGTGGAGACGACGGAGGCGTCGTGGCCGAAAGTCATCTTGGTCCATTCATCGGCGATCTGTTCGGAGGTGAGCGAGTGATCCCAAGTGAGACGACCGAAGGCGTACCAGTTGGCTTGTGCGAGGAGATGGCCGGTCCAGTTGCGGTCGGTGCCGGTGTTGGCGACGCCGGCGATGACGCTGGGTTGCTGGCGTTTCGTCGAGCCGTCTATGAGGGAGGCGATGGTGGTGCCGGGGCCGTTGGCGAAAGTGTCGGCGTCGAGGAATTCGCGCCACATCGGGGCGAGGAAGGCCAGCTGGGTGGACTGGCCGAGGTATTCCTGGGTGATCTGGAGTTCTGCGGCGAGTCGGGTCTTGGGCATGGCGCCGAAGAGCGGGGAGAAGGGCTCGCGCGGCATGAAGTCGAGTGGGCCGTTCTTGATCTGGACGATGACGTTGTCGCGGAATTTGCCGTCGAGCGGAGCGAATTCGGTGACGGCCTGTTTGACGCGGTCGTCGTTGTTGTCGGGCGAATACACGAAGGCGCGCCACATGATGATGCCGCCGTGGGGAGCGACGGCGTCGGCGAGGAGGTTGGCGCCGTCGGCGTGGGTGCGTTTGTAGTCCTGCGGTCCGGGCTGGCCCTCGGAGTTGGCTTTGACGAGGAAGCCGCCGAAGTCGGGGATGGCGCGGTAGATCTCGGCGACTTTGGTTTTCCACCAGGCGGCGACGGCGGGGTCGAGCGGGTCGGCGGTTTTCAAGCCGCCGATTTCGATGGGGGCGCTGAAGCGGGCGGTGAGGTAGACGCGGATGCCGTAGGGGCGGAATTCACCGGCGAGCGCGGCGACTTTGGCGAGGTAGGGCGCGGTGAGGATCTGGGCGTTGGCGTTGACGTTGGTGAGGACGGTGCCGTTGAGGCCGAGGGAGGCGCAGGCGCGGGCGTAGTCGTGGTAGCGCGGGTTGCGGATCTCGGGGAGGTAGAACCATTCCCAGAGAGAGGAGCCGGCGTAGCCGCGTTCGACGTGGCCGTTGAGGTCGTCCCAATGGTTGAGGAGGCGGTGCTGGATTTTTGGATACGAGGTGAGGGAAAGGTTTTCGAGCGGCTGGCCGGTCTGGAGGTGGCGGAGGAGGGCGAAGGTGCCGTAGAGGATGCCGAGGTCGGAGGATGCGGAAATGGTGAGAGGTGAAGAGTGAGGAGTGAAAGAGGAAGGCGAGGAGACGGAGAAGGCGTCGGAGGAGCGGGCTACGGCAGATGAAGCGGCAGGAAGTTTTTCGAGGGTGATGACGGGAGTTGCGCCGAGGAGGTTGCCGAGGGCGGTGGTGAGTTCGTCGCGGGCGGCAGCGACGGTTGGGGACTCCGCGCCGGAGGGCGTGGCGAGGACGATGCGACCGAGGGCGGGCGCGGCTTGAGTGCGGTAGGTTTCGTTTTCGATGCGGTCGTAGCGGAGCCAGAGGCGGTAGCCGTCGTCGGAGCGGGCGGAGGAGAGTGCGAGCGAGGCGAAAATGACGGCGAGGGCGAAGAGGCGGGGCATGGCGGGTGAGGACGCAGGGCCAAGGATCAAGGGCCAGGTGACAAGAGGACAGCGGTGGGCGGCGGAAAGAAATAGGTCCTATAGGTCTTATGGGACTTATAGGACCTATGGCGATGCGTGGCGCCGTGGTGGACTACGGGTGCGGAGGAAAAGAAGCAGGAACGCGGGCGGTGGTGAGTGGCATCGCGCAAGCGCGAGCCCTACGAAGGAAATCAGGCGGCGGCTTTCGCGCGGCGGGCGGCGAGTTCGTCGGCCATCTGGAGGGTGCGGGCTTTGTTGAGTTTGCAGGCGGCGATGGAGATCGCGCCGCCGATGAAGAGGAGGCCGACGATGATGCTGCTGGTGGCGCGGTAGCCGGCGAGGGCGTTGGTGGCGGATGCCAATTTGGTATCGTACTCCCAGATACCGGCCATGAGCCAGAGGAAAGCGGCGGAGCCGAGTGCGAGGCCGGCTTTGAGCGAGAAGCCAATAGTGGCAAAAACGATGCCGGTGAAGCGGCGGCCGGTCTGCCATTCGGAGTAGTCGGCGGCGTCGGCGTACATGGCCCAGGCGACGGCGATGGTCGGCGCGTAGACGATCGAGCCGGTGACGGCGAGGAACCACATGCCGAGGGTGTCGGTCGGCGCGAGGAGGTACATGGCGAAGGCGTTGAGTGCGGAGAGGGCGAAGCCCCAGCCGATGACGGCTTTTTTGCCGAAGCGTTTCGAGAAGCCGGCGGAGAGGATGATGACGAGGATGGTGACGGCAGTGCCGGTCATGTTGACGATGCTGTTGAAGACATCGGCGACGTTGGAGGTGGCGGCGGTTTCGCGTGTGCCGTGGACGATGTAGCCGAGCCAGTAGTCGAGGATGGTGTCGGCTTTTTCGAGCGAGGGCGTGGTAAGGCCGAGTTTTTCGACGAAGTCGAACATGGCGGCTTTGTCGGCGAAGTGATGGTAGTAATTATAGTGAGCGCCGCCGCGGAAGGCCAACATGGCGAAGTTGAAAACGGTGAAGGCGACGAGGGCGATCCACGGAGCGTTTTTCTTAAGATCTCGAAAGTCCTGTCTTACCGAGAAAGGAAGAATCGACCAAAGTGTCGTGAGAAATGCTCCTGCCAGGGCGCCCACAACGATTCTTTTAAGAAGCTCCCAGTGTATGAGATCATGAGTGTAGATCAGAACTACTCCCGTGGCGCAGCCCATTAACAAGCAAGCAGGGAAAAACTTGGATTTTTGAGGAGTTTCGGGAGCTGGAAGTGCGTTGCTTTGTATGGGCGAAGTTTCAACGCGCTCCTTGGTCGTGAAGAAGGTGACGAGGAAGAGGACGAAACAGAGGACGGCCCAGATCGTCATCGTGACCTGCCAGCCGTGCTGGCGGGTGGCGCCTTCGGAGAAGCGGTGGACGAGCGGGAGGGTGAGGCCGCCAACGATGAACTGGGCGATGTTCACGGCGACGAAGCGGTAGGAATTGAGTTTAGTGCGTTCGTTGAGGTCGGCCGTCATGACGCCGCCGAGGGCGGAGTACGGCATGTTGTTCATCGAGTAGAGCGTCATCAGGATGGTGTTCGTGATGCCGGCGTAGGCGACCATCGCGGCGGTGCTCCAGCCTTCGGGCGTCGTATACGCGAGAACCATACACACGGCCCACGGTACGGAGGTCCACAAGATCCAAGGGCGGAATTTTCCCCAGCGGGTGTTGGTGCGGTCGGCGAGGACGCCCATGATCGGATCGAAGAGGGCGTCCCACAGGCGCGGCCAGAGCAGAATGGCGGCGGCGGCGCTGGCGCTGAGGCCGAAGACGTCGGTGTAGAAATTCAGCTGGAAGAGAATCATCGTCATGAAGACGAAGTTCGCGGCGGCGTCGGCGGCGCTGTAGCCGACTTTTTCGGTGACGGAGAGTTTGCCGGAGGATGCTGGGGCTGGGGTCATGGGGCGTGACTAAGGCGTAACAGAAAAGGAAACGGAGGCGGAAATTTTGGACAGGATTAAGAGGATGAACAGGATTTCGGAAGGAGGCGAAATCTGGAGCGCGCGGGGAGCTAGCGAGGAATCTCGGAGCCCGAGAGGTTCTGTTCGGGGAGTGGTATTTGAGGGAATGCGAAAGCGGAAGCGGGTGGGAACGGCGGCGCTTCTTGGGCGCGAGATCGGGGAGAACTATTTTTCGAGGAGCCAGAGCCAGGCGGTGACGCCGCGGGGGTAGTAGCGGGAGCCGCAGACAACGCCGGTGTCGCTGAGGATCTGGTCGCACATGGCGAAGGCGCCGCAGCCGGGGCGGCGCTGCCAGTCGGCGTGGACGCGGTCGGCGGCGAGGGCTTCGGGCGAGAGCGTCTCGGGGAAGAGCTGGCGGATGACGTGCTGGGAGATGGCGATCTTGCTGAACCAGGTGTTGCGGCTGGTGCTGCTCATTTTCCAGCCGCCGGAAGTTTCATCGAGGCAGATGCCTCGTTTGAAGACTTGAGCTAGGTGCTGGCGAAATTGGTCGAAGAGCGGGGCGAAGCGGCCGGCGGGATCGATAGCGTCGCGGTAACCCAGATACAGCGGGTAAACGAGGCCCTCGATAAGCGGGATAATGCGGGACTGGTTTCCTTTTTCGAAAACGGCGGGGAAGAAGCCGGTGGCGGGGTCGAATTTTTGAGTGATCGAGCGGGCGAGCAGGTCGGACGTGGCGCGGGCAGAGGTGGACTCTTTTTTGAGGCCGAGGCGGGCGAAGGCGTTTTCGAGGAGGACCCAGGCGCCGAGGGTTTTGACGGCGAGGTAGAGGTTGTTGCGGGCCTGGCCGAGGGAGACGTCGAGGCTGTCGTAAGTGGTGATTTCCCAGCCGTGGGTGCCCGTGCGGGAGGAGTCGTGCTTGAGGATGCCGTCGCGTTTTTTCGGATCGGGGTGATCGCGACGGCGGAGGCTTTCGGCGCAAGCGAGGAGGATCTTTTTTTTGCGGACCAGCCAGGGGCGGTCGCCGGTTTTTTCGGCGTAGGTGACAGCGGTGAGAATCCAGTTGAGGAGTTGCTCCATCGTCATGTGGCTGAAGCAGCCTTCGACGTCGTCGCACTCGTAGCTGGAGCGGCCGGGCGGGGTGAAGTGGTTCATCACGCCCATGTCGTGGGTGAAGGCGAGACCACCGGGGGCGAGGCGATCCGCGGTGCGGATACGGTCGGTGTAGCCGTAGCGGCGGACGAAAAGATCGAGGGTGTCGCGGACGGCCCAAGGGAGCCATTCGAGTTCGAAGAACACGTGATCCACGGTGAGGTCGAAGGTGTTCATCATGCGGTATTCGCCCTCGTTGACGACCCAGAGGGGTTTGCCGCGATGCCAGAGAAGCTGGGTGTTGCCGAAGTAGCTGTGGGTGGACTGCGCGAGGAGGAACTGCTGGTCGACGTTGAGGCGGCTGCGGGTGAGTTCGGCGTCGCGGTCGCGGGCGATTTTCGCGTAGCGGGCGTGATTTTTCAGGCCGTGAGCGAGTACGTCGGGCAGGCCGGAGAAGTGCCGGGTGTAGGCGTAGCTGGCGGGAAGGCCGGTGGTGATCTGGCCGGCGTTGTAGAAGGCGAGAACGAGGGGGAAGCGTTTTTTCTGTCCGGCGGGGACGGTGAAAACGAGGGCGGTTTCTCCGCCGATGACGAGGAGACCGCGGTAGTCGCGGAACTTGGGAGAGAAGACGTCGAAGCCCTGGCGGAGCTCGATGCCGCGGCCGGGTTTGGTGGCGTAGGCGTACTCGGTGCCGCAGGCAAAGCCGGCGAGCGGGCTGGCGTCGTCGGAAAGCGGATGCAGACCGCGATCGGGTTCGCCGAGGCCGAAGATGAGCTCGGCGGGGGTTTTCCCCTGGCGGTTGTCGTACTCGATGAAACCGGAGACGAGCGGGGCGAGATGGAGGCGGGCGTCGGCTGCGGTAAGTTTCGCGGGATCGGGGACGCGGGAGAACGGCGTGAGGAGAGAAAAGGTGAAGCGATCATCCCCGGCGCGCCAGGTGTCGCTGGCCCAGCCGAGCTGGCGGTCGTAATCGCCGGGGCGGAGGGAGCGGTAGTTTTTGGGGGCCTGCGGGACGGCGAGTTCGCCGACGAAGGCGACCTCGTTGGATTTGGGAGGCGTGAAGTAAGGGAGGAGATTCCAGTCCGACTTCGTGGAAGGGCGGAAGCCGATGTAGAGATTTTGTTGGGCGGGGCCGCGAAGGGCGTGGCCGAAACCGCCGGGGGAATCGACGAGCCCGAGTGTGAAGCTGGCGAATGCGCCGAAAGGCGAATGCTGCGTGTGATAACTTTCCAAGGGGGCAGACGACGGCGCGGAAGGCATGGGGTTTAGCGGGAAACTGGATGCAATCGGCGGGCGAACACAGAGCAACGCGGAGGCGGGCGCTAACTTTAGACTTGAGGCAGGTGGTGCGCGGGGGCATCCGGGCAGGCATGAACAAACGACGTGTCACGTTGCTCGATGTCGCGAAGGAAGCGGGCGTGCATGTGACGACGGTGTCGCTGGCGTTGAGGAATAATCCGCGTCTGCCGGAGGAGACGCGGGCTCGGATCAAAGCGCTGGCGGAGAAGATGGGTTATGCGCCGGATCCGCTGCTGAAGGCGCTGGTCGCTTATCGCGGGCGGATCATGACGCGGAGGAATCCCCCGACGCTGGCGTATGTGACGAATTGGACGAGCCGGCTGGGGTGGAAGAAGGTGACGGCGCATCCGGATTTTTATGCGGGGGCTTTGGCGAAGGCGGAGGAGCTGGGTTATCACCTCGAGCACTTCTGGATGCGCGAGCCGGGGCTGACGCACGGGCGGTTGAGCGGGATTCTCTATTCGCGCGGGATCAACGGGCTGATCATCGCGTCGCACGTGCGCGAGATCGACGTGCAGCTGCATTTCGACTGGGAGCGGTTCAGCGCGGTGAAGATCGACTATTTTCCGCATGAGCCGCGGTTGCACAACGTGACGAACAACCAGTGCGATATCATCCGGCTGGCGATGCAGCGGTTGATGGCGCTGGGGTATCGGAAGATCGGATTCGTGATGCATCGCGGTTGGGATCACAGCGTGGACCATCTGTGGACGGCGGGGTTTTTGTGCGAGCAGGTGAATCTCGCGGAGAGCGAGCGGGTGCCGATGTTTTTATTTCCCGATGCAGAGCCGGTCGAGGCGTGGATGGGGGAGAGTCAGGCGGATGTGACGGTGCCGGCGGCGGCGTTTCAAAAATGGTTCAAGAAGCACAAGCCGGAGGTGATCGTGAGCAAGGCGTCGTTCGTGCAGCCGGCGATGGCGGAGCTGGGGATCAAGGTGCCGCGGGATGTGGCGTTCGTGGATGTGTTTCTCGATGACACGAGCGGCGCGACGGCGGGCGTGCGGCAGAATCACGCGACGGTGGGCGGGCTGGCGGTGGAGATTCTCGCTGGCCAGCTGCAACACAATAAGTACGGCGTGCCGGAGATCCCGACGACGACGTATGTGGAGGGGACGTGGTTTGACGGGAAGAGTTGTCCGACTCTGAAAGCGTGATCGGCCTGGATATTGCCGGTGGGAGTCGCAGGCGTCTTGCCCGGTAAATAAAACGCAAAGAGCGCGGATGCACGGATTGTGCGCGGAACCGGTTGGGTAGGGGAGTTTCCATGCGCGCATGAGGCTATCATCCTGGTGTCGGGACGTTGCGCGTCCGTTGCGGGTGGCGGTTGTTCTGCTGCCGGTTGTTTCTCTTGGAGGAAATCTGATGGCGGCATCGTATGCCGAGTGGTGCCGGGTCAAGGCGGGGACGCCGTCAGCGGCGCCGCTGGCGGATGAAGATGGCGACTGCGTGCCGACGCTGTGGGAGTATTATCTGGATCGAAATCCGGCGGCAAACGATGGCGTGATTTCGTCGCTGACCGGTGTGCAACGAAACGCGGGCGCGACGGCGCTGACGGCGACGCTGCCTGCGCCGCGCGCAGGAACAGATGCGGTGGTGGCGTGGCAGGTTTCCTCGGATTTGAAAACGTGGACGACGGTGGCGACGAGCACCGGAGGAAATGCGTTTATGGGGACGGGAGTGGTGGGCGTGTCGGGAGGGCTGGCGCAGTTTCGCGATCCAGCACCCGGCGGTGAGTTGCGGCGTTTTTCCCGGTGGATTATCACGAGCCCGAGCGCGGGGCCGCTGGCGTTGGGGACGGCTCCGGTGGTGCGGGTGTTGCGCGATGATCGCGTGGCGACGTTGGAAATGGACTACAATGCGGATAGTCCGTGGGGACAGTTTTGGTCGGTGGGTGCCGATGGTCGTTCGGATGCGGGTTTTCGTGTGACGTGGTGGCCGGATGGCGCGTCGCCTGCGGCGATGGTCAGCATGGGCGCGTGTGGCGGCTGCCATGGCGCGTGCGGCCGGGCGATGGTCCCCGGCGAGGAAGTGGCGAGGACGCTGGTGACGCCGAGTCGCCGCGTGCAGTTGCAGCCGCTTGCCAATCAGGCGACGTATCATGTGCGGGTGGAGCGGTTGAACGCGCTGGGCGAGGTGACGAGTCTGCCGACGGAAATGACGTTTGCCGGAGGCGATGAAACGCGGGTGACGGCATTGCGGGCGGCGATGACTTACTTCGACGACTTCAATCTTCCCGAGGGGCCGGCCGATGAGAAGCTTTGGAACAACGCGCACTCCACGTCGACGGATCCGCGGTACAATTTGTTTTTCATCAATTCGCAGTTTCATGCGCACACGCTCAACGGCACGCAGACGAGCGGACCGCATGTGGGCGACAAATCACAGACGGCGCAGCGCTTCCGGAAGCCCATCCTGCTGGAGACGGGCGTGAGGCGCCGGATCGTGTTCGACATGGACAGCCCGATGAGTCCGCGCTCGGTGTGGTATCTGGATCTCAATCCGATCGCGCGCGATCTCACGGGGCATGCCGACTTCTTCGATGAGGATGGCGTGAAGGGATTGCCCGCCGGTGTGGTGCGCATGCGCAGTCAGGGGCAGATTTTCAGCGTTCATTTGATCGGGGATGACGGTGCTTCGCACAAAGTGGCGTCGGTGGACATGGAAGCGGCGGGCGTGCAGGTGATCCCGAATGTGCGCCGGGCGTTTGACGTGCGATTAGGGACGGATGGTGTCGAAGTGTTCATCGACGGGAAGCGCGTGATCAACCAGTCGTTTGGCGGAGCGACGGTGCGGCCGGGAGCGTACGAGTTTTTATGGTCCTCGATCGGCTATAACACGACGAAGGATAACAACCCTTACTTCCTTCTGCACTGGGACAATTTCGGTTTCGACGGGCCGGTCGTCGATCCGCGCGTGGTGCATAACTACGTCACGCAGATCGCGGGCGATGATTATCAAAAATCGAATCGGTGGTCTTCTACGTTTCCGACATTCACGGTGCGCATTCCGGATGATTCGCGGCCCGTCGCGGCCAATGCCACGGCGGAGGCCTGGCTCGTCTGCACGTATCAACAGGGAGATTTCTCTCCGTTCAGTCTGAGAGCGGGCGATCATGTTTTGGTGAATGGTGTGAGCTATCCGCTGCCGGCTCGGGTGAACAATAGCACACCCGGGGATCCGGCACTGCTGGACTGGGGCGGGAGTCCGGACACGGCGCGGATAAAGCTCGGCGACATCGTGCAAGACGGGGTTTCGCCGCTGCGCGTGGGCGACAACACGGTGCAATTTTTCGCCGACAACATCGGCATCTCGAATGTGCACTTGGAGATTTTTTATCCGCCGGGCAGCGCGCCAGCGTACACACCACCGGCGGCGATCCATCACTTCCCGATGCATGCGGAGCTGCCGCAGCTGGGGCCGCCGGCGCGCCTCGCGTTCATCGGCAACGTGGAAATCAGTGCGGCGAGCGCGGCGATCGAAGCGCCTGAAGTCATTCATGCGATTTCGGGCACGACGCGCATCGAAGTCATCGCCGGTGGCGATCCCTGGGCGGGCTGGGCGCCGGATCTCATGGTGACTCCGGCGCGAAGCGCGGAGTTGTGGAGTTCGGGCGGGACCGCGGGGATCCGGTCCGTAGAACTTTTTATGAGGCCCAAGGGCGGCGGCGTCGGGACTTCAAAGCGTATTGCTGTTCTCACGACGCAGCGTGACGGACCGGCGCCGCTGGTGAGGCATGCCTTTGAAGTCGACACGCGAACGTTTGCGAACGGCGAGTATGAGCTCTTCGTGCTGGCCACGGCGGCCAACGGAGCGAAGAGCCATCCTCTCTACGATAACTCGGCGGCACGCTGGGATTCGACCGAGTGGTCGGGTGCGTATTATCCGGTGAATATCCGGATTACGAACTGACGGCGTGCGAACGGAGGGGGGCTGGCGCTGGCTGGAAACACCCGGCGCGCCAGGCAGCATCACTCAACCTGGGGGCCAGGTGAGCTGGCGTTGGGCGAGGAGGTGGACGTGAAGATGCGGGACGGTTTCGCACGCGTCTGGGCCGTTGTTGATCACAAGACGGAAGCCGCGGGGGAGATTGAGTTTTTTCGCGACGACGCCGGCGGTGACGAGGAGGTGGCCGAGCTGGGCTTCGTCGGAGGGCGTGGATTCGCCGACGCGGGGGATCAATTTTTTGGGAATGATGAGGAGGTGGACGGGGGCTTGGGGCTGGATGTCGTGGATGACGATGCAGCGGTCGTCCTCGTGTTCGATCTTGGCGGGGATTTCGCGGTCGATGATTTTTTGGAAGAGCGTTTTCGACATGTTGGAGATTCAGGTTGGCGGTGGTTTGATTTTGAAGCGCAAAGACGCGAAGACGCAAAGGTCGGAGCGAAGGACGGCGGGATAGCGGTTGTGGGCGCGGGGAGAGGTGGGCGCGTGACGTTAGAGGAATAGGAGATTGAGGTTGGCGCTGGGGGTGGTGCGGGCGGCGGCGAGGTCGCGGAGGAAGGCGAGGGTGTCTTCGTATTCGCGAAGTCGTTTCGGTGTTTCGCGTCGATCGGGAGGAAGTAGAGCGGGGCGAAGATTGGTGACGAGGAGTGTGGACTGGGGAAACGGCGCGAGGTGTTTGAGGCCGCGCATGAGTTCGTCGCGTGCGAAGAGCGGCGTTGCGGAGATTTGGGAAGAGGCGGCGTCCCAGTGATAGAAGCCGTGATTGGGCTGGGTGCCGAAGAATTGGCCGAGGAGGCGGGCGGCGGCGGCGGTGAAGGCGGCGTCGTATTTCGCGGCGAACTCGGGGTGCTCGGCGGTTTGGGTTTCGAGTTCGGTGAGGCTGAAGGCGATGGCTTCTTTGATCTGGTTCGCGAGGTAGAGGTCCTGGCCGGTGACGGAGGCGAAGAGGCTGTTGATGAAGTGGAGGCGGCGGAGGTCGTCGCGGGCGGGGGAAGGCATGTCTTTTGGGAGAGCGACCTCGATGATCACTTATTTGAACTGGGAATCATGGACCGGCCCGAAGGTTCAATTTCAGCGGGGGGAGCGGCCAGGTCGGAAAGACGAAGATTCGCTGCGAAAGAAACGTCGGAGAACATCAACGGATCGATCCCACTGCGGACGTGTTCATCAAATCTGCGCTTAACTTCGGCCTGCTTGAAAAGATCAACGAGTTGTCTGTCTCGTAACAGTAGTCGCCAGTGCTTGCCCGTCATTTGGTCGACGGCTTGTCGTTTGATGGGAGAGAAAAACAGTAAAGTTCCCTTGAGCGAAATGGGATGAATAACCTCCATCATGAGGCCGCCTTTTTCTGGTCTCGCGTAGGCATCAACTACTGAAGTGCGTTCCGCCATGGGTGCCGCACAGCTGGATAGCGCTAGTATAGCCAGAATGAGCAGAGGGAGGCGCAGTCTTTGGGGGCGCATTACTTTCGTGAGCGTTTACTTCTGCTTCGGTTTTTCGAGGGCGTTGATCTCGGTCATGAATTCGGAGACGTCGCGGAATTCTTTGTAGATGCTGGCGAAGCGGACGTAGGCGACTTGGTCGATTTTTTTGAGGCCTTGCATGATGGCGTCGCCGATGGCCTGGGTCGGGATTTCGCTTTCGTACTTCGACTCCACCTGGTCGATCACGTCTTCGACGAGCATGGTGATCTGCTCGGCGTCGACCGGGCGTTTGTGAAGGGCGGCGCGGATGGAGTGGACGAGTTTTTCGCGGTCGAACTCTTCGCGGAGGCCGTCGCGTTTGATGACAACAAGGCCGTCACGGACGACGGATTCGGTCGTGGTGAAGCGGTAGCTGCACTCGAGGCATTCGCGGCGGCGGCGGATGGAGGAGCCCTCTTTGCTGATGCGGGAGTCGATGACTTTGTCCTCGATGGAGGTGCATTTGGGGCAGCGCATGGGGACGGGAAATTATGAATTAGGAATTAAGAATGCAGAATGAGGAAACGAGCCGGCGCGGGAGATGAGAAGACGCGGGCGAGGAGGTGAATGACGGGCGGTCATTCCATCTGAGCGGCTGGGGCTCAGTTTAGTTTCAGGAAGTTTTCCAGGATCTTCATGCCGCCTTCGGTGGCGATGGACTCGGGGTGGAATTGGACGCCCCAGATGGGGAGCTCTTTGTGGCGCAGACCCATGATCTCGCCTTCGGCAGTTTCGGCGGTGATTTCGAGCGCGGCGGGAAAGCTGGCGCGCTCGACGAGGAGGGAGTGGTAGCGGGTGGCGGGGAAATCCTGCGGCATGCCTTCGAAGACGTCGGTGTTCTTGTGATGGATCGGGGAGGTCTTGCCGTGCATGAGGCGGTCGGCGCGGACGACTTTGCCGCCGAAGTAGTGGCCGATGGATTGGTGGCCGAGGCAGACGCCGAAGATGGGTTTTTTGCCGGCGAAGGCTTTGATGATGTCTAGGGTGACGCCGGCTTCGGCGGGCGAGCAGGGACCGGGGGAGAGGAGGACGCGGTCGGGGTTGAGGGCGAGGGCTTCGGCGGGGGTGATCTCGTTGTTGCGGAAGATGCGCTGTTCGACGCCAAGCTGTCCGTAGTATTGGACGAGGTTGTAGGTGAAGGAGTCGTAGTTATCGATGACGAGGAGCACGGTGGGTTAATAACCGGTGGAATGGCCGGGGGGTCAAGTGTGGGGGTGGGCAGGAGGGGAGGTCGGCGGGCGGTACAGTGATGGCGGGCAGTGTGGTCAGAATGGAGACAGGATTAACGGGGTTAACAGGATTGGAGAGAGGATGGACAAGCTGGCGGGGACGGGATGAGCCGTTGCGGAGTTGCCAGAGGCGGGGCGGGTGTCGAGGGTGGGCGGCGTTTTATGCCTGAGCATTTCCAGTTGTTGAAAACCGATTCAGTCACGGCGGCGCGCCGGGGGCGTTTGCAGACGCGTCATGGGGTGGTGGAGACACCGATTTTCATGCCGGTCGGGACGCAGGGGACGGTGAAGGCGATCACGCCTCAGCACATCCAGGAGATCGGGGCGCAGATTATTCTGGGGAATACGTACCATCTGAATCTGCGGCCGACGAGTGAGCTGGTGAAGGAGCTGGGCGGGTTGCACGCGTTCATGGGGTGGGAAGGGCCGATCCTCACGGACAGCGGGGGGTTTCAGGTTTTTTCTTTGGCGAAGTTGCGCGACATCCGGGAGGACGGCGTGGCGTTTCAGTCGCATCTGGACGGGGCGAAGTTGTTTCTCGGGCCGAAGGAAGTGATGACGATCCAGGCGAATCTGGGGAGCGATATTGCGATGGTTTTGGATGAGTGTCCGCCGTGGCCTTGCACGCGGGATGAGTGCGCGCGGGCGGTGGAGCGGAGTTTTCGGTGGGCGAAGCAGTGCAAGGAGATCGCCACGGACAACGGGTTTCTGGCGGGCGGGCATCATGTGTTCGCAATCGCGCAGGGCTCAACGTTCGATGATCTGCGGCGCGAGGCGGCGGAGTCGCTGGCGTCGTTGGACCTTCCTGGATACGCGGTGGGCGGGGTGAGCGTGGGCGAGCCGGAGCCGGAGATGATCAAGCAAGTCGGGGCGACGACGCCGTTCATGCCGGCGGACAAGCCGCGCTATACGATGGGGCTGGGGACGCCGCCGCAGATTTTGAAGATGATCGCGCTGGGGGTTGATATGTTCGATTGCGTGCTGCCGAGCCGCGTGGCGCGCAACGGGTTGGTGTTCACGCCGGACGGGCCGATGAATTTGCGGAACGAGAAGTACCGGACCGATCCGCGGCCGATTGCGGAAGGCGTGACGAATTATACGTCGCGGTTTTCACGGGCTTATTTGCGGCATCTGACGGTCGCGGGAGAGATGCTGAGCGCGACGTTGCTGACGATTCACAATCTCCAGTTTTTCATCGAGCTGACGGCGCAGGCGCGGGCGCATATCGAGGCGGGGGATTTTGGTGCGTGGCATCGCGCGTGGATTGCGCGTTACGAGGCGGGGGCAGCGGAGCGGCTGGCGGGCGGGAAGTGAGCGGCAGGGCTGAAAGCGGGCGGTCGTTTAGTTGAATCGCAAAGACGCGAAGGCGCTAAGGTCGGAAGCGAAGAGGCGCGGGGGACGAATGAGCGGAATGGACGACACGGAGGTCGTCCCTACGGGGAATACTCGGACCGCGTCTTAAGTGACGCGGCTACGGGTGGGCGTGTTTACGCGGAGACGGGGGCTGTGGCGCAGAGGGTGTTCACGGTGGTGCGGAATTGATCCATCGTGAAGGGTTTGGGGAGCATGGCGTCCACGCCGATCTCGGTGAGGGCGTCTTTTTCAGCGGGGCTGAGGCGGCCGCTGATGATGAGGATTTTCCCGGTGTAGCGAGTGGAGGCGCGGACGCGGCGGGAGAGTTCGATGCCGTCGAGGCCGGGCATGTTGATGTCGAAGATGAGGAGGTCGTGGTCTGGCAGTTTATCCTGGATACGTTCCCAGGCGAGGGAGCCGTCGGGGGCGTGATCCACGTGGTGGCCGGCGCGGCGGAGGATGGTGACGAGGGTCTGGGCGATGAGTTCTTCGTCTTCGGCGATGAAGATGCGGCGTGGAGACGTGGGGGCGGATGGTGTTTCTTTGGCGATGGGTGAGGCGGGTGAAGGCGCGGGGTTGACGGGGAGGACGAGGTGGAAGGCGGTGCCTTCGCCGGGGATGGATTCGACAGTGATGTGGCCGCCGCTTTCGGTGACGGTGTGCCAGACGGTGGCGAGGCCGAGGCCGGAGCCGTGGCCGACGCCTTTGGTGGTGAAGAAGGGTTCGAAGATGCGTTCGCGGACGTCGGGGGCCATGCCCTGGCCGTTGTCGCGGAGGGTGAGGCGCTGCCAGCCGAGAGTGGGCCGGGTGTGGCCGGCGGGGGCGTCGAGGGCTTCGGGCGGGAGCGGGGTGACGAGGATCTGGATGCGGGGAGTCCAGCCGTCGGGGCGGAGGGCGAGTTTGTCGGTGAGGGTGTCGCGGGCGTTGAGCAGGAGGTTGAGAAGGGCCTGGTGGAGATCGGTGGCGTTGATCTGGAGCGGGGGGAGGGCGGGCGGTATCGAGGATTCGAGGACGATGCGGCGGTCGATGGTCTGGCGGAGGAGTTCGAGGCAGCTGGCGGCGAGGGTGGCGAGGCTGGCGGTTTCGAGGTGGGCGCTGGATTTGCGGCCGAAGGCGAGGAGGCGGTGGGTGAGTTCGGAGGAGCGGATGACGACGCGCTGGATGAGGCCGATCTCGGTTTGAAGGCGGGTGTCGGCGGTCCAGTCGGCCTGGATCTCGCCGATCTTGAGCATGGCGGGGGTGAGGAGGTTGTTGAATTCGTGAGCGATGCCGCCGACGAGTTCGCCGATGGCGCGGAGGCGGCGGGACTGGGCGATCTCTTCGTCGAGCTGACGGCGGCGGGTGATGTCTTCGGTGAGGACGCAGAGGCGGGGGAAGCCCTGGGAGCTCGGAGCGAGGGGGACGAGGGTGACGAGGAGGTGCTGGCGGGTTTCGCCGAGGCGGAATTCTTCGCGGAGGATTTCACCGACGATGGCGGGGCGCTGGAGAATTTTCGCGAGGAGGGCGGCGAGGGCGGGCGGGAGGGCGAGTTCGCTGAGGGGGCGGCCTGTCGTGGAGGGGGCGGGGAGGCCGAGGGTGAGCTCGGCCTGGGGGTTGAGGGAGAGGACGAAACGGCCTTCGGGGCGCGTCTCGAGGACGCACATGCCGGTGGGGATGTTTTTATAGAGGGCGCTGAGGAGGGATTCTTTTTCGGCGAGTTCGGCGGCCTGGCCGGCGATGCGTTTGCGGAGGGTGCGCTGGCGGAGGAGGCCCCAGAGGGTGGCGAGGAGGGCGAGGGTGAGGGTGGCGAGGACGTAGCGGATGACTTGCTCGCGGGTGAAGAATCGCGGGTCAACGCGGTTGAACCACTTGCGGTAGATGCGTTCGTATTCGCCGGTCCGATTCAGGATGGCGAGGCCCTCGTTGAGACGGGCGAGGAGCTGGGCGTCGCCTTTATGGACGGCGATGCAGTGGCGGATGTCGTAGCCTTCGATGGTTTCACCGAGCATTTCGACGTTTTTCAGTCCGGCGCGGTCGATGACGGAGAGAGCGGTGAGGTGGGAGACGAAGGCGGCGGAGCAGCGGCCTTGTTCGATGAGGCGGAGGGCTTCGTCGGAGGAGCCGACGTAGATGGGTTTAACGCGGAGATTTTTATCGCGGATAAATTTTTCGGCGATGCTGCCGACGCCGATGACGGCGAAAGGCTGGTCGTGGAGGTCGGCGAGGGTGCGGACGGGGCCGTTTTTGCGGACGAAAACGGCGCCTTTGAGGGTGAGGAAGGGGACGGAGAAGGCGGTGTAGGCTTCGCGGTCGGCGGTCTGGCTGAGGGATTGGAGGAGGTCGAATTCGCCCTGGCGGAAGCGGTCGATGAGTTCGCGGCCGGGCATGCCTTCGCGTTGGAAGGTGAGGCGCATCTCGCGGGCGAGGGCGTCGAAGATGTCGGCGGAGAAGCCGGTCCATTTGCCGTCGGCGCCGAGGTAGCCGTAGGGGAAGCTGTCGGAGGTACTGCCGACGCGTAGGGGCTGTCGCGCGGCCATACCGAGGGTGAAATCGGGAAGGCGGGGCGGAGGCGTGGCCGGGGAGGCGTCGGCGGAGGCGCGGGGCGTGGTGAGCAGGAGGGTGGCGACGATGCCTGCGTGGAAAAGGCGTCGCACGTGAGGTGACCAGAAGGATGGCACGTCGTGGGGGGCTGGGGTTGGGTGAAGTTACCCGCCACAGATTCATCGGCAACGAGTAAAGCGAACTTTAGGCCGGAGCGGGGTGAGCCGATGAGAAAGGTTCACGGATTTTTCCCCCGAACTATTTTGAATATGAACAAGACCCTGCGGCTGGTTGTTTCTTTGTTGTGCGCGTTTGCGTTGTGGCTGGCTCCGGCGGGGGCGGCCGAGGAATCGGTTTTGAGGATACGGGCGGACGCGTGGATGCCGTTCAACGGGGAGCCATCGGCGGAGCGGCCGGGGTATGTGGTGGAGCTGGCGCGGCTGATTTTCGAGCCGGCGGGGGTGAAAGTGGATTATCAGTTGATGCCGTGGAAGGACGCGCTGGCGTCGGCGCGGAAGGCGGAGGTGGATGCGGTGATCGGGGCGAATCCGACGGAGGCGGAGGGGTTGTTGCGGCCGAAGCAATCGGCGGGGATGCCGCGGGTGGCGCTGTTCGTGAAGAAGGACAATCCGTGGAAGTATGAGAATCTCCAGTCGCTCAATGCGGTGAGGCTGGGCGTGATTTCGGGGTACAGTTATTGGGATTCGTTCGATGCGTTTTTGAAAAGCAACCGTTCGGGGAAGGTGGTTTATTTCCAGGGGGATACGCCGCTGACCGATGGAATAGCGCAGCTGAACAAGGGTAAGATCGATGTGATGGCGGAGACGCTGGCGGTGTTTATCTGGACGGTGCGCAGCGAGGGGGGATCGCCGGCGGACTATCGGGTGGCTTACCTGCAGGCGGGCGAGGCGATCTATATGGCGTTCGCAAAGACGGCGGCCGGGGAAAAGTACGCACGGATTTTTGACGAGGGGCTGGTGCGGTTGCGCAAGAGCGGGGAGCTGACGACGATTTTGAAGCGGTACGGGCTGCCGGATTGGGAGTGACCACGTAGAGACGTTGCCCACGCGGTGAGAGGCTGACGAAGGCGGATGACGGTGAAGGAGGGGATTGAGCGGGAAGAGCTCGTTGTAACTGACGAGATGGCGAGCGGGTATTGAACAGTCTGAAGCGGCTGGCATCGACAACGAGGCTGCGGATTTTGTCTATTCGCGCTTAGTTTGTCTCAACCCCAGCCTGTCGTTTTACCTCCATGAAGTTTCTTCCCGTTTGGTTTTTGCTCAGCGTGTTGTCGTTGGTTGCGGTGGAGCCTGGCGTCGTCGTTCCGGCGAAGCCCGCGACTGCGGCGGTGCCGGTGAAGGGCGAGAACGAGGAGAGCGGGCGTTTCGTTTTCAGGCTGACGCCGAAGTCGTTTCAGCGGGAGCCGGTTTTGGATTTCAATGTGCTGACGGAGATGACGGTTGAGGGCCGGAAGCTGGTGGCGCCAACGCCGGAGGCTCCGGTGTATTGCGTCATCGAAGGGGGCGGAATGCGGGAGAGCGGAGACATTTCGGCGACGGTGAAGCCGCCGTCTGCGGAGGCTGTGCGGCAGCTGGTGATGCGCGCCCTCGCGAAGAGAAATTATCGGGAGTCAGGGGAGGGCGGGCCGGCTCCTGCGCTGGTGATTGTGTATCATTGGGGAACGCATGAGAGCCCGGCTTATGTGAACGAGAGCGGGATGGAGGCGACGACTGCGCCGACGGATGGCGATGCGAGTGATCTGATGTTGCGGGTGTTGGGGGATGTGCAGAAGCGCAAGATTTTGATCGATCGGGCGGCGCTGGTGGGCGGGATGAAATTCGCGCTGGAGCTAAACGCGGTGCTGAACGACGAGTCGGCATTCCGGCGGGCGAATGATGCGGCGACGAGCTCGGCGGATGCGATCGGTATGTCGAGCATGGAGGTGACGGGGTTGATGAGTCCGTTTCACCGGTTCGTGGAGCGCGATGGGAAGACGCAGCGGTTGGTGGAGGAATCGTTTGGCGGGCTGTACTATGTGGTCATCTCGGCGTTCGAGTATGCGTCGGTGGCGGCGAGCAAGCCGGTGCTTTTGTGGCGGACGAAGATGTCGGTGAACTCGGCGGGGGTGTCGCTGACGGAGTCGGTGAGGCCGTTGATTGCGGCGGGGGCGGACTTGATCGGGAAGGAGACGGACGGGGGGATTTTATTGTCGCGGAAAATTTCGCGGAGCGGGTCGGTGAAGATCGGCGAGGCGGAGGTGGAGGAGTATATCGATGCGGAGAAGCCTGCGACGGAGAGAGCGGCCAAGTCTGCGGAGCCGGTGAAGAAGTAGTGAAGGGGGAGGGGAGGGCGGAGGCGCCGCGCCGCGTAGAGGCTGCGCCCACGCGGTGGGGGATCGCGTGCGAGCGGGGTCAGGTTTGGACGATGTGGGTGATGGTTTTTTCGTGCGTGGTGAAGCCGAGGCGGGCGCCTTGGGTGAGCTGGTCGCGGATGGCGGAGGTCATGCGGCGGTTCACGTCGTCGCGGTCGGTGCTGGAGAGGTGGACGGCGAGCTCGGGGCAGAATTCGTGGAATTCGCCGTGGGCGGACCATTGGAAGCAGGTGACGCTGGTGATGGATTTTTCGGGGGTGCGGATGTAGGCCTCGGTCAACATGCGCTCGATCATGGCGCGGAATTCGACGGTGGGGAGGGGCTTGGCCATGCCGTCGTTGGCGCCGGCTTTGAGGACGCGGTTGAGGAGGGTGGCATCCATGCAGCTGCTGACGACGACGATGGGCAGCTGGGTGTTGTCTTTGTGCAGGCGGAGGCGGGTGATGAGGTCGAGGGCGTCGCCGTCGGGGAAGAGGTAGTCGGTGACGACGAGGTCGAAGGTGCGTTCCTGGGCGAGGGCGAGGCCGGCGCGGGGAGAGGGGGTGATGGTGAGCTCGCAGGCGGACTGGAGGTATTTGCGCATGAGGAGCTGGGAGGTGGCGCTGTCTTCGACGTAGAGGACTTGTTTCATGCGGGAGGGCGCGAGCGGGGATTGGATGGCCGGGCGGGGGAGAGGGCCTGGCAGCGGCGGGGCGGAAGGTGGGGTGTGTATCGACGCGGTGGAGGCGAGGGTTGAGGGGAATTCGCGTGGAGAAATCTGAAGGTTGAAGGCCGAATGACTAATGACGAAGGGCACAGGCGGGGTTGTGACCAATCACATGTGGCCGACGACTTTTGGGTGGTTGGTCTGAAAGGACGACACGGAGGTCGTCCCTCCAAGGGTAGGATTATTTGCGGGTGGTGAGGGCGAGGGAGGAGGCGGGGAAGTCGTGGGTGTTTTGGAAGCCGGCGAGGGCGAGGGCGCGGCGGGCTTCGGGGGCGCGCATGAAGTGGCGCCAGACGAATTCGCTGCGGAGGTTTTCGGCCATGAGAAGGGTGATGCCGACGTCGATCGCGATGACGTCGGGGGAGACCCAGCCAGTGTGGGGGTTGAAGGCGTCGGCGAATCCGTAGCGGCCCCAGACTTTGTCGCCGCCGGTGGCGCGCATGGTGCGGAGGGTGTCGAGGCATTCGCGGGGGGCGAAGGGGAGGGAGCCGCCGGGGGCGCAGGGGACGAGGGTGCCGTCGAGACGTTCGGAGCCGCCGGTGGGGCCGCCCCAATCCATGTAGCCGCGGGCGCTGTCGGAGGCGGTGAGGCCCCAGAGGGTTCGGGACCAGTGGTTGAATTTGCCGGCTAGGTCGGCGCACCAGTCGCGTTGGGCGAGGGTGGCATCGACGGAGTTTTTCCAGTAGTCGGCGTAGCGGTCGCGTTTGCCGCGGAAGTCGAACCATGCGTGGGCGTATTGGTGGGCGAAGAGGGGCGGATAGTTGATGAAGGTGCGGGAGCCGTAGGTGACGACGGGGCCGCGGTGCCAGGCGTTCCAGGAATCGGCGGGGAGGGCTTGGGCGGGGGCGCCGATGCCGAGGAGGTAGAGGCCGAGGAGTTCGCTGTAGCTGTCCCAGCGATGGGGGATGAAGCCGGTCTCGGGGCGCCAGCCGTGGGTGAGGGTGGGGCCGTTGTTGAGGGCCCAGCGCCAGTCGATGCGGGCGTAGAGCGCGTTGACGAGGTCGGTGACTTCGGGGTCGCGGAGGTATTCGCGGGCGAGGAGGGCGCCTTTGAGGAAGAGGGCGGTGTCGATGGTGGAGGCTTCGCAGTTCCACGCGCGTTTGCCGGTGGTGATGTTGACGAAGTGGTAGAGCCAGCCGCGTTCGTGGTCGACGTGGTCGTGGATGAAGCGGAGGGCGTGGCGGGTGCGGGCGATGGCTTCGTGGCGGGGGAGCCAGTTGCGGTCGGCGGCGATGCACCAGGTGGTGAGGGCGAAGCCGGTGGCGGCGATGCTGGCGGGTGCGGTGCTGCCGGAGCCATCGATTGGGGCGCGGTCACGGGTGAGGCCGGTGACGGGGTCGGAGTGTTCCTCGAAGTAGCGGAGGGCGCGGAGTTGGAGATCGTCGAGGAAAGCTTCGTCGGCGACGGAGAGAGCTTCGATGGGCGCGGGGATGGGGGAAAGCGGGGCGCGTGGCGCGGGTGCGGCGACGAGGGCGAGGCAGGCGGCGAACTTGGCGATGAGGAGCCGGGCGGTGCGGAGTTTGCGGCCCGGGCGCGGCTTTTTCAGATGTCTGGAGCGCGCGTTTGCCATAGATAATTTATCGACCGGGGCGCGGCGGAAACTGAAGAAGTTTGGTCAAAATGAGGTGAAGTCCTGTCCTCGTAGGAACAAACGAACTACGGGGTGAAAACTTGCAGCGGGTGAGGCGGATTTTCGGGACGGTGCGAGGGGCGAGAAACGGGTTTTCAACCGGAGGGGAAGCGGTGAGTGTTTCGCTTATGATAAATTTTTCCGAAGCTAGCGGCGGTGTTACTTTCGGTGTGGTGAAGCGCGGGGGATTTTTTGCGCGGTGGTTGCGCGGTGCGCTGATGAGCGTGGTGCTGGTGGCGACGAGTGCCGCGACGGGGCGGGCGGAGGAGGGAAGCGGTCCAGCCGCGAATGGGCGCGAAGAGACGCGAGTGGCTGCGGTGGCGGGCGAGGCGAAGGCGATCACGCAGCGGTACCAGGTGGCGGTGATCGATTTGATGATTTTGAAACGGCAGAAATTGAGCGCGTTGCCGCTGGCGAAGGAGATCGGGGCGGATGGAATCGAGCTGGATATGGGGTCGCTCGGGCAGCGGGAGACGTTCGAGAACCGGCTGGCGGATGCGGCGGTGCAGAAAGAATATCTCGATCAGGCGAAGGCGCTGGGGCTGGGGTTTTGCTCGGTGGCGATGACGGGGTTTTATGCGCAGTCGTTCGCGACGCGGCCGACGTATGAGCGGATGGTGGGCGATGCGATCGACACGGCGAAGGCGCTGGGCGTGACGGTCGTTTTCCTGCCGCTGGGTGTGCAGGGGGATCTGGTGAAGAACCCGGAGTTGAAGCCGCGCATCGTGGAGCGGCTGAAGATGGTCGCGGCGCTGGCGGAGAAGGCGGGCGTGGTGATCGGGATCGAGACGGCGCTGGATGCGAAAGGTGAGGTAGCTTTGCTGGAGGATGTCGGCTCGGACGCGGTGAAGAGTTATTTCAATTTCTCGAATGCGCTGAAGAATGGGCGCGATCTGGTGGGGGAATTAAAGATCTTGGGGAAGGAGCGGATCTGTCAGATTCACGCGACGGATGATGACGGGGTGTGGTTGGAGAATAATGCGCGGATCGATTTGAAAGCGGTGAAGGCGGCGCTCGATGAGATGGGGTGGCGCGGGTGGCTGGTGGTGGAACGCTCGCGAGATGCGAAGCGATCGGGCGGGGCGGATGTGGTGTGGAATTATTCGGCGAACGTCGCGTATCTGAAGAAGGTGTTTCAGGTGAGGTGAGCGCGGGGCGGAGACGGGGTGGCGGAAGGAGACGGAGGAGTCGGAGTATTCACCGCGGAGGCGCGGAGGGCGCTGAGGAGGAGGAGGGAAGGCTGAGCGGAGTAGCGGAATTTTTAACCACGGATGACACAGATGCGAAGGATGGGAGGAGGTGGATGAAGGGCGGCGGGAGGAGCCGGAGTTTTTGGACAGGATTAAGAGGATTAACGGGATTACGGAGGGCTTAGGGCGGAGACGGGGCGGGATTTTTGGTGGCTGGCGATTTCTTCCCTTGACTATCTAGGGGAGTGGCGGTCATCCCTAGATAAACATAGGAAGCATATGGCAAAAGTTGAAATCATCCCTGGCACGCTGGACATGCTGATTCTTCGCGTCCTCAACGGCGGTTCCACACACGGGTGGGGGATCGCGCAGCGGATTCACGTTCTTTCGAGCGAAGTTCTCAAAGTGGAGGAAGGGTCGCTGTATCCCTCGCTTTATCGGATGGAGCAGAAGGGCTGGATCGACTCCGAGTGGGGGCAGTCGGAGAACAACCGGCGGGCGAAATTTTATTCTCTGACCAAGGCGGGCAAGAAGCAGCTCGAGGCGGAGAAGGAGAACTGGGATCAGCTCGTCGGCGCGATCAAGCAAGTGATGAGTTCGGCCTAGTTTACCTTCCCCTTGTGACCTCGGGCGCGCGGTGCGCCCGGTGAGCAGCAACCTCTTGTTTTAATCAGCGGAGCAGCACTCCGCCCTGGCACTCCATTGTCTTCATGAATCTCTGGCATTCTCTCTCTTCACGTTTTCGTGCGCTGTTTCGGCGGCGCTCTTTCGAAGCCGACATGGCTGCGGAGATGGCCGATCATCTTGAGCGTGCGACGGCGGCGAATCTCGCGGCAGGCATGTCGCTGGAGGAAGCGCGTTTCGCGGCGCGGCGGCAGTTTGGTGGAATCGATCAGCTCAAGGAAGCGGCGCGGGAGCAGCGGACGATGAGTTGGGAATATGTTTGGCGTGATCTGCGATTCGCGGCGCGAACGTTGCGGCGCGCGCCCGGGTTTACGGCGGTGTGTGTGTTGACGCTGGCGATCGGCATTGGGGCGAATCTCGCGATTTTCACGGCGCTGGATGCGACGGTGTTTCGTCCGCTGCATTATCCGCAGCCGGAGCGGATCGCGTCGCTTTTTGAGGTGATGGAGGATGGCGGTCTCAATCAGGCGTCGGGCGGGGTGTTCGGCGACTGGCGCGAGCATAGTCGAAGTTTTGAGGCCGTCACGCTGTGGGCTCTTGTAAGCGGTAATCTGCGTTCTTCGAGCGGCGCAGTTGCGGTCGGTGGAGTCGAAGTGACGCATGAGTTTACGCGTGTGTTTGGAATTCACCCATTGCACGGTCGCGGCTTCCTGCCCGAAGAGGATCAGTCGGCTGAAACAGGTCGCGTGATCATTCTTTCGGAGGAGTTATGGCGATCGCATTTTGGTTCCGATGAGTCAGTGGTTGGGCAGACGGTGGTGCTCGATGATGTGCCTCGCGTTGTCGTCGGCATTCTACCGGCTGGGGCGTGGTTCTGGCGCGGTACACAATATTTTATCCCCGCGATCCTCGCGCCAAAGACCGAACGGAGTGCACGGACTTCGCATTGGGCGGACGTGAACGCCCGCCTTAAGCCGGGTGTGTCGATGGCGCAGGCCGAGGTGGAGTTGAAGGCACTGCGCGGGCGTCTTGATCCGCTCTATCCTGCATGGAAAAAGAAATGGAGCGTGGCTGTGCGTTCGCTGGAGTCGCAGCTCGCGCGAAATCCGAAGCAGGTGATGCTGGGCTTGTCGGTAGCGGTGGCGCTTTTGCTTCTGATTGCATGTGCGAATGTCGCGAATCTCCTCCTAGCGCGAGCGAGTGACCGTGCGCCGGAAATCGCGCTGCGGGCAGCGTTAGGCGCGAGCAGCGGCCAGCTGATGCGGCATGTCATGAGCGAGAGTCTGTTACTGTCAGCAGCGGGTGGCGGCTTGGGTGTGGTGCTCGCACTGGGAGGTGTGGCTGTTTTGCAGCAAGTGGCTGCGCATCTACTCATCAACACCATCACCCTTCAGCTCGATCTGCGCATGTTGTTTATCGCGGTGGCGTTGACGGCGACGTCGGGCGTGCTTTGCGCGGTTTTGCCTGCGTGGCGCGTGCGCCGTGCGGATCTCCACGGACTACTCAAGAGCGGTGGCCGCTCGACGCAGGGCGGCAAAACCCGCGCGCAGTCATTGCTGGTGATTTCGGAAATCACGCTGACGCTTGTGTTGCTCGTGGGAGCGGGATTGATGCTGAAGAGTCTCTTGCAGGCGGCGCGCATCGATCCCGGTTTTTCTGCGAAGCAGGTATTCGCGTTTGATGTTTCGCTTCCGGCGCAGACATATCCGAAGGCGCAGGACCGGCTGTTGTTTTCAAGCGAGCTACTGGATCGTCTGCGGGCGATTCCTGGCGTCGATAAAACGGGCGCGGGACGAGCGATACCCTTTTCACGAGGGGCATTTGGAGAATACATGTCGCGAACGGGCGATGCTGCGGCACGCGATCGCGTGCTAGCGCGGTTGAATTTTGTCTCCCAAGATTATTTCGAGACGATCGGAGCACGGTTGCGCGAGGGACGTTTTTTCGAGGCGGCGGATAATCGTACGGGTGCGCCACAGGTGGCGGTCATCAACGATACGGCAGCCCGGTGCTTTTTTCCGAACGGTGACGCGGTAGGAAACCGCGTGAGTATCGGCGGGCGTGTTTACCTGATTGTCGGTGTCGTCGGGGCGATTGTGAATGGCTCGCTGGAGGCGGAGTCGGAAGCCACAGGCTACGTGCCGCTCACGTTTAATCCGTTCAAATTTTCGGTCGTGGTGCGGACGTCACTGCCGGTGGACTCGATTCTTCCTGCGGTGCGCGCTGAGGTGGAACGGCTCAATCCCGGCGTTCCGCTTGGGAATGTGAGAAGCATGGAGCAGGCAATGGAAGACTCGCTCAAGGGGCGGAAACTTTTCCGCAATCTGGTCGCGGCGTTTGCGATCACGGCGGCGGTGCTCGCGTACGTCGGCATTTACGGAGTCGTTTCCTATGCGGTGGCTACGAGGCGGCGGGAGTTGAGCGTGCGGCTGGCGTTGGGCGCTTCGCCGTGCGGAATCATTCAGTTGATAATCGGGCAGGGATTGCGGCTCGCGTTCGTCGGCGTGGGCATAGGCATCGTTGCGGCGCTGGCCGGAGCGAAACTCATCGCGAGTCAGCTGTATGGCGTGAGTGCGTATGATCCGGCGGTGTTCATCGCGGCGAGCCTGGCGCTGGTCGTTGTGGTGATCGGCGCGTGCTGGTTTCCGGCGAAGCGGGCGGCGAATTCCAATCCTGTGGATGCGTTGAGGAGCGAATGATTTTCCCATGAATTCTACGGTCAAAAATTCTGAAACGGTCGTAAGGATGGCCGTGCCTTCGATGGACGCGGCGCGTCCGAAATCGGAACGGCCGAGGAAGCAGCGGCGGCTGGTTGCTGGAGTGATCGCCGCGGCGTTGATCAGCTGCGGCGTGCTTGGGCTGATGGTTTTGAAACCGGCGGCTCCGACGGTGGAGCGCGGGCTGGTCCTAATTGATACGGTGAAGCGCGGATCGATGCTGCGTCAGGTGCGCGGCGTCGGGACGCTGGTGCCGGAAGAGATTCGCTGGATCGCTTCGCGCACGGCGGGGCGGGTTGATCGCGTGCTGTTGCGTCCGGGCGCTGCGGTCACGGAAGAGAGTGTGATCCTAGTGCTCACGAATCCGGAGGTGGAGCAGGCGGCGGCGAATGCGGATTCACAACTGACGGCGGTCGAGGCGGAGCTGGTTAATTTGAACGTGACGCTGGAGCGCGAGGTGCTCGCGGCGGAGTCGGCGCTGGCGAGCGCGCGTGCGGAGCGGGAACAATCGCGGCTGCGCGCCGAGTTGAATGAGGAGCTTTTCAAGCAAGGGCTGCTCTCGTCGGTGGACTACAAACTTTCGCGCGTGAATGCGGAGCATGCGGGGACGCGTTTCGAGATTGAGGAGAAGCGGTTCAAATTTGCGCGGGACTCTATCGCGCCGCAGCTCGCGGTGAAGCAAGCGGAAGTGTCGCGGTTGCGCGCGCAGGCGAAACTGCGGCATGATGAATTGGCGTCGCTTTCTGTGCGGGCGGGTATGCGCGGTGTGTTGCAGATCCTGCCGGTGGAAATCGGTTCACAGGTGCAGACGGGCGTGAATTTGGCGCGAGTGGCGGATCCGACGCGGTTGAAGGCGCAGATCCGGATCGCGGAGACGCAGACGCGCGACATCCAGGTTGGTCAGCGCGTAACCGTCGATACGCGTAATGGCGTGATTGAAGGCGACGTGGAGCGGATCGATCCGTCGGTGCAGGCCAGCACGGTGGCGGTGGACGTGCGTTTGAGCGGCGAGCTGCCGCGGGGAGCGCGGCCGGATTTGTCGATTGAAGGCGTGATCGAGATCGAGCGACTGGACAATGTTCTCTACGTGACGCGTCCGGCGTTTGGGCAGGAGAGCGGGGCGGTGGGGTTGTTCAAACTCGAGGCCGATGGCGTGCACGCCTCGCTCACGCGTGTGATGCTCGGGCGGAGCTCGGTGAGCCTGGTCGAGATCGTCGATGGCGTGCAGCCCGGAGACCGCGTGATCCTTTCCGATATGTCGCAGTGGAGTGCGCATGAGAGGATCCAACTTCAATAACTCCACGCACTTTTTCCCATGAGCCAGCATCCTGTTATCCAACTAGAGAACCTGACCAAAGTCTTTCAAACCGACGACATCGAGACGCGTGCACTCGCGGATGTCTCGCTTGAGGTCAACAAGGGCGAGTACGTGTCGATCGCGGGGCCTTCGGGCTGCGGGAAGTCCACGTTGCTTGCGATCCTCGGGCTGCTTGATGCGCCGACAGGAGGGATGTATTTGCTTAATGGACGCGCTGTTCATGAGCTGAATCTCCAGGAGCGGGCGCGGATTCGGAACCGTGAGATCGGGTTCATTTTTCAATCGTTCAACCTGATCGGCGATTTGAGCGTCGAGGAAAACGTGGAGCTGCCGCTGACTTATCGCGGCATGCTGCCGGACGAACGACGTGCGAGGGTGGCGGAAGCGCTGGAGAAAGTCGGCATGTCGCATCGTGCGAAGCATCTGCCCGCGCAGCTTTCCGGCGGTCAGCAGCAGCGTGTCGCAGTCGCGCGTGCGCTGGCGGGATATCCAGCGGTGTTGCTGGCGGATGAGCCGACGGGGAATCTCGATTCGAAGAATGGTGAGGCGGTGATGGAGCTCTTGCGCGATCTGCATCGTGGCGGTGCGACCATCGTTATGGTGACGCACGATGCGCGGTTCACGCGTTTCGCGGAGCGGACGATTCATGTGCTCGACGGGCGAGTCGTCGATGCGGTGACGGCGGCGGCGAACGCGTGATGAAAGCGGCGATGAATTGTTGGAAGATCGCAGCGCTGTGTCTTTGCGGATTGAGCGGGCTGTCTGCGCAGACGGAAACGGCGGAGCCGCTTAGTTTGCAGGAGGCGATTCAGCGGGCGCTCGCGCATAACCGGCAGATCAAGGTGGTGCGGTTTTCGCCGGAGATCGCGCGGGCGCGACTGTTTGGCGGCAAGGGCGTTTTTGATCCGGCGCTGACGGTGGGGCGTGATTACGAGAAAGAGGAGATGCCGTTTGCTTCGAGTGTGGCGACGAGTGGGTCGTTCAATAAGCGTGATGGTTACCGGGCATCTTTGGATGGGCGCACGCCGTGGGGACTGGACTACAGCATCGGGACGTCGTGGACGGGCGAACGTGTTCGCGGGAGTGCGGGAGAGTATGACGCGTATTCCGGCATCAGCGTGACGCAGCCGTTGCTTAAAGGAGCGGGATCGGATGCACAGTTGTACGAAGTCAGGCTTCTCAAAGCGGACGCGAAAATTTCGGAGTGGGAGTTCCGGCAGGTCGTGATCGATACGGTGACGCGGGTGATCGTCGCTTACAGCGATCTTCAGTTCTCGCATGAATATCTGCGCGTGACGCAGCGATCACGCGATCTGGCCGCGAATTTGATTCGGGAAAACGAGATCCGGGTGAATGCGGGCGGCATGTCGAATAACCAGCTGGTTCAGGCGCGGGCGCGGGCGGCGGCGCGTGGCGAGGCGGTGATTCTGGCCGACCGGGCGCTGCGCGATGCGGATCTGCGGCTGCGGCATTTGTTGGGAGAGGACATGCCGACGGAACGCGCATCGCTGCTAGCAGTGCAGGTGGGATCGATTTCGCCAGAGAGGATCGCGGCGGCTGACTTGGAGAAGGCGTGGGAGCTGCGTCCCGATTTTCAGCAGGCTCGGCTTCTTCTGGGTAAGAGAGACGCGGATCTGGCATATGCGCGGAATTGGTTGATGCCGCGATTGGACGTTGTCGGCGGTTATAGTTTCAGTGGTGTCGGCGAGACGGCGCGGGACAGTCGGCGGATGGTGAGTGACCGCGAGTTTGGGAGTTACTCGGCAGGCGTTGTCCTGACTGTGCCGCTCACGTTTGCGCGGGAGCGGGGGCGGTTGAGGGCGGCGCGTTTGGAGCGTGAGCAAGCCGAAGAAGACCTAGAGCGGTTCAAACAGGAGATCGCGTTGAACGTGAGCCTGGCGGCGGGGCGGCTGGATAGCGTCCAGCAGCGGATCGTGGCCACGCGCGCGGGGTACGAGCTGGCGAAGGAGGCGCTCGATGATGAGGTGAAGAAGCTCCGCACGGGCGCGAGTACGACGTTTGTGGTGCTGTCGTTGCAGGAGTCGCTTTCGGGGGTGGAGGTGGCGATGTATCGGGCGATCTCGGAGGAGCGGATTGCGGCGGCGTTGTATGACCGGGAGATCGGGGGGACGCTGGAGCGGTGGGGGTTGAGTGTGGCGTTGCGGTGAACGGGGCGTAGCGGAATGGACGACACGGAGGTCGTCCCTCCAACGGAGGGAAAAGAGACGCAGCTCGAATGTAGTTAGTCGCGGGGCTCGTTGGTGGGGGTGGCTTCGAGTTCGTGGCAGGCTTTGATGAAGGATGCGGCGGACCAGGCTTGGAAGGCTTTGCCCATGGGGCGGCCGGTGATGCCGTGGGCCCATTCGTTGAATTCCCACTCTTGGTCGCGACCGAGTTTGTTGAGCTTGGTGAGTTGGAGGAGTTCGCGGCAGGCGACGTCGTGGAAGCCGAGTTGGTGGATGAAGCGGACCCACATACCGCCGACGAAGGGCCAGATGCCGCCGTTGTGATAATGGTTGGGGAGATTGAGGAGATTGACCGTGTAGTAGGAGCGCCAGTCGGGGTCGCCGGCCTGGACAACTGGATACAAGTTGGAAACGGGCCAGGGGTTGTTGACGCCGACTCCCCACATGAAGCGGAAGGCGGTGCGGGCGCGGTCGATGTCGAGCACGTGCATGAGGAACGCGAGGACGTTGGCGTACACGTCGCAGCGCCAGTTGAAGGAGAAGGGCGTGATCTCGGCGAGGAGGTACTGGGTGTCGCCGAGGCCGAACTGGCGGTCGGCGAAGCGGTTCGCGGGCGGGGCCTTCGGGTCGGAGATGCGGGTGGTGGGCCAGAATGTATCGAGAACGCGGGCACGGACTTTTTGCGACCAGCGGAGGTAATCGGCGGCGTGTTCGAAGCGGCCGAGGAATTCGAGGAGGCGGCCGAAGCAGACGTTGGTGCGGTACCAGAGGACTTCGTCGTAGAGGACGTTGTAGCTGCGACCGAAGAGGTCGGTCCAGTCGCCGGCCTCGGGGATTTCGAGGAGACCGTCGTTGTTGCTATCGTGCGCGCTGAGCCAGTTCATCGCGATCTGGAGGCGGTCGATGTGGGCGCGGAGGAAGTCGAGGTCGTTGGTCTTGTTGACGTAGTTGTAGACGGCGATGATGACCCAGAGGCCGGAGTCGATGGAGCAGATGTTGCCGACGCCGCCGTAATCGGCCTCGGCGTTGTCGATGCGGACGTTGGCGGGAATCTGGCCGGAGGGAGAGGCGGCGCTGAGGAGGGTTTCCAGCGTGGCTTTTTGGGCGGCGCGGATGTCGGAGTCTTCGAGATCGAGCGTGTAGATGACGGTCATCGAACCATCGCGGGCCCAGACGGAGCGGTAGTTGATGTCGGTGCCGGTGACGGCGTTATCGGCGAGGGAGCAGGCGGAGAAGCCGAGGGGCGTGATGTTTTTGCGGAGGGCGACGAGGGCTTTTTCGTAGCCGGTGTGGATGAGCTTTTTCTCGTCGTCGGAGAGCGAGCCGAGCTGGGTGCCGGTGAAGAGCTGGCGGAAGGGGGCGGACATTTTTTCCGCGGAGATGCCGCTTTGGCCGGCGGAAGGGGCGCGGGTGATGATGCCGTAATGGCGGAGGCCTTCGAGGACGCCGTCGGCCATGACGAGTCCGGAGGTGTAGATCGGGATATCGACGGTGGCGGTGAAGAGTTCTGGGTGAGCGTTCTGAACGATGATGCCGCGGACGCCGGGGAGGCGGAACATGCCGGCGTCGTTGCCGGTGTCGCCCGCGACGAGGACTTCGTCGGTCGCGATGCCCAGGCGCGCGCAGAGCCAGGAGAGAGCACCGCCTTTGTTGGCGTGGCGGGGGATGACATCGAGGTCGCGGTTACTCGAATACACGACGCAGGTGTCGAGTCCGGCGGCGGCGAGTTGTTGTTCGAGGGTTTCCAGCTGAAGGGGCGTGGCGTTTTCGAAAAACCAGCTGGATTTGAAGGCGTGTTGAAAGTGGTCGGGCTGCGGACGGATGACAGGAAGCGCGGAGACAACAGCTTTCACTTTTTCCAAGTCCCAGCCGGGAGACATGCGGTCGGCGAATTCGGTGAGCGTGCGGTTGGCGCGGGCGTCGTGGATCTGGGTGCCGACGCCGCCGATGATGTAGTCGGGGGCGGGGAGTTCGCCGGTGGTGATGAGGCGCTGGGTGTCGTCGAGGAGGCGGCCGCTATTATAGACGAGGAGCGGGCGGGTGGCGGCGGGGAGCGAGGACCAGGCGGTGGCGAAGCGGTTGGCGGCCTCGGGGTTGCCGAGGAGGGTGCCGTCGAGGTCGGTGCTGAAAAGGCGGATGGGGCGAGAGGCGGATAAAGATTTTTGGTCGCTCATGGGAAGCTGGGATTGGGCGAAGGTTACTTTGGCCACAGAGGGCACGGAGCGCGGACACGGAGGACACAGAGGCGTGACGGTATGCGTAGGTTGTCCGGCGGTTTGGGATTAGGAGTGATTGTTGGAGGACGGAGGCCGCGCTGCGGGCAGCGCGGCTACAGGAAGAGGGGGAGTCTTAGTCGCCGTCGTTCCAGGGTTCGTCCCATTCGGTGTCGGTGAAAGAAGCGGCGGAGACGCGTTCTTCGACGAGGCTGATGAGTTGTTGAGCGATGCCGGTCCAGGTAAAGAGGCTGCGGGCTTTGTGCGCGCCCATGCGGGAGAGGCGGGCGGCGAGTCGTGGGTGGCGGAGGGGTTTCACGATCATGATGCCGAGGTCTTCGCGGTCGAAGGGGTCGCCGTAGAGGGCGTGGCGGCCGAAGGAGATGGCGCGGAAGAGGCCGCCTTGTGTCGTGACGACGGTGGGCGCGCCGCAGGCCATGGCTTCGATGGCGGTCATGCCGAAGGGTTCGTAGCGGCTGCAGAGGACGAAGATGTCGGCGGCGCGGTAGTAGTCGGGGAGATCGGCTTCGGAGACGAAGCCGCCGAACTTGACGCGGGATTCGAGGCCGAGGCGGGCGACCTGGGCTTTGAGTTCGTCGAGGATGGTCTGCTCGTTGGTATTCAGTTTTTCGCCACCGACGGCGAGGTGGAGGATCGCATCGGGGATGCGCGTGGCGACGAGGGCGAAGGACTCGACGAGGAGGTCGTAGCCTTTGTTGCGGGCGAGGCGGCCGAGGGCGAGGACGACCTGACCTTCGAAGCCGAGGCGCTGGCGGATGGATTTCCGGGAGGCGGCGGAGACGGGGTAGAAGCGGTTGTCGTCGTAGCCCGGGGGAATCATGTGGGCGTTTTCGGTGACGGTGCCGTAGTCGTGGGTGATGAGGTCGAGCTGGGGCGGGGTGGTGGCGACCACGGCTTCGCAGGAGCGGTAGAGAAGGGTTTCCTGGCGGATGCGTTCGGCGAAGTTGTACTTTTTTTCGAGGGCGGCGGCGTCATCGGGAAAGTCTTTTTCCATGAGCTGCTTTTTCCATAGGCCGAGGGAATGGGGCGTGTGGATGTGGGGGACGTCGAGGGCTTCGGCGAGGCGTTGGGTGGCGACGCCGGCGTCCCAGTAGTGGGAGTTGAAGAAGTGATATTTGAGGCCGTGCTTCGCGATGAAGCGGAGGGCGTTTTCGGACCACTCCGGGAGGTGATCGACGAGGTATTCCTTGCCGATGAATTTTTTGCCGCCGCAGGGGACGCGGATGACGCGGACGCGTTCGTTGACGATGTCGATCTCGGGCTGGTCTTCGAAACGGCGGGTCCAGATGTCGACCTCGAAGCCGAGCTGGGCGAGTTTCTTGGAGAGTTCGATGACGTAGACGACCTGGCCGCCGGTGTCGGCTGCGCCGAGGGGCGGGATGGCGGCGACGTAGCCGTGAGTGGAGACCATGCCGATGCGAGGCAGGGTGGATTCGATTGAGAGCTGGTTCATGTGCTGGCGTGGACTGACGCCCGGCCCGGAGGCGGACATCGGAGTTTTTTGACTGCACGGTGAAAAGCACCGTGACGGCATCCGCGCGCATAGACGGCGGACGCCCCGACCGGCCGCGCACACGGGAGCGAAGAGAAACGCACCACGGTCGAAGAGAAGAGGACTTGCTCGTTCGGGACCGGGCTCGCGTGTGCGACCTGCGCTGAGGACAACGGGATATGCGGACGGTGCCGAGGATTTTTTTTCGCGCGGGCGCGGGCGAAATGCAGTGAGTGAAACGCGCGAGAGGTGAGTGTAGGTGTGCGCGTGTTACGCGAAGGATCTGGTGCGCGGGTGGTGACGATGGGGGAGAAGGCTGAGAAGCGGAGGAGGCGGAAGAGCGGAGGGATAGACGAGGCGGAGGATGACGTTGGGGAGGATTGGTGGGGAGGAGCGGAGGAGGGGGATGTAGCGTAATACGTTACATTGACTGGGGGGCTGGAGGCTGGCGCGGAGGCATCGACGCGAGGTCGAGCCCTACAGGGAGGGGGTGGGGTCTGACTGGAAGAGGAATCTTTGGGGAAATCGGTCAGTGGTGGCTTCACGTGGGGCGGGGTTTGGGGGAAGGTGCGGGGTGCGTCGCTTTTCTCTTATGAAGTTTCGTGAGTGGGGGTTTCCGGCCGTCGTGGTGGCCGGGGTGATTTTGCAGGGCGGTGGCAGGGCGGTGCGGGCGCAGGAGGTGGAGGTGTTATCGAGGTTGGTCGTATCCGCTTCGCGGGCACCGCAGATGATGGATGAAGTGCCGCTGGCGGTGCGGGTGGTGGATGGGGAGCGGTTGCGCGTAGCAATGGGCGTGGATGTGGCGTTGCGAGAGGAGACGGCGTTCGGGCTTTTTCGGCGGACGAGCAGTGTGGCGGCGAATCCGACGGCGCAGGGTGTTTCTTTGCGCGGGATCGGGCCGAGTGGAGCGAGCCGGTCGCTGGTGTTGCTCGATGGCGTGCCGCTCAACGATCCGTTTGGCGGATGGGTGAGCTGGAGTGCGGTGCCGCGGATGTCGCTCGGTGGCGCTCAGATCGTGAGTGGCGGCGGCTCGAGTGTATGGGGGAGCGCGGCGCTCAGCGGGGTGGTGGCGCTCGAGAGTGTGGCCGTGGAGACGGAGAGGCAGGAAGTGCGCGCGGAGTTTGGGGGTTTTGAGATGTGGCGCGGAGAGGCTGCGGTGACGCGAGCCGTGGGCGGGGGATTTTTGCGGGTGGATGTGGAGGCGTTTTCGACGGAAGGGTTTTATGCGTTGAAGGAGGCGGATCGTGGCGCGGTGGACCGGGCGTTGTCGTCGGAGCATCGGACGGCGCGGGTGGCGTGGAGTGGGGCGGTGAGTGAACACGTGCGGGCGAATGTGACGGGGCGGTTTTTCGAGGAGGAGCGGGGGAATGGGACGGCGATGCAGGGGAATGCGACGCGGGCGGGGTTTGTGTCGGCGGCGATAGAGGGAGAGCCGAGGCCGGGGTTGAGTTGGGCGGCGGTGGCGTATGGGCAGCGGCAGAGCTTCGAGAGTTTTTTCACGACGGTGAATGCGACGCGGAGTGCAGAGACGCCGGCGAATGATCAGTTTGAGGTTCCGGCGACGGCGGCGGGGACTTCGGCGAGCGTGACGTGGAAGGACAGCGATGTGGCGAGCATGGCGGTGGGTGGGGATGTGCGCTGGGTGGAAGGGGAGACGCGGGAGGATTTTTTGTTTCAGGCGGGGCAGTTGTCGCGGCGGAGATTTGCGGGTGGGGAGCAGATTTTTGCGGGAGCGTTTGTGCATCATGACCGGCGGATTGCGGAGCGGTGGCGGGCGTCGGTCGATGTGCGGGCGGATTTTTGGGAGAATGCGGACGGGCGTTTGAGGGAAGTGGCGCGGGCGAGCGGCGCGGTGGTGGCGGAGGAAAATTTTGCGACGCAGGCGGGGATGGAGCTGAGTCCGCGCGCGGGGCTGGTGTGGAAAGCGAGTGAGGCGTGGCGGGTGCGCGGGGCGGTTTATCGGGCGTTCCGGGTGCCGACGTTGAATGAGTATTACCGGCCGTTTCGCGTGGGGACGGTGAACACGCTCGCGAATGCGGACTTGAAAAGGGAGACGCTGACGGGCGGGGAAGTGGGAACAGAGTTTACGCGCGGAGCGTGGCGGCTGGAGGCGACGGGGTTTTGGAATGAGCTGGAGGATGCGGTGGGGAATGTGACGTTGAGCACGAATCCGGCGCTGACGACGCGGCAGCGCCAGAATCTGGATACGGTGCGGGTGAGTGGGGTAGAGTTGGGCGCGGGCTGGCGGGTGGTGGAGGCGCTGGAGTTGCGGGCGGGGTATTTGTGGAGCGACGCGGAAGTGACGGAGGCGCGGGCGCAGGCGTCGCTCGTGGGGAAGCGGTTGGCGCAGGCGCCGGAGCATAAGGCGACGGCGTCGGTTGATTGGAGGGCGCCGGGCGGGCTGAACGTGCGGGTGGCGGGGCGCTACACGAGCGAGCAGTTTGAGGATGATGAGAACGCGCTGGTGTTGAGAGAGGCGGTGACGGTGGATTTGCGGGTGGAGAAATCGTGGAGAGTGCGTGCGAGGGAAGGAAGACGGGCGGGGCTGAGGCTGACGGTGTTTGCGGCGGTGGAGAATGTTTTTGATGAGGACGTCGTGACGAGCCGGAGTGCGACAGGGTTGCTGACGTACGATGCGCCGCGGTGGGTGCGAGGTGGCGTGCGGGTGGCGTGGTAGGAGCGCGAGCGAGCGCGCAGATGCCAGAGGCAGAGGCGGAATTTTTGACCACTAAAAGGTTTCGGCCAAAGGCCGAAAATTGGAGATTTGGCTTCGGCTGATCGCCTACGCCGACCGAGCGGAGGGGCGCGCTAATCGCGCGCCGGGGTGACGGAATTTTGGACAGGATTTTCAGGATGAACAGGATTGGGGTGTTTGGTTGGCTTACAGTTCGGGTGGGTTGCGGTGGTGAAGTCGGAGAGTTTGGGTGAGGGCGTCCCCATGAAAATACCCTCGATGTTGGCGTGTGTGTTGGTGGCGGCAGCTTTGATGACTTCGGTCGCGCGGGCGGCGGAGGCGTTTCCGGTTTCGATTCAGGTGGATGCGGCGAAACAAGTGGGAGAGTTGAAGCCTGTGTGGCGTTTCTTCGGCGCTGACGAACCGAACTATGCGACGATGAAGGATGGGCAGAAGTTGCTGAAGCATCTCGGCGAGCTGAAGCCGCAGCAGGTTTTCTTTCGCACGCATAATCTGCTCACGAGCGGTGACGGGACGCCGGCGCTGAAGTGGGGGAGCACGAATATTTATACGGAGGATGCGCAGGGGAAGCCGGTGTACGACTGGCGAGTGGTGGATTTGATTTTCGATTCTTATGTTGGGCGTGGCGTGCGGCCGTTTGCGCAGATCGGGTTCATGCCGCAGGCGCTGTCAACGCATCCGGAACCTTACCGGCATGAGTGGCGTCCGGGGTTGCCGTACGAGAATATCATCACGGGCTGGGCTTATCCGCCAAAGGACTACGACAAGTGGCGTGAGCTGGTTTACCAATGGGTGAAGCACTGCGTGGAGCGGTATGGTAAGGAGGAAGTGGAGCAGTGGTATTGGGAAGTGTGGAACGAGGCGAACGGCCATTATTGGAAGGGCACGCCGGAGGAGTGGTACAAGACGCACGACTATGCGATCGACGGCGTGCGGAAGGCGCTGCCGACGGCGAAGGTCGGCGGGCCGCACTCGGCGGGCAGCGGCGGGAAGTTCATGGACGATTTTCTGAAGCACGTCTCGAGTGGGAAAAATTATGCGACGGGCAAGGTGGGGACGCCGACGGACTTTCTGGCGTTTCACGCGAAAGGTTCGCCGGTGTTTGTCGACGGGCATGTGCGCATGGGCATCTCGAATCATCTGACGGCGATTGATCGGGGGTTCGGAAAAATCGCGGCGTTCACGGCGCTGAAGGACCGGCCGATCATTATCGGTGAATCCGATCCGGAAGGGTGCGCGGCGTGTCAGAGTCCGCAGAATGGTTATCGCAACGGCACGATGTATTCGAGTTACACGGCGGCTAGTTTTGCGCGGAAGCATCTACTCGCGGACAAGCATGGCGTGAACTTCGAGGGCGCGGTGACGTGGGCGTTTGAGTTTGAAGATCAGCCGTGGTTCGCGGGCTTTCGTGCGCTGGCGACGAATGGTGTCGATCTGCCGGTGCTGAATGTTTTCCGGATGTTTTCGAAGATGGGCGGAGAGCGCGTCGCGACGACGAGTTCAGCGGAAGTACCGCTCGATGTGATGGTGAAGGCGGGTGTGCGCGAGCGGCCGGATGTGGCGGCGTTTGCGAGCGTGGAGAAAACGAAGATCGCGGTGATGGTGTGGCATTATCATGACGACGACTTGGCCGGGGCGGATGCTGCTGTGGCGTTGAAGGTCGCGGGGTTTCCGGCGGATGTGCACGGGGCGCTGGTGACGCATTACGGCGTGGATGAGATGCACAGCAACTCGTACGGGACGTGGAAGCGCATGGGTTCGCCGATCGCGCCGACGCAGGAGCAATACGCTCAGCTGGAGAAGGAGAGTCAGTTGACGACGGTGGGCGATGTTTCTGCCGTGGATGTGAAGAACGGCGAAGCGGCGCTTGGGTTTGCGCTGCCACGGCAGGGCGTGTCGTTGCTGGTATTTGACTGGGGCGTGGGGAAGTGACGCGCCCCGGAAAGCACGAGATCACCGCTAAATTCGTGGGGCAAAGCCGCGGCTGATTTCATATTTCCGGCGACTATTTTGTCCAAAACGAAGCGCTTGTCGGAAGTAATCTATGATGCAAGGACCTGCACGGCCCAAGGATCATTCGACCGCTAAACAGCAGCGGTTTCTTTCGTTATTCCTTCGGAGCGAGAAAGAGATTTTCCGCTACGTGGGTGCGCTTGTCCCAAGCACCGCCGATGCGGAGGACATCGTGCAACAAACAGCCATCGCGTTGTGGGAAAAATTCGATGCCTACGACGCGGCGCAGCCGTTTACGCCGTGGGCTTGTCGCTTCGCGCTGAACAAAGCGCGGCAGTGGATCGAGCGCCGTCAACGCTGGCAGGCTTTGCTCGCTAGCGGGCTTGCCGACCAAATTGAAGAGCGTCGTGAGCAGTTGCTTCCGGCGTTGGAGTGTCGATTGCAGCATCTGGAAAATTGTCTCGCGGATCTCCCGGTGGAGCAGCGACGGCTCATCGAAGGATATTACTATCGCCGGGCGACGATCGAAAATCTGGCAGAGGTTTCGGGGCGGTCGGTGGCGGGAACGTACAAGGCGCTGCATTTACCTTCATTCACATTCCATGAAAAACCACCTCGATACCGCACGCTCCTCCACTGATCTCGTTGCCGAACTGAAAGCCCTTCTCGCCGAGGCGGAGACGATCGTGAGCGGATCCGTAACCGAATACTCGGCCGATGCTCTCGAAACGCTGCGCGAACGTTTCGGTGCCATGCAGGAACGCCTCGCGAGCACCTGCGAAAGCGCGAAGAAAAAAGTGGTCGCTGGAGCGAAATACACCGACGAGGCCATCCGCGCGAATCCCTATCAATCCCTGGCGATCGCAGCGGGCGTGGGCCTGCTCGTCGGTGTGTTGCTGGGCCGCAATAGCAGCAAGTAACCGCCTGCCATGGAACCGGCACCGGCTCACACTGCGGGATTTTTCGGATCGTTGCGCACGCTGGGCGCCGGGCTGCTCGCCACTGGGCAGGACCGGCTGGAGCTTTTCTCGGTCGAGCTGCAGGAGGAAAATTCTGGCTGATCCAGCTCTTTGTCTGGATCAGCGCGGCGGTGTTTGCGGCGGTGATGACGATCACGTTCGCGAGCCTGGCGCTCGTGTATTTCTTTTGGGAAAGCGCGCGTCTGGCTGCGCTGGGTGGTCTCGCGCTCTTTTACTTAGGCGCGCTCGTCGCGATCATCATCGCGCTGCGCCGCTTCATCGTGCGCCAGCCCGCGCCGTTCTCGGGTACCCGCCAGGAAATCGCCGAAGACATCGCATGTATCCGCAAACAGACTTGAACCGGCTGGCGGCGTACAAGGTATCGCTGCGCCGGGATATTGGCCGCCGCCGAGTGCAGTGCGTTGCGGACACTGCGCGCGTGATGCGCCCGCTCGTATGGGCGGAGCGGGTGCGGGCGTTTTTCCGCAAGCTGGGGCCGCTGGCGGCCATCGCCACTGTGCCCGCGCTGGCGCTCGTTATGCGCGTCGCGTTCCCCGCCAGAAGCTGCTCGGCTCGCTGGTGCGTTGGGGGCCTGTCGTCGTTAACGTGTTCGGTTTTCTGAAGCGCGGTACGCCCGCGGAATCACCGGCGCGCGTGGCGTGACCGGTCCGGGTCTGGGTGTGGGCCTCAGCCCTTCAGCGCGTTGAGGACGATGCCGGGGGTGAGGAGCTCGGGCAAAATCTCGGGCTCGGGCGACGCGGGCTTGTAGATGAGATTAAAGGGGACGGCGCTGCGGTTGTACTTCGCGAGCTCGGCGGTGATTTGCGGGTCCTGGTTGGTCCAGTCAGCTTTGAGGAGGACGATGGATTTGTCGTGTATCAGTTTCTTGACGTCGGAGGAGCCGAAGACGGCGGCTTTGTTGGTCTGGCAGGTGAAGCACCAGCGGGCGGTGAAATCGACGTAGGCGGTTTTTCCCTCGGCCTGGAGTTTGGCGACGGCTTCGGGGCTCCATTTTTGCCAGACGAGATCGGTTGGGGCGGCGGCGCGGGGCCAACCGAGGGCGGCGCCGGCGGCGAAGAGGACGAGTCCGCCGATCAGGCCGAGGCGGGCGCGGGCGGGTTTGGCGCCGGGGGCGTTGTAGCGGCCGTACCACCAGGTGCCGAGGGCGATCAAGGTTAGGCCGAGGAGGACGTAGAGGAGCGTGTATTCCTGGCCTTCTTTGCTGCTTTGTCCGGCGAGCACCCAGATCAGGAAGGCGACGGTGGCGTAGAGCGGGAACGCCATGAACTGCTTAAACGTTTCCATCCACATGCCGGGGCGTGGGAGGACTTTGATGGCGGCTGGGAAGATCGAGAGCAGCAGGTAGGGAAGCGAAAGGCCGATCGCGATGGCGGTGAAAACGGCGAAGGACTCGATGACGGGGAGTGCGAGCGCGGCACCAAGGGCGGGCGCGAGGAAAGGCGCGCTGCACGGGGTGGCGACGACGGTGGCGAGGATGCCGGTGAAGAAGGAGCCGCTGTATCCGGACTTCGACTGCAGGTTGGCGCCGACGCCGGTGGCACGAAGGCCGAATTCGAACACGCCGCTCAGGCTGAGGGCGAAGACGAGCATGACGGCGGCGAGGATGAAGACGAAGAGCGGCGACTGGAGTTGGAAGCCCCAGCCGAGTTGTGAGCCGCCGGCGCGGAGGGCGGCGAGGGCGCCGGCAAGTGTCCAGAACGAGGCGAGGACGCCGGCGGTGAAGGCGATGCCGTGGATCGTGACTTTGCGGCGGTCAGAGCCGGCCTGGTTGACGAAACCGAGGATCTTGATGCCGAGCACGGGGAAGACGCAGGGCATGAGGTTGAGGATGAGGCCGCCGACGAAGGCGAGGGCTAGCGTGCCGGCGAGGCTGCCAGCGGATGAGGACGTTGTTCCTGCGGTGGAGGAGCCGGCGGCAGAAGTGCCGGCTGCTGCTGCGGTGTTGTTGGTGATCGAGACGTCGAGGATGAGGCCGCGGGTGGAGTTGGAGTCGTTGGTGTAGGCGAGGATGCCGGTGAGTTTTTCGCCTTTGCCGTCGTAGGATGGAGAAACGGGGAGTGTGAGAACGATCTGGTCGCCGGAGGTTTTGGCGGGTTGGGGGAGGTCGTATTGGACGAGGGCGTCGCTCGTGAAGGCGTGGGGATTTTTCAGCGAAGCGGCGCGGGGACCGGCGATGGTGAGCGTGATGGTTTTGCCGGAGCGCGTGGCGGTGAGGTTAAAGCCGTCGGCGGGAGCGGGCGTGGGGATGGCGGCGAAGGCGGCGCGGAGGGCGTCGTTGTTCTTTGGCTTATCGGCAGAGATGGGGAGCGTAAGTGAGACGTCGGCGCTGCCGGGTTTGCAGACCTCTTTGCACATGAGCCATTCGGCTTTGGCCTTGAGCGTGATGGTTTCGCCGGGCTTGAGATCGGCGGGCGGCGTGATCGTGACAGGGAGGAGCGTGTCGTCTTCGTAGCCGTTGCCCGCGATGTTGCCGGAGCCGTCTTTGACGACGTGGGGCGTGGGCCATTCGATGTCGCCAGCGGTCCAGCCGGGCGGGAGCTGCCAGGTGAGCTCGGTGGGGACGCCGGTGCCGGGATAGATCCAGTAGGTGTGCCAGTGCGGTTCGTGCTGGAGGCGGAGCGCGACGGTGAAGGCACGGCCGGGCTGGATGGATGACTCGGCGGCGACGAGGGTAGCTTTGACCTGGGCGTGGGCGGCAGTTGGAGCCGTGAGCGCTGCGGTGAATCCGAGGGCGATCAGGAAGAAGGCGGTGAGCGAGGAGAGGCGGCGGAGCGGGAACGGCATGAGGGAGGTATAGGTGTTACGAGGTAAGAGGCAAAGGCCCTGCGGAAAATTCCCGGAGAGGTGGATGGGCGGTGCAGAGGTGTAAGGCGGTCGGAGGAACGGAGTTTTTTAACCACGGATGACGCAGAGGGGGAGGGATGGCGGAAGAAGAAAGGGAGGCGGGCTGACGTGCGGAATGACGGGGCGTTGACGTTGGCGGGGGCGTCGGAGAGGAGTGCGCGCTTATGAATACGCGTGTTTTTGGGAAGACGGGAAAAAGTGTCGGTGAAATCGGGCTGGGGACGTGGCAGCTGGGGGCAAACTGGGGCGAGGTGACGGATGAGGTGGCGCTGGCGACGTTGCGGGCGGCGTATGCGGCGGGGGTGACGTTTTATGATACCGCCGATGTTTATGGCGATGGGCGGAGCGAGCGGCTGATCGGAACGTTTTTGAAGGAGATCGGTGCGGCGAAGGCGTCGGGTTTGTTTGTGGCGACGAAGCTCGGGCGGCGGGGCGATCCGGGCTGGCCGGAGAATTTCACGCGTGCGGCGGTGCGGAAGCACACGGAGGATTCGTTGAGCAGGATCGGCGTGGATGCGCTCGATCTGACGCAGTTTCACTGTGTGCCGCCAGAGGTGCTGAAGCGCGGGGAGTTGTTTGGGTGGCTCGACGAGCTCAAGGCGGAGGGGAAAATCAAGGCGTACGGTGCGAGCGTGGAGGCGATGGACGAGGCGTTGTGGTGCACGGAGCAGCCGGGGTGCGCGGCGTTGCAGATCATCTTTAATGTGTTTCGTCAGAAACCGATCGCGACGCTGTTCGAGGCTGCGAAAAAGAAGAACGTGGCGCTGATCGTGCGGCTGCCGCTGGCGAGCGGGTTGCTCGGCGGGAAGATGACGGCGGCGAGCAAGTTCGACGCGACGGATCACCGGAATTTCAATCGGGATGGGCAGGCGTTTAATGTCGGCGAAACGTTCGCGGGTCTGCCGTTCGCGAAGGGCGTGGAGCTGGCGGACAAGTTGAAGGCGCAGGTGCCGGCGGGCTGGTCGATGGCGGACTGGACGTTGCGGTGGATTTTGGATTTCGACGCGGTGAGCGTGATCATTCCCGGTGCGAAGAATCCGGCGCAGGCGACGGGCAACACGCGGGCGGCGTCACTGCCGAAGTTGAGCGCGGAGCAGCATGGGGCGCTAGTGGAGTTTTATACGCGCGAGGTGGCGGCGTTTATTCGCGGGCCGTATTGAGTGAGACACACAATGGATCTCTCTCGGGCAGCTGCTATCGCAAACGCGAACGTGCCGGATGGTTTTTTCGTGAGTGTCGAATCCGCGAAAGAGATCACGCATGGATGGTATTTCCCGTACCTATATAACGGGCCGCCCGCGGCCGGGTCCAAAGGGATGATCATCGATAAAGCAGATGGCAGCGTACATAAACTCGGCTCGGCATTCACACTTGAACGAGATCTGGCTGCATTTGATCAAGGGTTCCGATTTGGAGCCGCTTATTTGGTGGTCCACAAAGTTGGCGATTTGACTGGCGCAGTGAATGAACTGCTTAAGGTGCGAATCACTGAGGCTGTTCCTGAGTTCGCGCACGGAGTTGAGTGGCGGATTCCAAAGCCGCTTACATCGAAAGATATCGAGGCACGCTTACGTGCGCTGCCTGCCAAGTTTGGCCCGATTTCGGTCTATTTTTCGGTCGAATCGCTCCAGTAAATGCAGTCGACCGAGAATGTTCGTTTCGAGCTTCAATACTAGTGATGGTCTGTTGTCTTCTGCTGCGCCAGATGTGCCAGCAGCAGCGTGAAGAAGCAGAGGACGATGTTTTGGAGGGGGAGTTGGAGCGGGGTGGGCAACGCGTAGATGATGCAGACGGCGGGGACCCAGACGCCGATGTTGGAGATGAGGAGTGGCAAGACGCGGCGGGCGTACCAGCGCGGGGCGCGGAGGTCGGCGAGGACGGCGCGGGTGTTGAAGTGGGTTTCCGCATACGCGTAGGCGAGCGTGGTGAGCGGGATGGCGATGAGCGGGCAGTAGAGGAATTGGTCGAGGACCATTTTGGCGGCGACGGTGGCGGTGGCGTTGCCTTCGCCGACGAGGTGGGCGAGGGCGCGGTACCAGAGGTCGATCTCGATGCCTTTGTAGGCCCAGAAGGCGGTGATGAGCGCGCCTTGGGGCCAGGTGTAGCGGGCGGCGGTGAGGCGGAGGTAGAGGAAGGGGAGGAGTCCGCCGAAGAGGCCGGTCGAGACGATGGCGAAGGTGACGCCGAGTTCGCTGCGCCAGGCGCTGAGGCGTTCGAGGGCGTGGTGGGTGGGCGCGTGCCAGAAATAGGCGAGGACGAGGGCGAGCGCGAAGAGCTGGAGGGCGAGGCCGGGGAGGAGATTGGCGCGGGCGCCGCGGAGGCCTTCGGCCCATGGGGCTTCGCGGGGTGGCGTGGTGGCTGGCGTTGCGGTTGAGGCGCTGGAGGGAGCGGGCATGGAGGCGGAATGAAGCGGCGGAGTTTTCGGGGCGACGGAGTTTGGGGAGCCACGAAAAGGATTTCGCCAAAGGCGAAATCTTGGAGGTGTGGCTCCGGCTGATCGCCTGCGCCGAGTGGGCGGAGGGGCGCGCTGATCGCGCGCCGGGGAATCACGGAGTTTTTGGACAGGATTTATGGGATTAAGAGGATTTCGAAGGGATCGCGGAAATGCGGAAGGGAATCCACTCGCTGGTGCTCGTGACTACGTCGGAGTTATGTGGGGGGGGCAAGATGTGCGAGGGGTGGGTGCTGGACTTGAGCGGTGGGGGGAGTTTCGTGAGGTATGCGCATCGATCTGACGACGATTCCTACTCGCGACGCTTATGCCTGGATGACCGGCACGATTTTGCCCCGACCGATTGCGTGGGTTTCAACGATCTCGGCGGAGGGAAAAACGAATCTGGCGCCGTTTAGTTTTTTCCAGGGGGTGACCTCGGCACCGCCGACGTTGATGTTTGTGCCGGTGAATCTGCGCGACGGGTCGAAGAAGGATACCGTGCGGAATATCGAGGCGACGGGGGAGTTTGTGGTGAACCTCGTTTCGTACGCGCAGGCGGAGGCGATGAATAAGTGCGCAGCGTTGCTGCCGTATGGGGAGAGCGAGTTTGAGAAATTCGGAATCGCGTCGGTCGCGGCGGAGAAGGTGAAGCCGTTGCGCGTGGCGGGGGCGCCGGTGAGTTTTGAGTGTCGGCTGCATTCGATCACGCGGATCGGTGAGGGGCCGGCGGCGGCGAATGTGGTGTTTGGGTTGATCCAGGTGATGCACGTGGATGACGCGGTGATCGGAGCGGACGGGAAGGTCGATCCGGTGAAGCTTGATCTGGTGGCGCGGCTGGGGGGCGAGGCGTACTCGCGGATGGGGGAGATTTTTTCGCTGAAACGCCCCGATCGGTGATCGGGGAAATTCCAAACGCCAAAGGGGCAAACGCCAAAGGGGCAAAGGCCAAAGAATGAGCAAGGGGTGGTGGAACGGGGATGAGATTTTTTAACCACGGATTGCTCGGATGGGCACGGAGGGGGAAGCGCGGAGGGGGGCGGGAGGCGATTTGATCAGCGCGGGGGATCGCGAATCAAACCGGCGGGGTTAAGGCTAACCCGCCCTACCTCGGAATCGGAGGCGGCGCGGAGCTCAGGTGGGTTTACGGTCCAGATCTGTGGGGAGTGAAAAGGGCGGGGCGGGCGGCAGGGTCGGGGGCTTACCCTTTTTATCCCATGTTGTTTTTTAATCGTGTCGGTGTGGTGGCGTTGGGCGTTTGGGCGGCTGGTGCGTTGATGGCGGAGCCGGTGACGGTGTCGGTCGATGCTGGCGCGAAGGGGAAGGCGATTAGCCGGGATCTCGTGGGGATTTTTTTCGAGGACATCAATTACGCGGCAGATGGCGGGCTCTACGCGGAGATGGTGCAGAACCGGTCGTTTGAATATCAGGCGACGGAGCAACCGAACTGGGGGCCGATGTCGTTTTGGGAAGTGGTGCAGCGTGGTGAGGCGAAGGTGATGTTGATGGTCGATGCGGCGGATCCGTTGCACGCGAACAATCCGAAGTATGCGGTGCTGAAAGTGGACGCGGTCGGTGAAGGCGCGGGGATCGCGAACGCGGGGTTTGGCGGGATGGCGCTTACGGGCGGTGAAGCTTATGATGTGTCGTTGTTCGCGATGCATCTTCACAACGGGAATCGCTGGGGGAAGACGGCGAATGACGGGGATGCGTTTCCGTTGATCGTGCGGTTCGAATCGGCGGACGGAGAGAATCTCGGTGAGGCGCAATTGGAGGCGCCGATGCCGAAGCGGACGTGGAAGCGATTGAGCGCGACGATCATGGCGAGGCGGACGGAGAAGGCGGCGCGGTTGCTGGTGCTGGCGACGCAGCCGGGCGGGGTGGCGGTGGATGTGGTTTCAGTTTTCCCGCAGAAGACGTTTCGCGGGAGGAAGAATGGGCTGCGGGCGGATCTGGCGCAGGTTATTGCGGACTTGAAGCCGAAGTTCGTGCGGTTTCCCGGCGGGTGTCTCGTGCATGGAAACGGGTTGAGCAATATGTACCGTTGGAAGGACACGATCGGGCCGGTGGAGGAGCGGCGCGAGCAGGAGAATTTGTGGCGTTATCACCAGACGGCGGGGCTGGGGTACTTTGAGTATTTTCAATTTTGCGAGGACATCGGGGCGGCGCCGCTGCCGGTGGTGCCCGCGGGCGTGTGCTGTCAGAATGCGGCGCATTCGCAGGGGCTCGGGCAGAAGGGTCTGCCGATGGCGTTGATGGGCGCGTATGTGCAGGAAGTGCTCGATCTCATCGAGTATGCGAACGGGCCGGTGACGTCGGTGTGGGGTGCGAAGCGGGCGGCGGCGGGGCATCCGGAGCCGTTTGGCTTAAGATATCTCGGCGTGGGAAATGAGGATCGGATCACGCCGGTGTTTAAGGAGCGCTTCGAGATGATCTACAAAGCGGTGAAGGCGAAGCATCGGGAGATTGTCTTGATCGGGACGGTCGGGCCGTTTCACGAAGGCGAGGATTTCGAGGCGGGGTGGAAGATCGCGGATGAACTCGGGCTGGCGATGGTGGACGAGCATTACTACGTCGCGCCGGAGTGGTTTCTCGCGAACACGCGGCGGTATGACGCGTATGACCGGAAGAAATCGAAGGTGTATCTCGGCGAGTGGGCGTCGCGTGGAAACAAGTTCGCGAATGCGCTGGCGGAGGCGGCGTATCTGACGGGGCTGGAGCGGAACGCGGATGTGGTCCCGCTGGCGTCGTATGCGCCGTTGCTGGGAAAGATCGGGAACACGCAGTGGAATCCGAATCTGATCTATTTTTCGAATACGGAGGTTTTCCCGACGGTGAATTATTGGGTGCAGCAGTTGTTCAGCGTGAACTCGGGCGATGTGTGGCTGGAACCGGTGGTTTCGGGTGGCGGGGCGGCGAATGCGGTGGGCGTGGACGGAAAAGTCGGAGCGGTGGAGTGGGAGAAGTGTGGGTTTGCGGTGTCGGTGGTGAGAGACAGTGCGAGCGGTGATGTGATTGTGAAGATCGTGAATGCGGGGGCGGAGGCGCGGAGTGTGCAGGTGGAGTTGAAGGGCGTGAGCGCGAGAGGACTGTCGCGTGAAGCGGTGAAGACGGTGCTGACGGGCGATCCGGCGGCGGTGAATGATGCGAAGACGCCGCGGGCGGTGGTGCCGGTGACGGGAAAGACCGCGGTCGTGGCGGCGGGCGGTGGTGATGCGGAGATCGCGGAGGCTGTGGCGGGGTATTCGCTGACGGTGTGGAGGATTCCGGGGAAGAAGTAGGCCGGGGCGGGAGGGGGAAGTTTTTGTCGCGGAAACGCGGAAACGCGGAAGGGCGGTGACGCGGAGGGGCGGAAATTTTTTAACCACGGATTGCTCAGATGGGCACGGATGAGGGCGGAATTTTTGGACAGGATTAAGAGGATTAACAGGATTTCGGAAGGGGGCGGGGGAGCAGGGAACGAAGACGGACAGGAGAACCATAGCAGAGGAGGGCTTTCCGTTTTGTCGGGTCCGAGTTCCGATCTGGAGAAAGCGGAAAGATTGGGTGCGGGCTTTTCTTTTGTCGCGAGACTCGCAGCGTGGCGGGCCATGGCGCAGTCCCCGCGCGATGTCGCACTCATCCCCACCCTTGAAGATTTTCGTCCTGATTCGCTTCGTGGGACGCCGGGTTTTTTCCGCGTGGGGCAGGCGCGTGACGGGCAGTGGTGGCTGGTCGATCCGCTGGGGCAGGCGTTTTTCAGCAAGGGTGTGGCGGGGGTGAATCGTTCGGGGCGCGTGGATGGGCGGCTGCCGATGCCCGGGCCTTATTCGGCGGCGGTGGCGGCGAAATACGGGGACGATGCGCATGGGTTCATGCGCGCGGCGATCGGGCGGTTGCGTGCGTGGAATTTCAATACGCTGGGGTCGTGGGCGGAGGAGGCGCTGGCGGATCAGGGGATGTATTATACGGAGGTGCTGGGGCTGGGGGAGTGCGGGCCGGTGATTCATAGCGCGGGAGCGCGGGTGCCGGATGTGTTCGATCCGGCGTGGCGCGAGGCGGTGGAGCGGCAGGCGGCGGAATTATGCGCGCCACATCGGGGGAGCCGGGAGCTGATCGGGTATTATACGGATCATGCGCTTAACTGGGCGCAGCCGCGGGCGGAGATGGCGGGAGAAAATGCGGGCGGGAGGATGGGGGCGGCGTTTTCGGGGGAAGGGCGGGAGGCGGAGCGGCCGTCGTTGTTGCAGATTTGTCTGAGTCTGGAGCCGTCGCAGCGGGCGTATCATGCGGCGTGGGAATTCGTGCTGGCGACGCGGCGCGGGGATCTGGCGGTGCTGGCGAAAGACTGGGCGGTGGAGTTGCCCAACAAGGAGACGCTGCGGCAGCTGACGCATCGCGAGGTGGCGCTGGTGAGCGCGGGGTATTTACGGGATCAGCGGTTGTTTGCGCGGGAGTTTGCGCGGCGGTATTTCGCGACGGGTGCGGCGGCGATCCGGGCGCACGATCCGGATCATCTTATTTTAGGATGCCGTTTCCAGCAGGCGCCGGGGGCGGTGGTGCTGGCAGAGTGTGTGTATCCGAATGTCGATGTCGTGTCGGCGCGGGCGGCGGATGCATTTTGGGAGAAGACGGCGCAGGGATGTCATGCGGCGCGGGCGATGCCTGTGCTGTTGGTGGAGGCGGGTTGGAACGGGGAGGCGTTTACGCGGGCGCCGGCGGTGCGCGATGCGCGCGGGGTGACGACGGTGGAGCGGATGCTCAAGAAGGGGCGGGCGGCGCTGGAGAAGCTTTGCGCGCAGCGCGGCGTGGTCGGTTACGAGTGGGCGGCGTGGGCTGATGGGGAGGCGGATGCGCCGCCGTTTGGGCGCGGGCTGGTGCATGTGGATGATCGGGAGGCGCGGGAGCACACGGAGCTGTTGAGCGATCTGAATGGACGGGCGGAGAGACTGCGGGTGAAGAGGCGGAGCGGATAGCGAGTGAGCGAACGATGGCGGGGGTGTTAAAAGGAATTGCCGCGGCGTGGGGCAATGGGGCAGAAGAGGCGTCATGCGTTTTCTTAGATGGACCCTGTTGTGTGTCGCGCTGACTGCTCCGCTGGCCGTGCAGGCGCAGCGGGAGAAATTGCCGCCGGAGGATTTACAGATCGTCGAGAAGAACTGGCCGGATGCGAAGAAGACTTCGACGGGCCTGCGCTCGGTGGTCGTGAAAGAGGGGGCGGGCGATCTGGTGAAGTCGGGTAATCTGGTGAGCGTGATTTACAAAGGGCAGCTGCTGGACGGGACGGTTTTCGATGAGACAAAAGATCCGGCGAAGCCGTTCGAGTTTCGCGTCGGTCGGGGGCAGGTGATCGATGGGTGGGAGCAGGGGTTGCAGTTGATGCGGTTGGGCGAGAAGCGGATCATCATCGTGCCGTTCGAGCTGGGCTATGGAACGCGGGGCGATCCGCCAAAGATCCCGAAGCGGGCGACGCTGGTGTTCGAAGTCGAGGTGGTCGCGATTAAGAAATAATCGAGGGGCCTAGCTGCGTTCGAGGCAGGCTGCGCAGGCGTTTTTATTTATCCGGCACGCGTGTGCAGGCTCGGAAGCCGGGTGAAAAACGTTGATGCAAATTAGGACGCCGCCTGCTCAAACCACGCCTTGACAGTGGCGAGAGCGTCCAGTCATCTCTCACCCCTTTTTCGCCTTAATACTATGCAACCGACATTCCGCCCACACCGCCTCAAGCGTGCCCGCAAGATTGGCTATCGCGCCCGCAAAGCCACCGTTGGTGGCCGCAAGGTTCTCGCCAACCGCCGCCGCAAGGGCCGCAAGCGCCTGACCGTCGTCTGAGCACCGCGCCGCTGATTGCTGCGCTTCGTTCTCCTTCCGCGTCATGCGTTTCCGCCCCGAGCAACACGTGCGGCGGCAATACGATTTCCGTGACGCGCGTGAAAAAGGCCGCCGCCTTGATTGTGGCGGCTTTACGCTTTGGTATTACCAGCGTCCCGCTGCGCCGACCACGCCGTTGGAACCGTCTTTGGCTGCGCAAGTGGCGCATGAATCGCGTCCGATTGTCGGGCCTCGGGTGGGCGTGATCGCTTCCACCGCCGCCGTCGGTTGCGCCGTGGAGCGCAACCGCGCCAAGCGACGCCTGCGCGAAGTTTTTCGCCATCAGCAGCAGCTCGTGCCGACGGATTACGACCTTCTCATGGTGGCGCGTCACTCGCTCAACGGCCTTGAGTACACGGCCATTGAGAAAAAATTCATCGACGCGTGCCGTCGGCTGTTTCCTGCGAACGCGTGATGACTGCTCCGGCCAAAACATCGCGTGCAAACGCTGACTCATGGTCCGCCCGTTTTGCGGCAGGCCTGGTTTCTCTCCCGCGCCGCGGGCTGCTCGCACTCATCACGATTTATCAGCGTACACTTTCGCCCGTTCTGCCGGCGGTGTTTGGTCCGGCGTGCGGCTGCCGCTTTTATCCGACCTGTTCGCGCTATGCGGCGAAGGCGGTCACCGCGCATGGAGCGCTGCGCGGCGCGTGGCTCGCGGCGGTGCGCCTCTTGAAATGCACGCCGTTGCACCCGGGCGGCCTTGATCCGGTGCCGCCGCCCTCGTCGCGTAAAGTCGCGTCACGCCGGCCGGCCTGCGTCCGCGTCGTCGCCTGAACAATTTTCGAAATCACCACCCGTTCCCTTTCTGTAATGGACAAGAAAAACACACTCATCGGCGTCGGCTTCCTGCTCGCCGCATTTGCCGCCTTCATCATCACCGCCAAGCAGACGCCGCCGCCGGTGCAGCCGCCTGCGACGACCCAGCCTGTGGCGAGCAACCCGTCTGCTCCCGGACCTGAAGGCACCACGCCTGCCGCTCCGGCACCTGCTGCGGCGGTTCCCGTGCTCACGGCGGCACCCGCGAACACGACGTTTGCCGCGCTGGCGAAACAGGATGAGACCGCCCGCGTCATCACGCTCTCCAACGACTTCATCGAGGCGCGCCTCACCGACTTCGGCGGCGCGATCAAGAACGTGGCGCTCAAGAAGTACCCCGCCGTTAAGGGCAAGCCTGAGCCTTTCGTGATCAACGAGACGCACACCGACCCGATGCTCGCGTTCACGCAGGATAGTTTCCCGGGCCTCGGCCGTTCTACCCGCTATGAAGTCGTTTCGCAGGATGCCACGAAGGTCGTCTTTCGCGCGATCTGGGAAAACCGCATCGAGGTCACGCGCACGTATTCGATCCTACCGGCCGGTTCGCCGACCGACAAAGCCGACCCTTACCAGCTCCGCCACGAGATCGCCTTTCGTAATCTCACAGACCAGACCGTGGCGCTCCCGCGTTTTGCGCTCAGCCTCGGCACGGCTGCTCCGGTCAATGCCGACGATCATGGTCTGTACCTGGCCACCGGGTACAACACCGGCAGCGACATCGATTTCGTTAAACGCTCAAAGCTCGAGGCCAGCCCGTTTTTGAGCACGTTCGGCATGGGCTCCCCGACGCCGCTTCCGTTGATCGAGACGGTCGCGCCGGTTGTGTGGGGCTCGGTGGAGAACCAGTTCTTCGCCAGCATCCTCACCGCCGACCAGCCTGGTCGCGGCTTGACTACGCGCCGCGTGGAACTGCCGGCCTTCCCTGGATCGCCCATCGCGGCCATCGGTGTGACTGGCGCGGTGAGCATCGAGACGCCAGCCCTGGCCCCCGGCGCGGAGTCGAAGCTCGGCTTTGATTTCTACACCGGGCCGAAGGAATACTCCCGTCTCTCCAACGCCGACATCTTCAAGCACGACCAGGACAAGGTCATGCAGTTCGGTATCTTCAAGTGGTTCAGCCAGGCCCTCGTCAGCATCATGTCCACCATTCACAAATGGGGCATTAGCTGGGGCTGGTCGATCGTGCTGACGACGCTCTTCCTCAAGATCATTTTCCTCCCGCTCACACTCTCGGCCTCCAAGTCGGCCAAGCGTATGCAGAAAATTCAACCCGAGATGCAGGCGCTGCGCGAGAAGTACAAAGACAACCCGCGCAAGATGCAGGAAGCCACGATGGAGATCTTCAAAACACATCGCGTGAATCCTGTCGGCGGCTGTCTCCCGATTCTCATCACGATTCCGTTTTTCATGGGGTTCTTCTCGATGCTCCAGAGCACCGCCGAGCTGCGGTTCGCGGAGTTCCTGTGGGCATCGGACCTCTCGATGCCTGACACCGTCGCCCGTATCCCGCTCGGCTTCATGACGCTTCCGCTGAACATTTTCCCGATTCTGATGGGTGTCACCATGATCGTCCAGATGCGCCTCACGCCGCAGCCCTCCATTGATAACGCGCAGGCGAAGATGTTTAAGTTCATGCCGTATATCTTCGCGATCTTCTGCTACAACTTCTCGTGCGCGTTGGCCCTCTACTCGACGGTCAACGGCCTCTTCACCATCGGCCAGCAGCTCATCATCAACCGCATGAAAGACGAGCCTCTGGCTCCCGTCCCAGTCGCGGCCAAGGGCGGCAAAGGCATGAAGAACGTCACGCCGAAGAAGTGATCCTCGCTTAAGCGTTTCCTAAAAAACAGGCAGCCGGTGAGAGCCGGCTGCCTGTTTTGTTTTCAAGACATCGCCATGCTCTGAGTTTTTCTCCGTGCGCTCCGTGCCTCCGTGGTTCAAATCCGTCTCCTGAAATGAATGACGCCGAAATCATCGATCAGCCCGCCCGCACCGAGCCCGGTGAAGTCGGCCTCGTCGAGCCGCGCGATTTCGTTTCCATCGAGTCGTTCCTTTTTGAAAGCGGCCAGAGCCTCGCGGGCTTCACGCTTCGCTACGAAACCTACGGACGCCTCAATACCGCGAAGGACAACGTCGTCATCATCTGCCATGCGCTCAGCGGCGACCATCACTGCGCGGGCATTCACTCGCTCACCGATCGCAAACCGGGTTGGTGGAACAACCTCATCGGTCCCGGCAAGGCCGTGGACACGAACCGATTCTTTGTCCTCTGCTCGAACTGCCTCGGCGGTTGCCAGGGCTCGACCGGCCCGTCGTCGATCAACCCCGCGACCGGGCGTCCCTACGGCGTGACATTCCCGTTTGTGACGATCCGGGACATGGTGCGCGCGCAGAAGCGCCTGCTCGATTCGCTCGGCATCACCTCGATCTACGCCGTTGTCGGCGGTTCGATGGGCGGCATGCAGGCCGTGCAGTGGGGAATCGAATACCCGGCATTTGTCCGCCGCGTCCTCGCTATGGCCACGACCGCTCGCGAGAGCGCTCAAGGCATCGGCTTCAACGAAGTCGGCCGCCAGGCCATCATGCAGGACCCGGGCTGGAACAACGGCGACTACGCGAAGAGCGGCGGCCCGCGCGTGGGCCTCGCGATCGCACGCATGATGGCGCACATCACGTACGTTTCGGACGCCAGCATGGATCGGAAATTTGGGCGGAAAACCGTGAAGCCCAAGGTCTCGGCCCTGGACTCGATGGAGGGGATTCCTGTCGCACCTGTTGCGCAGCCCGCGTCCTACACCTTCGACATGCAATTCGAGGTGGAGAGCTACCTGCGCTACCAAGGCGAGAGCTTCATCAATCGCTTCGACGCGAACACCTACCTCTACATTACGCGCGCGATCGATCACTTCGATCTGGCCGCCGCGTACGGTTCGCTCGAAAAGGCCTTCGAGCATGTTGAAGCCGAGACGCTGGTCGTGGGTTTCACGAGCGACTGGCTTTTCCCGCCGCAGCAAAACCGCGACATCTCGCTCGCATTACTGCGCACGGGCAAACGCGCCAGCTATGCCGAACTCGACACCGATCTCGGCCACGACTCGTTCCTCCTCGAATCAGAAGAACTCTACGCACTCGTGCGCGGGTTTCTGACCTGATGATTGAGGCTCGTTGCGGCACTGAACGAGTTCAACAGTGTGCGCAACGAACCTCGCGCCTCCATGCTTGTCTCGGGTGAGGTTCGTACACCTTCTTTTTGCACGCATGAAAAATACCCCCGCTGCCCTGTTGAAGCGCCTGCTCGTCGGCGCCGCCTGCCTCGCCCTCCTGCCCGCCGCCTTTGCATCGAAGGGAAAACCCGTGATCGGCCTCTCGCTCGACACGCTCAAAGAAGAGCGCTGGCAGCGCGATCGCGACACGTTCGTCGCCCGCGCCAAGGAGCTCGGCGCCGAGGTGATCGTCCAATCCGCGAATAGCGACGACACCAAGCAGACGCGCGACATCGAGTCGCTGATCAGCCGCGGCGTCGATGTGCTGGTGGTTGTTCCGCACAACGGCTCCGCTGTCAGCCGCGCGATGAAGTCCGCGAAGGAAGCGAACATCCCGGTGATCTCCTATGACCGCCTCATCCTCAACAGCCCGGTCAGCTACTACCTCACGTTCGACAACGTGAAAGTCGGCGAAGCGCAGGCGCAGTACGTCGTCGAACGCCTGCCGAAAGATCGGCCCGCCCGCATCGTCCGCATCTATGGCGCGCCGACCGACAACAACGCCAAGATGTTCAAGGAAGGGCAGGACAACATTCTGAACCCGCTCATCAAGGCCGGTAAAATCGAAGTCGTCTTCGAAGACTGGGCGCTCGATTGGAAGCCCGATGTCGCGAAGAAAATCATGAACGCCGCCATCACCAAGGCAGGCACGAATATCGACGCGGTTGTTGCATCGAACGACGGCACCGCCGGTGGCGCGATCCAGGCGCTGCGTGAAGAAGGGCTCGCCGGAAAAATCATCGTCACTGGCCAGGACGCCGACCTCGCCGCCTGCCAGCGCATCCAGGGCGGTACGCAGGCGATGACGGTTTACAAGCCGCTCAAGAATCTCGCGACACGCGCCGCCGATGTGGCCGTGGCAGTCGTGAAGGGTGAGAAGATCGAGACCGCTGCCGAGCTCGATAACGGTGCGGTAAAGGTGCCGTCGATCTTCGAGAAGATCATCTCGGTCGATAAGGATAATCTCCAGTCGACGGTGGTCGCCGATGGTTTCCACTCGGCCGAATCGCTGAAGTGAATTTTTGAACCACAGAGACACAGAGGGCACAGAGATCGGAAAGTTTTCCTCTGTGTCTCTGTGGTTCACTTAAATCTGAAGTAACGCCGGATGCTTCTCGAAACACGAAATCTCACCAAGCGCTTCCCGGGTGTTGTCGCACTGAAGAATGTGTGCTTCGGGCTCAAAGCGGGCGAGATCCACGCGCTCTGCGGAGAAAACGGCGCGGGCAAATCGACGCTTATCAAGCTGCTCTCCGGCATCCATCCGCACGGCAGCTACGAGGGTGAATTGCTGGTCGATGGGAGCGTCGCGGAGTTCAAAAGCATCCGCGATTCCGAGGCGCAGGGCATCGCGGTGATCACGCAGGAATTCGCGCTCGTGGACGAACTCAGCGTGGCGGAAAACATTTTCCTCGGCCGCGAGCCGCGTCTCGGCTGGCGGATTGACTGGCACAAGCTGCGTCGGCGCAGCGCCGAGTTGCTCGCGGAATTCGGTCTTCCACTTTCGCCCGATACGCTCGTGGGCGATCTCGGTGTCGGGCACAAGCAACTCGTCGAGATCGTGCGTGCGATGGATAAAAAATCCCGCGTGCTCGTGCTCGATGAACCGACTGCCGCGCTGACCGAGCAGGAGGTTGCCGTGTTGCTGAAGCATCTCCGCCGCCTCCGGTCGCAAGGCACGGCGTGCATCTACATCTCGCACAAGCTCGATGAAGTTTTCGCCATCTGTGACCGCATCACCGTCCTGCGCGATGGAGCGAGCATCACGACGCTTACCACGCGCGAGGCGACGATTCCGCAGGTGATCAAAAATATGGTTGGCCGCGAGATCACCGACCTGTTTCCGCGCAAACCTTCGACGACCGATCGCTCGGCGGAGAAGCCGGTGCTTACGGTCCGCGGGCTTGACGTGGCTCCGGACAAGGGAACTAAGGCGTTTTTGCGCGGGCTGGATTTCGAGCTGCGTCCGGGTGAGGTGCTCGGTTTTGGCGGGTTGATGGGCGCGGGACGCACGGAGTTGCTCATGCACATTTTCGGAGCGTGGGGCTCGCGAATCTGCGGCGATGTTTCGCTACGTGGTGAAGACTACGCAAAGCCGCAGCCGCGCGATTCGATCCGGCGCGGGCTGGTGCTCGTGAGCGAGGATCGCAAACGCTACGGATTGGTGCTCGGGCAGGACATTGGTTTTAACTTTTCCCTCTCCAGCCTGAAGAGTTTCAGCGGTTTTGGCGGACGTATCGACACCTCGGCGGAGTATGCGAGGAACCAGCATTTCTTCGACTCCCTGCGCGTAAAGGCGCCGAATCAGCAGGCAAGGGCAGGCGGGCTTTCCGGCGGCAATCAGCAGAAGATCGTGATCGGCAAGGCGCTCATGACGGAGCCAACGGTCGTGATGCTCGACGAGCCGACGCGCGGCATTGATGTCGGCGCGAAACTCGAAGTGTATGAGTTGATCAACCGGCTCACGGCCGAGGGCAAAGCGGTGATCCTGGTGTCGAGCGAGCTGCCCGAGCTCATGGGCATGAGCGATCGCATCATCATGCTGTGCGAGGGTAAGATCGGCGGCGTCTTCAATCGCGCTGAGTTCACACAAGAGAAGCTCCTGGCGGCGGCGATGGGCAAGTCGAGCTCGGCAGCCGCCTGACATTTTTCAAACCATGAACGCCCGCGTCCTGCTTAAATCCCTCTCGATGCCGATCGCGCTCGCGCTGATCGTCGCGTTCTTCGCGCTGCGCGAGCCTGCCTTCCTCGGCGCGCGCAACCTGACGCAGCTCATCATCGAGTTCTCGATCATCGGGACGCTCGCGCTGGGCATGTTCATGATTTTGCTCACGGGGCAGATCGATCTTTCGGTCGGCAGTGGCGTCGGTTTAATCGGCGGTATCGCGGCGGTGCTTGTTTTCCACGAGGGCTGGTCGGCACCGGCGGCGATGGGCGCGGGACTGGTCGCGGCGCTCGTGCTTTGGGCGCTGATGGGAACGCTCATCGTGAAGCAGCGGATACCCTCCTTCATCATCACGTTGGGCGGGTTGCTGATCTTCAAAGGTATTTTTTGGAAGGTGATTTCCAGCGCGACGGTGCCGGTTTCGCGTGGTGATGAGGAGAATCTCTTTTCGCTGCTCACAACTTATTATTTGCCCGCGAACATCGGTCTCGGCCTCGCGTTTGCCACAAGTCTCGTACTCGGCTGGCTCGTGTGGCGTGCGCGAGAAAAACGGATCGATTACAGACTTCCGGTGAATTCGACCGGACGGGAAACGCTTTTCTGGGTTGTGAAGTCGGCGGCGATTTTCGGGCTGGTCGTTGTCTGCAATAATTTCCGCGGAGTGCCGTTGTCGTTGCTAATCCTTGGTGCGACAGGGGTGGTCGTTTATTTCCTGACGAAGCATACACCATTCGGCCGCTACCTCTACGCGATTGGCGGGAATGAAGAGGCGGCGGTGCTTTCCGGTATCGCGGTGAATCGCGTGATGATCGGCGCGTATGTGCTGATGGGCGTGACGGTCGCGATCACGGGATTCATGTCTACCGCCTACATCGGTTCGTCGACGACCACGGTAGGCGATTTGCTGGAGCTCGATGCGATCGCGGCGTGCGTGATTGGTGGAACGGCGTTGAAAGGTGGGCGTGGCACGGTGCTGGGTGTGCTTTTTGGTGCACTGATCATGACGGCGTTGCTCAACGGCATGGGGCTTCTCGGGGTCGAGCCTGAGATCAAATACATCGCTCGCGGTCTAGTGCTGGTGCTGGCCGTCTGGCTGGATGTGAAGCTCTCGCGGAGCTGAGCGACGACGTGCGCGGCAAAGAGCCGCTTGCTTCAAACGGTCGCTTGCGCGTAATCCGCGTCTACTGTTCCGATGCAAAAAGCCGCCGTTAAACGCACTGTTGATATGCAGATCATCGCGGACTGGGTCGAACCCCGGTCACGCGTGCTCGATCTTGGCTGCGGGCGTGGGGTGTTGTTGGAGTCGCTTGTGCAGCAGAAGGATGTTTTCGCTGTCGGTGTGGATTTGGAGTTCGAGAAGATTTCGGCCTGCGTGAAACGCGGGATCACGGCTTATCAAGGGGACATGCTGGAGTTCATGCGCGGGTTTGCGGATGGGCATTTCGACCGGGTGATTTTTTCGCGGACGCTCGAAGAAGTGCCGGATCCGGGAGCGGTGATCGACGAGGCGCTGCGCGTGGCGAAGGCGGTCACGGTGGGCTTCGTGAATCACGGTTATTGGAAGAACCGGCTCGATGCGCTGCGCTATGGGCGCAAGCCGCGCAATGAAGTCTACAAAACCGCATGGCATGAGAGCCGGCCGGCGAATCCGGTGAGCGTGGCGGACTTCGAGGAATTTTGCGCGCAGAAGAATATCCGCATCGCCCGGCGTGCATTGCTGCGGGGCGATTGGAAAACGCGCTGCACGGTGCGGCCGAATTTTTTCGCGGGCTACGCGCTCTACGATCTGACGCGCTGAGTGCTGGAGTGAGGCGGGGCGAATGCCATAAGGCGGGCTTTTTCTGGGTGCTTCACCCCGGCAAGGGGTGCGCAGGGAAAAGACAAGGGATGCGCGAGCGGCATGGTAAGGGCAGCCGATTTAATGGTTATCCACAGCTCTGTCGTTTCGATTGCCGAAATGGCCAGCAGGCGGTGGGGAAGACTATGAGCAAAACAAACATCACCCTGACCCATAAAATCGCCGCGGGCTTCGGTCTGCTGCTTCTGCTGCTGGGCGCGATCGGCGCGTATTCGGTTTATAGTATGACGAGCGGGACGACGCGGGCGCGCGCGCTGGCGGAGAGTTACATCCCGGAGGCGAAGTTCGCGTCGGAGATCGAGCGGACGATGCGCAAATCGAATCTGGAGGCGCGGTCGTACGCGCTGACGCGTGATGAGGCTTATCTGGCGGAGTACGAGAAGGCGTGGGCAAAGCTGGTGGCGGCGCGGAAAGCGGCGGAGGGGTTTTCGGCGGAGCATCCGCAGCTGGTTGTGTTGCGGGAGAAGCTGGGGGTTTTCGCAAAGGCGGAGGCGGATTTTGCGGCGCGGATGGCGGAGACGCGGCAGGCGGGCGAGCAGGTAGATGCAGCGTGGGCGGTGTTGAACAAGACGGCGGGGGTGTTGGTGAAGGCGACCGAGGCGCTAGCGGTTTCGCAAGGGAAGCTGATGCAGGAGGAACTGGCGGCGGGGAAAACGGGCGCGGAGATCAGCGAGCGCGTGGGCAAGCTGGAGGCGGCGTCGGGTCTGCGCGATGGCGTATCGCAGATGCGGCTGGCGTTGATGCGCTCGAAGGTGCTGCGGGATTTGAATGAGTTGAAGCGGCTCGACGAGTTGCTGATGCGCGCGCTGGAGAGGGCGAGGGAGCTAAAGGGGGTGATGCGGCGTGCGGACAACCAGGGGTTGATCGTCGAGATCGAGGGAGCGTTGCTGACGTATCAGGCGACGGTGGCGACGTTGCGGATGGGCGAGGTGGCGCTGGAGGAGGTGGCGCCGCGGCGGATGGCGGCGATGCTCGTCGCGGTGGGGGCGGCGGAGGATGTCTTAAGAGCGGGCATCGATCATACGGTGAATGAAGGCACTGCGGCGGCGGATACGCTGGCGGTGACGACGCGCTGGGTGATCGTGGCGGTCACGGGAAGTGTCGTGCTGGGCGTGGCGCTGGCAGTGTGGCTGACGCGTTCGATCACGCGTCCGGTGCGTGCGATCACGGAGTTGCTGGCGGCCGGGGCGGAGCAGACGTCCTCGGCATCGAACCAGATCGCGTCGGCGAGCCAGTCGCAGGCGCAGGGGGCGAGCGAGCAGGCGGCGTCGCTGGAGGAGACGAGTTCGTCGCTCGAAGAGATCGCGAGCATCGTGGAGCGTAACGCGGAGCACGCGCAGGCGGCGAAGGAGCGCTCGAGCCTGGCGCGAACGGCGGCCGAGGGCGGTGGTGGCGAAATGCGGCAGATGACGGTGGCGATTGAGGCGCTGGTGGGCTCATCGACGTCGGTGCTGAAAATCGTGAAGACGATCGACGAGATCGCGTTTCAAACGAACTTGCTCGCGCTCAATGCGGCGGTGGAGGCGGCGCGGGCGGGCGAGGCGGGTGCGGGATTCGCGGTCGTCGCCGACGAAGTGCGCAGCCTCGCGCATCGTTGCGCGGTGGCGGCCAAGGAGACGGCGGAGCTGGTAGACGACACGCATGTGAAATCGAAGCAGGGCGCGGAGCTCACGGTGCGCGTTTCGCGCAGTCTGACGGAGATCATCGAGCAGTCGCGCACGGTGGACGGGTTGATCACGGAGATCGCGACGGCGTGTCGCGAGCAGAGCCAGGGTATCCAGCAGTTGAATGTGGCTGTCGGTCAGATGGACAAAGTCGTGCAGGACAGCGCGGCGCAGGCGGAAGAAACGGCGAGTGCGGCGGAGGAGTTGAGCGCGCAGTCCGCCGAGCTGAGCGCGGTTACCGGCCAGTTGAGGCAGCTGGTGGGCATGGGGAAGCGTCAGGCACGTCCGGAGAAACCGGTCGTGATTTCTACAAAGGTGTCCACACGGCCGATGCCCAGGGCCGAGCGGCCGGTCCAACCTGTGCACGGCGGACGTGAGCAGACGGCCGGGGTGGCGGCAGATGCGGTGGCGGCTCATTTCGAGTGACAAGCCAGTCGGGCGGGCCGTCGCTGGCCGGGAGGCTGGCCGGCGACGGACGCTCGTGCGGTGGCGGGTGAAATTTGGGTTGGGCACGGTGGCGTGGGTGCGATTTGTTTGGCGGTCATGTCCGACGTTTTTAATTCACCGCTGATTCCGGCCGGGTTGCGCGAGGCGCTCCGGTTTTCGCCGGATAATGTGCCGCTGCTGGTTCATGCCGCTGAGGCAGTCTTGAAGGTGGGCGGTACGGCGGAGGCCGAGGTGATGTTCAAGCGGGCGCTCTCGCTCGATGCGGCAAACCTCGATGCGAAGACAGGGCTGGCGGCGACGTTTTTTCAGAAGGGGGCGGACAGCATGGCGCTGGTGCTGGTGGAGTCGTTGACGAAATCGCCGGCGGCTCCGGCGAGAGCGCTGGCGCTTCATGCGCGGCTGGCGATCCGGGCGGGCGAGCCGCGGCTGGCGGCGCAGCTGTTTGCGCGTATCCGGGAAACCGATCCGGCGTTTGCCGATCCGGAGCTGGAGCAGGAGCTGGGGAATTATCTGCCGAAGCGGCCGTCGCCAGTGCTGCCGCCGAAGGTGGTTTCGCCGCTGGACACGTTGTACGCGGATGCGGGCGAGACGGCGTCGAAAGATGGCGAGGCGGTGGAGCCGGATGAGTTTGATGAGCCGCAGCGGCTTCCGGCGGGCGATCTGCCGGACGATGCGGCGGTGGAGATGGAAAAGCCTGAGCTGAATTTTGCGGATGTGGGCGGGATGGACCGCGTGAAGGAGGAGATCCGGATGAAAATCATCCTCCCGCTGAAGCAGCCGGAGCTGTTCAAGGCGTACGGGAAAAAGGCGGGCGGCGGGATTTTGCTCTATGGGCCGCCGGGTTGTGGAAAGACGTTCATGGCGCGCGCGACGGCGGGCGAGGTGAATGCCGGGTTTCTCGCGGTGGGCATCAATGACGTGCTCGATATGTGGATCGGGCAGAGCGAAAAAAACCTGCACGCGATTTTCGAGCAGGCGCGTTCGCACCGGCCGTGCGTGTTGTTTTTCGACGAAGTGGATGCGCTGGGCGCGAACCGCACGGACATGCTCAAGAGCGGCGGACGGCAGATGATCAACCAGTTCCTGTCGGAGCTGGATGGTGTTTCCTCGTCAAACGAAGGCGTGCTGATTCTGGCGGCGACGAATGCGCCGTGGCATCTCGATCCGGCGTTCCGGCGGCCGGGGCGTTTTGATCGCATCATCTTCGTGCCGCCGCCGGATGCTCCGGCGCGCGCGGCGGTGTTGCGCCTGATGTTGCGCGGCAAACCGGCGGACGCGGTGGACTTCGACGCGGTGGCGAAGAAGACGGATGGGTTTTCTGGCGCGGATTTGAAGGCAGTCGTCGATCTCGCGGTGGAGGCGAAGCTCACTGAGGCAATGAAGACGGGGAAGATCGCGCCGATCATGAGCAAGGATCTGCTCGAGGCGGCGAAGCGGCATAAGCCGACGGTGCGCGACTGGTTCGACACGGCGCGTAACTATGCGCTCTACGCGAACCAGAGCGGGCTGTACGACGACATCCTGGCGCATCTGAAACTTTCCAAATGAGTCACCGCATCGAACGTGCGCAGTTGTTGTTGCAGCAGTCGCGGGCTGCGGATGCGGAGCGCGAGCTGATGCTGGCATTGAGCGAAGATCCGGACTCGGCGCGGGGTCATGCTTATCTGGCGCTGAGTCGTGTGGATCAGCGGAAGGATGCGGAGGCGTTGTCGGCGGCGGAGCGGGCGGTGGCTCTAGCGCCGGACGATCCGTTCATGCACCGCATCCTGGCGGTGGTGTTGCACCGGCTGGAGCGGGAGAAGGCGGCGCTGGCGGAGATCCAGGAGGCGATCCGGCTCGATCCGGATGACGAAGGTCATTTCGCGGTGCTGGCGAGCATCCAGCTCGGGTTGCGCGATTGGACGGCGGCGCTCGAAGCGGCGGAGCAGGGGCTGGCGATCAATCCCGAGGATGTGCAGTGCGCGAATTTGCGTTCGATGGCGCTGGTGCGGCTGGGACGGAAGGAAGAGGCGATGCGGACGGTGGATTTCGCACTGGAGCGCGCGCCGGAGAATGCGTGGTCTCATGCGAACCAGGGATGGAATTGTCTGCACCGGAACGATCCGAAGAAGGCGCAGGATCATTTCCGCGAGGCGCTGCGGCTGGAGCCGGATTTCGAATATGCGCGGCAGGGGATGCTCGAGGCGCTGAAGGCGCGGAATCCGGTTTATCGCGGGATGCTGGCGTACTTTTTGTGGATGGGGCGGCTGAGCACGAAGCTGCAGTGGGCGTTTGTGATCGGCACGATGTTTGGGGTGCGGGCGGTGCGGACCGTGGCGGAGCAGCAGCCGTCGCTGGGCGTGGTGCTGTGGCCGGTGGTGATTTTGTTTTATGCGTTCATCTACCTGTCGTGGGTGGCGGGGCCGATGTTCAACCTGTTGCTGCGGTTCGACGGGTTTGGGCGGCTGGTGCTTTCGCGCGATGAGCGGAATGCGACGAACTGGTTTGGCGCGTGTGTGGTGATCTTGCTGGGCGCGCTGGGGTGGTGGGGGGCGGGGAATCCGCTGGGGATGTTCGGGGCGATCGTGGGCGCGATGCTGTCGGTGTGCGTCGCGATCACATTCAACCGTGCAGGAAAGAAGCGCACGGGGTTCGCGGTGGGGACGGCGCTGATGGCGGTGATCGGGCTGGGTGGCATCGCACTGCTGATGACGGGCAACGAAAACGGCTTCAGCTGGCTGACTACGTTTTTCGTGGGATTCCTCGGTATGCAGCTGGCGGCGAATGTAGCGGCCTCGCGCTGAGGCGGGCGTTTTTACGGGCGCACTGCGCGTTTTCTCGGGAGCGCTATGAAGCAAAAAGACCGCTTACTTGTAGGTAAGCGGTCTTTCTAAAATGGCGCCCCCACGGGGATTGGCTCGGCGGCCTCGTCACGCTGGCGCGTGATCCACCCTCGAACGGTGGCCCGCTCCGGCAAGGATTGCTTCCGCAAACCCCTGCGGGGTTCGAACTGCTTCGCAGCGCCAAAAAAAAGACCACTTACGTGATGGTAAGTGGTCTTTCTAAAAATGGCGTCCCCACGGGGATTCGAACCCCGGTTACATCCGTGAAAGGGACGTGTCCTGACCGGGCTAGACGATGGGGACGCAAAGAACAGAAGGGGCCGAAACGTAGGTTCCAAGGCGGCTCGCGCAAGGTTTTATTTCGGGACTTTTCCGGCGCAAAAGGGACTCGCGCAGACCGGCGTTTACGTTGAGACAGTCGGCTTCTCCATGACCTTCGCCGAAATTTCCGCCGCGCTGCCGCCCCAAGCTGTCACTTCCGTCGAGAACCTGCCGTTTCCTAAGATCGCTTCCGGCAAGGTGCGCGAGATCTTCGATCTGGGCGATGCGTTGCTGCTGGTGGCGAGCGACCGGTTGTCGGCGTTTGATGTGATTTTGCCGGATGGAATTCCCGGGAAGGGGATTATTTTGAATCAGATGAGTTTGTGGTGGTTCTCCCAGACCACGGGGATCATCGGCAATCACTTGCTGCCGGATCAGGCGGGGGAGTTTGCACGGCGCGGGATCACGGATCGGGATCTTCAGCTGCGGAGCATGGTGGTGCGGAAGTTGAAACCGCTGACGATCGAGTGCGTGGTGCGCGGTTATCTCGTGGGCAGCGGGTGGAGTTCTTATCAGAAGACTGGCGAAGTGTGTGGGCATCGTCTGCCGGCGGGTTTGCGCCAGGCGGACAAGTTGCCGCAGCCGCTATTTACGCCGACGACGAAGGCGCCGAAGGGCGAGCACGATGCGCCGATCAACGATGCGCAGGGCGCGGCGGCGGTGGGCGCGGCGCTGTATGAGCAGGTGAAGGCGACGAGTCTGGCGCTCTACAAGATCGGGCATGATCGCGCGAAGGCGGCGGGGATGATTCTGGCGGACACGAAGTTTGAGTTCGGCACGGATGCGGCGGGGAAACTCGTACTCATTGACGAAGTGCTGACGCCGGATTCATCGCGTTACTGGCCGGCGGATCAGTATGCGCCCAACCAATCACCGCCGAGCTATGACAAGCAGTTCGTGCGCGACCATTTGATCGCGATCAAATGGGATCAGACGCCGCCGGCGCCGGTGTTGCCGCAGGAGGTGATTCGCGGGACGCAGGCGAAGTATCTGACGGCTTTGAAGAATCTGCTGGGGTGAGGGGAAGAGACTGAAGCGCGACGCGGCGGAGCGGAGAATTGTTCCTGCCCGGGAGACGGAGCGGACAATGCGGAGCATTGTCCCTACCTCAGAGTTTAAGCGGCGCGCATGAGGGATTCCATCTGGCCAGCGCCTGCGCGGGTTTTTTCGAGGCAGGCTTCGACGGTTTCCGCATCGATGCCGGCCATGAGGAGGATCTCTTCGTCGAGAGACCAGGCGGACTTTTCGATGGGGATGCTGCGGTCGAGTTTTTCGGCGATGTAACCCGCGATGTGGAGCAGGGCGGCGAAGCGGACGCGTTGTGGGGCGGCGCTGGGTTTGAATTGAAACTGGATAGGATCGGCGAGTCGCGCGGGGAAGCGCCAGAGAGCGAAAAGACGTTCGGCGGCTTCGGCGCTGGTGATGCCGAAGGTTTCGCGTTCCCACGCCTCGACGAGGGCGGCAGTGGCTTTGCGTCCGCTGAGCGGGGGCACGAGGGCGCCGGCGGCGAGGCGCTGGAGCAAAAGACGGCCGACGGAGCGGAGGAGGCCCAGGGTGTAGCCCACGCGGCGGTCTTCCCCGGTGGCATCGGAAAGGTGTTCGAGGGCGACTGCGGCGGTGAGGGAGTTGCTCCAGAGTTCGTCGCCGCCGATTCCATACACGGGGAGGCCGGTGATGTAGAGCTGGGACGACATGGCGGCGCCGACGAGGCGGTAGACTTCCTGGAAGCCGGTGCGGTTGATAGCGTCGTCGAGGCTGGTCACGGGATCGCCGCGGCCGAACTGGGCGCTGTTGCTGAGGCGGAGGACGCGGGCGCTGAGCGAGGCGTCGAGCTGGACGACGGAGACGATTTCCTCGACGGAGATGTCGGGGTTTTTCATCGCGGCGCTGAGGCGGGAAAAAATCTGGGGCGTCGTTGGCAGGCGTTCGGCGGCGGCGGCGAATTTTTCCGGCGTGAGAGCGATGGCGGTCATGGGTCTCTCCGGTATCGGCACATCAAGGGGTTAGCTTGAGTGAAGGGTGCAAGTCTCTGCGTCTTAAATGACGCGGCTACAGAGGGGTCAGGCTTGGGCGGAGCGCTGGGGCTGGACGGTCGCGCCGCGGTGCGTGCGGACGAGTTCGCGGCGGAGCCAGTCGAGGGCGGCGTTAACAGCGCGTTGTTTCACGGTGCTGCGGGGGCCGGGGATGGAGAGTTTTTTGGACCAGACTCCGCAGGGCGAATACAGGCCGATGTAGACGCCGCCTATGGGATTCTCGGCGGGACCGCCGCAGGGACCGCAATAGCCGGTGACGGCGAGGGCGTAGTCGGCGCACATGCGTTCGGCGGCGCCGGTGGCCATGGCGACGGCGTTTTCGGGACTGACGGCGCCGTGCTGTTTGAGGAGGCACTCGGGGACGTCGAGGAGCTGCATCTTGGCCTCGTTGTCATAGCAGACGACGCCGCCCGCGAAAAACTTGGAGGCTCCGGCGATGTCGGTGAAGCAGCTCGCGAGCATGCCGCCGGTGGCAGTCTCGGCGACAGCGAGGGTTTTTTCTCCGGCGCGGAGTAGATCGCCGGCGACCTTGGCGAGGGAGTCGTGGCCGTAGCACATCAAGTCTTCACCGAGGAGGCGGCCGCATTCCTGGGCGATCTCGTCGAGTTGGGGCAGGGAAAGCTGGTCGGTCGGGGAACTGAGGCGGCAGTCGACCTGGCCCTGGTGAGCGCAGAAGGCGATGTTCAGCGCGTCGCCGTAGCGATCGAAGATGGGCTGGAGTTTGGTTTCGAGCGCGGACTCGCCGATGCCGGCGGAGCGGAGTTGCACGTAGGCTTCGCGATCGAGGAGGAGGCCGAGTTTGGCGAGGCGAGGGAGGACTTGCTCGACGAACATCGGCTGAAGTTCGTTGGGCGGGCCGGGCAACATGCAGAGAACTTTTCCCGATTGCTCGACCCATAGACCGGGGGCGGTGCCGTTGGCGTTAGGGAGAAGTTCGGCGCGTTCAGGTCGGTAGGCTTGCTTGAGATTATTTTCGGTCATCTTGCGACCGAGGCGGGCGAAGCGGTCGGCGATGGCTTTTTCGGCGGCGACATCGAAGACGAGTTTCTGGCCGAGGACTTCGGCAATGACTTCGCGGGTGCGATCGTCGCAGGTCGGGCCGAGGCCGCCGGTGGTGATGATGACGTCGGCGTTGGCCCAGCTTTCGGAAAATTGTTTCGCGATGGCGGGGGCTTCGTCGGTGATGGTGACGTTGCGCTGGAGGGCGACGCCGCGGCGGCCGAGCTGGCTGCCGATGAAGGTGAGGTGGCCGTTGGCGGTGAGGCCGAGAAGGAGTTCGTCGCCGAGCGTGATGAGTTCGTAGCGCAGATGGCGCGCGGGCGACTGGCTGGAAGAGTTCTGATCCGGAGAAACCATACTTGCGGAGACGGAAATTAGGATAATCTCTTCAAAATGCCAGCTAACGGTCCAGATAACGACTCCGCGCCTCTCGGGCTGAAAGAAAAAGTCCGACGGTTGTCGGAAAAGCCCGGCGTGTATTTGATGAAGGACCGGTTGGGGCGGATTCTTTATGTGGGAAAGGCGAAGAGTTTGAAAAAGCGGGTATCGTCTTATTTCACGCCGTCGCGCGCGATGACGCTGCACCCGAAGATCCGCGCGTTGATCGAGCTGATTGAAGATTTCGATGTGATCGAAGTGAAGTCGGAGCCCGAGGCACTGTTGCTCGAAGGTCGGCTGATCAAGCAGTGGAAGCCGAAGTACAACACGGACTTCACCGACGATAAACGCTTCCTCCTCGTGCGCGTGGATATGCAGGAGGAGATGCCGAAGTTCCGGCTGACGCGCTTCAAGAAGGAGGATCGCTCGCGGTACTTCGGGCCATTCGCGCACTCGGGGCTTTTAAGAAAGACCCTCGCGCAGATGCGGAAGCAGTTTGGCATCATGCTGACGGATGCGACGCCGCAGAAGCTACCGGACGGGCGGTGGAAACTCTACGACGATGTGCGGCAGGAGTTGTACTCGTTTCAGAACGAAGTGGCGGCGGAGGATTATCGGCGGCGGGCGGAGGATGCTTGCGCGTTTCTCGAAGGGAAGTCGCGCGAGTGGCTGGAGTCGTTGCGCGAAGAGATGATGAAGGCGGCGGAGAAGCAGGAGTTCGAGAAGGCGGCGGAGTTGCGCGATGTGGTTTTTGCGCTGGAGAAAACGCTCGCGAAAACACGGCGGTTTGAGCGCGAGCAGCCGATGATCGAAGGCGATGGGGATGCGCTGAAGGCGTTGCAGGAAGCGCTCGGGATGAGGGTGCTGCCGGCGCACATGGAGTGCTTCGATATTTCGCACATCTCGGGGACGTTCGTCGTGGCCTCGATGGTTCACTTTGCGGACGGGAAGCCGGATAAAAACAATTACCGGCGGTTTCAGATCAAGAGTTTCATCGGCAACGATGACTTTCGTGCGATGGAAGAAGTGGTGGGGCGGCGCTATCGGCGATTGAGCGAGGAGCAGAAGGCGTTTCCGGAACTCGTCGTGATTGACGGTGGGCGCGGGCAGATCGGGGCGGCGCTCAAGGCGTTTGTCGCGATCGGGGTGGAGCCGCCGACGATGATCGGCCTGGCGAAGAAGCATGAGACGATCATTTTTCCGGACGAGCGCGCGCCGTTGAATCTGCCGCTGACGCATCCGGGATTGCAGCTGTTGCAGCGGCTGCGCGATGAGGCGCACCGCTTTGCGAATACGTACAACGCGGATCTGCGCTCGAAGAAGATTCGGGAGTCGGTGCTGGATGATTTCCCCGGGCTGGGCGAGGTGCGGCGGGCGGCGCTGATGGCGCACTTTGGGGATATCGAAAAGCTGCGCGCGGCGAGTGAGGAGCAGATTGGCGAGGTGGAGGGATTCGGGCCGAAGATGGCGGGGGAGCTGAAAGCGTTTTTGAGCCGGGTTTAGGTGCTTGGATTAAAGCGGGCGGTGGGCTGGTTAAGCGCAAAGACGCGACGACGCTAAGGAGCTTGGATGTGGAGGAAGGGGAAATACGGGGGTGGGGTTTCACCGCGGAGGCGCGGAGGACGCGGAGAAAGACGAGGACGGGGTTATTTTTCCATGCGGAGGATGTGGTCCATCAGGCAGACGGGGAGGAGCCACTTGGCGAAGAGGAAGAGGGAAGCGTGGCGCGGGGCGTTGTAGTGGGAACGCGGGCACCGGGCGGCGAGGGACTTTTCGATGGCGCGGGCGATGTCGTCGGGAGTGCCTTGGGCACCACGCTTGAGGTTTTTGGACTTGGCGAGGAAGCCGTCGATGTAGGGGGCGTAATCGCCGGCGGACTGACGGATCTCGGCCCAGCCGGCGTTGGCGACCTGGCCGAACTCGGTCTGGATGAAGCCGGGGCGGACGAGGACGGCCTGGACGCCGAAAGGTTTTAGCTCGCCGCGGAGTCCGTCGGTGAGGGCTTCGATGGCGTGTTTGGTGGAGTCGTAGATGGACGACATCGGGCGGGCGATGCGGCCGGCGACGGAGCCGATGTTGACGATGCGGCCATGGCCCTGGGCGCGGAGAAGAGGTGTGACGAGCTGGGTGAGGGCGAGGAGGGAGAAGACGTTGGTCTCGTAGTTGGCGCGTATCGAATCGACGGGCACGCACTCGATGGGGCCGCGCTGGCCGTAGCCGGCGTTGTTGATGAGGGCGTCGATGCGGCCGAAGCGTTTGAGCGCGGCGTCGATCAGGGCGCGGCGATCGGCGTTGGACGTGATGTCGCCGGAGACGACGAGGGTTTTGGAGCCGGTGGGATCGAGCTCGGCGCAGAGTTTTTCAAGCCGGTCGGTGCGGCGGGCGGCGAGGACGAGTTTTGCGCCGGAGCGGGCGAGGCGGCGGGCGGTGGCTTCGCCGATGCCGGAAGAGGCGCCGGTGATGATGACGACCTGATCGGCGGGGGCGGGGAAGGGCATGGGGCGGAAGCAAGCGGGGCGGGTTGTTGTGAGCAAGTTTTCCAAATCCCCGTTGCGCGGCGCGTTTGGGCGGCGCAGGTTCGGCGGCAGTCGCAACCCTCCATGTATTTTCCCCGCTCGCTGGTGGTCCTGAGTTTTTTGGTTTCGTGCGCGTCGGCATTCGCTGACGTCACCTTGGCGCCGGTGTTCACCGATCACGCGGTGCTGCAGCGGGAGAAGCCGGTGCCGGTGTGGGGCAAGGCGGAGGCGGGGGAGCGCGTGGTGGTGAATTTTGCCGGGCAGAGCGTGGGCACGACGGCAGGGAAGGATGGGCGGTGGATTGTTTATCTCGCGCCGCTGACGGCGTCGTCGGCGGGGGGGGAGTTGGTGGTGACGGGGAGCAATGTGGTGACGTTGACGGATATTTTGGTGGGCGATGTGTGGCTGCTGTCGGGGCAGTCGAACATGGAGTGGCCGGTGGAGCGGGCGATGAATGCGGCGGAGGAAACGGCGGAGGCGAATTTCCCACTGATCCGGCATATCAAATTTAAGAAGACGATCACGAGTGCGCCGGCGGAGTCGGTGGAGAATGACGGTGCGGGCTGGCGTGTGTGTACGCCGGAGGTGGCGAAGTGGTTTTCGGCGGTGGGGTTTTATTTCGCGCGCGATCTTCAGCCGCGCATCGGTGTGCCGGTGGGGTTGATCAACAGCACGTATGGCGGGACGCCGGTCGAGGGGTGGATGAGCGAGGCGGCGTTGGGGAGCGATCCGGCGTTTGCGGTGGTGGGCGAGCGGTGGCAGACGGCGCTCGTGACCGCGCCGGAGGATCGGGCGCGTTTCGACGCGGCTCTCGAAGTGTGGAAGGCGGGCGAAGCGGCTGCGAAGGCGAAAGGCGAGAAGTACACCGCACCGTGGCCGCAGAATCCGGCGAGTGTGAAGTGGTTTCAGCCGAGCGGACTTTTTAATGGGATGATCGCGCCGATCCTGCCGGTGGCGATCAAGGGTGTGCTTTGGTATCAGGGGGAGACGAATGGCGAGCGGCCGGACGAGTATGCGAAGTTGTTCGCGGCGATGATCACGCACTGGCGGGCGCATCTGGGGCAGGGGGATGTGCCCTTTTTCTGGGTACAGCTGGCGAACTTCGGCGGCGGTTATCCGGATGCGACGAACTGGGCGAAGTTGCGCGATGCGCAGACGGACACGCTGGCGCTGCCAAACACGGGGCAGGCGGTGGCGATCGATATTGGTGATGCGAACGACATTCACCCGACGAACAAGCAGGAAGTCGGGCGGCGGCTGGCGCTGATCGCGCGGGCGAAGGTTTATGGCGGGTCGGTGGATTTTGCGGGGCCGACTTTTAACAATGCGGAACGAGAAGGCGCGGCGATACGGGTGAGTTTCGACTACGCGGGCAACGGGCTGATCGCGAAGGATAAGCCGTTGGCGGCGTTTCAAGTCGCGGGTGCGGATCAAAAGTTTTTCCCGGCGATGGCGAAGATCGAGGGGGAGACGGTGATCGTGTCGGCGCCGGAGGTGGCGGAGCCGGTCGCGGTGCGCTATGCGTGGACGAATGCTCCGGAGGCGAATCTGTATAATGGCGCGGGGCTGCCGGCGGTGCCGTTTCGGAGTGATGCGTGGTGAGCCAGAGGCCAGAGTTGGCGGTGCGGTAGCAGAAAAGCGGAACGGTGTGGAGGTGCGCGTGTTTAAGAAAGGCGCGGCTGGCGCGTTTGATTTTTTCTATTTTCCCCATGAAAACCCGAATCCTTGTTTCGTTGTTGGTGGTTCCTTGCGCGCTGATTTCGGCGCTGGCGGCGGCTCCGGTGCCGGTGAATTCGCAGATCACGGCTGCGACCGTTTATACGGATCGCGCGATTGTCACACGCACGGGCACGGTCGAACTCGCGGCGGGCGAGGCGGAGGTGACGTTTGAGAAACTGCCGGCGGCGCTGATGGATCAGTCGTTGCAGGTGTCGGGAAAAGGAACGGCGGTGGCGACGATTCTCGATGTGAATGCGCGGACGACGTATGTCGAAGCGGCGGCGGATGCGCGGGTGAAGTCGCTCGAAGATCAGATCGCGGCAGAGCAGAAAAAGCTGCGGGCGCTGGGGGATCGCGGTGTGGCGCTGGATCAGCAGCAGACGTTGATCGGGAAGATCGAGAATGCGGTGGCGGCTCCTCCGACGAAGGACTCGGGCGCGACGCGGCCGGGTTTTGAGGAGTGGCAGAAGCTGCTGACGTTTTCGGATGAGGCGCGCACGAAGCTGGCGACGGAGCGGCAGGCGCTGGATGCGCAGCGCGAGGAGGTGCAGGCGAAGATCGGGGCGCTGGAGGCGCAGCTCGTGGCGCTGCGCGGGCAGGCGGGGAGCGGGCGTAGCTATAAAACGGTGACAGTGCGCGTCGCTGCGGCGAATGCGGGGTCGCTCGATCTCACGCTGGGCTATGCGGTGATGGGGGCGTCGTGGACGCCGTCGTACGATGCGCGGTTGCGCGGTGAGGAGCGGGCGGTGGAGTTGTCGTATTTCGGCATTGTGCGGCAGAACACGGGCGAGGATTGGAAGGGCGTGGCGCTGACGCTTTCGACGGCGAAGCCGGGGCTGGGTGGTGGGGCGCCGGAGTTGGGGACCTGGGTGGTGGATGTGATGCCGAGCGACGAGGCGATAGCGTTGTCGCCATTCTCGGTCTCTGGTTCGAATGACAAAAGGTATCGAGGCATGGACACGGCTGGAAAACGGCCGCTGCGCCCAGATCCTTCATCGACCAGTTTGGGTTTTGGGAATGGGATGGCTTTAGAGGCAGCTCCCGCTGCGATTGTTGCGCAGCAGGCCGTGGCGACGGTCGATTCCTCGGCGACGAGTGCGTCGTTCAAGATTGCGGCGCCCGCGACGATTCTCAGCGACAATGCGACGCAGAAGGTGGCGATCACGACGATTACGCTGGCGGCGAAGTTGCAGTATCAGGCGACGCCGCGGTTGCAGGAGACGGCGTTTCTTAGCGCGTATGTGACGAACTCGACGGATTTCCCGCTGCTCGCCGGAAGTGTGAACACGTTTTTGGGTGATTCGTTTGTGGCGACGAGCGGGCTGAAGACGGTGATGCCGTCGGAGAAGTTCGAGCTGGCACTCGGCGCGGACGAGAGCATCGGCGTGAAGCGGAAGGTGGTGAACCGTTTCGCGGAAGATACGGGGCTCACGGGCAGCGGGCGGCGGGTGACGTATGAGTTCCTCGTGACGCTCACGAATAACAAGAAGACGACCGAGCGGGTGGTGTTTAAGGAGCTGCTGCCGGTTTCTCGGAATGAGAAGATCGTGGTGAAGCTGATCGGGCCGATGGAGCGTGATGTCGGTACGGTGGCTGCGCCGAAGGAAGTGACGCGCGAGGCGGATGGGAAACTGGTGTGGCGGTTGGATCTGAAGCCGGGCGAGAAGCGGGAGATCGCGTTGAAGTTTAGCGTCGAGCATCCGGCGGATGTGCAGGTGACGGGGTTGGAGTGAGAGGAGTTGAATCGCAAAGACGCTAAGGGGCGAAGGGCTCAACAACCGCTTTGGTCTTTGAGTTAGTACTTAGCGTCTTTGCGGCTTCGCGGTTCGGTTGAGTCGCCGGGGTATGAATAGGATTCTTGTCCGGTTACTTGCGCGGGTCGCGTGACGGATCACTGTGTGCCCGCCATGCGCAAACGACTCCTCTTACTCACCGTGTCATTTCTCTCTCTATTCTCATTCTCGCGCGCTGAAGCGCTTAATGTCGGCGATGCGGCTCCCGGGCTTTCCGCCACGACGGAAACGGGCGAGACGCTGACTCTCGCCGAAGTTTATCCGAAGGGATTCACGCTCGTTTATTTTTATCCGAAGGCCGATACGGGTGGTTGCACGGCGCAGGGGTGTTCGCTGCGCGATGCGTACACGGAGCTGACGAAGCATGGCGTGACGGTGATCGGCGTGAGCACGGACTCGGTCGAGGCGCAGAAGAAATTTAAGGAGAAGAATAACTTCCCGTTCACGCTGCTGGCGGACACGGACAAGGCGGTGATGAAGGCGTTTGGGCAGGAGCCGGGAGTGATGGGCTTTGCGAGCCGTCAGGCGTTTCTCATCAACAAGGAGGGGAAGATTGTGTGGCGCGATTTGAAGGCGTCCACGAAGCAGCAGGCGGACGATGTGCTGGCGGCGTTGAAGCAGATCGGCGGGTGAGGCGGGGCGGGCAGTTGTTTGATGTAGGGCCTCAGCTCGCCTGAGGCCTTCCGAGATTTGAAGCGCAAGGGCCTCACGCGAGGTGAGGCCCTACATCGGAAAGTTTTTCATGTTTTCAGCAGGTCGGTTCCAACTGCATGAGTCTGGCTGAGGACAGTTGTTTTGAAAAGACGAAGGGCGGAAGCGCGGGGTGAACCGCGGCTTCCGCCCTTTGGCGTTTTTTGGGGTGTGAGAGGTAGGTGATGTCGGGGTGGACTCCAGGGAGGAGAGCGCGGGCGATACCGAAGGTCCGCGTCTTAAATGACGCGGCTACGGGACCGCCGCGGGTTACTTCACCTTCGAGTCGATCAATTCGTAGAGGCGGCGGGATTTGTTGAGATTGCCGCCTTCGCCGTAGCGGATGCGGATGATGGTCTGCTGGCGGTTGACCTCCTCGATCTTGATTTTGACCTTCTGATCGCCGGTGGCGCGGGCGATGAGGGCGGCGTCGAATTTATTGATTTCGCTCTTGGTCAGCATGAGCTCGGCCTCGGCGATGGCCGCGATGGCGGCTTCGGCGACCTTCGGGGCGGTGGAATTAAAGACCATCTGGAACTCGCCGAATTTGTAGACGGCGGTGGTTTCGCCGGTCGGGTCGAGTACCACGGAACGGCAGCCAGCGAGCGAGCCGACGAGGGCCAGGATCGCGAGGACGGAAAGGCGGAAATGTTTCTTCATCGCAGCGAACGAAAGGCGCGGCGGGCGTGGTGGCAAGCTGCGGAAACAGCCTTATTACCGTTGTGCGGGTGGGAAAATTGCCTGCAACTTCGCGGCGGCAGCCGTGTTTTGCGCATGAACGATGAACCTCACGTGCAAACTTCCACCGCGGGCCCGCTGACCCCGGCCGACTTCACGGCTTTTATGCGCAGTTACCAGGACATGGTTTATTCCACGGCCGCGCGCCTGACGGGCAATCAGGCGCAGGCGGAGGATATTTCCCAGGAGGTTTTCCTGAAGGCGTACGAGCGGTTCGACATGCTTAGCGTGAGCCCGACGGCGGGCGGCTGGCTGAAGACGGTGGCGACGAATCTCTCGCTCAATCATCTGCAACGTTATCGGAACCGTTGGCGGTTTTTCTCGGAGTTCGCGCGCGATGATGGCGGTGAACGTGAGGACGGGCCGGTGGAGTTTCCGTCGTTGGAAAATTTTCAGGACGGGATCGATCAGTCAGAGAAGCGGGCGTGGATCGAGCGGGCGCTCGCCGAGCTGCCGGAGCATCAGCGGGTGCCGCTGGTGTTGTTTCACTTTGAGGAGATGTCGTACGAGGAGATCGCGAAACGGCTGCGCATCTCGCTCGCGAAATTGAAAACCGATGTGCTGCGCGGACGCGCGGCGCTGGCGCGGGAGCTGATGAAGTCGGCCGCGCCGCATGAACCTTTTAACGCCTGAAGCCGCACGCTGCGCACTCCGCCATGACTGACGAACACTTCGAAGATCCACGGGAGAAAGCGTTGCACGCGGTGCTGCGCGGGCAGCCGGTGCTGCGTGCGCCGGTGTCGCTCGAGCAGCGGGTGCGCGCAGAGATCGCGCGACGGGCGGATCGGCCGTGGTGGCAGCGGTCGTTTGGCGAATGGCCGGTGATGGTGCGGGGGGCGTTTGTGGCGCTGTCGGGGTGCGCGGCGTGTATTTGTATCGCGGGCACGCTGGCGTTGTTGAACGGGCCGGGCGCGGAGATGGCGGCGGTGGTTTTGCGGGAAGTGGGCGCGTGGCGTCTGCTGGTGCAGTCGGTGGTGGAGTCGGGCGCGCGTTTGCTCGCAGGAGTTTCGCCCGGCTGGTGGTGGCTGGCGGGCGGGATCGTGGCGGCGTCGGCGGCGGGACTGCTGGGCATCGGGGCGACTGCGTACCGGCTGCTGTGGAGGGGGCGTTAAGGAGACCGCGCGCGGGTATTTTTGGTCATGTTTTCTCTCACTTTTAATTTTATGAAACCGTTTCGTTTTATCTTTTGCCTGCTCGGCGCGATGGCCGGGCTTTCGTTGACGTGGGTAATGGCGGAGGATGCGTCGCCGGTGCCGGTGGTTGAGGGTGCTGTGTCTGTGCAGAGCGCGGACGCGGCTCCGGAGGTGGAGCGCGGACCTGCGCCGGCGGCGGCGCGTGAGTCGGGGAAGCGGCGGGTGAATCGCGATCGCGACATCACCAAGTGGGGAAGTGAAGCGGTGGTGCCTGCGGGCGAAGAGGTGGACAATCTGGTCGCGCTTTTCGGTCCGGTACATGTGGACGGAAAGGTAGATGGGAACGCGGTGGCGGTTTTTGGGCCGGTGTTTTTGAGCGGCACGGGGAGCGCGGACGGCAATGTGGTTGCGGTGCTCGGGACGGTGCGGATCGATGGTCCGGTGGAGGGGAACGTGGTGTCGGTGCTCGGCGGGGTGGAGCTCGGGCCGAAGGCACGGGTGGATGGGAATGTCGTGAGCGTGGGCGCGCCAATTCAGGCCGATCCCGAGGCGGTGGTGAAAGGTAATGTGGTGGAAGCGGCGACGTTTGCGGAGATGCCGGAGCTGACGGGATTGCAGGCGTGGGTGAGGCACGCGCTGCTCTTGGGGCGTCCGCTGGCGCTGCGCGCAGACGTGTTGTGGGCGTGGGGCGTGGCGGGGTTGTTTCTCGCGCTTTATCTGTTCATCGCGCTGGTGATGAACGGGGCCTTGGTGAAGTGCGCGGAGACGCTGGAGCAGCGGCCGGGGAAGACGGTGCTGGCGGCGTTTCTCGCGGTGCTGCTGACGCCGCTGTTGTTTGTGGTGCTCTCCGTCACGGTGGTGGGCGCGCCCGTGCTGATGCTGGCGCTCGGGGTGGTTTCGCTGATCGGGAAGGCGGCGTTTTTGTGCTGGCTGGGGCGGCGGGTGACGCTGGCGTTGGGGCTGAGGCATGCGTTGCCAGCGGTGTTGATCGGCGGGGTTTTAATCACGCTGCTGTATCTGGTGCCGTTTCTCGGCTTCGTGGTGATGAAGCTCACGGACATGCTCGGTGTGGGCATGGTGGTGTATACGATGATGCTGGCGGGGCGTCGTGAGAAATTGGGTACGGCGGGGTCTGCGACTTCGACTCGCGGAGATGCGGGTGGAATGGGAGCGGGCGGAGGCAGGGCGGGAGTTCCCGTGACTCCGATGGGCCCGGTGATGACTGCGAGCGAGCCGGGGATGAGTATGTCGATGGGGTTTGCGGCGATGCCGCCACCACCGCCGCCGGTGGTGGTTCCTGAAGCGACGGGTGCGGGTGAGTCGATGGCTTCGCCGGCCGCTGTGGGGGTGACGCACGCGCGGGCGACGAGTGGGATTTTGCCGAAGCCGGTCTCGACGGTGCCGATCACGTCGGCGTTGCCGCGGGCGGGGTTTGGGGTGCGGCTGGGGGCGTTGCTGATCGATGCGACGCTGGTGTTTTTCGTGGTGTTGATGATTTCGCGCGGATTCAGGGGCGGGCCGGGTATGCTGGCTCCGGGCATGGCGGTTTATCTGATCGCGTTGTGGGGGCTGAAGGGGACGACGATCGGCGGGATCATCTGCGGGTTGAAAGTGGTGCGGCTGGATGATCGTCCGCTGGATTGGACGACGGCGGTGGTGCGCGGGCTGGCGGGGTTTTTATCGGTGCTGCCGGCGGGGCTGGGATTTTTGTGGGTGGCGTTCGATGAGGAGAAGCAGTCGTGGCACGACAAGGTGGCGGGGACGGTGGTGGTGCATGCGCCGAAGGGGATGTCGTTGGTGTAGCGCGCGAGCGCGTGGCGCTCGCGCGAAAGACTAATGACCAATGAGCTGGCGCGAGGAGCAGGAAAGCGGGCGGAGGTGAATCGGCGGGTTAGGGCTAACCCGCCCTACCTCGGAGGTTCCACCTTGCGGAGGGCGGGGCGGGTGGTGAGGGTGGAGGAAATTTTATGAGCCAACCTCTTGTCGGTGTGATCATGGGCAGCACGTCGGATTGGGATACGATGCAGCACGCGGCGGCGACGCTCGAAAGCCTGGGCGTGCCCTTTGAGAAGCTGGTCGTGAGCGCGCATCGCACGCCGGACAAGATGTACGAGTATGCGAAGTCGGCGGAGTCGCGCGGGCTTCGGGCGATCATCGCGGGGGCGGGCGGTGCGGCGCATTTGCCGGGGATGACGGCGGCGCTGACGGCGTTGCCGGTGCTCGGGGTGCCGGTGGAGTCGCACGCGTTGAAGGGGCAGGATTCGTTGCTCTCGATCGTGCAAATGCCGGGAGGCATTCCGGTGGCGACGTTTGCGATCGGGAAGGCGGGGGCGATCAACGCGGCGTTGTTTGCGGCGGCGATTTTGTCGGTCGGCGGCGAAAAGAAGATCAAGGTGGCGCTGGATGCGTTTCGCGCGAATCAGACGGCGAAGGTGTTGGACGCGAAGCTGCCGTGAAGGCGCGGAGCGCCTTCACGGCAGCTTCGCGGAATGACCAATGCGCAGTGACCAGTTGGGATTTGGTCGGCGGGGTTGGTTGGCGGTGTGGGCGGTGAGGCAGGCGATGTCGAAGCGGCGGGGCTAGGGCTAGCCCGCCCTACCTCGGGGTGACTCCGCGCTTGTCATCGGGCGGTGGGCGTTGGTCACTGGTTGTTCGTTTTTATTCCATGATCTCTCCCGGTAAAATCGTCGGTGTCCTCGGTGGCGGCCAGCTTGGCCGGATGTTTGCGCAAGCGGCGGAGCGGCTTGGCTATCGGGTGCATATTTACGAGCCCGCGCGGAAGTCGCCGGCGGGCGAGGTTTCGGCGAAGGAGGTCAATGCGCCGTACACCGATGTCGAGCGGCTGACGGAGTTCGTGAGCGAGTGCGATGTGGTGACGTACGAATTTGAAAACATCCCGGTGGAGCCGCTTTGGGAGATCGAGAAGAAGGTTCTGATGCATCCGCATTCGAATGTTTTGGAGATCTGCCAGAACCGGATGCGCGAGAAGACGTGGCTGCGGAAGAATGGGTTTCCGCATGTGCCTTTCGCGGAGGTCGAGGCGGGCGACGATCTGGCGGCGGCGATCCGGCGGATCGGGATGCCGTGCGTGGTGAAGACGGCGGACTTTGGCTACGATGGGAAAGGGCAGATCAAGGTCAGCGACGAGGCGAGTGTGGCGAAGGCGGTGGCGTCGTTTACGAAGCAGCGGGCGGTGGTGGAGAAGTATATCGATTTTAAGTGCGAGCTGTCGGTGATCGTGGCGCGCACGCCGGGCGGGGCGATGAAGACGTTCCCGGTTTCGGAGAATATCCACACGAAACACGTGCTGGATTTTTCGATCGTGCCGGCGCGGATCACCGAGGCGGTGCGCGTGGAGGCGGAAACGCTGGCGAAGACGATCGCGGAGAAGCTCAACGTGGTCGGGTTGCTCGCGGTGGAGATTTTTCTCACGGATCGCAGCGAGATCATCGTGAACGAACTCGCGCCGCGTCCGCACAACTCGGGGCATTATACGCTCGATGCGTGCCGGACGTCGCAGTTCGAGCAGCATGTGCGCGCGGTGACGGATCTGCCGCTGGGCGACACGACGCTGACGTCGCCGGTGGTGATGGTGAATATTTTGGGCGATGCGTGGAAGTGGCGCGATGGGCAGCTGGTCGGCGATCCGAACTGGGCGGCGGTGTTGAGCGAGCCGGCGGCGAAGCTGCATCTCTACGGGAAGAACGAGCCGCGCGTGGGCCGCAAGATGGGGCATTTCACGGTGCAGGCCGCAACGGCGGATGTGGCGCTCGAGGCGGCGCGGGCGCTCAAGGCGAAATTGTGAGGCCGTTTCCAAGAGGCCACTGACGCCGGGGGGAATAGGTGGACAGTGGATACGGCGGAAGTCGAAGGAGGAACCGCTAATGGAAAACGCCAATGGGGCGTTTTTAGAGAGTGCGGCTGCGGCCAATGGCCTTCGCGACCGAGCGGAGACGGCCAATGGCCGCGGTGGGGGCGAACTCAGGGGGGGCGACCAGTCGGTTGATCGGAGTTGGACCACTGATTAGCACTGAAAGGCACTGATGACTGAGGGGCGGGCACGCCTGACTATTTGACCGTGAATTCGTAGCCGTCGGAGCCGACCAAGATCGCGTAGGTGCCGGGGGCGAGAGTTTCGGGGAAGGTGATGGTGAGGAGGTCGGCGGCGGGTTGGGCGATCGTCGCGGGGAGGCGGGTGGTGCCGAAGCCGTTGAAGTTGGGGCTGATTTTTTCGAGCGGAGCGGTGCGGGTGCCGTCGGGTTGGGCGGTGGTGAGGGCGGCTTCGATCAGTGGGTAATCGTCGGATACGCCTTTGGCGCGCGACGGGAGTTTGCCTTTGAAGGTGAGGGTGAGCTTTTCGCCAGAGACAATGGGCGCAGGTGTGTCGCCTTTGAAGGTGAGCACGGCGGGTTTATCGGCGTCTTTTTTGGAGAAGAGGCTTTTGATGAAGCCGCCGGAGGTGCTGCCGCCGTTGCGGGGGAGGGCGGTCCATTCGTCGTCGATCTGGGCATGGACGCCGGAGGAGCGGGGGAGGTTGGGCTCGTTGGAGGCGGCGGCTTTTTTCAGGGCGGCGGCCTGGGCGGCGCTTATGCGGGTGAATTCGTAGGTGAAGGCGGCGTCTTCGCCGGAGAGGCGGGTGCCGTCGAGTTTGAGGGCCGGGGTGGTGTCGGCGACGTGGGTGAAGAGTGTGCCCGGTTTGGCACTACGCGAACGGCCGTTGCCGGGCATGTGGAGGCGGATGGGCTGGCTGGAGGCGCGGCGGGGATTGTCGATGAGGGTGCCGTGGAGTGGGCGTTTCGCGGTGGCGCCGGCTTCGGCGGACTCGAAGGCGGCGGTGAAGGATGCGCCGTCGTCGGTTTGTTTGATGAAGCGGAGGAGGATTTTTTCGGCGGTGGCGTCGCCGGCCTTTGGCGTGGCGGTGCCGTGGTAGAGGGTGTCGGGGCGGGTGGCTTCGAGGAGGGCCTCGAGGCGGGTGGTGAGTTTGGTTTTGGTGGCGGCGAGTTTTTCGGGGGCGATGCGCGTGGCTTTTAACGGGATGGGGCTGTCGGGTGCGCTGAGGAGTTCGCCGTCTTCGCCGAGGGTGAGGGCGAGGGTGATGGGGTTGGTGGATTCGAGGAGAGAGCCGGCGCCGGGGATGGCCTGATTGGGGCGCGAGGTGAGAGTGAGGGAGAAGACGCCGGTGGTGTCGTCGAGAGTCCAGGTGCCGGTGAAGGGGCGGGCATCGAGCCAGCCGTGGCCGTAGATGCGGAGGAGGGCGGTGAGCTGGCGGGCGCCGGGTTTGGGGGTGGTGATTTCGAGGGAGAAATCCTCGCTGGCTTCCCGGGTGGTGCGGCCGACGAAGAGGGTGCCTGTCGCGAGGAGGTCGTGAAAGCGGGTGAGGCGCGATCCGCGGTCGCGTTTGTTTTCGTCGAGGAAATCGGCGGCGGCTTTTTCGAGGCGGGCGAGGGCGTCGGTCTGGGTTTCGACGAGTTGTTTGAGGGCGGCGTCATCGTCGGGGTTGCCGGCGAGGTAGGTTTTTTCGCCGAAGGAGGCGCGGGGTTTTCCTTCGAGGGCGGGAGAGGCGAAGGGGTTTTCGCGGAGGGAGAAGCGCCAGTGGCCGTCGATGCGGGTGGCGAGGGCGGTGCCGGTGAAGGGGAGGGTTTTCCCGGCGGGGGTGGTTTCGCGGAGGATGACGGCGGCGAGCGGGTCGGCGGGTGTATCCGAGAGTCCGGCACGTTCGCGGAGGCGGGCGTCGGAGGCGGTCTGGGCGGCCTCGCGGACGGCGGAAGGCGAGGCGGGATCGAGGTCGAGGGTGCGGCGGAGGTGGTGGGCGGTGTCTTCGCGGACGTAGAGGGCGGCGGGGACGGTGGCGGTGGCTTCGAATGCGATGAGGCTGGAGCCGTCGGGTTGTGGGGTGGAGGTCTTGGTGAGCTGGCCGATGGTGAGGCCGGTGTCGGACTGGGCGTGGAGCCAGGCGATGAAGTCGGCGTCGGGGACGCGTTTACGGAGGTGGGACCAGGTGAGGGCGGCGGTGATGAGGAGGACGAGGGCGGTGCCGAGGATGAGGGCGAGGCGGGTCTTGGGGGCGAGGCGGGCCTGCGGGAGTGGAGGGGCGGGGGGCGGAGGAGGAGTTGAGAGTTGAGGGTTGAGAGTGGAGGGCGGGAGCGGTGGAGCGGCGGGTGGCGGGGAAGGTGGGCGCGGGGGTGTGCCGGGGATGCGGATACGGCGGGGGGCGGGGGAGGCGGGGACGATGGCGCGGGTTTGGGCGAGGGCGGAGGCGGGGAGAGTGGAGGGGTGGGAGTTGAGGAAGGCAGGGGGATGGGCGGGAGTGAGAAGGAGAGTGGGGGAATGGTGTCGGATGACGGGGGGGGCGGAGGAGCTGAAGGCCGGGAGAGGGTGAGTGGGCGCGGGGGCGCAGGAGGGGGCGGGGGTGGTGCAGGCGTGGCTCCGGGGGCGCGCGGAGGAGTGGGAGGCGGAGGAGGCGGTGGGAAATCAGGAGGCATGGCGCGCCGGTGTTGAGGGTGAAGGAGATTGCGGGGGCCGGGTTAGCGGCGGAGTTGGTCGAGTTTTTGCGGGATTGAGAGGATGGCGCGGAGGACGTCGATGAGGAGGTAGTAGAGCAGGAAGGTCAGGTAGGCGGTGAGGGGGAGGAGGCAGGCCGATGCGATGATGGCGGCACCTGCGGGGCCGCCGCCTGAGAGGGTGATGGTCGTGGGCAGCAGGATGAGGCCGCCCAGGGAGAGGGAGACGTCGCTTCCGAAAAGGGCGAAGAGGATGACGATGGCTCCGGCAGCCGCGTAGACGGCAAAGAGTAGCGGCTGGAGGGCGAGGCCGGCCTTGGCGAAGAAGGAGAAAAGGCCGATGGCTTCTTCACCGGCGGTGGCAGGAGCCTCCTCGACGTTGGCGAGTGATGGGTGGAGTGCGACGCCAGCGAAGGCGGTGAGCAGGACGAAGGAGACGAGCGCGGGGATGATCGGAGTGAATGACTCGACTTGAATCGCCGTGATGATGCCACCGATGAGCGCGCCGATGGCGGCCAGCAGGAGGACCAGGCCAAGGCATTCGAGTACTGCCATGGAGGCGATGCGGGTGGGGGAGGTTTTCAGGATGGACGCGCAGGCATCGAGCAGGCGTTTGGCGACGAATTGGAGGACGGCGAGGACGAGGACGGATGCGAGGCCGTAGAGAAAGACTTCGAATGAGTCCCACTTGATAGCGTAGACCACGCCGTAGATGAGTGCGAGGAGGGCGCCGGCGAGGACGATGAGCTGGCCGAAAGAGCCGGCGGCAGTGAAGAGTGCGGTGAGGCGGGCGACGGAGAGGAGGGCGCGGGCCTTGGCGAGGAGACTGCCGATAAACGTAGCGAGCAGGGCGGGGAGTTTGGCGGCGTCCGTGGGTTTGAAGGCGGGGGCGGGAGCCGGGGGGGAGCGGAGGGCGGAGAGTTGGGAGTTGAGGGTTGAGAGTTGAGGGACGGAGGGGTGGAGGAAGGCGCGGAGGCGGATGAGGGCGACGGAGGCGTGGCCGGGAGCACGGTGGAGAGGGGGCGCCAGGTGGTTTCGCCGACGGGGATGATGTGGGTGGCGGGGGTGATTTCACCGCGGGCGAGGAGTTTTTGGAGTTCGTCGAGGGTGACGGGGCCGGCGGGCTGGTTGGCGGTGTTGGCGTAGTAGTAGTTCATGGGCGCGGCGGGCGGTGTGGATGGTCGGAGCGAGGCTGGCTGGAGGAAAAGCGTCGCGGGCCGTGATGCGGGATGCGCGCTAGAAAAGTGGGCTGGGCGGTCAGGCCGGAGATTTCGGGTGCTGACGAGGCCGGGGTGGAATCGCGGGCGATTGAACCATGGGCGCGGACATGGGACGAAGTCTGGACGCGCGCGGGTGAAGGGCTCAAGGCCGGTGGGCGGCGGAGCGGAAATTTTACGGGGAATTGAGCTGCTGCCAGTCTGCCGGGGTATCGATGTCGAGGGCGAGTTCGGGGAGATCGACGAGGGCGGTGTTGGATTTGTGAGCGGCGATAATGCGGCGGGCGCCTTCGGCTCCGCGGAGCTGGCGGAGGGTGGGGAAATGGGAATGGGTGAAGATGGCGGGGACGCCGCCGGTGTCGCCGTGGCGCGTGGCGGCGATAGTGTGGCGACCGTCCAGGGCGGCGCGGAGTTTCTCGATGGCGGTGGCGGAGAGGTGCGGCTGGTCGCAGACGGCGAGAAGGACGGAGCCGAAAGTGGAGACGCCACCGTGGAGAGCGGAGAAACCCGTGGTGATGGAGGTGCCCATGCCCTCGGCCCAATTGGGGTTTTCAACGATGAAGACGGGGAGGCCGGCGAGTGCGGGGCGGATTTTGTCGGCGTGGGCGCCGAGGACGACGATGACGGGGAGGGCCTTGGCATCCAAGGCGGCCTGGGCGGCGCGGACGATGAGCGGGGTGCCTTTGTGGAGGAGGAGTTGTTTGGGTTGTCCGAGGCGGGTGGAGGCGCCGGCGGCGAGGATGATGGCGGCGAATCGAGGCGGAGCGGATACCAGGGATTCGAGGCGGCCTTGGTCGCGGTGGATGGGGAGAAGGCGTTGGCGGAGGGGGCGGGCGTCGCGGGAGGAGTGTGAGGCTTGAAGCTCGGCGAGGATGGAGAGGGCGACTTCCTCGGGGGTGCCGCCGCCGAGGTCGAGGCCGACGGGGGCGTGAAGGCGGGCGTGCATGTCATCGGTGATGGCGAGGCCTTCGCGGGTGAGGTCGGCGAGGATTTTTTCGGAGCGTTTGCGGGAGCCGAGGAGACCGAGGTAGGCGAGCGGGCGCGGGAGCAGGGCGCGGAGGAGGGGCAGGTCGTCGAGGTAACGGTGCGTCATCAGGACGACGAAGGAACGGGCGTCGAGCGGGAGGCTGGCGAGGGCGGTCTCCGGTGGGGCGAGGTGGAGAGCGTGGGCGGAGGGGAAGCGGGTGGTGTTGAGAAGCGAGGCGCGGGAGTCGACGATGGTGACGCGCCAGCCGAGTTCGGTGGCGAGGTAGGTGAGGGATTGGGTGTCGTCGCCGGCGCCGAAGAGGGTGAGGGAGGGCGGAGGGGGGAGGAATTCGCAGAAGAATCCGTGGTCGCGGTGGGCGAGCATTTCAGTGCTGGTCTGTCGCTCCAGTGCGTCAGGCAGAAGGCGTTCGCTGGCGAAGGGATCTTTATGGTCGGGATGAGTCCATGAGAGACCGCTGGATGCGCGGGCTGCGACTGCGCCGGTGGGCGTGTGGTGGGGGAAGCACTCAGTGAAGAGCGCGGCGTTTTCGCGGCGGTCCCAGGCGGCGAGGATGAAGTCGAGCCAGGGAGGGACGCCGGCGATGGGTTCGAGCCAGACGGCGATGGTGCCTTCGCAGCCGCTGCCGGTGCCCCAGATGATGTCGGTGTCGGCGGCGGTGTTGTAGCGGGCGATGCGTGGGCGGGAGGTGCGCAGAACGTCGGCGGCTTGAGTCATGAGGTCGGCTTCGAGGCAGCCGCCGCTGATGGAGCCGATGTAAGAGCCGTCGGGGCGCCACAACATGCGGGCGCCGATGGTGCGGAAGGAGGAGCCGGTGACGCCGACGAGGGTGCAGAGGACGGCGGGAGATGGGTCGGCGCGGAGGGAGGCGGTGATGCTCAGGAGCTCTTTCATGCGGGAGGGAGGCGATGGGCGAGAGGCTGGGTGCGATGAGTGGTCGGAGGGGAGGATGAGGGAGCAAGGCGCGGGTGCAACGTGCGGGGTGGGTTTACTGAATGGTGGCGGGGTGTATCGGGTTGTCTGTGACGGTGGGGGGGCGCGCGGGGTGACGGGAAAGTGGATGAGGGAGGCAGATGCCAATGGCTCGCGGTGAAATGAGTTGCTGGAGGGAGGGTGGTTGGCGGAGAAACACGGCGCTTCGGTTCGCGTGTGGTTTGCGCGGTGGCTGAAGCGGTTTCCCGCCCTCATGAAGACTTCCCCGGTTGTTGGTTCTGCGCATCGTTTTGTCCTGGCTGCGTCTGCCGCACTGGCGGTGGGTGCGGTTGTGTTGTCGGCGCAGACGGCGCCGGTGCAGCCCACGGAGGAGCGGGTGGTGCTCCAGCATGTGGATGTGGCGCCGGTACTTTCCGAGCCGATGGTGATCACGGGGTCGGCGGTGCCGGTGATTCCGGCGGAGGCGTTTCAGCCGGTGACGACGATTTCGCAGGTGAATTTGGAGGACGCGGGGTCGGGCACGCTGGCGGAAGGGCTGCGGACTTTGGTGCCGGGGTTTTTCGGCGAGGCGGGGACGGAGTTGCGCGCGAACGGTGGGACGGGCGTGGCGAAGGCAAATCTGCGCGGGTTGGGCGGCACGCTGACGTTGCTCGATGGGCAGCGGAGCGTGTTCGACGAGTTGAATTTAATTCCGACGATCGCGGTGCAGGGGGTGGAGATCGCGAAGGATGGGGCGAGCGCGCGATATGGTGCGGATGCGTTGACGGGAGTTTTTAATACGGTGCTGGTGCCGAGCTATCGTGGGGCGAAGGTGCGTGCTTATTATGGCAACACGACGGGTGACGATATGGGGACGGTGCGGGTGGGGTTCATCGCGGGCGCGGCGGCGGGCAAGACCGATGTCGTGGTGGCGGGGGAGTATTATCATCGGAATGCGGTGATGTCGCGCGACCGCGTAGGTTCGGCGGATGCGGATGCGCGGAGTCAGGGCGGGCAGAACTGGCGGGAGTTCGTGACGTCGGGGCTCACGTATGCGTATCACGCTTCCGATGGATGGCAGTACCGGGTGCTGGCTCCGGGCCGGACGGCCGGATATGGGTTATCCGACTTCATGGTCCAGACAACGGCGCAGTACTATAATCCGCGCGCGGACACTGCGCTGATTCCGGAGCAGGAGAACAAGTCGGTTTATGCGCGCATCAACCACCAGATACTGCCGGGCGGGCGGCTGGAGGCGTTTGCACGGATGCTGTTCGCACAAAATGAATACGAGAGCGCTGTGTCGCCGCTGGCGATCAATGCGATCAACGTGACGCAATACCCGGCGGTGAGTCCGCATCTGCCTCCGGTCTCCAGCGGACTGACCGTTTATTACCCTCCTGGCTATTATTACTATTTGAGGCCGGCTTCGATTGGGCCGCGCGGGCGCATCTACGAGCGGGATGTTTACGATTTTCAGGCGGGGTTGAAGGGGAAGATTCCCGGAGGCTGGAGCTGGGAGGCTACGTATTTGTATAGCTGGTGGTATCGCGACGACACGCAGACCAATTCATTCGATTACGCGAAGCTGGCGGCGGCGATTAACAGCGGGGCGTATAATCCTTACGCACTGGATTCGGCGCGCGGCGTGAATCCGACGAACTCGCGGGCATTCGATAATCCTGCGGCGCTGCGCGACGCGGCGGTGCAGGGGCGGATCGATCACGATTTCGGGATGCGCGGGGGATCGGTGCGTGCGGGCGGGCCGGTGTTCGAATTGCCGGCGGGGAAGGTGCAGCTGGCGGTGGGCGGGGATTATACGTTGTCCGAGCAGAGTGTGGTGCCGGACCGGAATATCACCGGGCAGAACGGGTTGATGATTGGGTTTAATCCGGCGGGGTTCACGGCGTCGGGTTATGAGGCGCGGGGAGTGTTTGCCGAGGTGATGGTGCCGCTCATTTCGAGCGCGCAGGGAATCACGGCGGTGCGGGATTTGCGCTTGTCGGCTAGCGTGCGGCGGAGTGAGAAGGATGTGAAGGGTGCGGTGCGCGATCTGGCGGGCGTGTATCAGCAGCGGTCGCGGGAGTTTTCGGAGACGACGCCGAAGGTGGGTGTGTTGTATCGGCCGGTGCGTGACGTGATGTTTCGCGCGACGTACGCGGAGGGTTTCCGCACGCCGAGCCTGGGGCATCTGTTCGCGGCGGCGGGCAGCTCGCAGCTGGCGTTGAGCGATCCGCTGGGATTCACGACGGCGAGCGCGGTGATCGTGAATTCGCGGGGGAATCCGGATCTGGAACCGGAGGAATCGAAGACGTGGAATGTGGGCGCGGTGTACACGCCGAAGGCGGCGAAGGGGCTGCGCTTCGAGGTGGATTATTACCGGGGCGTGGTGAGCAATCTGATCGCGGATGGGGCGCAGTATGCGCTCAACGCGAACGCGCTGACGCAGGGGCCGGGCTTCCGGCGCGGGGTGGCGGGCTCGATCAATCCGAATGCGGCGTTCGCGAGCGCGATCACGCGTAACTCGGCGGGCGCGGTGACGGCGGTGAGTTTTTATCCCGTGAATGCGTCGTCGCGCGAGGCGAGCGGCATCGACGGGCAGATCGTGGCGGAGTGGCCGGTGACGGCGGCGAAGGTGATGTCAGTGCTGGCGTGGAATACGACGCTGAACTGGGATCTGACGACGGTGGGCGGACAGCCGAGCCAGAACTGGCTGGGGCGTTATGTGGATGCTTCAACGAACAGCATTTCGCCGGGGAGCATTCCGCGGCATCGCGGGCGTTTCTCGCAAGGTGTCGAGAAGGGCGCGTGGTCGGTGATCGGCGCGGTGAATCGTGTGAGTCATCTGGAGGATGACGCGACGCGGACGTTGGGGAATCGGCCGCGTTATGTGAGCCAATGGACGACGTTCGATGCTCAGCTGGGTTATCGCTGGAAGGCGGCGGGGATCGAGGTGCGCGCGGGCGTGAACAATATCGCGGACGAGGCGGCGCCGTTTGCGGCGGGTGCGGTCAATGCGGTGTCGAACGCGAGCTACGATGTGACGCTGCATAACGACATCGGGCGCTTCGTGTATGTGCAGGTGACGAAGGCGTTTTGAGTGGGTAAGAGGTGAGGTGTCGGCGGGAGGGGGAGGCAAAGAGGCCGGGCACGGCGTGCCGGCCCTACCTCGGAGCCGGCCCTATCTCGGAAAGCGGAGGGGGAGGGTGGCGAGGGTGCGGGTGATGTCGGGGAAGCCGCGGGTGGGGGCGGGGTGGCCGAGGATTTTTTTGGTGGTGCGTGGCCAGGCTGCGGGGCGGAGGGTGGTAACGCAGTTGGTGAGCGCGAGGTCGCGGATGGCGACTTGGCCGAGACCGCGGAGGGAGAGGCGGAGGGGGCGCGACGGATCGTCGATGGGTGTGGAGAAGAGGCGGGAAATATTGGCGCGCGGTTGCGCGGCTTCGGAGCGGAATTCGATGGTGTGGCGGGCGCGGAGTTCGCGCCAGGTGCGGTCGGGCTGTTGTTGTTCGACGACGATTTTTTGGAGAGCAGGGGCGATGTTCTCGACGGTGAAGACGAGCTGCCAGCGGCCGCAGACGGGCGTGGTATCGAGGGCGAGGTCGGGGCGTCGGCGTAGAGAGCGAAGGAAGGTGCGCCAGGTGGCGAGGCGGGCGGCGTCGGCGTCGAGGATGAGCTCGTTTTGGCCGCGGACTTTCGCGTCGCGGGTGCGTAGCCACATGGCGCGGGCAGCGCGGCGGCCGGTGGCGAGTTGACGGGCGAAGACGCGGGCGTCGCGGGTGAGGTCGTCGAGGCGGAGACGGATGAGCGGAGACGAGCCGAGTTGAGAGTTGAGGGTTGAGAGTTGAGAGTTCGGACGTGCGGAAGAGGCTAATGTGCGGCGGAGGGCGAAGATGCCGTCGGCGGCGCGGGCGACGAAGGTGTCGCGGGATTCCAAGTACGCGAGGAAGGCGAGGCTGGAGGCGAGCGGGCGAGGAAGAGTGAAGGGTGAAGGGTGAAGGGTGAAAGGGGCGGACGGAGAGGAGGGGGAATGACCAGTGACCAATGACCAGTGACCAGTGGACGTACGCAGGCGAGAGGCGGGAGAGCGAGTCGTGGCGGCGCGGAGGTCCCAGCGGTCGTTGATTTCCCAGCGGGCGTAGCCGGTGAAGGCGCGGGCGTCGGCGGCGAGGGCGGTGCGGGCGGCGTGGCGGGCGCTGAGTTTTTTGCCTTTGCCAAAGACGCGTTCGAAACCGGCGGTGAGTAGGGTTTCGTCGTCGGTGGATTTTTTGGGGTTCAGCCAGAGGGATGCGGCGGCGGCATCGACGACGGTGGTTGTTTCGAGGGCGAGGCGGTAGGCTTCCCAGGAGGTGACGAGGAAGCCGGCGGCGTTGGTGTCGTGACAGCGTTTCCACCAGGAGCGGAGGTTGGCGAGGCGGTCGCGGAAGAGGGGGAGCGGCTCGTAGCGGAAGGCGCCGTTCATGGGGCAGCCCCAGTAGTCGATGCCGTGTTTGGCGAGCGGCGTGGCGAGGTCGGACTCGGCGAAGTTGAAGAGCTCGACGCGCGGGTGGCGGGTGAAGGGGTAGTAGTACCAGTCGTAGGCGGCGATGTCGCGCGGGAGGAGCGGGATCGCGGAGGGGATGAAGTTGAGCATGTCGGCCCAGAGGCCGAGCTGGAGACCGCGCGAGGAGGTGAGCGTGTGGAGGCGGTTGACGTGGCCGGCGAAGTGGGCGGCGAGGCCGCGGTCTGCGATTTCGGCGCGGCAGCGCGGGCATTTGCCGAGGTGGAAGGATTCGTCGAGGCCGACGTGGACTTTGCCGGCGGTGCAGAAGGGGGCGGTGTCGTGTAGCAGTTTTTCGGCGACGGCGAGGGTGTCGGCGTGGAGCGGGCAGATCTGGCCGCGCTCGAGCGGAGAGCCGTCGGGGGCGCGGAGTTCGTTCAGGTCGCGTAGCGCGGGGGCTTTTATCAGGTACTGCGTGTGGCCGAGGAGATTGACGATGGGGACGGTGCGGATGCCGTGGCGCTCGGCGGTGTTGACGAGGCGGTGGAGCTGGCGGTGGGAGTAGGCGTCGGCGCGGGCGACGGTGGGGAGAGAGGGGTATTCGACGGCGTCTTCGAGATGCAGATACAGTTCGTTGTAGCCCCAGTCGGCGTAGCGCGGGAGAAGTTTGAGCAGGACGTCGAGGCGCTCGACCTGGCGGGCGAGGTCCCATTGGAAGGCGCGGAGCATGGGGGAAGAATGACCAGTGACCATTGACCAGTGTCGCAGGGGGCGTGCGTTTTTAAGGGAGGAGGGAGGGGGCGAGGTGCCAGCGGACGGACCAGGTGTGCTTGTCTTCAGAGGCGAGGCAGAGGATGGCGCCTTTTTCGACGTCGAAGGCGGTGAGGCCGGAGCGACCGGTGACGAGCAGCGTGGCGAGGGAGCTCAGGTGCGGTTCGTGGCCGACGATGGCAAGCATCTGGGTGGAGGCGAGGGTGGCGAGGCGTGCGGCCATTTTTTCGGGGCGGTCTTCGGGGAGCAGGCCGAGGGTTTCGCGGAGGGCGGCGTGAGGCGCGAGGGGTTGAAGTAGCGCGGCAGTTTCGCGGGCGCGGGCGAGCGGGCTGTGCCAGAACTCGGCGGGCGTGAGGGCGCGGTTGTTTTTGAAAAACGAAACGAGACGGCGGCACTCGTCGTGGCCGCGCGTGCTCAAGGGGCGGAGAGGATTTTCCTCTTCGGTGACGGCGTGGGCGTGGCGGACGAGGTAAACGACGGGCATCGGGGAAATGACCAATGACCGAGTGAGCAATGACCAGTGGAAAAAGCGGAGGCGCGTGGAGTTATATGCCGGAGGAGCTGAAGCGGGAGCGGTAGTCGGCGGGGGATTTGCCGCGCTCGCGCGAATGACCAATGACCAGAAGCTAGCTGGCGCTCTGAGGGCGGGAACGCTCAACGCTGAACGTTTCACTCTTAACGCTCAATCGATGGCGGGGAAGAAGCGCTCGCGGCTATGTCGGGGCGCGTTATTTTTTCGCGTCCAAGAGGGTGCGAACGGATTTGATGAGGGCGCTGAGGGCGAAGGGCTTGGTCACGCAGGCAACGCGGTCAGCGGAGAGCATCGCGAGCGGGGCGCAGTCGGGGTTGCAGGTGGCGAGGACGCGGACTTGCGGGTGTTCGGCGTGGAGGTCGCGGACGAGTTTTTCGCCTTCGCTGCCGACGTTGCCGCCGATCTGGGTGATGAGGAGGTCGATGGGGCGGCCGAGGCGGCGGGCGATGTCGAGGCCGTCGTCGGCGGTGCGCTCGGAGAGGACGGTGTAGCCGTCGGCCGTGAGGATGCTGGCGACCATTTTGCGGATGACGTCGTCTTCTTCGACGATGAGAACGGTCTCGCGGCCGCGGGTGCCGGGGAGTGTGGGGATGGGCGCGTGGATGGCTTGGACGGGCTCGCGGACTTCGGGGAGAAAAATCTCGAAGGTGGAGCCGACGCGCGGGGCGCTGTGGACGCGGATGTGGCCGCCGGATTGCTGAACGACGCCGTAAACCAGGGCGAGGCCGAGGCCGGTGCCGTGGCCGGGTTCTTTGGTGGTGAAGAAGGGCTCGAAGAGGTGCGACTGCGTTTGTTCGTCCATGCCGATGCCGTTGTCGTGGACGGCGAGGACGGCGTAGCGGCCGGTGGGGATGGGCTCCAAGTCGGAGGGGTCGGACTGGTTTTCGCCGGTGATTTCGCGGAGGGCGGTGGTGAGGGTGACCTGGCCGCCTTCGGCGAGGGCGTCGCGGGCGTTGATGGTGAGATTGAGGAGGACCTGCTGGAGCTGGGCGGGATCGACGCGGATGTTGAGGGACTCGGTGTCGAGGGAGAGCGCGAGGGATTTGGACGGCTTGAGCAGGCGGGAGAGGATCTCGGCGTTGTCGCGGACGAGTTGGTTGAGGCTGATGACTTTTGGGTTCATCGCCTGGCGGCGGGAGAAGGCGAGGAGCTGACGGACGAGGAGCGCGGCTTTCTGGCTGGCGAGGTGGATCTCTTCGAGTTCGCGGGAGGCCTGTCGGCGTATCGGGGCTTTGGTGGCGAGGATTTCGCAGTATCCGTTAATGACGGACAGCAGGTTGTTGAAATCGTGGGCGACTCCGCCGGCGAGGCGGCCGACGGCGTCGAGGCGTTGCGAGTGGACGAGGGCTTCCTGGAGGCGGCGTTTTTCGGTGAGGTCGCGGAAGGTGGCGACGATGTGGGTGACGCGGCCGCGTTCGTCGTGAACGGGGCAGTAGTTCCAAGCGGCGAAGAGAGCGGTGCCATCTTTGCGCAGGAGGCCGCCTTCGCCGCTGAAGACGGTGCCGCTTTGGAGATGGGAGACCCAGTCTTTGAGGCGGGGAAGGGTGTCGGTCTCGACGTGGAGCGTGGCGAGGCCGAGTTCGCGCAGGCCGCTGACGGTGTGGCCGGTCATGGCGCAGAAGCTCTCGTTGGCGAAAATGATTTTGAGGCCTTTGCGGGTCCAGCGCTTCTCGACGATGAGGACGCCTTCGCTTTGGGCATGAACGGCGGCGGCAAGCAGCGGCGCCGCCGGGGGTTTGTCCCGGGTGTCGCGCGCGTCAGGGAGCGCGGGAAATGGCGGCGTTGATTGGAGGTACCTCACGAGGACGTGTCAGTTGCGGCGGGCGGTGTTCGTGCGGTCAGGGGGCGAGGCGTTCGACGAGCCAGTCACCGGATTTTTCGCGGCGGTAGCGGAGGCGGTCGTGGAGGCGGGAGCGGCGGCCTTGCCAGAACTCGACGGACTCGGGGGAGACGCGGTAGCCGCCCCAGTTGGGCGGGAGCGGGATCTCTTCGCCGGCGTACTTTTTTTCGACGGCCTTGTAGGCATCGTCGAGGGCGGCGCGGGTGGGCAGGATGGTGCTTTGCGGGGAGGCCCAGGCGCCGAGCTGGCTGGCGAGGGGGCGGCTGTGGAAATAGGCGGCGGACTCTTCGCGAGTCAGGCGGGTGACGGTGCCGTCGATGATGACCTGGCGCTCGAGGGCGATCCAAGGGAAGAGGAGCGAGGCGCGGGGATTGGCGGCGAGTTCGCGGCCCTTGCGGCTGTCGTAGTTGGAATAAAATACGAAGCCGCGGCCATCGATGGCTTTGAGGAGGACGATGCGGGAGGAGGGGCGGCCGTCGGCACCGGCGAGCGAGCAGACCATGGCGTTGGGCTCGGGAATTTTGGCGCCTTGGGCTTCCTGGAACCATTTGTCGAACTGACGGAAAGGGTCGCGGGCCAGGTCCTTTTCGAGGAGCCCGGCGAGCGAGTAGTCTTTGCGTAAGTCGGCGAGGCTCATGGTTCTTGAATAAAAAGTAACGTGTCTGTGACTGCGTTTTCCAACCGGTAACTCATGCCAAGGGCCGTAAGCAGGGAAACCACTACAGCCCAACGAATCTTTTCATGGAGAGAACGGCTGGGGAATGGGGCCAGACCGCGGGGTGGTTAATCGGTGCGGGTGAGGGACGAGATTAAGGCCATGTGTGCGGGGTACTGCGAATGGAGGGCGGGGCGGGCGGCGAGTTCGAAGCCGGAGTCGGTCCAGCCGGGGCTCATGGTGCAGCTGAGGAGGGCCCAGCCGAGGCGGGCGTTTTGCGCGAGGCGGGCGCCCTGCCAGATGCCGGAGGGGATGGAGAGTTGGGGGATTTCGCCGGCGGCGAGGTCGGCGCCGAGGTGAGAAATGCGGGCGGGGCCGGAAGGCGGGAGTTGGAGGTGTTCGACGGGGTCGCCGCTGTGGAAGTGCCAGAGCTCGTCGGCGTCGAGGCGGTGGAGCGCGGAAAAGCCGGCGGGTGTGAGGAGGAAATAAATCGCGGTGCCGAGGGGGCGGCCGTTGGGGAGGGTTTCGCGGCTGGTCCAGGTGCGGGCGAAGTAACCGCCTTCGTGCGGGAGAGGCTGGAGATTGAGACGTGCGATGAGGGCGGCGGCGGCGGGGTTGGGGGCGGGCATGCGAGAAGAGTGAGGGGTGAAAGGTGAAGGGTGAAAGAGGAAGCGGCGGAAGGGGTCGAGTGGCGGAGTTAATCGTGGAAACGCGGAGGAGCGAAAGTGCGGAGGGGTGAGGATTATTTCTGAGGGGCGGAACGACTGGGGAAACGGGAGGCGAAGTAGGGACGGTGCGGACGTCGGCGTGCGAGCAAAAGTCGGAAGGCCTCACGCGAGGTGAGGCCCTACATCGGAGCCCTGCATCGGAGGGCTTTTAGTTTTCCGCGCTTCCGTTGGAGCGAGATTTGGGGATTGTGCGGGGCATGACGCCTGCCGCTTACATCGATGCACACGAGTACGATCTGACGACGCTGTTGCGGGGGCTGGTGAGCATTCCGACGGTGAATCCGCCCGGGGAAAATTATGACGCGATCACGGCGCGGTTGGTGAAGGAGCTGGCGGCGGCGGGGCTGAAGTCGAGGCGGCTGGCGGTTCCGGCGGGGTTATTGAAGAAGACGCTGCCGGTGGAGCAGCATGGGTTCCCGCGTTGGAATGTGCTGGGGTTTCGGAAGGCGCGCGGGGCGAAGAAGACGATTCATTTTAACGCGCACTATGACGTGGTGCCGGTATCGGGAAACTGGGCACAGGGTGACGCGTTCTCCGGCGCGGTGGTCAAGGGCTGGCAGCATGGGCGGGGGACGGCGGACATGAAGGGCTCGATCGCGAGTTTGCTCATGGCGCTGAGGGCGCTGCGCGCGAGCGGGGTGGAACCGCTCATGAATGTGGAGGTGTCGTTCACGGCGGATGAGGAGACGGATTCGGCGTTGGGCGCGGGATGGGTTGTCGAGCACGCGCCGATCTCGCCGGACTACGCGGTGGTGATGGAAGGTGGCGAGGGGAACCGGGTGTGCTGCGGGCACAATGGTGTCGTGTGGCTGGAGGTGACGGTGCATGGGCGGGCGGCTCACGGGTCGCAGCCGCACAAGGGTGTGAATGCGTTTGAGAAAATGGCGGCGCTCGTCCGAGAACTGGATGTGCACAAGGAGGAGCTGGCGGGGCGGACGTTCACGACGCCGGAGGGAAAGACGATGCGGCCGACATTGAATGTGGGCGGGGTTTTTGCGCAGGGGCCGGGCGGTAAGATCAACACGGTGCCGGCCCTGGCGAGTTTCTCGATCGACCGGCGGGTGGTTGCGGTGGAGACGGTGGTGGAGGCGGAGCGTGAACTCCGGGCGTTTCTAGCGGCGGCGGCGAAGCGGATTCCGGACTGCCGGATCAGCGTGGCGAAGGTGTCGGATAATCATCCGTGTTATCACGCGCCGGAGCATCCGTTTTTCGCGGCGATGGCGGCGACGGTGACGCGGGTGCGGAAAAAGGCGGCGGTGTTCAACGTGTCCACGGGGTTTAACGACATGCATTTTTTTGCGCATCATCTGAAGATCCCGACGCTCGGCTACGGTCCGGGCGGGGAGGATTGTCACGCGGTGGATGAGCGGGCGTCGGTGAAAGAGCTGGTACGGAGTGCGAAGATTTATGCGGAGTTGCTGACGACGTTTGCGGGGTGAGCGGAGGGTCGAAATCCGAAGGCCGAATGACGAAGGCGGGAGGGAACGGTCGGAGCGCGTGCAAGCACGCTGGCCTACGAGGGCGTTTGTGAATGTGGGGAAAAAGTGCGGGCGGCGTTTGCCGGGGGGCGGAAGTGGGCTACGGTTTTGGCAGGTAAGACACTCAACCCCTCAACCCGGAGTTCTTATGCCCGTCGTTAAGATTCACCTCGAAGATGAAGAATTCGCTCCCGTCGCCCGCTTGGCGGATGAGCTGCACTTGAAGCCGGAAGATGTCGCTTACGCAGGTCTGAATCTGGTTATGCTGCGAGCAAGCGATCCGGCGATGCGCGCGGAGATAACAGAGGCGCATTACTGGCGCCGCGATAATCTCCCCAGTTGGGGAGACTCCGCCCGCTCCGTGCATGCGTATGAAGCAAAGTCCGATGGTGGACACACGCAGCTCCGCTGAGTTGTTAGATGGAAAGTAAGTTAGCCAGACAGTGATTGCATGACAGGTAAGGTCAGAAACAGAAGGTGACCCGAGTGTTGGGAAGCCGCGCCGAAAGGGGCGCGGCTTCTTGGTTTTTTGGGGGTACTATCTCGGATGGAGGGCGCTGCTTCGTCAGCACTGTGGCGCTGTGAGTAGGTTGATTTACAGCGGTCTGTTTGCGGCGCGAACGGCGGCGATGAAGCGCTGCCCTCCAGTAAAGGAATGGGAGTGGTTTTGTATCACAAGCGGGACGGGCGTCATGGGGGGGAGGGCACCCCGCCTCCACCGGAATCGGAATGAAGTGGCGGCTCGACGAAGCGGGGGCGGGGGATTTGGCTGGGGAGCTGATGACGGCTTCTGTTTCACGTTCTGCGCAACTGATGGATCTCTACGATCTCACGAAGGCGGAGCTGCAGGCTTTAATCGTGAGCTGGGAGTTGAACCCGGTGCATGTGGCGCGGCTGTGGAACTATCTTTATTGGGAGTGCGTCGATTCGTTTGCCGCGATGACGGAGCTGCCGGTGAAGGTGCGGGCGAAATTGGAGGCGGAGTGTGTGCTCGGAAATCTGCCGGTGGCGGTGGAGACGCACAGCTCGGATGGGTTTACGAAGAAGTATCTGCTGGCGCTGAACGATCAGGAGAAGATCGAGACGGTGTTGATGCGGTTCTCGGGGCGGGTGACGGCGTGCATCAGTTCGCAGGCGGGGTGCGCGATGGGCTGCGTGTTTTGCGCGACGGGACAGCGCGGGTTCACGCGGCATCTGACGACAGGCGAGATCGTGGCGCAAGTGGTGCACGTGCAGCGGATCTTGAAGGCGAAGGGAGACCGGTTGCGGAATCTTGTGCTCATGGGCATGGGTGAGCCGTTGCACAACTACGACGCGGTCATGAAGGCCGTGGATATTTTTCGCGATTCGAGCGGGCTGGCGATCGGGGCGTCGAAGATCACGCTCAGCACGGTCGGGGTAATTCCGGGAATCGTGCGGCTGGCGGATGAAGGGCGGACGATCTCGCTGGCGTTGAGTTTGCACGGAGCGACGCAGGAGGAGCGTCATGCGTTGGTGCCGACGGCGAAGCGGTGGCCGCTCGATGAACTGATGGAGGCGTGCCGCTACTATGTGCAGAAGACGGGGCAGAAGATTTTCTTCGAGTGGACGTTGATCGAAGGGAAGAACGACTCTGAAGAGAACGCGCACGCGGTGGCGCGGTTGCTGAAGGGGCTGGAGGAATCGCAGGTGAATTTGATCCCGCTCAATCCGACTTCGGGCTATGATGGCGCGCCGACACGGACGGAGGCGGCGAAACGGTTTCAAGCGGTGCTGGCGGAGTATGGATTTGCCAGCACGGTGCGGCAGAGGCGGGGGATTGATATCGCTGCGGGTTGCGGGCAGCTGGCGGCGGCTAGCGGATGAAGTGAAAAAGGCCTCTTGCTCTTTAAGGACTACTGCACACCGGCATAAGAGTCTTCGACGTATATTCGCTCTACGCACTTCTTTGAATCCAGCTCTATCCCAACGTAAACCTTGTGAAGCCATACGCCATTTTTCGTCTTAACGGTATGCATTGAGCCGTATCGATTTTCTGGGGCGTAATAATGATAGTCCCATTTCTGCTTATTAAAAAACTCCAAGATAGCTGCCTCACTGTCGCCGACAGCAAGAGCAGTAGATGCTTGGGCAAAAAGGACTCCGGCATCCTTGGAGGGCGTTTGGTTAGTACTCCAAATTTCCCGCCAGAAAAACGTTACTGCGAAGCCCGCAACCATAACTCCAAAACAAATTCGAATTATGAAAGATTTCATTTTTTCGGATTGGAGGGATTGGCTGAGATCTGTTCCGCCCGAGCCAATCGCCTTGGGCATAACGTGCCGTGCCTCGAAATCTTCAGAGCAGGCCGAGGGTTTCGCGCGCTTGGAGGGTGGCCGGGGTTTCGGCGATCGCGGGTGAGGTTGGCAGCGTATCGGCCAAGCCGAGACGGGTGGCGCGGTCGGCGATGGTGAGCCAGGCGATAGTGTCTTTTTCGGAGGCGGCGGCGCGGGCGGCGACTTGGGCGAAGAACTCCGTGGGGGTGGCGATCTGGTCTTTGGGGAGGACGGATTTATCGGCGAGGAAGCAGACGGCGGAGATGCCCAGGGTGTCGCACCAGGCAGTCGGGCTGGAGGGGAAGGCGTAGGCGGGGCCGGCGGGGGCTTGCTGCCATTCCATGAAGAGGCGGACTTGTTCGTGGAGTTTGGCGAGCTCGGCGTCGGCGGTGGCGGGGGTCCAGCGGGCGGAGAATTGTTTTCGTTCTCGGAGCTTTTTCACCTCCCAGACGCGCAGGAGGATCTCGAAGTCACCGTTGGTGTGTTTGAGCGCGCCGGTGATGACGTAGTCGAGGCCTTCGGTGGCGGTGTCCACGAGCTGGCGGATGTTTTCCGTGGTCCACTCGGAGGGGAAGATCGCGAAGTGGTCTTTGGCTAACATGCCGATGGCGGCGATGGGGGCGTAGTGCGGGGAGAAATAGAAGGTCTCGGCAAACCAGAGGGGGAGGCCGCGGGTGAGGCGGGTAATGGCGTCCTCGGGTTGTTTCATTTTCTCGGCGAAGTCGGTGGTGCCGAGCAGGGCGAGCTGGCCGAAGGCGATGCGGCGAAGTTTGCCCTGTTTGGGCGGGGGGACGAGGCCGGGGACTTGTTCGATGCCGTAGGACCAGATGGGGCGGCTGATGCTGACGAGGCTCACCATCTTTTTCTCGGCGGGTGCGGGCGTATCGGGATCGGCGCTACCGTTGGTCGGGGCGGGTGGCTGGAGTTCGCCACGGCGTTCGAGTTCGAGGAGTTCGCCGAGGGCGTTGGAGAAACCGTAGAGGCGGTTTTCGAGTTCGGGGCGCTGGAGGGAGAAAAGGACGTCGAGGATGTGGCGGGCGGCGGTGGTGTTGCGGAGCGCGAGGTAGGCTTGGAGGATGTTGAGGCCGGTGGCGGGGCCGTGGCGCTCGGCGTCGTAGCGCGGGGCGATGAGCTCGGCGATCTGGGCGATGTAGCCGTTGGCGCCGAGGTCGCCAGAAATGGTGACGAGGACATCGGGGCGATCGCCGGCGGTGCGGAGAATTTCTTCGTAGATGGCCTGGGCGCCGGGGAGGTCTTTGGCTTCGAGTTTCTCGCGAGCGGCGACGAGGAGGTGGATCACGCCGGCGGGAGTGGGAGAGCTGGCGGGGGAATCGGCGGGGACGAGAGGCCGGGGGAAAGCGGCGTGGTGGGATCGACCGTGGCGGGGGAAGGCGCGGGTGCGGGATTGGGCTGCGATTGAGGGCTGGCGTCTTTTTTGGCGAAGCGGTCGAAAAATCCCATGATCGTGGGAGGAAAGCGGGCGAGGGCGGCAGGGCGAAGAAAAAACGCGCGCGAGCGAATGACCAGCGGGGGCGGACGACGGGGAGGTCGTCCCTCCAGGGAAGATTCATGGCGCGCTTTCCCGCGGACGCGTTATTCGTCGGTTGCGAAAGCGGAGGGGAAAAGCGAGCTGCGGCCGGAGGTGACGGGGGCTGGCGTGAGCGGGACGGTGAGCGCGGCGGGGAGGGTTTTTTCGCGGACGGCAAGAGTCGCGAGGACTTTGGGGACGTACATGCGGGTCTCGGAGGGGAGGAGATCGGCGATGTCGGCGTAGTCGGGGGAGCCGGCTTTTTTTTGCGCGGTGGCGATGCGGCCTTCGCCGGCGTTGTAGGCGGCGAGGGCTAGGGGCCAGGAGTCGAAGCGTTCGTGGAGGACGCGGAGGAATTTCGCGGCGGCGCGGGCGCTTTTGCCGGGCTGGGTGCGTTCGTCGAAGGGGAAGGTGCTCAGGCCGAAGGCGCGCGCGGTGGCGGGCATGAGTTGGAAGAGGCCGCGGGCACCGGCGGGACTGCGGGCGGAGGGGTTGAGGGATGATTCCACTTCGGCGAGCCAGACGAGTTCGGTGGGGATGCCTTCGGCGGCGAAGATGACTTTGAGGACGGGCATGAGCTCGTCGGCTTTGGCGGGGCGCGGGCGGGTGCGGATGCGCTCGTGCCAGATGTCGTAGAACGGGACGGGCGAGCGGGGTGGCGCGGCGAAGGCGACGGCGGGTGGGGTGGTGGGGGTTGGTGGAGTGATGGCGGGGGCGTCGGGAGTGTCTTTGGGGACCGGAAGAAGTACGCGCGGCGGGGCGGGGAAGCGGGTGACGAGGCGGGCTGTCTCCATTAAGTCGAGACGCTCGGCGAGCCAGTCGGCGTACTCGGCGTAGGCGGGCATCATGCGGAGCGCGGCGAGCGTGCGGCGGGCCTCAGATTCGAGGGAGGCGAGGTCGGCGACGGAGCCGGATTCGAGGGAGGTCTGGAGGCGGCCGGTGAAGTTGTCCCACTGATCTTTGGAGACGAACTCGTACTGGTCTTTGATGGCTTCGGGGGCGTAGTCGTCGAAGAGCTGGCGGCCGAGGTTGTAGAGGTCGTCGAAGTCGGCGGGGGTGGGCTGCTTGGCGGCGGGCGGAGGCGTCGTTGTTGATGCAGTGTCGGATTTTTCAGCGGCTGCGGCGGGAGGCGTATCCTGGGCGCGCAGATACGGCAGCAGCAGGGCCGTGGCGGAACCTAAAAGTAAGAGGCGCAAGGGTCGCATTCCGACGGGGTTGGACAAACGAAGAGGGCGGGAGTTCGGGGCTGGCGCGAGGGGAAAGTGGATGAGTGGGTCCGGGGGAGATCGCGGAGGGAGACGGAGCTATGGCTGAGGCATGGGTGCATTGCATAGCGGGCGAAGTGGCGTGTGATCGATCTTGTCTGAAGCGGGCGTGGCGGAGGTGGACGACACGGAGGTCGTCCCTCCAAGGGAGAGGTTGGAAGCCGGTCGGCGGACAGAGATCCCGGAGCGCGTGCGAGCACGCTGGCCTACGGGGTGATTTGTGAACCGCTTTCCCGTTTGACCCGTCGGGGGGCGGGCTTAGCTAAGACCGTTTCGCTGCGCGGTGCGCGGCTTTGTCCGGATGAACCGAGTCTACATCAAAACCTACGGGTGCCAGATGAACGAGCGCGACAGCGAGGCGGTCGCGGCGATGTTGCGCGCCCGGGGGTATCGGATCGTGGGGTCGGAGGATGAGTGCGACGTGATGCTGCTCAACACGTGCAGTGTGCGCGATGCGGCGGAACAGAAGGCGATCGGGCGCGCGGCGAATGTGCAGAGTCGCAAGAAAAAGAACCCGGACTTCGTGCTCGGGATTCTGGGGTGCATGGCGCAGAACCGGGGCGCTGAGCTTTTGGACAAGTTGCCCGACGTGGACCTGATCGTGGGCACGCAGAAATTTCACCAGGTGCCGGACTATTTGGATAATCTGCGTGCGGCGCGTGAAGCGGGCGTGCCGATTGCGGAGACGATCATCGATATCGGAGAAGAGGCGGGATCGCAGAATACGATCAAGGATCACCTGGAGCTCGATGCGGGGGCGACGCCGCAGGTGAGCGCGTTCGTTTCGATTCAGCAGGGGTGTAACATGGATTGCGCGTTCTGCATCGTGCCGAAGACGCGCGGCGACGAGCGGTCGCGGCCGATGGACGATATCGTGGCGGAGTGCCGTCAGCTCGCGGCGAAAGGCGTGCGCGAGATCACGCTGCTCGGGCAGATCGTGACGAGCTACGGACGGCGGGATTATACGCACACGGGGGGCGTGTCGCCGTTCACGCAGTTGTTGGAGAAGGTGAATGCGATCGAGGGGATCGAGCGGATTCGTTTCACGTCGCCGCATCCGCGTGGGTTCAAACAGGACTTGGTCGATGCGTACGGGAAGTTATCGAAGCTCTGCGAGTATGTTCACCTGCCGATGCAGAGTGGGAGCGACCGGATTTTGAAGGCGATGAACCGGCCGTACACGCGGGAGCGTTATCGCGAGATCGTGCAATCGCTGCGCGCGGTGAAGCCGGATATGTATTTTTCGACGGATGTGATCGTGGGTTTCCCGGGCGAGACGGATGAGGATTTCGAGCAGACGCGGGCGCTCTTCGCGGAGTGCAACTATGACATGGCGTACGTGTTCAAATACTCGATCCGCAGCGGGACGCCGGCGGCGGAGTTGGGTGATCAGATTTCGGATGAGGTGAAGGAGCGGCGGAATCAGGCGCTGCTCGAAATCATGCAGGCGAATTCGCTGCGTCGCAGCTCGGAGCTGGTCGGCACCGTGCAGGAAGTGCTCGTGGAAGGGCCGGACAAGACGGGGCAGCGGTTCACGGGGCGGACGCGCGGGAATCGCGTGGCGATTTTTGAGGCGGATGCGCGGCTCATCGGGCAGCTGGTGCCGCTGCGGATCGAGCGGGCGTCGGTGAGTTCACTCTATGGGGAACTGGTGCTCAGCGGGGTGTCGTAAGAGAACGCTTTTAATTTTATGAGTCTGACCACTGCCACGTTGTTGCCCGGGATTTTTCTGATCGTGCTGGGGGCGCTGCTGTTGATCAGCAACTCGGCGATCGTCTCGACGTTGAAGGCGATGCCGCGGTCGCAGGTGGCGTCGGTGCTTTTCTTCGGAGGCGGGGCGGTGTGGTTCGCGTTCAGGATGAGCGGGCTGTCGGAGGCGGATCTGATTCTCGTGCAGTCGCCGAAGCCGCTGATGATTGGTTTTAGCGTGCTGGCGTTGCTGGCATTTTTTTATCTGCCGGATTTTTTGGCGGTGCGCGGGCTGAGCGTATTGATGCTGCTGGCGGGGACGCCGCTTTTGGGTGCTGCGTTTGGCGAGTATGAGGAGCCGCAGCGATTGTTCATGGTGACGGCGGTGTATATCGGGCTGGCGGCGGCGCTTTATCTGGGCGCGGTGCCGTACCGGTTGCGCGATTTTTTCCAGTGGCTGTTTGCCCGGCCTGGTCGGTCGCGCGCGCTTGGCGGCGGATTGCTGGGGTACGGGGCGTTGCTGGCAGTGGTGGCGTTCACGTATTGAACGATTGATCCCGGTGCGTTGAACGGTCTGCGTTTTCCCGATGTCGTCTTCTCGTGAAGTTAACCCTGTGTTGTCCGCTCCTGTTTTGATCGTGATCGCCGGTCCGGCGGGGTCGGGGAAGTCGACGTTGTGCGACCGGATGGTGGCGGAGGCGCCGGGGTTTTCGCGGGTGGTGACGACGACGACGCGGGCTCCGCGGCCGGGTGAGGTGGACGGGGTGCATTATCATTTTCTGACTCCGGAGGCGTTTGACGCGAAGATCGCGGCGGGTGCGTTTTTGGAGTGGGCGTGGGTCCATAAGAAGAACCGTTATGGGACGCTCGCGGCTGATGTGCTTGGGCCGCTCAGCGCGGGGCGGAGCCTGATCATCAATGTCGATGTGCAGGGGGTGGAGAATTTCCGGCGGGCGGGGGCGGCGAATGCGCTGCTGGCGAAACATCTGGCGACGGTGTTTATCCATGTGCCGCTGGCGGAGCTGAGGGCGCGGATGGTGGCGCGAGGGCAGGATAGCGAGGCGGAGATCGAGCACCGGATGCAGACGGTGGAATTCGAGCAGCGGGAGGCGGGGAAGTTCGATTACCAGATACACAGCGCGTCGCGTGAGGAGGACTTCCAGGCGTTGCTGGCGATCTGGCGCGAGGTGGCGGCGCGGGTGGCGAAGGCGGGGTGAGCGGCGTGTTTGCAGCCGGTGAGTGGGTGGGCCCGAGGCGTGGAGGCGGGTTTGGACCGGAGCTGGTTAAGCAGGCGTAAGGCGGAGGTGTTTAATTATTTTCAACCATCTGGGGGCTTCGGCGTGCTAGCTGCTGATGCGTTACGGCAAGGTGAACTTTCTCCGTGTGCATCCATCGCCCAAGGCGTCCGGCTTGACTCAGCTCGCGCTGGGGAGTCGGGTTCGCCCGCACACCCGCCATGCTGCTCTCTGAGTTAGCATGGTGAGTGGTTTCACCACCACCATCCAACCTGCCAAAATATGCGTCCATCACGCGTCAGTCTGTCCTGTCTGTTAGCCGTCGGAGGAGCGTTGTCGCTCTCCGCACAAACCCAACCGCCGACACCGCCGACACCCCGGCTCCGCCGGTCGCACCATCGCCTGTCGATGACGAGGTGGTGCAGCTGGAGGCGCTCGAAGTGACCGATATGAAAACGTTCTCCGATCAAGCGATCTCGGGGAAGACGCCGGTGGCGTTTACGGAGCTGGGCAAGGAGACGATCTCCGCCGAGCTGGGCGCGCGTGACCTTCCGCATGTTTTGAACACCACGCCTTCGGTTTTCGCGACACAGGACAGCGGCGGTGCCGGTGACTCGCGCGTGAATGTGCGCGGTTTCAGCCAGCGCAACGTGGCGATCCTGATCAACGGTGTGCCGACGAACGATCTGGAGAACGGCTGGCTGTATTGGTCTAATTGGGACGGCTTGGGCGATGTCTCGAGCACGATCCAGGTGCAGCGCGGTTTGAGCAACACGACGCTGCCTACGCCCTCCATCGGCGGTACGATGAATGTCGTGACCGATCCCGCCGCTTCGCGGAGCGGGGTTTCCGTAAAGACCGAGTTTGGCGCGGACGATTTCTACAAGATTTCCGGCGTGTATAACACCGGATTGCTCCAGGGTAAGTTTGCCGTGACGGCGGGCTTGTCGCTCAAGCAGGGCGAGGGCACGGCGGATGGTACTTGGGCGAAGAGCGCGGGTTATTACCTGGGCACCTCTTGGAAGATCAATTCGATGCACCGGCTGGAGCTGTTCGCGGTTGGCGCGGCGCAGCAACACGGTCGTCGCAGCTTCGCCTCCAACCTCGCGGCCTACGATGTGGATTACGCTCGAGAACTCGGCTACACCGAGGCCCAGATTTTCTCCAATGCTTCGGGCGCGAATGCCGGTGCGCTGCGCCAGGGTGCAGTTGGTGGCGGTCACGACTACAATCCAAACGGAGCTCCCGTCACGGTCGCTTACAATGGTAAGCAGTATTACTGGGGCGGCACGCACTCGCGCGAGAAGGATGGTTACATCAACGAGGTGGTGAACTATTCCCACAAGCCGCAGGTGAATTTAAACTGGTACGCCAATCTCACCGAAGAGCTGAAGCTGACGTCGGTGTTTTATTATTCCGGCGTGCAGGCGGGCAGCGGCGGCACTTTGGGCAACGGGTTTACCCGTTACACCGCCACGACGCCTCAGCTGAACGGCAACATTAACTGGGATGCTACGATCGCCGCTAATCAGGCGAACATGGTCGGCGGGCAATCCGTCTCCCGCGCGATCCTGCGCAACAGCACCAACTATCAGAATCAGTACGGTATCGTTTCTAAGCTGAATTATCAGATTACTCCGACGCTCAAGCTGACCACAGGTCTCGACTGGCGTACGGCCGAGATCGAGCATTACCGCGAAGTGCGCGATTTGCTCGGTGGCTCTTATTATCTCCCGACCGCCGCTGTGCAGGTCAGCGATTTCTGGGCTTCGGGCATGAACACCCAGCTCCGCCTCGGCGACAAAGTGGATTACCACAACACCAACACGGTGGACTGGCTGGGTCTGTTCGCACAGGCCCAGTATGAGTCCGGCCCGGTGACGGCTTTCGCGGTTTATGGTTTTTCAACCATCGAGTACGGTTTCACCGATCACTTCCGCCGGGCCGCTGGCGGCGGGGAGTATGCACTCGAATCCGATGCTCTCGAAGGCCACCAGATCAAGGGTGGCGTGCAGTACGCATTCACGAACGACATCAGCGCGTATGTGAATGCCGGATTCGTGGATAAGATCCCGAACTTCGACGGGGTCATCAACGACTCGACCGGTACGCTCGTCGATGCCGGTAATGAGTCATTCGTCTCCTATGAAGCGGGCGTGCGCTACCAGACGCCGGGCCGTTCATTCAATGTTTCGGCGGGTGTGTATCACACCGAGTGGAAGGATCGCACGACCTCGTCGGTGAACACGACGGATGACACGGTGACCTATCTGCGCGGCATGAACTCGACCTACGAAGGCATTGAAATCGAGAGCGCGTGGCGTCCGCTGCGCTGGCTGCGTTTCGATGCGGCGGCGTCTTTCGGCGAATGGGTTTACACCGACGATGTCACGGGCGAAGCTTTCAATCTGAGCACGGGCAGCGCAGTGCCGACCACTTCGCGCGTATTTATCCGCGACCTCATGGTGGGTGATGCTCCGCAAAGCCAGATCGCGTACGCGGCGACGGTATTTCCAGTCCAGGGACTTTCCGTGAAGTTCCAGGGCCGCTGGTATGATCGTTACTGGTCGGATTTCTCTCCCGAGACCCGCACGGTGGTCGGCGACTATGCGCAGTCCTGGCGCATCCCGAGCTACACGCTCTACGATCTGCACGTGAACTATAACCTGCCGATCTCATCGCGTCGCTTCGACGTGAGCGTGTTCGCGCATCTCTTCAATATCTTCGACAAGGTTCACGTCTCCGACGCGACGGATGAGAGTGCATTCGAGGCGGTCGGTCTGAATCTGGCAGCGCGCCATTCGGTGCAGCGCGCCGAGGTTTTCCTCGGGCCAGGATTCGCCTGGAATATGGGAGTCAAAGTCTCCTTCTAAACTAAGACGTCCGAGAAACTGTTTCTGCTCAAAGCGGCTTCCTAAACGGAAGCCGCTTTTTTGTGCCTGATACGCAGGCATCGCGTGGGGCGCGGCGGTGTTCGCGGGTAGGGCTTACCGTCTTTTCAGAAAAGGCATCGCCGCTCGGAGGGAGAGCCGGGCTTCGTGCTGACCGTGGACGACACGGAGGTCGTCCCTCCAGAATACGGGCATGCTTTATTTGAACTGCGCTATATCTGCGAGGCGGGGTCGAGTTGGAGGACTTGTTCGACGCGGGTGCGGAGGGTGGGGAAGTCGAAGGGCTTTTGGATGAAGCCGACGATGGCTAGGTCGCCGAGGCGTTGACGGGCTTCGGTTTCGGAGAAGCCGCTCATCATCATCACGCGGGCGTTGGGATGGATCTGGAGGATTTCGCGGAGGGTTTGCGCGCCGTCGAGGCGGGGCATGGTGAAATCGAGGAGGATGAGGGTGAAATCGGAGGGGCTTCTTTTGAGGTGTTCGAGGGCGCTTTCGCCGTCTTCGGCGAGTTCGACGGTGAAGCCGGTGCGTTCGAGGACTTGGCGGGTGACGGAGCGGACGCTTTCTTCGTCATCGACGACGAGGACGCGTCCGCTGGCGATGGGCGGGCGGCTGTTTCGCGCGGGAGCGAAGGGGGGCATGGTGCGGGCTTTGCTGCCGGTGTAGGGAGCAAGCACGAGGCGGAAGGTGGTGCCGCCGCCGGGTGAGCTGTGGACGTGGAGGGCGCCTTCGTGGGAGCGGACTATGCCTTGAACGGCGGCGAGGCCGAGGCCGCGGCCAGTGAATTTGGTGGTGAAGAAGGGATCGAAGATGCGTTCGAGGGTGGCGGGGTCCATGCCGCAGCCGTTGTCGGTGACTTCGAGGAAGACGGCTTCGCCGTGGCGGAGGCCGGCGGCGACGCGGGCGGAGGCGAGGAAGGCGGCGTCCACGTGCATCCGTCCGGTGGTGACAACGATGCGGCCGGTGTCGGGGGTGACGGCTTCGGCGGCGTTGAGCACGAGGTTCATGACGATCTGGCGCATCTGCGTGGCGTCGGCGAGGACGGCGGGCAGATTTTGCGCGAGGTTGAGCGTGAGGGCGGCGCGGTGCTCGATGGAGACGTCGAGGAGTTTGGCGGTGTCGCCGACGAGTTTGCTGAGGTCGACGGCGCCGACGATGAAGCGGCCCTTGCCGGCGTAGGCGAGCATCTGCTGGCAGAGTTCGGCGGCGCGGGTGGAGGATTGCTCGATTTGCGAGAGGGATTCGTGCATCTCGTGGCCGTCGGGGAGGCGGTCGCGGGCGAGGCTGGCGTGACCGAGGATGCCGGTTAGCAGGTTGTTGAAATCGTGGGCGATGCCGCCGGCGAGGACGCCGAGGCTTTCGAGTTTTTGAGTTTCGCGGAGTTGTTCCTCCATGCGCTTTTTCTCGGCTTCGGCGGCGCGGCGGGGGCCGAGGTCGCGGGAGATGGTGCAGACGGCTTCGCGGCCGTCGAAGGTGAGGAAGCTGGCGTTGACCTCGATGGGGAGGTGTTCGCCGGTGCTGGAGAGCATTTCGAGGTCGAAGCTCATGGTGCCGCGGCGGCGGACGTCTTCCCAGAGGGCGCGGTAGCGGGGTTCGTTGAGGGGCGGATTGGTCTCCCAGACTTTGGTGGAGAAGATCTCGTCGCGGGTGCGGCCGGTGAAGCGGCAGAAGGTTTCGTTGACGTAGAGGCGGTTGCCGTCGGCGTCCATGATGGAGACGATGTCCTGGGCGAGGTCGAGGGCGTGGCGGGTGAGGCGGAGGCGTTCCTCGCTGTCGCGGAGGGCTTGTTCGGAGGCTTTGCGGGCGGTGATGTCGCGGGCGATGGCGAAGACGATTTCGAGGCCGCCGAAGTCGATGTAGCTGGCGCCGACTTCGACGGGAACGGTCTCGCCGGATTTGCTGATGAGGGAGGACTCGAAGAGGTAGGTGCCGCGTTGTTTGACGTGCGCCCAGAGCTGCTGGTAGCGGGCGGGGGTGATAGAGGTGAAGGTATTCCAGACCTTGGCACCGACGAGTTCGGCGCGGTCGTATCCGGTTAGTCGGCACGTCTCGTCGTTGACGTAGATGCGGTCGCCGTCGGCGGTGAGGAAGGCGACGGCATCGCGCATGTGATCGACGGCGTACTGGGTGAAGCGGAGGCGGTGCTCGGCTTCCTTGGCGAGGGAGATGTCGGTGGCGACGCCGTGCCAGACGATCGCGCCGCCGGGGGTGGCCTCGGGGATGGCATTGAAGCGGACCCAGCGGCGGCCGCCGCCGGGAGGCTGGAAGGAGGCGTCGAGCTGCCAGCCGGCGAGGGTGGCGGCGGACTGGTCGAGGCTGCGCTGGAGGAGCGCGGCTTGATCGGCGGGGAAGAGGGCGAGGAGGCGGGCGGGGCTGGCGGCGAGTTCGGCGGCGGGCAGGCCGAAGAGCTGGCTGGCACCTTCGCTGAGGAATGGGAGGGTGAGCGTGCCGCTGGAGTCGCGACGGAGTTGATACACGGTGCCGGGGAGCACCTGGATCAGGCGGTCGAGGCGGGCGTGGCTATCGGCGAGGGCGCGGTCGGTGGCGAGGCGTTCGGTGATGTCGTGGATGACGGCGACGACGAGATCGGCTTTGCCGGAGGGGGAGGGGAGGACGCCTTGTTCGCCGAGGAGAGTGCGTTCGCCGCGGTCGGGGGTGCGGATGCGGATGATGCGGGGCGGGGCGGGTTGACCGGCTTTGAATGCGGTGATGGCGGCTGCGGCGGCGGGGCGGTCTTCGGGGTGTACGCGGTCGAGGAGATCGTCGGTGGCGCCGCCGACCATGCTTTGATCGGCCTGGATGCCGAAGATGCGCAGGTACTCGGCGGAGCGGACGACTTTCTGGGTGCGTGTATCCAGGTAGCACATGCCGATGTTGGCGATGCGCTGGGCCTGGATGAGCATCCATTCGCGTTCCTTGACCTCACGGGTCATTTCCCGGGCGAGGCGGATGGCTTCGCGCTGGGTGCGGCGGAGATTCCAGAGGAGGGCGGTGAGCAGTCCGGTGGCGATGAGGCCGCCGACGAAGAGCTGGCCGGCGAGGGCGTAGCGGCTGCTGGCGAGCGGGCCTGGAGGAGCGGTGAGATCGACGCGCCACGTGCGGTCCATGATCGGGACAGTGAGCGTGGAGGTGATGGTGTTGGCGGGGAGTTTTTCGCCTGGCGAGGAGAGGTGCAGGCGTTTTGTTGTGCCGTCGGGTGCGATGTCGGTCACCTCGAGCCGTAGTGTGCGGCCAATCTGGCTGTCGAGGTATTCGAAAAATGCGCTCGGTCGCAGGCCTGCGGTGAGCCAGCCGTGATGAGCGGCGAGGCGGGCGCTCTCGGAGTTCACAGGCACGCCGATGCGGTAGAGCGGCATGGTGACGAAGAACCGGAGCGAGCCGTCGCCGCTGAGCGCTGCGGTGGGCTGGCTCATCGTGGTGGCGCCGGTGCGGCGAGCGAGATCGGCGCTGATCATCCAGTCGGTGCGGGTGCTGCGGTCGGCGCCCAGCGAGAGGCCTCGGTTCAAGTAGTCGCGCTGGAGGGAAACGATGGCCATTTCCGCTGCGGTTTCAGTGACTTGGATTTTGAAATCTGGCGCGAAGCGGAGATGCGCTTCATCCAGGAAGGCGGGCAGTGTTTCCGGGGAAACGTGGCGGATGTAATTAAAGCCGTTGAGGCCGGGCGGGGGTGAAGGGTTGAGCTCGTTGAGGTAGGTTTCCCAACTGGCGTGATCGAGGCCGCCTTGCGCGGCGTAGAGTCCGCGCAGGCCTTGCAGAGTGCTGTCGATCTGAGCGAGGCGCACGCGGAGCTCGTCGGTGATGCGGGTGGCTAACAGGGCGAGATCCTGGGTTTCGTCGCGCTGGATGTGCTCGCGTTCGCGCAGCCAGAGGATGGTCGAAGTGGTGATGCCGACGGCGGCGACAAAAACAGTGAGCAATAACGACCGGCGCACTCCGGCGGTGGCGGGGAAATTCATCGAGACGGATTCGGAGATAACTTTCTGCGTCTGAAGCCGCAAGGCTTCAGACATGCCGCAGCCTGCGTAAATGCGTGGGCGTCCTGAGTGAGGCACACTGTAAATAGGCGATGAGGCGTATGGAGACTTTTTATGAAACTGTTTTATTAAAAATAAAACTCTTGAAATAACACATCGGGCTTTCATCTGTGGATTCACCCCTGCCTGCCCCATGATTCGCACGACTGCTTTCGTCGCCGCCTGTTTGTTTTTGCTGTCTCCGGCTTTCGCCGATGCGCAGGCGATGAGTCCGGCAGGGATGACGGTGGGCTTTGTTAGCGGGGCCGACATTTCTGCACTGGCGGTGGTTGAGGCGCGTGGAGCGGTTTTTCGCGGCGAGACAGGCCCGGTGGACGGATTGAAACAGTTGCGCAGTGCGGGCTTTGATTGTTTCCGCCTGCGGTTGTTTGTCGCGCCAGATCACCAGGGTATCGTGACCAACGATCTGGAGTATACGCTCGCGCTCGCACGACGGGTTAAGGCAAGTGGCGCGAGGTTCATGCTCGATCTGCACTACTCCGACACGTGGGCCGATCCGGCAAAGCAGTTTAAGCCTGCGGCGTGGGAAAAGCTGCCTTTCGACGAACTGGTCGGCGCGGTGCGCGAGTACACACGGCTGACGCTGGCGCGGTTTATCGCCGAGGGACTCACGCCTGAGTACGTGCAGATCGGAAATGAGATCACCAACGGCCTGCTCTGGCCGGACGGGCGCGTGGAGTTTCGCGAGGCGCATGATTTTGAGGCATGGGTGCGGCTTGCGCGTGTGCTGCGCGCCGGGTTTGAGGGCTTCGAGGCTGCGGTGGTGTCAGCGAAAATCCCGCGGCCGAAGACCATCGTGCATATCGAGAGCACGGGGGATGTGGCCCGCACGAGCTGGTGGTTGAAGCACGCGAGCGATGCGGGCCTGCCTTTCGATATTGTCGGGCTGAGCTATTACCCCGAGTGGCATGGAGGAATCGCCTCTCTTAGGGAAACACTCACGGCAGTCGCAGAGGGATTCAAGAAGCCCGTGATGGTCGTCGAGACAGCGTATCCGTGGAAGCTGGACTCACACTGGGAAGGGAAAAAGAATCTCGACTGGCCGCTGACACCCGATGGCCAGAAACAGTTTCTGTCAGAGGTAAACCAAGCGGTTCGTGATCTGCCAGATGGACTTGGTGCCGGTGTCTGCTGGTGGCATCCGGAGTCGGTGGAAGTTCAAGGGCTCCAAGCCTGGCTCGGCGGTTCGTGCGCGCTCTTCGATGGCGCGGGTGCGCTTCTGCCAGCGGCCAAAATTTTCTGCACCACGCCAGCGCGCTGAGCGCATTTTTCAATTTTCCCAGTCAGCCAAACCACACCAGCCACCATGAGAACCCCACCCCTGACGGCCGCCGCGATCAGCCTCGCCTGCGGCCTTTATGCACTGCCCCACGCGCTCGCGCAAACCGCCCCGACCGAGCCCGCTGTCACGCCAGCCGACGATGAGGTCATCGTCCTCAGCCCCTTCGAAGTGAGCACCAAGAAAGACGTTGGCTATCTCGCTGGCAACACGCTCGCCGGCAGTCGCCTCAACACGTCCCTAAAGGACACAGGTGCGGCGATCTCTGTGCTGACGCCTGAGTTCCTGAAGGACATCGGCGCGACGAACATGCAGGATGTGATTTTATTCACGAACAACGCCGTGCCCGATGTCGGCGACGCTGCGCTCAGCATCAACGGCAATCCCATGATCGGTAACGGCGAGTGGCAGCTGCGTATTCGCGGACTCCCGGCCAGCTACGCGCGCAATTTTTTCAAATGGGACGCCTCGACTGATTTCTACAACGTTGACCGCATCGACCAGACGCGCGGACCCAACTCCATTCTCTTCGGCTTTGGCGCGCCCGGCGGTCTCGTCAACACCTCGACCAAGCAGGCGTTGCTCAACGCGAACAAGTATGAGCTCTCTTACACCGCTGGCAGCTGGGACCGCCATCGCGGCACGCTCGACGCCAATGTCCCGCTGATCGCCGGACAGCTCGCCATGCGCGTCAATGCGATGGCCGAAAACGGCAAGAGCTGGCGCGAATTCGAATTCGATCAATCGCGCCGCGCGCACATTGCCACGAAATGGCAGCCGACCAAAGACTCGACCCTCCGCGTCGAGGGCGAAATCGGCAAGGTGAAGGACAACGTCGCCCGTCCCTGGCTCGCGATTGACCAGTCGTTTCGCTGGCGTGAAGCCGGCCGCCCGACGTTCTCCGGTGCGTGGCCGTGGGCCGACACGATCGACACGTTCTGGCCCGATCACCGTGTCGTCGGCGACGACGGTGTCGTGCGCAACTGGCTCGGCCGCGCGCAGGGCAGCAACAATATCGACGGCGCTTTCCTGACTGATCGCTATCGAGACATCGGCGCGACGGATGATTGGGCACGTCCCACGTGGTCGGCCTGGGCTGACACGCCTGCGAACAACAGCCTCATCCCGCGTCACGCCAACACCGGTGGTCCTGATGCCACGCGCGAAACAGACTACAAAACCGTCAGCGCGTTTTTCGAAAGCAAGGTGAGCGACTCGCTCTTCTACGAGCTGGCGTTCAACCACCAGACCATGGATTTCCTCGGCTATGATCCAGATGGCAGCCGCGCCACTACTTACTTCGGCAACAGCAGCGAGATCTGGGGCGAGGCGAGCGCCGATCTGCCCGATCAATGGGGCAACGCCGCGGGGGCGAATCCCAACGCGGGCAAACTCTACGTGGAGAACAACTGGACACGCCGTACCCAGAAAATCGATTCAACCGAGTTTCGCGGCACGATGGCGTACACCTTTACGACCGGCGACTGGGCCCGCCACCGTGCGGCTGGTTTGCTCAGCTACAACGTGCGCACGTTTAATCGCATCGAGGAGACCGAGGCTTTTTCCGATTTGACGCAGTGGGCTTTCGATCCTTCCGCAGCCGAGGCGGATGTGAACCGCCTTTATCGCCGTCATTATTTCACTGGTGGCGATGCTAGCGACATCCACGTGCAGTCCTGGCGCAAAGTGGTCCCCGGCACCCGCTGGGTTCCGACCCAGCCGCTGGAGGATACGGAGAGCCGGCTGGCCACCGGCATGGTCGCCGTGCAGAGCTTCTTCTTGAAGGAAAAGCTGGTGACGATTGTCGGTCTGCGTGGCGACAAGATGGAGCATGATTACAACGACGGCCGGTACGTGAATGCGCTCTGGGCGCTGCATCCGGCCGATAATAAAACGAAGGATTTCAATGCCACCACGCTGAGTGGGGGAGCCGTGTACCACACCACCAAGTGGCTGTCCGTCTATGGCAACGTGGCGACCAGCCGCGATCTTCCCGAGGTGCGGATTCGTCTTATCAATAATGACATTCCGCCCATGCCCGAGAGCAAAGGTGGCGATGTCGGCATCAAACTCGATCTGCTCGAAGGCAAACTCTACGCGACGATCGGCTACTATAAGGCCGAGACCAAGCACATGACCGACTGGGGCTCCATCCGCACAGATGTTTCGGACCGGAATACGAAAATTCTGAACGCGCTGCGCAACCCCGATCCATCCGTCTCCGCGACGCCGCTCATAACCGCCGCCGAGTACAACGCCCGCCTGGTGAATGCCAACGGCTTCATGTTCGACCGCGACAGCAGCGGTTGGGAACTTTCCCTCGTCGCCAATCCAAGGAGCAACTGGCGCGTGTCGGCGAATTTCTCGATCAACAACGTCGTCGCTCGCAACTCCATGGCCGAGGTGAAGGCGTGGGCCGTTGCGAACGAAGCCTTCTGGCGCTCTAAGATCCCGACTTCCGGTGCGTATGCGGGGAATGCATTCCCGACGGGTGCCTTGGGCGACGCCTCATGGGATAATCTCGGCAACCAGGTTCGCTGGATGAACCAGTACGCCATCGACAACGTCGTCGCCCTCGATGGCCACAATGCCCGCGGTCAGCGCAAGTACGGCGCGAATCTCTATACGAAGTACACGTTTGATCGTGGCGCGCTGAAGAACTTCTCCATCGGCGGCGGCGGTCGCTATCAGAGCAAGAACGTGCTCGGCATGTACGACAACACGCTCGACATGAAATATAATCCCACCGTTTTTTATGGCCGAAGTCTGACACTCGCCGACGCGAGCATCGGCTATAACTTCAAGACGGAGTTCATCGGCAAAGGTTCATGGGTCGATCTCCAGCTCAACGTCGCCAATGTGCTCGATGAAAAAGATTCCCAGATCTACTCGCTCACGTGGTGGGCCGAGGTGGCGGGCAATCAAGTCACGCGTCGCCCTGAGCGCATCGGTCTGCAGGAACCGCGCAAAGTCACATTCTCGGCGACGCTGCATTTCTAACCCGTTCGCGGGCGCTCCGGCATCGAGCCGCGGGTGCCCGCTTTTTTCATCGTGAAACCCGACGCCGATTCTTCCGCCACGACGAACACCGCGAGCCCTGCCGGAGCGCCGTCTGCACAAGCGATCCGCGCGGAGGATCGTGTCGGCTGGGGCGAGAAGATGGCGTTGGGCGCGGGTGGTTTGTCGCTGTTTCTCGGCACGGCGGCGATCGGCAGTTTTGCGATCCCGTTTTATCAAATGACGCTGAAACTCGATCCCGCGTGGCTCGCCGCTGCGCTGGCGATTCCCCGTTTTCTGGATGCGTTCGTTGATCCGCTGGTCGGCCAGTTTTCTGACAACCTGCAATCGCGCTTCGGCCGCCGCCGGCCGCTGATCGCCATCGGTGCGGTGCTTCAGGCGCTGGCGTTTGGTCTCATCTGGATGGTGCCGCCGACGTGGGATCAGCTGTCGCTCACTGCCTGGCTCGTGGTCACGCAGGTGATTTTCTACGCGGGATTCTCTCTCTATTCGGTGCCGCTGACGGCGCTCCAATACGAAATCACGCCGGACTACGACGAGCGGACGCGGGTCTCGGCGGTGAGCGGATTTTTCGGCAAGGTCGGTGAACTCGGCTACAACTGGCTCTTCCCGCTCGCGAGTTCGGCGGCGTTGTTCGCGACGATCGTCGTAGGTGTGCGCACCGTCGGTTGGGGCGTGGCGATTTTGCTGCTCGGACTTTGTGGATTGTTGCCCGCGCTTTTCGTGCGCGAACGTTTCTTCCATCGTGCGGCTGAGCAGGCGAAGGTGAAGATCGGCTCGGCGATCTGGAGCGCGTTTCGCATCCGGGCTTTTCAAATCCTCGTCGCGCTGACATTGCTCCAGATCGTGGCGGGCATGTTTGCCAGCAACCTCGACCGCTACCTGCTCGTTTACTACATGAGCGACGGCAACGTTCAGGCCGGGGAAACGCTGAAGGCGTGGTTATCGTCATCGTATGCGATTGTCGGATTCGCGGCGATCCTTCCGGTGACTTGGGCCGCGCAGAAATGGGGAAAGCGCCGCGCGATCATCGCCGCGTTTTTACTCACGGCCGTCGGTGCGGCGGGTAAATGGTTTCTCTTCACGCCCGGGCACACGTGGAAAATCATCTTCGACGCGATGCTCTGTGGACCGGTCTGGATCGCCATCAACATCCTCACGCCCGCCATGCTCGCCGACATCTGCGACGAGGATGAACTGCGCAACGGCTTCCGCCGTGAAGGCGTGTTCGGAGCGATCTTTTCGTGGATTCAGAAGATGGGTTACTCCGCTGCGTTTTTTGGAGCGATGCTGTCGCTGAAGCTTACTGGATTCGACGCCGCACTCGGCGGCCAGCAGGCGCCTGAGACGATTTTCCGCCTCCGGACGATTCTCGCCGGATCGACAGCGCTGTGGGCGGTGGTCGCCATCGCCCTGCTTATGACCTACCCGCTTGATCGCAAACGCGCGCACGAAACCCGTGCCCAACTGGAAGCCCGCCGGGGCGCTGTCTGACCGCATGACTTACCAGCCATCAGATTCCACAAAAAAATCGCCGCCTCCCGCGCGCGCAGTTCATGGTGGCGGCATGAGCCGCTCGCAGCCTTCGCCACGCACCGGAAAGAAAGCCACGATCTACGATCTCGCCCGCCTGGCCGATGTCTCGCCCGGCACGGTCAGCCGCGTGCTCAACAACCGCGACAAGGTGAAGCCCGAGACACGCGAACGCATCCTGCGCGCCGCGAAGGAGCTCAATCTCAAGCCGCAGGTCTCCGTGCGCACGCGTCAGATCGCGATTCTTTCGGAGCCGACGTTCACTGATCGCATTGAGGGCTACGCTGCGACGCTGACGGCGCATCTCGCGTTTGAGTTCTCGCGCAAAAATATCGGTGTGCTCCTGCCGTCGAATCCCTTCGAGCAACTGCCCGGAGCATTTCTCGATGGCATCATCGCGGTCACGTTCGACAAAGGACTCCGCTCGATGCTCGCCGAGCTCGAGACGCGTCTGCCGGTCGTGTACATGGACAAATTCGACGCCGAGTCGCGCCAGCTTACCGTCTGCTCCGATCACTTCAGCTCCGGCTATCTCGCCGCGAAGCACTTGCTCGCGCGTGGCAAGCGCAAGCTCGCCTTTATGGGTGGCGACGCTCCGCCGTTTCTGGAGCGGCTGAAAGGTTTTCGCAAAGCCCTCGCCGAGGCCAAGGTGCCCGCCGACGACCGCCTGCTCCTGCCGATGGCCCCGGGTGTGAATCATTTCTCCGCCGTCACGCGCATCGTGCGCGCCGGTGCCGACAGTATCTACGCGCCGGGCACGAGCTTCCAGGCAATGGAGTGTCTCCACATCCTGACCTACGTGATGGGCCTCAAAGTACCGCAGGACATCTCGCTCATCGGCGGTGAAAACGAAGGCATCTCGATCATCCAAAATCCGCCGCTCACCACGATCGAAGAGCCGCTCCGCGAAATGGCCGAGCAGGCGGTCGTCATGATGGATTCGCTGACGTCCGGCGAGCGCCTGCAAAACCGTCAGGTCAGCCTGCCCGTCCGCCTGATCGAACGCGACTCGGTGTCATAACGATCACCGGCGAACACCGACATCCGCGCGCGACCGTCCTTCCAATCAAGCACCGCCTCGCGCCATCGAGTAAAAGAGTTTACTAAATGATAAAACAAAACGAAGCCAGCCGACTCACCGCTCATCCGGTCAACTCACTGAATCTGGCCGGAGATTTTTTCCATGACTGAGAGCCTCCGCCTCGACCGCGACTGGGAATTCCGGCGCGTTTCCGCTGCCGAGGATGCCGCGGGCTGGCAGCGCGTGGATCTGCCGCACACGCCGTTTCAGCCGGATCTTGACGGGCGCGATCACTGGCTCGGCGAGTGCGAGTATCGCCGCAAGTTGCGCGCGACACCTGCGCGCGAAGGCTCGCGTCACGTGCTCTATGTCGGCGCGGCCATGCACTCGGCGCGCGTGCTGATCGACGGTGTCGAGTGCGGGCGGCACTCTGGCGGCTATCTGCCCTTCGAGGTAGATCTGACCGCTGCGCTCGCCGATGGCGAAACGCACACACTGCTCCTCGTGCTCGATAATCGCGATCACCCCGATGTGCCGCCGGGCAAGCCCTACGCGGATCTGGATTTTTGCTGGTACGGAGGTCTCTACCGCGAGGTGGAGCTGCGCGTTTATCCAGCGTTGCACATCACCGATCCGGTTGCGGCGGGCGAAGTCGCGGGCGGCGGCGTTTTGATTCGCACGCTCGAAGCCAGTTCCGAACGCGCGCTGGTCAGCGCCAAAATCCACGTGCGCAACTCGGGCTCGGCTTCGCTGCCGGCGGTGGTGCGCGTTGAGTTTTTCGCAGCAGGCAAGTCGGTCGCCTCGGCTGTCAGCGGACGTCTCACGCTGGCGGCCGGGCAGGCGATTCACACGGAGCTGGAACTCTCGTTGTCGCGACCGCGGCTCTGGAGCGTGGATGATCCCGTGCTGCACGAGGTGCATGTCACCGTGTGTTCTCCCGAGGGAGCGGTGATCGACCGGCGGGTGGAGCGCGTCGGCGTGCGGCGCATCGCATTTTCCCGCTCGGGCGGGTTTCAGCTCAATGGCCGCCGTATCCGTCTTCGCGGCACGAACCGCCACCAGGAAATGCCCTATGTCGGCTACGCCGCTGGACGCGCCGCGCAGTACCGTGACGCGCGCCGCATCAAGGAGGCTGGATTCGATTATGTGCGGCTCTCGCACTACCCGCAGTCGTCGCATTTTCTCGATGCGTGCGACGAGCTAGGCATCGTCGTGATGAACGCGATCCCCGGCTGGCAGTTCATCGGCGGCGAGGCATTTCAAGAAGCGTGTTACCAAAACGCGCGTGAGGTGATCCGTCGTGACCGCAACCACGCGTGCGTGGTGCTCTGGGAGCTTTCGCTCAACGAGACGCAGATGCCCGAGGCGTTCATGGCAAAGCTGCACGCCATCGGGCACGAGGAGCTGCCGGGCGATCAGATGTATACGTGTGGTTGGATGGATCGCTACGACGTGTACATCCACTCGCGCCAGCACGGAGAAATCCATCGCTGGCAGAACGGCGACAAGGCGCTCGTCATCGCAGAATATGGCGACTGGGAATTCTACGCGGCCAACGAAGGCTTCGATCAGAAGACCGGCGCGGGCGTTCATGCAGCGTGGAGCAACGCGCGGCAGTTTCGCTCCGCCGGCGAACGCGGGCTGCGTCAGCAGGTGTGGAATCACCAGATCGCGCTCAACGACACGCTCTCGTCGCCTGCGGTGCTCGATGGGCAGTGGTGCGTGTTCGACTACGCGCGCGGTTATCATCCGGTCCGGGCGGCGTGCGGGGTGATGGATGTTTTTCGGCTGCCGAAGTTCTCGTACTATTTCTACCGCAGCCAGCGCGGGCCGTCTGAAGACGCGAGTAACTGGACCGGCGGGCCGGTGGTGTTCATCGCCTCGCATTGGACGCCTGCCTCCGATCTGCGCGTGCTCGTTTATAGCAACTGTGCCGAAGTGGAGCTCTCGCTCGACGGCCACACGCTCGGCCGCAAGCGGCCCGACGTGGCGTGGATGTCGCAGCACCTGCCGCATCCGCCGTTCATGTTCGATCTGCCGCGCTTCACCCCCGGCACACTGACGGCGACGGGTTATGTCGGAAATCTGCCCTGCGCCACTCATCGCGTTTCCACGCCGGGAAATCCCGCCGCACTGGAACTGGCGATCGACGATCTCGGCATCGCGGCGGCATCCGGCGAATCCGACACGGTTATCGCCCACGTCTTCATCCGGGATGAGCGCGGCGCGCTCTGTATCGAGGAAACGGGCACCGTGGTCTTTGCGCTGGAAAGCGCTGCCGTGCTGGCCGGGCCGGCGACGGTCTCTGCCGAAGCGGGCATCGCCTCGACGGTCCTGCGGCTCTCGCCCGAGGAGTTGAGCGCTGGCTTCAGTCTTCAGGCGTCGTTCGGCGGACTCAGAGGCTCGGTGGCGGTCGCTGGTTTTTCTGTGGATAAATCTGCACCGCCTCGGGTGCCGCCCGCACCGCTTCAGCCGGCGTGATTTTCTCGCGACCGCTTTCGCCGCGACACCCTTGCGGCGTTGTTCAACCCCATACCCCCATGAAACTACCCCGTCTCATACCCCTCGCCGCGTTGCTCGCGGCTGCGCTCGTTTCGTCGGCCCACGCGGCCATCTGGATCAAAGGCTGCGACGTTTCTTCGCTGAAGAAGAGCGAAGACAAAGGCGGCAAATACTTCTACGCGTCCGGTTATCAGGACGACGCTTTGAAAATCCTGCGCGACGGCGGTGTGAACACCGTTCGCCTCAAAGTCTGGGTCAACTCGCCCGACGGTTATCACAACAAGGCCCGCGTGCTCGCGGTGGCGAAGCGCGCGAAGAGTTTTGGCCAGAAGATCCTGGTTGATTTCCACTACTCCGACACATGGGCCGATCCGGGCAAGCAGACGAAGCCATCGGCGTGGAGCAGCTATAATCTCAGCGCGCTCAATACGGCGGTGTACAATCACACGTACGACATCTGCAAAGCCCTCGCCAACCAGGGCACGCCCGCCGACTACGTGCAGATCGGAAACGAGATCAACGACGGCCTGTTGTGGAACGAGGGCCGACTGTCTTCGGTGAACTATAACTTCACCAACCTGTGCCAGCTGCTCCGCTCGGGCATCAACGGCGCGAAGGCAGCCAACTCCTCGACGGCGATCGTGCTGCACATCGCGAAGGGCGGCGACTGGGAGTTGATCAAGTGGTGGTTCGATAACGTGAAGGCGCAGGGCATCGCGTGGGATTACACCGGCGTTTCCTATTACCCGTACTGGCACGGCAGTCTCACCTCGCTCCAGACAGCGCTCAATAATGCGGCGAGCCGTTTCGCGAAGCCGGTGCTCGTCGTCGAGACTGCCTACCCGTTCACGCTCGCCGCTGGTGACAGTGCGGCGAACAACATCGGGCTCTCGTCGCAGCTGGTGAGCGGTTATCCGGCGACGCTTCAGGGCCAGTACGACATGATCAAAAAAATCTGCACCATCGTGAACTCGGTCCCGAATAACCGCGGCGCGGGCGTGATCTACTGGGAAGGCACGTGGACTCCGGTCACCGGTAACGGCTGGGACAACATCAACGCCAGCTCGGGCAACAACTGGGAAAACCAGGCGCTCTTCGACTTCACTGGGAAGGCCCTGTGGTCGATGGATGCGTTCAAGTTGTTCTAAGCCCGCGCGACTTTTTCCGGCCGCTGAATTTTTTGCTCACATACCTTGGCGGCCTCGGTCGCCGTGAGCGAGAAAACCAAAAAGAGCCGCGAAGCCTTCACCGGTTTCGCGGCTTCTTATTTTTGCAGGTACTTCGTGATCGCCTGCGTGCGGGAGTGGACCTGGAGTTTTTCGTAAATGCGGCGGATGTAAGTCGTCACGGTCGGGCCGCTCACGCCGAGCGAGTCGGCGATCTCCTTGTAGAGATAGCCTTTCGTGAGCAGGGCGAGGACGGATTGCTCGCGTGGCGAAAGGGTATCCAGCTCGGAACGTCCGGTTGTTGAGCTGCCGGAGCGCGAAAACGACTGCACGACTTTGCGCGCGATGCCGCTGCTCATCGGCGAGCCGCCAACGCGGATGTCGGTGATCGCTTCGAGCAATTCTTTGCGGCGCGTCCCTTTCAAAAGATAGCCCGTCGCTCCGGCAGCGAGAGCGGCGAAGATGTGGTCGGCGTCTTCATAGACCGTGAGCATGAGAAACTGCGTGTTGGGCATGGACACCTTCAACTGTTTGACCGCATCGACGCCGTTCATCTCGGGGAGATTGATGTCCACGAGCACTACATCTGGGCCTTCCTCCGGGAGGGCTTTGATCGCGGGAGCGCACCGCTCATACTGGCTCACGAGTTCGAGGGTGGGAGTGCTCGCGATGATCTCGGTCAGGATCTGGCGCGTGGGGCCGTCGTCTTCGATGATCGAAATACGGGTTTTCATGGGTGCGGGGAAGCGGTGACCGTGGGAGGTGCGGGGAGGTTTCTCAATTTTGCAGTTTTGGCAGGACGATCAGGAAAGTGACAAGTGTGCCGCCGCCGGGGCGCTCGGTGAAGCCGCAGGTGCCGTCGAGTTCTTCGATGCGCTGGCGGATATTTTTCAAACCGTTGCCGGACGAGACGCGGAACGGGTCGATGCTCTGGGCGAGCTTCGATGCCGCCAGGCCGCGGCCGTTGTCGGCGATGGTGATCTGGAGCGAGGACTCGTTCACCGCGATAGTGAGTTCGGCTTCCGTCGCGTGCGCGTGGCGGGCGATGTTGTTGAGCGCTTCTTTGCAGCAGAGGAAAAGATTGTGACGCGCTTGGCTGGTGAGGCTCACGGCGGGAAGCACGGCGGGCACATCGAGACGGCAGCGGATCTCGGCGGCTTTGAAAAAACTCTGGGCGAAATTCCCGACGTAATAGACGAGGCTCTCGAGGTCATCGCACTTCGGGTTAACCGCCCAGACAATCTCGTCCATGGAGCGGGTGATGGCGTTGGCGGCGTCGTAGATTTTTTCGAAGCTGCGGGCCTGCTCCGGATTTTCATGCTGGGCGAGCTGCGTGAGCAGGCTGATGTGCGTGAGGCTGGCGCCGAGATCGTCGTGGATGTTTTGCGCGATGCGAGTGCGCTCTCGCTCGATGGCGCGCTCGCGCTCGAGTCCTTCGAGGCGGCGGCGCAACCGGCGATGAGCCCAGATGCGCACGCAGGCGAAGATCACCAGCGTGAGCGCGGCGAAATAAAGGACATTGGCCCAATCGCTCTGCCACCAGAGCGGGACGACGGAGATGGGCAGCACGGTGTCCTGCGTACTCCAGACTCCGCTGCCGTTGCTCGCTTCCACGCGAAACATGTATTTGCCCGGAGGCAGCCGTGGATAAGTGGCGCTGCGGCCCGAGGTCTGCACGACCCAGTCGTTGTCGAATCCATCGAGCCGGTGGCGGACGAGGATCTGGTCGGGTGCGGAGAGATTGAGGGCGGAGAAGCGTATCTCGGTTTTCCTGACGCTGGAGGGGATCGCGATGTTGCTGGCGAGCGGCTGCGGTCGGTCGTCGAAAGAAATGGCGGAGAGCGTCACGGGTGGAGGGCCGCTGTCGTCCGAGGTCAGGGAGGGATCAAGGCGTAACATGCCGCGCCGGGTGGCGAACCAGAGTCCGCCGTCGCGCGCCTTCCAGGCGGAGGGTTGGAAGAGGCCGAGTGAGGACAGATCGGTGAGGCCGTCGTCTTTGCCCAGCACGACGGTGTGGACGCTTTGGATTTTGCCGCTGGCGAAATCGCGCAGCTGATCGCGATCAATCCGAAAGATGCCACGCCTCGAGGCGAACCAGTAGCGGCCGGAATCATCGGTGAGGATCTGTGTCACGTTGTTGTTGGGCAGTCCCTGAGCGGTCCCGAGCGTGCGCACATGAGGCGTCGCATCGGGTTTCACAATGAGCACGCCGCTCGAGGTGGTCGCGATAAGCAGCGTGCCGTCTGCTTCGAAGCGCAGTGCCTGCAATGAGCCGCAGTCCTCTGCGCCGGGAAGTGGCACGCGCTCGAAGCGTTCGCCGACGGAGCGAAACAACCGTCCATCGGCTGCGCCCACCCAAAGCGCGCCAGAGGCATCTTCGGCGAAGCCGCGCACTTCTCGGCCGTCGAAGCCGTCATTGGTGGAGAAAACGCGGACGTCATTATCCCGCCAGCGCGCGATGGAGTCGGGATCGACGGAGAGCCAGTAATCGCCGTTGCGCGCGACATAGGTGGCCCGCACGAGTTTGAAGTTATCGAGCGAGCGGATACGGTCGAGGCGGTCGGGGTAGGTGGCGTTGGTGCGGTACACGCCGATGCCGCTGGTGATCCAGACGCTGCCGTTGGCCGCAGGATAAACCGACATGGCGCTGAATTGCCGCCAGTTCAGCCGGCGCGAGATAAGATCGGCCTTGCTGTCGATGACGCGCACCACGCCGCCATCGCGATTGGCGAGCCAGATCACGCCGTTGGCGTCCTCGGCGACCGTGGAGCTGAAGTTGTCTTTGAGGCCGCTGTCCTTGTCGAAGAGTTGATATGCTTTGGGTCGCAGCCGGTTGAGGCCGCCGCCGTTGGTGCCCGCCCAGATGCCGCCGTCGGCATCTTCGCAGAGCGAATAGATGTCCTCATGCGACGTGGGCACGGCGAGAACCTGCCCGGGTGAAATCCGGAAAAGTCCGTGCGAGCGCGTGCCGATCCAGATTTTCCCGTAGCGATCTTCGATGGCCGCCTGAATGAAGTGCGATCCCTGCAACTCCGACAGTGGCGCGATCAACTCCAGTTTTTCGCCGGTCCATTTCATCGCGGCTTCGGTGGTGAACAGCCACGGACCGCCTGAGCGGCTGGAGGCGATGCGGACTTCGTTGCTGGCATGATCGACCGGGAGGGGAATCCATCGCGTGCCGTCGAAACGCGCGACAAGCGTGTTGATGGCGACCCAGACATGTCCTGCGCCATCAGTCGCGAAGGCGGGGATTTTCCGGCCGGTGAGTCCGGCGGGTGGATCGAATCGTTGCGATTGCCCGTCCGCCCTTCGCAGCACGGTGCCGTCTTCGCAGCCGAACCAGAGCGTGCCGTTTTTCTCGGAGAAAATAGCGCGCACGTTTTTCCCTTCGAGCGCGGGCTCCCGCTCGAAGACGAAGGCCTGATGATCGCGCCGGTAAACGCCATCGACCGCGCCCGGGGTGTTGCCGTCGGTGTTGCCGTTGGCGTTGCCCAGCGCGAGCAGGCGGCCCGGTGCGTCTGCGGGTGGCATCGAGGGGTGGATCATGCCGCGCTGGGAAACTTCCGGGGGAGTTTCCGCCGGCTCGAAGCTCGTGCCGTCGAAACGCACAAGCCCGCCCGTGGTCGCCACCCAGAGATAGCCTTTTTCATCCAACATCAGGCTGCCGATCTCGTCGGAAGGCAGGCCGTCGGAAGCATGCCACGCGCGCAGCGTATACTCGGACGGAGCATTGTGCTGTGGCTCAGTCGCTGCGGCGCACGCGCCCAAGCACGAGAAAGTGAATACGAGCAGGCGGACCAGGCATGGGAGAAATCGGAGCACGGAGAGGGGTGGGGGAGTTAAGCCACTGGAGCGGCCGTGGCTGAGGACCGCCACTGAGGTTGCCGGTTAGTCAGCCGGACGGTGGCGGCAAAGGCGGCAGAAAATTTTCACGACGGCTGTCATCAGAATTGATGACATGACGGGCGCAAGACTGGCGGTTATAGTGAGCGAGTCTTTCGACGGTTCCCCTTCACTCCAGCCATCCGCTGGGTGCCGTGTGAGATGACCATCCTCATTCCCACCGGTGCGATCCGCGCCGGGTTTCCTCCCGCCCCATGATCTCGCTCCGTCGTTTGTTAGCGGCATGCTCCGCCGCGCTCGTCTTCACGCATCTCTCGCCCGCAGCGACGATCCTCGACGACTCGTTCGCGGATGGCAGCAGCGTGAACCAAAACCTGGCGACCAATTCGGTGCAGGTATTCAAGTCACGCACGGGCACCACGCGGACGGATGCCACCGGATCGGTGACCTACGGGCAGACGCAGACGAGCGCTGAGGCGCATTGGTTTCATTTCACCGACACGACTCCGGTGAGTTTGCAGGTGGGCGACAGCATCACGGTGAGTGCCACGTTTTCTCTAACCACACCCGCAGCATCGGGAGGCACCGTCCGCTTCGGGTTGTTCGACTCGAAGACGACCCGCCTTCTCGTGGACAAAACCGGCGGGCATAGCGACCCCCTGCTCTCGGATGATCCCGGCTACATGGGCCAGCTCGCGACCGACGCGAATGCCGCCGTGGGGCCCTTCACCTGGCTCGGCCGCCGCGACACGCTGGTGACCACCAATCTCTTTAACTCGACCGCCGACTTCCCGTTGCTGGCGAGCCTCACCGCCGGTTCGACTGATCGAGTAGCCCTGGCTTCCGGTGTGCCCTACACGCTCAGCCTCAAAGTCGAGCGCCAGAGCTTCACGGTGAACATCGTCACGCTCTCGATCACAGGCGGAGCCCTTCCATCCACGTACACCTACACCGGTACGGATAACGGCGCGGCCACTTCCAGCTACGCGTTCGACTGGTTTGGCTTTCGCTACAGCGGCAGCAACCTGGCATCGGCGGTCGTCTTCACGAACGTCAAAGTCGTCACCGCAACCGCGACACCAACGGCTCCCGCCATCACCACCCAGCCCGCGAGCCAGTCGGTGAATGTCGGTGCTAACGCCTCCTTTAACGTCGTCGCGACCGGCACAGGCCTGACCTATCAGTGGTACAAAGACACCGTCGCCATCGGCAGCGCGACTTCGGATACGCTGGCGCTCACGAATGTGCAGCTCTCCGACGCGGGCAGCTACACCGTCAAAGTCACCAACACCGGCGGCGATGTCACCAGTTCGGCCGCCGTGCTCACCGTCAACACCCCCGCCGTCGCCCCCTCCATCACCACGCATCCCGCCGGGCAGACCGTGAACGCTGGAGCCAGCGCCAGTTTCAGCGTCGTTGCCTCGGGCACCGCGCCGCTCACTTACCAATGGAAAAAAGATGGTGCGGACATCGGCGGCGCGACCGGCGCGACCTACACGATTGCGAGCACGGTCACCGGCGATTCCGGCAGCTACACCGTTGTCGTCACCAACTCCGTCAACAGCGCCACCAGCAACGCCGCAGTCCTCACGGTTAACTCCGGCGCAGGCAGCGCTCCGACGATCACGACGCAGCCGATGAGCCGTAACATCGTCGCCGGTTCGGACGTCACGCTCACCGTCGCCGCCACGGGCACCGGGCCGTTCACCTATCAGTGGAAGAAGGACTCCACCGACATCAGCGGTGCGACGGGTGCGAGCCTGGTCCTCGCCAATCTGTCTCCGTCTGACTCTGGCAACTACACCGTCGTCGTCACCAACGCGGGCGGCGGCACGCCCAGCAGCGTGGCCCGTCTCGCGGTTGCTCCTGCGGGTGCGCTCGCCTGGCAGTCGTACAATGCCACCACTGGCGCGCGGATCAGCGCCAACGCAGCGAGCTTCGATCCCGCGACCAACACCTACACCTTCACGGTTCCCGCCAACAGCACGCAGACGCTCGTCACAAGCAGCTTCGTGCCGCTCGTGCTGGCCAAGCCCGCGACCGGATCGAACAACCTTCCGGTGACCTTCTCGATGAAGTCGTCAGGCGGCTACGGCATCAACGGCTCCGTCCAGTTTGCCTACACCGGTTTCGGCCTCTTCAACGACGGAGGCACGCTTCCCGCCGCGACGGGCAATTTCACCGACGACAAAGGTCTCTGGATCGAACTCTACCAGAGCACTGGTGCGGTGAGCATGAAACCTCAGAGCGTGACGAGCACCGTGCCGTTCTGTCCGGTCGGTTTGATGGCGCTCGATATCAATTCTCCCTACGGCATGGGCACCGGCACCGGCGGCGCGCTCGGCACCATCGCCGATAATGTGCTCGTTGACATGACCGTGCGTCCCTCGGCGCTCGCCAGCGGCGCGGTGCAGCTCGGCACCTCGACCAGCACCGTGGCCACCAGCGGCGGCGCGTTTGTCGATAACGCGACCAACGGCACGGCGATCAATCGTCGCGTGTATAGTAGCGCGTCGTCGGGCCTCTCCGTCGCGAGCGCGTCGATCACGTTCAACCAGTTCGGTTATCAGTTCCAGAATTCCACCGCCAGCGATGTCACGCTCCAGTTGAGCAACTTCACCGGCCTCATGCCGCCGCCGTATTTCACGACCCAGCCGCCCTCCAGCATGATCGTCACCACCGGCGAAAGCGTGACCTTCGCCGCCGTCGCCGCAGGCAGCGCGACTTCCTACCAATGGCAGGTCAGCACCAACGGCGGCACCTCGTTCGCCAACATTAGTTCCGTCTCCAACGCCTCGGCCGCCACCGCCGCACTCACGCTCACCAACGTCCAGTCCGCAGACGCCGGCATCTATCAACTCGTCGCCACGAACGCCGCCGGTTCCACGGCGAGCGCGCAGATCACCGTCACCGTTTCCTCCACGCCCTTCGCTCCCGTGATTGCGACGCAGCCCGTCAGCAAGACCGTCACCGCAGGCGCCGCCGCGTCCTTCAGCGTCACCGCCAGCGGCACCGCTCCGCTCACTTACCAATGGCGCAAGAGCACCGACGCCGGGGCGACCTACGCCGATATTGGCGGCGCGAATACAGCCAGCCTCGCCTTCGCCAGCGCAACCATCGCCGACAACGGCCTCTACGTCGTCCGCCTGACCAACGGCCAGGGCACGGTCACGAGCGATGCCGCCACGTTCACCGTGAATCAGTCGCCGCTCATCACCGCTCAGCCCGTAAGCGTCACGCCAGCGCCGGGCGCATCGGCCACGCTCTCCGTCGTAGCCACGGCGTCACCTTCACCGACTTATCAATGGAAGAAAAACGGCGTCTCCATCACGGGCGCGACCAGCGCCAGCCTCACACTCTCGACGGTCAGCGGAGCCGACACCGGCAATTACACCGTCACCGTGACCAACGCCGCCGGCAGCGTCACCAGCACCACCGCCTCGGTGAATGTCCTCTCGGCCAGCCTCGCCGTATCGAGCCTCACACCGCTCAACGCCGCCAGTGCGATTTTCCCCGACGCGCCGCTCACGATCACGTTTAACCAGCCGATCTCCGCCGGGCTCAACGGCTCGATCAAGATCTACGACGCCGCCAGCCCCGTGACGCCTGTCGATACGATCAGTTTCGCCAACGCCACCGCACGCTCTGCCTCGGCCGCGTTGCTCGCACTCCCGATCCAGACCAAGACTGTCGGCACGCTCGCGGGCTTCAGCTATTACCCGGTCACGATCTCTGGCAACACCGCCACGATCTACCCGCGCAACCTCAGTCTGACCTACGGGAAAACTTACTACGTCATGGTCGATGCCGGCGTCTTCACCGATGCCAGCGGTCTCGCATTCAGCGGTATCACAAACACGACGACGTGGACCTTCACCACCAAGGCCGCTCCCGCCACCGCCACGACCTACACTGTCGCCAAGGATGGCTCGGGCGACTTCGCCAGCGTGCAGGCCGCGCTCGATTTCATCCCGGCCAACAACACCACGCCGACCACGATCCTCATCAAGAACGGCACCTACTACGAAATCGTTTACTGGGTCTCGAAGAACCAGCTCACGATCAAAGGCGAGAGCCGCACCGGCACGATCGTCGGTTATCCCAATAACAACACGCTGAACCCGCAGGGCACCAACGGCCGCGCCGCTTTCGAGGGACGCAGCAGCACAGGCACCGTGCTCACGAACCTCACGATCAAAAACTTCACGCCCATCGGTGGCAGCCAGGCCGAGGCGGTTTATTTCAACAATAACGCCGACGCACAGACGATCATCACGGGCGTCAATCTCTCCAGCTTCCAGGACACGCTCAACGTCAACGGACCGACCTACATCTCCAATACCTACATCGAGGGCGACACCGACTTCATGTGGGGCGGCGGCCCGGTTTTCTTCGAAAACTGCGAGCTGAAGATGCTCACCTCGGCTACATTCTACACGCAGGTCCGCAATCCTGCCACGAACCACGGCTTCGTTTATCTGAACTGCTTGTTCAGCGCGGGCAGCAATGTCACCGGCGCCTATCTCGGCCGCCTGAATCAAAACGCGCCCGCTTACACCGAGATGGTGCTGCTCAACTGCGTGATCGCCGACAACCTCCTCACGCCCGCCGCGTGGGATGCGAATACCATCACCGACCGCAGCAACACGCTCTGCGTCGAGTACAACTCCCGCAAACAGAGCGACAACACGCCCGTCGATGTCTCCGGCCGCATCTCCTGGTCCTATCAATGGACGCAGCCCGCCAACGCCACCGAGATCACCAACTACAGCAACGCCTACTGGGTCTTGAACACGCAGAAGAACGGCACGGCCAACACCACCACGTGGACGCCCGCACTCGCTCCCGCGATCATCACGCAGCCCGCCAGCGTCTCTGGCGCACTCGGTCAGTCTGCGACGTTTACGGTGGCAGCCACCGGCGCTCCAGCGCCCACTTACCAGTGGAAAAAGAACGGCACCGACATCACCGGTGCCACCAGCGCGACCTACACCATCGCGTCTCCGGTAATCGGAGACGCTGGAAGCTACACTGTGGTTGTGACCAATGCCACGAGCGCTGTCACCAGTTCGGCTGCGGCGCTCACGCTGGCCAGCCTGCCGGTCATCACGACGCAGCCCGTCAGCATCTCGGGCGCTATTGGCCAGAGCGCCTCCTTCAGCGTCGTCGCCACCGGCGTACCTGCGCCCACTTACCAGTGGAAAAAGGGCGGCATCGACATCACGGGGGCCACTGGCGCCAGCTATGCGATCGCGTCTCCGGTTGTCGGAGATGCCGGCACCTACACCGTGGTCGTCACCAACGCCGCCGGCTCCGTCACCAGCAACGCCGCCACGCTCACGCTCGGTAGTCTGCCCGCGATCACGACCCAGCCCGCCGCTGTCTCCGTCAATGTCGGCACTACCGCGACCTTCTCGGTCATCGCGTCCGGCACCGGTCCGCTGACTTACCAATGGCAGAAGAACTCCGTGAACATCAGCGGTGCGACCTCCACGAGCTACACGATCAATCCTGTGCAGACCATCGACGGCGCTTCGTACCGCGTGGTGGTCACCAACGCGCTCGGCTCCACCACGAGCAATGCCGCCACGCTCACCGTCGGCACGGTCTTCACCGCGCCGGTCCCTGATGGTTATGCCGCATCTGTCACCGGTGGCGGCACTGCTGGAGTCGCCGTGAACGCGACCACCGCCGCCGACTTCCGCACCTACGCCGAGGACACCACCGCCCGCACGATCACCGTCAGCGGCACGCTCAATCTCGGAGCTACGAAGGTCGCCGTGAAATCCAACAAGACCATCCAGGGTATCGACGGTAACGCCACGCTCATCGGCAACCTGGAACTCGCGAGCGGCGTTTCCAACGTCGTCATCCGCGGGCTGAACATCACCAACCCGACCGCGGGCGCTGACGGCATCTCCCTCGTGGGCGCGACCAACGTATACATCACGCACTGCACGCTCTTCGACTGCGCTGATGGGCTCATCGATATCACCGGCGGCGCGGACAACGTCACCGTTTCGTGGTGCGAGTTCTACTACACGACCGCGCAGACCACGCACCGCTATGCCATGACCATCGGTGCAGCCACCGGTGAGACGAAGGCGCTCCGCGTCTCGCTTCATCACAACTGGTTTTCCGATCGCGCCGACCAAAGCCTGCCCGCGACGACCTGGGGCCAGGTCCACATGTACAATAATTTCCTCAACAGCGCCGCCAACACCTCGGCGACCAGCGTGCTGGCTAACGCGCAGCTGCTGAGCGAGCGTAACCAGTACACCAGCCTCGCCAGCCCGCTCACGAAATCCGGTGGCGGCCTCATCCGGGCCAACAATAACGTGTACACGACCACGACCGGCACCGCCGCCGATGCGGGCACCGACACCGTGTTCACGCCGACGTACTCATACGAAATGCTGGTGACGAGCGACGTCAGTGCGCTGGTGCAGTCCGGCGCGGGCAACACCGCCGGCGCCGCCTCCGCCTCGCTCGCTTCAGCCTCGGCGACGATCACCGCCTCGGGCACGTCGATTACGACGGGCGGCTCGTTCACGCTCACCGCCACGTTCACGGGCTTCACCGGCACGGCGTACCAGTGGCGCTTGAACAACGCGCCGATCACCGGTGGCAACACCGCGACCTACACCGTCGCGAGTGCGCAAGCGGCCAACGCCGGCGTGTACACCGTGCTTATCGTGAAAACCTCCGGCGACGTGGTCAGCGCTCCGGTGACGATCTCCGTCAACACGCCGCCCGCCACGCCCGTGACGCCCGAGGCGAAAAAGGACGGCGGTGGCGCGCCGTCGTTCTGGTTCTTTGCCGCACTTTCGCTCCTGGCTCTAGGGCGCCGCCACAAACGGCGATGCCAGGCAGCGATCAGCGCCGGTTAGGCAGCGCGCGCCGCAGAAGAGTGGGACTCGCCTCCCGGTCAGCGCGCCCAAGCGCTCCCGGCCCGGGTGGCGGTCCCGCTCTTCTGCCAGCCAGCATCCCCGATTTTCCGCGCGATCCGCGCGGTACGCAGAGTCAGCAACCCCCAACAAATACCCCGCTATGTTCACGTCTCACGCTCCCCGCCTCGCCAAAATCCTTGGCCTGGCTCTTTCGTCTGCATTCCTCGGCGGCGCTGTCGCCAAGGCCGACATCGTATCCGACATCCAAAACGCCAAGTCAGGCACCACCATCAACGTCTCGGGCACTTACTCGATCACGACCCGCATCAACGTGCCCAGCGGTGTCACGGTCACTGGCCCGGCGACGTTTAACTTCAACGGTGCCAGCGCAGGCTTCGTCCCGGGCAACAACACCCGCCTCAATCAGCTCACGGTCAAAAACGTGAACGGCGTCGGTATCTACATCTACGGTACATCCGGCAGCATCATCAACTCGTGCATCGCCACCGGTAACAAAAACACCGGCATCCAGATCCAGGGCGCGGGCGCGAAGAATAACACGATCCAATACTGCCAGTCGTACAGCAACATCGACACCGCCACGCTCGGCCAGAACGCCGACGGTTTCGCGGCCAAGTTCTCCACCGGCACCGGCAACGTCTTCAAGAACTGCCTCGGCCATCATAACTCCGATGACGGCTGGGATTTCTGGCAGGCCGGAGCCGCTGTCACCGTGACGAGCTGCAACGCCTACAACAACGGCTCGCTCTCCGCGGGCAACGGCAACGGCTTCAAGATGGGCAGCTCCGGCATGAACCTCGCGCACGTGATGACCTCCTGCAAAGCCTACTCTAACAGCGGCACCACCGGCTGCGGCTTCACCCAGAACGGCAACACTGGCGCGACCAAGATCATCAGCTGCAGCAGCTATAGCAATAAAACCAAAGATTTGCTGACCAACTGCGTCCTCAGCGGTGGCAGCAGCATGCAATACTGAGTGCCTTGGTTGGGCACGCCGCGCCGCGCCGGTGAACTCTTCTTACCCCTGATGAGTTTTCCGCGCGCGGTGTGATCAGAGTTAGCGGAGGGCCGGGCTGCGATGGCCCGGCCCTTTTTATTACCAGTCATCTCTCATGAATCTTGAAAACATCTTCTCCAAAGTAGGGACGATGCTCCGCACGGTCCGCGTCTATTATCGGCGCTCCCGCTGGGTGCGCGAGCGCCGCCGCGTCGTTGGAAACCTATGACAACGCACCGAACGCCACGGTTTCGCCTGCTCTTGATCGCAACGGTGCTCGTGGTGGTTGCGATCAGCTCCTTCTGGCTCGGACGGGCGACAACGATGCGAAACCAGCTCGCCCCTGTTTCCGCCGCATCGAGTGGCGTCGCGGTCGCTGAACTGACGCGCTTGGGCATATCGCGGACCCAGGTCTCTGAAGACTCGTCGTCCAGTACCCGCGCGTGGGAGGAGAATAATTGGCGGCAGCTCCTCGCGCGGCCGGCCTCTCGCACAAGAAACCAACAACTCGCCCAGATGCTTACCGCACTGGCGAAGACGGAGCCGGATCGCGCCATGCAACTGGCGCAGGCGGAGAAAAATTTAGTCCTGCGTGAAGCATTGATTCAGTCCGCGTTGAGCGGCTGGGGCGCGACCGCACCGCGCGATGCAGCGATGTGGGTTTGCGCGCTCGATGATCAGGCGAAGCGGAGCACTGCGATGGAAACGGTTTTCGCGAGCGCCGCCGCGAGCCTGCCCGACGAAGCGGTGAAGCTCGGGCGTGAATTGTTCTCGCAGCATCCCGACGCAGCGACCGGCTACGGCTGCTCGCTGGTGGATGCGCTTTGCGCCGCGGGAAATTTTGAAACGGCGGTGGCGCTGGCCATTCATCCCGGTGCGCTCGAGGCGACAGGCCGCTCGATCCTGCTTGCGAAAGCGTACTCGGCGTGGGCGACGATGCAGCCTGAAGAGGCGGGGCGAGCTGCGTGCGCGTTGCCCGATCCGGCTGAGCGCAGCGAGGCACTTCATGCGGTGATCGGCGGATGGGGGCAGGTCGATCCGGCGGGGCTGACGCAGTTTGTTGCGCGGCTTCCGGCCGGGCCGGATCGCATTTCGCAGATGGGGCAGGCGCTGCGCGCGTGGTCGCAGGTCGATGCGGCTGCGGCGTCGCACTGGGTTAAGACGAACGACATTGGCCCTGGCCTGGATGATGGTGTGGCCGCGATGGCCGGCGCGGGATTTCTTGAACCGAAAGAAGCGGCGGGCTGGGTGAGCGACATCGCGAGTCCCGTGCTGCGTTCACAAACGCTGCTCACCGTGCTGCGTAACTGGGCGAACACCGACCCGGATGCCGCACGGAAGCATTTTGAGAACACGCGCGATCTTTTGCCGGCGGATAGAGCGCTGGCGGCGTCGCTCCTCGCGCATCCGGGAGGGCTTTGATTTTTCTCACATGAAGCGGGTTCTCATTTTTCTAGGGGCATTCGCGCTCGGTCTTCTCCCGCCCGGCTATGCTGCTGAGAGCAATCCGGACAACGGACTGCTCGTCGAAGCGTGGGGCCGGATCGTGGCGCGTGAATCCAATGCCGACAAATTCGGCTTCGATGAAACTCAGCGTGCCGTGCTCGTGAAGGGATTGGAAGCGGGCATCGCGCAGCAACCGCCGCCGCAGCCGCTCGATCAGATCTACACGGATGTGATACATTTCGTCGAAGTGCGGACGGCGGAGTTTCGGAAGATGCAGAAGGCGGAGAATCTCGCCGCGGCGGACGTGTACTTCGACGCGTTGAAACAGAAGCCTGGAGTGATCGTGCTGCCGGGCGGTGTTTGTTGCGAAGTGCTGCGCGCGGGTGACGGCGAGTCGCCGCGCGCGGATCAGGCGGTGACGGTGACGTATCACGCGCGGCTGCTGGATGGCGCGGAGTTCGACAGCACGGAGCAACTCGGCGCGGTTGAGATCGTCCTCAGTAAAATTATTCGCGGCTGGGCCGACGGAATTCAGACGATGCGTGTTGGAGGGAAAGCACGGTTGCACGTGCCGCCCGCGCTCGGTTTTAGCGATAGCGATGCGGCGATGATGGGCATTCCGCCCGGCGCGACGACGGTCGCCGAGATCGAGCTGCTCGCGATCAAAGACGCGCCGATGGAAGAGCAGCCACCGCCGCCAGCGCCGGTGCCGCCACTGCATGAACCGGCGGGATTTTCAGAGAGGCAGATCATCGAGACGTGGGGCTGGCTGCTCGCGCAGGAGCGCGGTGTCGCTCGCGTGGAGTTGAGCGCGGATGAACGCTTTCGTTTCATTGCGGGGCTGACGGGTGCTTTGGAAAAGCGGGCGGCAGATTTCGATGAAGCTAAGTTGTATGACTCGGTCGCACGCTTTGTGGCGGGACGTCAGGAGGCCAGGGAAAAGATGATCCGTGAAAAGCGGGCGGCGGAGAACGCGGTGTTTTTTGAGAAACTGAAGGCTGATCCCGAGATCGTCTCACTGCCCAGCGGGTTGTGCTACGAAGTCGTGCGGCCGGGCGAGGGACGACCGCCACGGAGCGACCAGCGCGTGCTGGTGAACTACACCGGGCGATTGATCGATGGCACCCTGTTTGACCGAACCGACCCGGAGCTGGGGCCACTTGAAGTGGATGTGGGCCGAGTCATCGCGGGGTGGACGGAAGGTATTCAGAAGATAGGCACAGGCGGGCGCATCACGCTCTACATCCCGCCGACGCTGGGTTACGGCGATGTTTCCACCGGAGGAATTCCCGTCGGGGCGGTGCTGATTTTTGACATCGAGCTGCTCAAGGTCAGCGATGTGCCGGTGGAGTAGCGGCTGCGAGGAGTTGTCCGGCTACGCACACAAAAAAGCCGCGGACCTTTTGGTTACGCGGCTTTGAATTCGAAAACTAGTTCGAAGCTCAGGCTTCGAGCTGGGGGCGGGTCGCCTCGGGCCAGTCGACGTGGAAGAACTTGCCGCGTGGCTTGTCGGTACGCTCGTAGGTGTGCGCGCCGAAGTAATCGCGCTGAGCCTGGAGCAAGTTGGCCGGGAGGCGGGCCGAGCGGTAGCTGTCGTAGTAGGCGAGGGCGGACGAGAACGTCGGGGTCGCGATGCCGTATTCGGCGGCGAGGGCGACGACTTTGCGCCAGTTTTCCTGGGTCTTCTGGATCGTCTTGTTGAAGTACGAATCGAGGAGGAGGTTGGCGAGGTTCGGGTTGCGGGCGTAGGCCTCGGTGATCTTCTGGAGGAAGGCAGCGCGGATGATGCAGCCGCCGCGGAAGATCTGGGCGATCTCGCCGAAGTTCAGCTTCCAGTTGTACTCTTTCTGAGCGGCGCGCATGAGCTGGAAGCCCTGGGCGTACGAGCAGATCTTGGAGGCGTAGAGAGCGTCGTGGATGGCCTGGATGAGAGCAGCCTTGCCGCCCTTGTACTTCTTTTTCTTGGGGCCTTTGAGGATCTTCGAAGCCGCAACGCGCTCGTCTTTGATCGCGGAGATGCAGCGGGCGAAGACGGACTCGGCGATCGTCGGAGCGGCGATGCCCATGTCGAGAGCGTTGACGGAGGTCCATTTGCCGGTGCCCTTCTGGCCAGCGGTATCGAGGACGACGTCGACGAAGGCTTTTTTCTTATTGGCGGGGTCCTTCTGCTTCAGGATGTCGGCGGTGATTTCGATGAGGAAGGAATCCAGCGCGCCGGCGTTCCATTCGGAGAAAATCTTGCCTTGGTCGGCGGGCTTGAGGCCGAGGAGGCCGGAGAGGAGCGAGTAAGCCTCACAGATCATCTGCATGTCGCCATACTCGATGCCGTTGTGGACCATCTTCACGTAGTGGCCGGCACCGTTTTCACCGATGTAGGTGGTGCAGGGCACGCCGCCCTTGACGGGCTTGCCGGGCTGGGCGCCGGCGATGGGCTTGCCGGTCTTGGCGTCGACCTTGGCGGCGACGGCTTCCCAGATGGGCTTCAGTTCTTTCCAGGCGGCGAACTCGCCACCGGGCATGAGGGACGGGCCGAAACGAGCGCCTTCTTCACCGCCGGAAACGCCGGAGCCGATGAAGCGGAGACCTTTTTCCTTCAGCGCTTTTTCGCGGCGGATGGTGTCGGTCCAGAGAGCGTTGCCGCCGTCGATGATGATGTCGTCTTTATCGAGAAGAGGGATGAGGCCGTCGATGACGGCGTCGGTCGCTTTGCCGGCCTGCACGAGGATGACCATCTTGCGGGGCTTGGCCAAAGACTTGACGAATTCTTCGAGGGTCTTCGAGCCGACGAGGCCGCCGGGCGTGTTGGGATTCTCGGCGACGAACTTGTCGGTCTTTTCGACCGTGCGGTTGTAGACCGAGATTTGAAAGCCGTGGTCGGCGATGTTGAGGGCGAGATTTTGACCCATCACGGCGAGGCCGATGAGTCCGATGTCAGAGAGGGCTTTAGGCATAAGCGGGTGTCGAACTAGCCAGAAACCCCCGGTGAAAACCACTCCAAAAACTGCGGAAATGCACGTGACCGGATTTCATGGTTATCATGAAAGCGGTGTGTGACCGGCTCTGCGGTCGGTGGCTGATGACGAGCCGAGCCTGCCGGGTGGGGCGCGGGCGGACCGGAGGCGGCGTTACTTTTTCGCGGGAGCGGGGACCGGGGCTTTTTTCGCCTTGGTGCCGTCTTCGTTAATGTTGCGCAGCTCGGAGCCGCCCTCGGTGGGGAAGAAGCCGGAGTTCGCAATGGGCTCGATGAGCCAGGTCATGAAGGCGGGTTCGTTGCGTTTATAGACCCAAGAGAAGCTGAGGATGCCGCCGACCACGAAGATGATGAGGGCGAGGGCGAGCTTGTTCATGTGCCAGACCTTCTGAATGACGATGACGGCGACAATGAAGCCGACCAGCGCCACGGCCACTTTGACCCAGAACATGGGGGGGACGTCTTTGATTTTTTCGAGGGCGGTAGTGGCGAGGAGTAACATGGGAAGCGGGTGGCAGACTGGGGTTGGGACGCGGGGGAGACGAGGCGAAACCCGGGGCGGCGGGGCTTTAGCTTTGTTTTGGCAAATGCGTGGAAGGAGCGATGAGGCGATGAAAACGCGGAGGGGGAATGCGTTGTAGTCGTTGCCAGCGACAGGGGCGGGGGCATGTTCGCGGTCATGGATGCCCCGGCTTTTTCTCACACCCGCTCTGCGCAGCAGAAGAAGCCGAGCCTGCCGATCAGCGAAGGGCTGCGTGCATATTTAAAGCGCTACCGGCGCGAGCGTGAGTTGCCGGTGACTTATCAACGGCTACGGAGGTTTGCGGAATCGGCTCCGCTCACGGATGCCGAGGGCAAGGCGACGCTTTGGGAAACGGTGGTGTACGACCAGCTGGAGATGGAGTCGCTGCAGGACGGGCTGAAGCGGCTCTACGCGTTGCTGCGCGTGGATGGTGACCTGGCGTTCATGAGCCACCTGTACGTGGACCGGATCGACTTTTGCGCGTTTGGGAATTCGGCGCCGTTTCGTATCCGGATCGTCAATGCATACAACGACAACCCGGACTATTTCTACATCAAGCGCGGGGATGCCTCGCGCGTGTACGGGCTGGAGCTGGAGCATCTGCTGTCGCCGAACCGCCTGCATTTTCTCACTCACGGAGACACGCTGGTGGAAGAGCATATCGCGGGCATTCCGGGCGATGTGTTCGCGCAGCGCTGGCTGACGAACAAGGAGCTGAAGCCGATCCGCGTGGCGAAGGAGTTGGTGAAGTTCAACGAGCGCTGTTTCGTGCGGCTGCTCGGGGACATGCGGGCGTATAATTTTGTCGTCGTGATCACGCCGGATTTCGAGGGCGCGCAGATCCGGATTCGCGCGATGGACTTCGACCAGCAGGCTTATGAGGGGCGCATGAATCTGTACCGGCCGCAGTTTTTTAAGGACAACCAGCAGCTGGCGTTTTTTTGCATGAAGCATCTGCGCGTGGAGACGGCGCGGCAGTATCAACGCGAGGAGCAGGTGCTGATGTTGCAACGCGCGGAGGTGGCGCAGGAGCGGCTGGAGCTGTTGCTCACGGCGATGTCGGATGTGTCGCTCGCGCCGCCAGATAATGTGATCGAGCTGCGCGAGAGCCTGGCGGCGCACTATGGGCGCTCGGCTTATCTGCGGTGCATTTCTGTCGGAGAACTGATTCGCGAGAATCTGGAATCGATCCGGCAGAATGTGACGTCGCCGCCGTTTTCGCCGGAGGCGCCGGGGGAGCGGGAGTAATCAGAAGAAATCCCAAACGCCGAACCGCCAAAGGCTAAAAAGAACGCAGGAGAGCGCAGGCTTGCCTCGGAGGGGTGCCGGTGCAGTTACGGGATTACTTTATGGCGAAGAAGGTTCAGATCGGTGCGATCATCGAAATCGATACGAAGATAGGGAAAGCGTACGCGCAGTTTTCTCACTATCACAGTGAGCCGCCGCGCTGGGGCGCGTTGATTCGGGTGTTGCCGGGCGTGTTCGACGAGCGGCCGGCGGAGTTCAAAGCACTCGTTGTGCAGAAGGAGATTTTTTCGACCTTCTTTCCGCTCCAGGCTGCTGTGAATCGAGACATTGTGCGTGAGGTTGGGGCTGAGCCGCTGCCGGAGCACGCCAAGCCGTTTCCGCTATTCAGGTCAGGCAATCCGAATCCCGAGACTGGCAAAGTCTCGCAATGGTGGCTTTGGGATGGAGTGAAGTCCTGGATGGTCCCAGGCCTGACCGACGAGCAATGGGATCTCCCCATAAAGGAGATTTCCAACGATCTGGCGCTCATTGATCGGATCGAAACCGGGTGGACGCCTCGAAAAGACGAAGCAATGACACAGGAAGAGAGGGCAAAGAATCCGGTGCAAAAGCGGATCACGAAAACACGGCACTTCCTGCTCTTCAAAACTCGGGCAGATGCAGAGTGCGTGCTTCAGGAAGTAGCGGATCGGGGTATGATGTCGGGCGGCATCTTGGACGACGGCTCTGGTTTCACTCTTTTAGTCGAGCAGCTGGGCAATCCATCACGAGAGGATCTGGACAGGGTTATGGCCACCTTGCGTGAGATCGCAGCTCTGAGAAACGGTCACTACGACGGGTGGGACACGGCAGTGGCTGGCTGATGGCATCGAACAGAGCACTCGTAGTGCGCGCGCTACGGATGCGTGTCGCCGACGTGGTCGCCGCGGGTGGCGCAGTTGATCCACTGGGTTGCGCCGCTCGTGTAGTGTTCTTTTTTCCAGATGGGGACGCGGGCTTTGGTCTCGTCGATGAGGTAGCGGCAGGCGGCGAAGGCGGCGTCGCGGTGGGCGGCGGAGACGCCGGTCCAGACGGCGAGGTCGCCGATCTGGAGGTGGCCGGTGCGGTGGATGCAGACGGCGTGGGTGATGGAGAATTTTTCCCGTGCCTCGGCGAGGATGCGCGCGCCTTCTTTTTCGGCGAGGGCGGCGAAGGCTTCGTATTCGAGCGACTGCACGGGATGGCCTTCGTTGTGGTTGCGGACCCAGCCTTCGAAGGTGACGCAGGCGCCGGCGTGGGCGTCGCCGAGGAGTGGTTTCAGCGCGGCAGGGTCGAGCGGGTCGGCGGAGATGCGGAAGGTGAAGGCGGTGTCGGCGGGCATTTATTTAACCGCGAATGGACGCGAATGGACGCGAATGGGGAAGGGAAAATAAAAAGGCCCGAGCGGGGGCTCGGGCCTTGCGGAGAGGGGAAAGGACGACACGGAGGTCGTCCCTCCATTTCGGAGTAGTGGTCAGAGTTTGCCCGCTTCGAGACCGAAGTAGGCTTCGGCGTTTTTGTAGCAGATGTTTTCGATCATGCCGCCGACGAGCTGGCGGTCGGCCGGGATGAGGCCGGCTTGAATGTCGTTGCCGATCATCGAGCAGAGGAGGCGGCGGAAATATTCGTGGCGGACGTAACTGAGGAAGCTGCGCGAGTCGGTGAGCATGCCGACGAAGCGGCTGAGCAGGCCGAGCTGCGAGAGGGCGTTGATCTGCCACTCCATGCCTTCCTTCTGATCGAGAAACCACCAGCCGGAGCCGAACTGGATTTTGCCGGGGATGACGCCGTCCTGGACATTGCCGATGGCGGTGGCGAAGACGTAGTTATCGGCTGGGTTCAGGTTGTAGATGACGGTCTTCGGGAGTTTTTCCTCGGACTCGAGGCGGTCGAGATAGCGGGTGAGACCGCGGGCTTGCGGGAAGTCGCCGATGGAGTCGACGCCGGCGTCGGCACCGAGGCGCTTGAGGAGGCGGGTGTTATTATTGCGGATGGCGCCGAGGTGGAGCTGCTTGGTCCAGCCACGTTGGGCGTCGAGACGGCCGAAGAAGAGCATCATGAACCAGGTGAACTTCGCGGTCTGCTCGGGCGTTGCAGCGGCGCCGGAGCGGGCAGCGGCGAAGATGGCCTTGGCTTCGTTCTCGGTGCAGTCGGCGTCGGGAATATTTTCCATGCCGTGGTCGGAGAGGCGGCCGCCGAGCGAGTGGAAGAATGCGTGGCGGTTGTCGATCGCGTCGAGGAAAGAGGCGAGGTCTTTGACCTCTTTGTTCGAACGGGCGGCGAGCTGGTCGCACCAAGCATTGAAGACGGCGGGCGCGTTGACGACGAGGGCTTTGTCGGGGCGGAAAGTCGGATAAACTTTGGTGCCGATGCCGGTCTTCTTGATGGCGATGTGGTGGGCGAGGTCGTCCACGGGATCGTCGGTCGTGCAGACGACGTTGACGCGGTTGCTCGTGAGGATGCCGTGCGTGGTCAGCTGTGGCGTGCGGAGCTTGGCATTGGCGGCTTCCCAGATTTTCGGCGCGGACTGCTCGTTGATGATGTCGTTGATGCCGAAGTAACGGCGCAGCTCGAGGTGCGACCAGTGGTAAAGCGGGTTGCGGAGCGTGTTGGGGACGGTTTTGGCCCAGGCGAGGAACTTGTCGTAGTCTGAGGTTTTGGTGCCGGTGACGAGGTCTTCGTTGACGCCGTTGGAGCGCATGGCGCGCCATTTGTAGTGATCGCCGGCGAGCCAGATCTGCGTGAGGTTTTCGAACTGGCGGTTGTTGGCGATCTGATCGGGGGCAGATGGCAGTGATAGTCGAAGATGGGCTGTTTGATCGCGTGCTCGAAGTAGAGCGTGCGGGCCCAATCGGTGCTGAGGAGGAAGTCTTCGGGGAGGAAGGTTGGCGCGGACATGGTGGGCGAGCTTTCGCGCTGCGGGGGAGGAGAGTCAAACGCTTAGCCGGACAGCTGTCTGTGGCGGGCGTGATGAGGGCGCTGGAGGGCGGGGATTTTTCATCTGTCGGCGAGGAGCGGACGGTAGGTGTTTTTTGGGTTCGACCTTGCCGGGTGCGGGCGGTCGAGTGCCGTGCAGGACAGCGCGGTGCCGGGATCTTCCGGCAGTCAGATCATTACCCCTATGAGACTATTTTCGTGTTTCGCTCTTATGTCGGCGGGCGGGTGTGGCACTATGCGACGTTTCGCTGTCTGAGGCTCTTTCCGATGCGCACCCCTAACACTATGGATCAGACTCACGCTCCGTTTTTGAATGAAGATAAAAGTCCGGTGGCGTCGGTGGTGGCGTGTGTGACGGCGATCGGGGCGATGTATATTTATTTTCTGATGTTCGCGGGTTTCGCGTTTGTGGAGTTCGCGCAGACGGTGGTGGGGAAGGGCGGGATGCGGCTGGTGCTGGGCGTGCTCGGGGCGGGCGGAGTGGGCGGGTGTGTGCTGGCGGCGCGGATGTTTTCGGCGTCGCGCGGGCGCTGGCAGCTGGTGGGCGGGTTTGCGGGATGCGCGGCGGGGGCGTTGGTAACGCTGGTGGCGCATTCGGAGGCGGTGGTGCTGGTGGCGGCGTTACTGGTGGGGCTGAGCACGGGGGCGACGGCGGTGTGGCTTTCGTTGTGCCTGCGGCCGACGTTGCACTCGAGCCGGCTGGGGATGTGGTGCGGGCTGGGGACGGGGCTGGCGTATGCGTTGTGCAACCAGCCGTTTCTTTTCGAGGGGACGCTGCGCGCGAGGATCATCACGGCGGCGGTGGCGGCGGGGGTGGGGATGCTCGTGGCGATGCGGATGCGGGCGGGGCCGTCCAAGCCGTCGTCACTGCCGGACTATGGATTCCGGGCGGCGGCGGGGTGGGTGGCGGTTTTGTTCGCGATGGTGTTTTTGGATACGCTGGTGTTTTTCATCATCCAGAACAGCATGACGCTGAAGCAGCTCTCGTGGGAGACGCCGCTGGTTTTGCAGGGGAATGCGTTTGTGCATCTGTGCGCGGCGTTCGTGACGGGGCTGGTGCTGGACCAGCGGTGGCCGGGGGTGGCGGCGCTGGTGGCGTTGGTGTTGTTGATCGCCTCATGTGTGGTGCTGGGGCTGCACATCGAGCATTTCCCGAAAGCGCGGATGCTCTACATTGCGGCGGTTTCGATTTATTCGACGATCCTGATCCACCTGGCGGCGCGGGGAGGGCGGCCGGTTTTCACGGCGGTGCTTTTTGCGGTGAGCGGCTGGCTGGCTTCGGGGCTGGCGCTCGGGATCGCGATCGCGGTCGATGCGCGGCAGGTGCCGCCGTTTGTGGTGGTGCTGGCGCTGGTCGTGGGAGCGGCGGGACTTTTTGCGCGGGTGCTCTCGCTGAAGCGTGCGCAGGAGATGGAGTCGGAGAGGCTGGTGCAGCGGAAAGCGATGTGAGTGCGGTTGGTTGGGGCGCGCGCAGATCGCGTGTGCGCGGGTTCGTACTGGCAACGTGAGGAAGCGCTTGCGCGGGGAGCGCGGCGTTTGTTTTGGGGCGATGCTCCATGGTTCATCGCGTTTTGTTTTTGTCGTCGGCTCGGTTGGTTTTGTGTGCGCCGGGGTCGCCGGTGTGATGGCTGCGGATGGGCGCTTCGTACGCGAGCAGGCGGTGTCTCCGATTTATCAGGACGGCTGGATCGATCTGAACAAGGACGGGCAGAAAAATCCGTACGAAGACCGCACGGTCGAGACTGAGACGCGGATCACGGATTTGATTCGCCGGATGACGCTGGAGGAAAAGACGGCGCAGATGACGACGTGGTATGGATTCCCGCGCGTGGCGAAAGATGAGTTACCAACGCCGGCGTGGGAGACGGCGTTTTGGAAAGATGGCATCGGTAACATCGATGAGCACATCAACGGAAACACGGGCTGGCTGAATAATCTCACGGACCCGGTTCACGATCTGCCGTGGTCGTTGCATGCGCGGGCGATTAACGAGGTGCAGCGCTGGTTTATCGAGAAGACGCGGCTGGGGATTCCGGTGGATTTCACCGGCGAGGGGATTCGCGGGCTGATGCATTCGAAGGCGACGAGTTTTCCGGCGGAGCTCGGTGTGGCGACGACGTGGAATAAAGCGCTGGTGCGCGAGATCGGACGCGTGACGGGGCGCGAGGCGCGGGCGCTGGGGTATACGAATATTTATTCGCCGGTGCTCGATCTGGCGCGCGATCCGCGCTGGGGGCGCGTGATCGAGAGTTATGGGGAAGATCCGTTTTTGGTCGGTGCGCTAGGAGTCGAACAAGTGAAGGGAATTCAGGAGCAGCGCGTGGTTTCGACGCTGAAGCACTTCGCGGTTTACTCGGTGCCGAAGGGCGGGCGCGACGGTGAGGCGCGGACCGATCCGCAGGTGACGTGGCGGGATGTGCAGACGATTTTTCTGCCGCCGTTTCGTCGTGCGGTGATGGAAGGCGGCGCAATGGGCGTGATGTCGTCTTACAATGATTATGATGGGATTCCCGTGCAGAGTAACCGGCTGTTTCTGACGGAGATTCTTCGCGAGCAGTGGGGTTTCCGCGGTTATGTCGTGTCGGACAGCGCGGCGGTGGAGTTCATTCACACGAAGCATCGCACGGCAGCGACGCCGGCAGAAGGCATCCGGCAAGCGGTGGAGGCGGGGCTGAATATCCGGACGAACTTCACGCCGCCCGAAGAATATGGTGAACCGCTGCGCCAACTGGTGCGCGAGGGAAAGCTCTCGATGGAGACTATCGATGCGCGTGTGCGTGATGTGTTGCGCGTGAAGTTCTGGCTCGGGCTTTTCGATCAGCCGTATCGCGACAATCCGGCGGAGGCGGATCATGTGGTACGTGCGCCAGAACATCTGGCGCTGGCGGCGAAGGCGGCGCGTGAGGCGATCGTGTTGCTGAAGAATGCGAATGATGCGCTGCCGTTGAAGAAGGATGCGTTGAAGCGCGTGCTGGTGACTGGGCCGCTCGCAGATGATGCGCACGGCTGGTGGTCGCGTTATGGGGCGCAGCGTTTGGATTTTATCACGCCGCTCGCGGGGATTCGCGCGAAGCTTGGGGCGGCGGGCGTGGATGTTCGCTACGTGCAAGGCGTGGCGGTGAAGGACGAAAACTTTCCTGAGAGTGATATCGTGAAGGAAGAGCCGTCGGAGAAAGTGCGTGCGGGGATCACGGCGGCGGTCGAGGCGGCAAAGGAGGTGGATGTGATCATCGCGGTGCTCGGCGAGACGGATGAGTTGTGTCGTGAGTCGGCAAGTCGCGTGAGTCTGGATTTGCCGGGTTATCAGGAGCATTTGTTGCGCGCCTTACATGCGACGGGGAAGCCGGTGGTGTTGGTGCTCAGCAATGGGCGTCCGCTGAGCGTGAACTGGGCGGCGAAGCATGTGCCGGCGATTGTGGAGATGTGGCTGCCGGGCGAGGAAGGCGGGGCGGCGCTGGCGGATATTTTATTCGGCGACGTGAATCCGTCGGGGAAGCTGCCGATCACGTTTCCGAAGAGCGTCGGGCAAATTCAGATGAACTTCCCCGCGCATCCGGGCTCGCAGGGCAAAGACGCGGGGCAGGTGAGCGGTGTGCTGTTTCCGTTCGGACACGGGCTGAGCTACACGCGCTTCGCGTATAAAAACCTGAGCGTGACGCCGGCGCAGCAAGGGCCGGGCGGGCGCATCGAGGTGAGTTGCGAGGTGACGAACACGGGCAAGCGCGCGGGCGACGAGATCGTGCAACTCTACGTGCGCGACGACTACAGCAGCGTCGTCACCTTTGAAAAAGTGCTGCGCGGGTTCGAGCGCGTGACGCTTGCGCCGGGCGAGACGAAGACGGTGAACTTCACGCTCACGCCGGGCGATCTCGCGCTCTACAATCGTACGAACGCGTGGGCGGTGGAGCCGGGGCGTTTCACGGTGTGGATCGGGGCGTCGTCGGAAGACATGAAGCTCGAAGGCGCGTTTGAAATCACGGATGGCAATGCGCCGCGTGAAGCGGCGGCGAAGGCGACGGATCGGACGGATCCGCGGTGAGTGTTGTGGCAAGCACTCAGCTCAGCATTTCGAGATGATAGACCATCTGCCCGGGCTGGTAGGCACTGTCCACGTGGGTGATTTTGATTTTTTGGTCAGCCGACATGCCAATCGTATCACCATCTTTGAGAACTGGACCAAAATCCAATAGGTAGTGTGCAGTATTGAAAACAAATCCCACAGTTTCAGATGCGGAAAGAGGAGATTGAGAAACCTCAATCTCCATAAAGCCCAAGCTTTTCAGGCCGTGGGTGAAGAGCGCCCATCCTTTTTCTTTCGGGAAGCACCGGAAGTCTACCCACAGATATAGAGGCAACTGGTCCGAACTGGATGAATCAGCGAAGGCACAGAATGAATCCTTCGCGGTAACGATGCTCCCTGCACCCCAGTATACGGCGATAGAGCCGGCGGTTGATCTGAGAATTTTGGAAACGGCTCGTGTCAGAGCCAGCGCTAGCAGCTTTTTTTCAATATCTCCCGAAGCTGCGACAATCAGGTGCGCTTTATGATCTGCAATCTTGTCGTCGCTGCCGTGCCAGTAAGGCGACGTTTTTAGGAGTGGCATTAGCTCACCACGAGGGATCGGTGCTTCGACCAGACCGCAGTTAATCTGAACCTCACCGATGACGAAAGAAACCACTCGATCACGCGACTGCAGGTCTGAGATGAGCGATCGGTCGTTACAGGAAGCCAGCAATTCGTCGGTCGGTAATTCTGATTTTTCCAGAACGACCATAGCCACGAGCAGACTCATCGGGCTGTTGGACCTTGTTGTGTGATTCTCGGGTGAGCTTACCGCGACACCACAAACGCTGCATGAACGTCGACGGCGGTCTGGCCGTCTTCGATGACGCGGGCGCGGAGCTTGAGCTTGGCTTTGCCGTAGCGGGCGAGGGCTTCCTTAAATTCGGAAATGGCGGCTTGCGCGGGGCGTTCGCAGATGGCGCGGAGGTCGCCGATGACGGGCTTGCGGTAAGCGGCGCGGCTTTCTTTCACGACGATGTGCCACTGCGTTTTTTCCTCGGGGGATTTTTTTTCCGTGCGCATCAGTTCCCAGACGACGCCGTAGCCGGCGAGGGTGGCGAGGGAGACGAGGCTGCCGCCGAACGCGGTGTTGAGGGAGTTTTTATTCTGCTCCTTCGGGGCGGTGAGCGTGAGCGCGCGGTCGTCGCTGACTTCCACGCCGACACCCATCGCTTTCGCGAGGGGGATCATCTCGTGGAGGAATAACTCGAGGGCTGGGACCTTGACCGGCTTCATGCGTGGGCAGAACTAGATAAATTTTCGCCGCGACGTCAAAGGTCGTGTCCTGCGGGTGGGGTAACGTTGAAGCCCTCCTGTTGGCCATGGGTTGACGCGCGGCGGTTCTGTTTGGTTCATCGGCGCACCATGGTCGCTGTTGGAGACAAATTATCGGTGAATTTCCCTGTGAACGTTATTCATGGGCGCGAGGTGCGAGAGGTGGTTTTTGGGGAATGGCTGAGGCGGAGGACGCTTGTTTCCATCTATATGCGGAATAACACGCCGTCGTGCGATCGTCAGGTGGAGGCGCTGGCGGAGTGCGCGGGGAGCTGGCGCGGATGGGTTACGATTTGGTGGCGATCAGCCGGGATACGGCGGGGTCGCAGAGGCGGCGGGCGGAGAAATTGGGGGTTGGCGCGGGGAGCGGTGTGGGTGCGAGCGGGGCGTCGATGAGGGCGGTGAGCGGGGCTTGGTGCTGGTGAGCGATCCGGGGGATTTGTTCGCGCAGGCGGCGGATGCTGTAATCGACAAGCAGCTTTATGGGCGGAAGTACCGGGGGCCGGCGCGGGCGGCGTTCGTGATCGAGCGGGATGGGACGGTGCTGGCGGTGATCGAGAAGGTGGACGCGAAGACGCACGCGGAGCAGGTGCGGGCGGTGGTGGCGGGGTTGGGGTGAGGGAATTTTCGATTTTGGATTCTCGATTTGGAGGAATGTCGCTGCGCTCGGTACGATTGGGGGGCGGGACGAGGTGAAAGTCTTTAACCACAGATTACACGGATGGGGAGGGATGGCGGAGGGGCGGAAGTCGGTGGACCGTGGGCGATGCGGGTGGGTTAGCGCGGTTGAAGGCGGTGGAGTTGGTGGAGGGCGTCGAGGGCGCCGGGGTGGTTGGGGGCGAGGGAGAGGGTTTCTTCGAAGTGGGCGGTGGCTTCGGGGAGGCGGTTTTGTTGAAGCAGTGCGTGGGCGAGGGCGAAGTGCATGTCGGGGTTGTCGGGCTGGAGCTCGACGGCGCGGCGGAGGTGGGGTGTGGCTTCGGCGATCTGGCCGGACATGGCGAGGATGAGGCCGGTTTTGAAATGGGCGTCGGCGAAGGCGGGTTGATCGCGGCGGGCTTGGGCGAGCTGGACGAGGGCATCGGGGATGCGGCCGGAGTTGGCGAGGGCCCAGGCGTAGTTGACGCGGGCAGAGGCGAAGGCGGGATCGATCTCGAGGGCGCGCTGGAAGGAGGCGAGGGCGGTATCGGTTTGCTGGAGACCGATGAGGGCGATGCCGAGGTTGTTGTGGGCGCTGGCGAAGCGGGGTTGGAGGAGCAGGGCTTTTTCCAGGAGGGGTTTTGCTTCGGCGGGGCGGTTGAGGCGGTTGAGGGCGCTGCCGAGGCTGTTGAGGGTTTCGGGGAAATCGGGTTTGAGTTCGAGGGCGCGCTGGAGATGGGGGAGTGCTTCGGCGGGCTGGCCGGTGTCGTCGAGGGCGACGCCGAGGTTGAGGTGGGCGACCCAGCTGTCGGGGTTACGGGCGAGGGTGGTTTCGTAGAGGGCGAAGACGTCGCGGTACTGGTGGCTTTGGTGCCAGGTGAGGGTACCGAGCAAAAGGAGAAGCGCGGTGGCGAGGGCGGGGCCGCTCCAGCGGGGCCAGGCGAGGAGGGCGACGGTGCGCGTCGCGGCGGCGGCGAGGAGGGCGATGATGGGGAGACAGGCGAGGTATTGGAAGTGGTCGGCGACGTAGGAGAAGACGAAGGGGTAGACGTTCACGAAGCCGAGGACGGGGACGAGGGTGCCGCCGAAGAGGAGGGCGGCGGCGAGCGGGGCGCGGTCGCGGCGGCTCCAATACACGGAGGCGGCGAGCGCGGCGAGGGCAGCGAGGGGGAAGAGCCATTGCGCGGCGGAGTGGGCGTCGATCGACCAGCGTGGGTAGAAGAAGGCGAGGTCGGCGGGCCAGAGGAGTTTGGCGAGGTAGAACCAGACGACGCGGCCGGCGAGGAGGGGGCGTTCGAGGGCGGTGAGGGCAAAGGCGTCGCCGGTGGCGCCGATGTGGGTTTTTTCCACCCAAAGAGTGCCGAGGCCGGCGGCGATGCCGAGGGCGAGCCAGGGCAAGAGAGGGAGGATGTCGGTGCGCCAGGAGAGGCGGCCGCGGCGGTACCAGGCGAGGACGAGGAGGGCGGCGGGAAGGGTGGCGGTGACGGTTTTTGAGAGGAGAGCGGCGGCGAACCAGGCGGTGGCGACGATGTAGCGAGACGGGCGGCGGTCGTCTTCGTAGCGGAGCCAGGCGAGGGCGGCGGCGAGATAGAAAACGGTGGAGAGGGTGTTTTTTTGTTCTGTGATCCAGGCGACGGATTCGACGCAGACGGGGTGGAGGGCGAAGACGAAGGCGGCAAAGATGGAGCCGGGGATCTGGAGGCGGCGGAGGAGGGCGGCGAAGAGGCTGGCGGCGGTGGCGTGCCAGAGGATGTTGATGAGGTGGTAGCCGGTGGTGGCGTCGCCCCAGAGGTGGTGTTGTATCCAGAACGCGGAGTGGAGGAGCGGGTAGTGTTGCTGGGTGGCGCCGACTTCGAACCAGATGCGCCAGAGACCGGACCAGGATTGGAGGTCGGGGCGGGTGAGGTGGCCGGGGTCGTCCCAGAGGAGTTCGCCGTTGAGGGCGGGCCAGTAGGCGATGAGTGAGGCGAGCAGCAGGGCGGCGAAAAGCCAGGGGCGGGGCCAGGTGGTGGCTGGAGCCGGGGTGGCGGCGGTTTTGCGAGCCATGTGGGGTTTCTTCGAGTGCGTCATCGGCCGTGGGGAACGTGGAGGACGCGGGGCGGGGATACCAATCGTTATTCGTGTTGGAGGGGTTCAGACGATCATGGACGACACGGAGGTCGTCCCTCCATGGCGGAGGGTGAAAATGAAATCGCCGCCACTCTTGCGAGTGACGGCGATGGAGGAGCGGACAATGCGGAGCATTATCCCTACCGTTGGGGCGTTAGAATTCGAAGTTGGCGGAGAGGATGAACTGTCGCGGATCGATGATGCGGTAGGTGGCGGTTTGGCCGTCGAAGAAGGCTTGGGTGGCTTGCAAGCCGCCACCGTCTTCTGTGACGTTCTTTACGTTGAGCTGGAAGCGGGCCTTCACCTTATCGTTAAACAGCTTCGTGTTATAAGAGACGAAGAGATCGACGTAGGTTTCAGCCGGGGAGTAGATCGGGCGGTTGGTATCGAGCTCGAGGATCTGGTTGGCGGGCGATCTGAGATTCATGCCTTCCGTGTAGCCTTTGCCGTAGAAGCCGATGGATCCCTTGCTGGCGTAGCGTACGGAGCCGCCGATGGCCATGTTCTTGATGATCTTTTGGTCGCTGATGGCGGCGAGGTTGAGCTTGGTGTTGAACTTGGCGTTGTACTCGCGGACTTGGGGGCGGGGGCGACCGATCAAGGCGCGGAACACGGACATCGGCGAATTCACGTTGCCCGCGAAGTTCGAGGCGGCGGAGTTGGTGCCGTTGTAGCCGCCATTCGTGGCTCCCGAGCTGAAGGGTGTGCCGAGAATGCGCCACCAAAGGAGATTTCCATTGGGGCCGTTAGGAATCACCAGAGTTGGGTCCGAGTACGTAACGTTGAAGGTACCTCCCGTCAGCGTGGTGCTGTATGTTGCGATCGTATTGGCGCCGGACGGCGCGGTGCTCACGAGCCGGTAGCGCGGGTCCTCGAGGGTGGTCCAAGTGGCCATGCGGGCGGCGATGTAGTCGTCGACAGCGGCACCGGCGGATGTGTTGATCGATTCGCCCTTGGTGACCGAGGCGCTCACCGTCCAATGACGGGTGGGGTTGTAGTTGATTTCCACTTCGTGGCCTTTGGCCTGCACATCGTTGACCGCGGCATAGGTGCCGTTCGCGCCGATGGTCTGCAACCCTTGGTACTGCGCGAGAGGCATATTGATGGCAGCGGCGATTTGGGTATCGCTGGCGGTGCCGCCGGTGCCGACGTTATTCAGCCAGGCGGTGGCCTGTTTTCTGAGGTTCCAGGCGTCGTTCGAGACGAAACCTTCATAACGCAGGATGCGCTGGGCCATCGTCGAGATGTCACCGTCGCGGAGGTTGAGCTGCTTGGTGTCGTAGTAGGTGTAGCGAATGGAGATTTTGTTATCGAGCGCGGTGATCCAGAACCCGATGTCTTTGCTCGTGCCGGTTTGATTGGGGAGCTTTTTGAGGAAGAGGTCGTAAGCCGGACCTTGGGCGATGAAGTTATCCGATTTGTTGTAGGTCGGGCTGAAGCTGGTAACCACTTCAGAAAGGAATTTGCCGACGCCACTGCCGTTGCTCACTTGGGATTTGAGGAATGGGATATCGCGGAAGGGACGAGCCACGACTGAGAGCGTTTTCGTTTTGCCTGCGGCTTTACGCCAGTCGCTGGTCCATTGGTTGGACACGCCGAAATCGAAGCCTCGAAGATCCGGGGTGAGGAGAGCCAGCGGAGCGTTGCGATCGAACACTTCGTCTTCACGGAGACCATAAGTGCCGACGAGTTTACCACCGAGGAAGGTGCTCTGGAGCACGCCGCCCATGGTCTTGATGCGCGTGTTGACGTTGTTGAGGCCGCCGCCGAAAACGGGGCTCCAACCGATGGTGGTAACGTCTCTATTCATCGCGCCGGGAGAGCCCCAGATGTAAGGAACTCTCGCGCCTTCGGGGAAATAATTGGGGGCGTATTCGATACCGCCGCCGGGCGTGCTGCCGACATAGTATTGTTCATTGAGACGGGGGTAGTTGGTGCCGACTTGTAACGCTCCGATGTTTGGAGGGACGGCAACAGCAAGATACTGAGCCCGGGCATTGCCATTCGATTGGAGTCCCAGCGGGGCGTTGAGGGCGGCATAGTTTTGCAGCCAAGCGTTGTCCAAGGTCACGGCAGTGTGCCGGTAGTTGTAAGTGCGGTTCTGCTGATCTTTGTATTCGTAATAACCGAGGAGTTGCTGGGTGCCGAGCCACTTGCTCCAGCCTCGGTCTTGAGAGAAGTCGATGCGGTAGGCACCTTGGGCGCGGTAGGTATCCCAAAGCATGGGTTTATCGCGCAGATAGGGTTCGCTGCTACGCAGATAAGGGCGGCCGAAGTAAGGATTGGGAGTGCCATCGAGGAAGTGGGTGTTCACGTCGACCTGAAGCTGGCCGACGTTGCTGTTTACGCTGGCCGGGCCCATGGGCTGGTTCTCGAGGCGCTTGGCGTCTTCGCGCATATATGCGCCCTGAAACGCGAGGGTGTGTTTCGCCGTGTTGAGGACGAACTGGTCGAGCTGGATCAGGTAGGTATCGACGTCGTCCCAGGCCTTGCTGTTGCCGGCGAGGTTGATCTTGGTCCAATCGTAGATCGATTTGTCGCTGATGGGGCGAGCCACGGAGTTATAGAGCGGCTGTTGCGTGGCGGTGTAGGTGTCGGACGGACCGGTGGTCAAAAAGCCTATTCTCAACGGCAGATTGCTGGTGGGTGTCGTGGGGAGGGATGTATTGGCGTATGGGTCCAACGAGCCAGCCGCAGTATAGGCGGGTCTGAGCCAATAAATGGGTTCGCCGGGAGCGCCGATCAGGAAAGGGGAGCGACTTTCTGAACCGCCGGTGAAGTACGAAGGGGCGGCGGTGTATGGATTGCTTCCGGTGCTCGGAAGGTTGCCAGCTCCGAGTTGTTGGCCGTTAAGCGTCACGTAGCCGGTTGCTGGGTTCCAGCCTGGCTTACCGGCTTCGACCCAATCGGTGTAATAATCGCGCGGGGTCGTGTAGTTGGGGCGGACGGCGGTGTTTTTGTAGCCGTAGTAAGAGGCGGAGATGGTGGTGCTCTTGAAGGGCTGGGCTTTGATCTGGAAGCTGAGGCGTTTGGCGTCTTCTTCGGCGGGCTTACGAATGAAACCCGTGTGTTGGTAAGCGTAGCTCGCGCGGACCGACAGCTTGTTTTTGATGAGCACGCGGTTCACATCGAGTGAGGCGCGCCAGCCTTCGTAGCTGTCGGCACGCAGTTCGGTGCGGGTGAAGTTCTTGGTGAGGTTGGCGGTGGCTGGCACCTGGTTGACGGTGCCGGCGGCGTTGCCGAGGCCGAAGATGTTGGCGTTGGGGCCGCGGCTGAGTTCGAGGGCGTCCATCCAGAGGGGATCGACGGGAACGCGGCCGGTGGTGGCGATGTTGCCGAAGGCGATGTTGGCGTTGCCGATGCCACGGACGCGGTTGGCGGTGTTGGGGCTGAGGCTGACGTTATCGACGACGGCGCCGGTGCGGTCGGTGGTGAATTGGGAATAGCTGTTGGTACCCTCGGTGCCCGCCATGTAATCGAACACGTCGTTGATATCGAGCATGGCGAAGTCGCTCATCTGCTCCTTGGTCATGACGGTGATGGGCTGGCCGAGATCCTCGATCTTCGAGTTGAGGCGGGTGCCGGACATCGTGTTGGCGGCGAAGTAGCCCTTGTTTTCGCTAACGACTTCGAAGGGGGAAAGGATGATGGTCTCGTCCTCGCTGGAGGGTGTGTCGGAATCGGCGTCGATTTTTTTGGTTTCGACGGGGATTTTTTTCGTCGGGGCCGGTGGTTGGGCGGGGACGGCTTCGGTGGTAGCGGGGGCGACTTGCGCCCAGGCGGAGGTCGCGATCAACGCTGCGAGTTGGGCAGCGAGGAGGCGGCGGAGGGGTGTGTTCTTGGTTAGGGTCATGCGGGGAAAGGGGACGCCAGTAGCCCGATGGCGGTAGCCACGGGCTGGAATGAGCGGGGGATTGGGGAAATGGCGCCGGCAGGGTCGGCGGAGAAAAGGGGGCGAAGCGGGGTCTGACGGATTTGTTGGGGGCTCAGGGAAAGTGGTTCAAAGACGGCAATGCGCGCATCGTTGCGCGAACGGGGCGTCGGCGGGCGGGTATGGCACGGCCAAGGATGGGTATAACGGGCGTGGACGGGGCGGGGATGGAAGCAGACCCGACTATCCTAGCGCCGGAACACGGGGCCGTCTTGTCCTCAATTTTAAGGACAAACGAGGGCTTGATTTTGTGACGGCTGACTCAGGCGGTGACCCGGAAGCTGGAGAAATCGGCGTGGCCGGGTGCGGGGGATGGTGCGGCGGTGCTGGCGAAGAGGCCGACTTTGGCGCCGACCCATTTGCTGGAGGTGGCGGTGAAGTGGAGGACGACTGGCGTGAAAACGTTTCCGTCCTGGCTGTGGCTGAAGGTGCAGGTCGCGCCGGTTTCGATGCGGACGCGGAGGTGGATTTTTTCGGAGGACGCGGAAGTGACGGTGGTTTCGGTTTCGCCGGTGCCGTCGCGCGCGCCGGAGCAGGAGGCGACGACGAGTTTGAGGCCTTCCGGGGTTTTGCGGAGGCCGAACCAGGCGTAGTCGTAGCCGAAGACGATGAGGCCGGCGGTGTCGCCGTCGCGGGAGGCGGAGAAATCGAGTGTGGTGGTCGCGGTGAAGGCGGGGGCCGGGAATTTCTGCATGAGCAGATGCGGCGTGTGCCAGTGGTTGGGCGCGATGGCAGACTGGCAGAAGAGGCGGAGCGCGCCGGGGCGGGCGGTGAGGGAGTGCCAGGCGGGACGGGGTGTGCCCTGCCATTGCCATTGGTGGCCGAGGGTGGGCGCGGAAAAATCGTCGGAAGTGGCGGGCTCGGCGATGGGTTGAGGCGGGAGCGCGGGTTTGGCGTGGCGGAGGGACGGCTCGCCTTTGCCGGAGGCGTCGCGGTTGACACCCATCGCGGGCCAGTCGTCGTCGCGCCAGCTCATGGGTTGCATGTGGACGACGCGGCCAGAGGCGGGGAGTTCTTGAAAATGGAAGAACCAGTGTTCGCCGGAGGGCGTATCGACCCAGGCACCTTGGTGCGGGCCGTTGACGGAGCTCGCGCCTTGGGCGAGGACGACGCGGCTTTCGTAGGGGCCGAAGATGTCGCGCGAGCGGAAGACGGCTTGGTAGCCTTCGGCGACGCCGCCGGCGGGGGCGAAGATGAAGTACCAGCCGTTTCGTTTATAGAACTTGGGGCCTTCGATGGTTTTCCAGCCGGGCATCTGGTCGCCGTCGATGACGACTGTGCCCGCGTCGAGGATACGGGCGGTGACGGGGTCGATGCGGTGGACGGTGAGGCGGTTGCAGACGCCGGCGCGGCTTTTGGCCCAGCCGTGGACGAGGTAGGCGTCGCCGTTGTCGTCCCAGAGGGGCGAGGGGTCGATGAGGCCTTTGCCGCCTTTGATGAGCTGGGGCGTGGACCATTGACCGCGCGGATCGGTGGCGGTGATGAAATAGAGGCCGAAGTCGGGGTCGGGGTAGAAGATCCAGAATTTGCCGGCGTGGTGGCGGATGCAGGGTGCCCAGACGCCTTCGCCGTGCCGGGGAGTGGCGAAGTGGTCGGCGGGGACGAGGTGCGGCAGAGCGTGGTTGACGAGGGTCCAGTTGACGAGATCTCGGGAGTGGAGAATCGGGAGGCCAGGGGCGTGGCAGAAACTGGAGGAGGTCATCCAGTAGTCGTCGCCGACGCGGACGACGTCGGGGTCGGAGTAGTCGGCGAAGAGGACCGGGTTGCGGTAGTGACCATCGCCACAGTCGGCGGTCCAGGGGGCGCGCGGGGCGGCCGGGGCCGGAGGTGTTTGCGGGGCTTCGTGTCCGCGGGAAAGTGCGAGGTCGGTCATGATGAGTTATGAAAGGGGGATCGTTCAGCGACGGGCGATCGGCCGCCAGTGATCAACACCGCCGAGGACGGTTTCCGCTGTGATTTCGGCGGCTTGTTTTTCGGTCAGTGGTTTTGCCCAGGCGACGCGTTTGTCGGGGGCGGCGCCGGGGCCGGTGCTGGCGAATTCGGCGTAGCGGACGGTTTGTTCACGCTCGGATTTGCCCCAGTTGTGCCAGCCTTCGGAGCGTACGACGGAGGCCATTTCGGTGTGGAGAAAAATGGTCGAGGCGTGCGCGCGCCAGGGGCGGCCGAGGAAGGTTTTGAGGTCGGGCTTGGCGGCGGTGATGCGACAGCGGTTGAAGACGTAGCCGTAGGCGGCTTCGGGTGGAGTCGAGGCGGCAGTGATGTAGCCGTTGCCAGCGATGTGGAGTTCGCAGGCTTCAAACCACGCGGTGGCGCCGCCGAAGATGAAATCGGTCGCGCCGGCGATGTAGCAATTTTCGAAATACTGGCGGCCGCGGTTGATGAAGATGGTGTCCTGCCAGCCGAGGAAGCGGCAGTGGCGGAAGACGACGCGGTCGCCATCGACGCGGAGGGCGAGGGCCTGGCCGGTGGGGCCAGCGGTGTTTTCGAGGGTGAGGTTTTCGACGGTGAAGTCGTCGGCGTCGATTTGCACCGTGGGTGTGCGGAAGGTGCCGATTTTTTCGCCGTCTGGACCGATGGCGGAGGCGTTGAGTTGGTGAGTGATGATTGTGGTGGCGGCGTCTTCACCGACGAGGTGGATGTGACGCTTCTCGCGCTGGATGTAGACGATTTCGCGGTAGGTGCCGGGTTTGACGAGGATGACCCACGGCTGGTCGCGCGAGGTAACTTGGGGCGCGGCGTTGATGGCGGCCTGGACGGTTTTGAATTCGGCGGAGCCGTCGGCGGCGACGATGGCGTTGGCGGTTGCGGCGCGTGTCGCGGAAATGAAGCCGGCAAACGTGAGAGCGAGCGCGAAGGCGATGCGGGCGAGGCGGCTCATTTGGCGGCGACGGGTTTGAGGTTCGCGTCGAGGCGGAGCGTGTCGTCTTTTGCGGGCGTGAACTCGGCGGTCTTGTCGCCGGTGCGGATGCGGAGCGGGTTACCGAGGAGCGAGCGGATTTCGGCGGAGGCGAGTTTGCCGTCCTTCCACGAGAAGCTGAGCTCAAAGCCGCCGCGGGCGCGGAGGCCGGAGACTGAGCCGTCTTTCCAGGCGGAGGGGAGCGCGGGGAGGAGGTGGATTTCGCCGAGGTGGCTTTGGAGAAGCATTTCGCAGACGCCGGCAGTGAGGGCGAAGTTGCCGTCGATCTGGAAAGGCGGGTGGGCGTCGAAGAGGTTCGGATACGTACCGCCGGGGCTCTTGTTGCCCTCGGTGAAGGCGGGAACGTAACGGAGCTGCTGAAAGATCATCGTGCGGGAGTGGTCTCCGTCGAGGAAGCGGGCCCAGAAGGCGATCTTCCAGCCGAGGGACCAGCCGGTGCCGTCGTCGCCACGGAAGCGGAGTGATTGCTGCGCGGCTTTGAAGAGCTCTGGAGTTTGCGAGTTGATCTCGCTGCCGGGAAACACGCCCCAGAGGTGAGAGATGTGGCGATGAGTATCTTTAGGATCGTCGAGATCCTGCATCCATTCCTGAAGCTGGCCGTGTTTGCCGATCTGGTTGGGCGCGATCTCGGTGCGCATCTTTTCGAGCTGGGTGGCGAAGTCGGCGTCGAGGCCGAGGATCTTGGCGGCGGCGGCGGTGTTGGCGAAAAGTTCGCGGATGATCTGGTGATCCATGGTCGGTCCCATGACGAGGCCGCCGTGCTCAGGAGAGTTGGATGGGCCGCTGACGAGCCAGCCGGTTTTTTCGTCTTTCACGAGGTAATCGACGAAGAAGAGGGCGGCGTCCTTGAGAACCGGGTACGCGCGTTTGGCGAGGAAGTCTTTGTCGCCGGAGAATTGATAGTGTTCCCAGAGGTGCTGGGTGAGCCAGGCGCCGCCGACGGGCCAGATGCCGTGGTTGGAGGCGTTGATCGGAGCGGTGCCGCGCCAGAGATCGGTGTTGTGGTGGAGAACCCAGCCGCGAGCGCCGTAGTGGGCGCGGGCGGTTTCTTTGCCGCTGATGACGAGGTCATCGATCATCGAAAAGAGGGGCGCGGTGGTTTCCGAGAGATTGGCGACTTCGGCGGGCCAGTAGTTCATCTCGGTGTTGATGTTCACCGTGTACTTGGAGCCCCATGGAGGCGTGGTGAGGTCGTTCCAGATGCCCTGGAGATTCGCGGGTTGATCGCCGATGCGGCTGCTGGCGATGAGGAGGTAGCGGCCATATTGGAAGGCGAGGGTGATGAGCGCGGGGTCGCTGGATTTATCGGCGGCTTTGATGCGTTCGTCGGTTGGAAGTGCGGCGACGGGCGAACTGCCGAGGTCGAGTGAGACGCGGCGGAAGAGGGCGCGGTGGTCGGCTTGGTGAGCGTCAAGAAGCTCTTCGTAGGAGCTAGCCGAAGTGCCTTTCATTTCTCCGACGGCGGGAGTTTCAGAGTCGCCAGAGATGTCTTGGAAATTTTTGAAGCTTGTGGCGGCGGTTACGAAAACCATGGCGGAGTCGGCGCCTTCGACGGTAATTCCGGCGGTGGTGGCGTTGACCTTGCCGCCTTGGGCGAGAACACGGACGACGACGTTGAAGCGGGTGCCGTCGTTTTTGACCTGGCCGGTGAGGAGGAGCGTATTCGGATCGAGGACGCGGCCGTGAGTGCCTGCGTGCGCGCTGGGGAGGCGGGCGGTGAAGGTGAGCTGGCCCGGTTTATCGGCGGTCAGTTTTTGGACGATGGCCTGGTGTGGGCGAGTGGCGAAGGCGGTCCGTGTAAAGCCGACGTCGCCGACGCGGTAGCTGACGGTCGAGAGGGCGGCGTCGAGATCGAGTTCGCGATGGTAGTTGGTCGCGGTTGCGTGACTGGCGGGAAAGTGGAGGAGGAGGTCGGCGAGGGGCTGGTAGTTTTCCTGGCGGAGCGGCTCGCTCATGAATTCGCGGGTGGCGAGGTCTTCGGCTTCCTTCTGTTTTCCCTCGGCGAGGAGGCGGCGGAGTTCGGGAAGGAATTTGGCGGCGCCTTCGTTTTGGTAGGCGTGGGGTTTGCCAGACCAAAGGGAGTCTTCGTTGAGCTGGAGGCGTTCTTCGGTGAGACCGCCGAAGACCATGGCACCGAGGCGGCCGTTACCGATGGGGAGGGCTTCGTTCCAGTGGGAGGCGGGTTTGGTGTACCAGAGCTCTAACGGAACCTCCTTTTTGAGGAAGTTTTCTACTTTGGGAGACATTGCCGTGAGGCGCGGCACGGACTTTTCAGAGGGTTGCGTGACGCCGAGTTTCTCACGGACCCACGCGATCATTTTGGGGAAGTGATCGGGGTCGTATTTGGCCCAGTCGACGAGGCGGTGTTGGGCGCCGGGGAGGATGATGACGTCGGATGGGACGTTGTTGGCGCGGAGGCGGGCTTGGAAGTTGAGCGACTGTTGAAGCGGGACGGTTTTGTCCTGGTCGCCGTGGAGAATGAGGAAGGGCGGGTGTCCGGCTTTGGGCTGGATGAAATTGATGGGGGCGGTGTCGCGGAGGATTTTGAGCGCGGCGGGGGTGATCTCGGCGGGGATGTTGTGGAGATTTTTCAGCGAGGGGCTGATGCCGCCGCGGGTGGGGAGTTCTTGCTCGAAATCGGTGACGGGGGCGTAGCCGACGGCGGCCTGGACTTTGGTGTCGGCCGAGGGGTTGATCGCGGCGAGGAAGGCGAGGTGGCCGCCGGCGGAGTGGCCGAAGAGGACGATACGGGAGGGGTCGCCTTTGAACTGGGCGGCGTTGGCTTTGACCCAGCGGATGGCGGTGTGGACATCGTCGATACACGCGGGCCAGCGGTGGGCGGGGGCGAGGCGGTAGTTGATGGAGAACCAGGTGAAGTTGGCGTCGGAAAGCGGCTTGAACCAGGAGGAGATGTCGGCGCCGTTGGTGTTTTTGGGCGTGCCTTTGTCGCCGGCGCCCCAGCCGCCGCCGTGGATGAGGATGGCGATCGGGTGAAGGCCGTCGGAGTCGGGCGTATAGGCGTCGAGCAGGAGTTTTTCACCGGCGGCTTCGCCGTACTGGATGTCGGCGCGGAACTCGGCGAAGAGCGCGGAGCAGGAGGCGACGAAGAGGGCGAGGAAGGCGGTGAGTTTTTTCATGCGATGCAAGGGCTGAGGGACCTGAGAAGGGCCGGGGATCGGCGAGTCCAAGGCGGGACGATTTCGCAGGAGGAAGGATGCGTCGAGCGCGGGAAAAGGCGGACGGTTTTTATTTTGGCTCGATGCGGGGGACGAGGATCTGGATGGCGAGCAGGGAGAGCAGGTACATGCCGGAGATGTACCCGAAGACGGGGACGTAGCTGCCGGTTTTCTGGAGGATTTCGCCGGTGATGCCGTTGACAAAACCGCCGGCGAGGAAGGCGACGAAACCGCCGAGGCCGACGACGGAGCTGATGGTTTCCTTCGGCATGGTGTCGCCGACGACGCTGAAGAGATTGGCGGACCAGCCCTGGTGGGCGGAGCCGGCGATGCCGACGATGATGACGACGAGGAGGATGTTATCGACGAACGGGGCGAGGAAAACGGGGACGACGCTGAGGGCGCAGACGAGCAGGGAGACTTTGCGGGCGGCGTTCACGGTCCAGCCGCGTTCGAGGAGTTTGCCGGCGAGCCAGCCGCCGGCGACGCCGCCGATGACGGCGATGGCGAAGAAGAGGGCGGACCAGTTACCGGTCTGCTGGAGGGTGAGGTTGAAACGTTTGCCCAGGAAGTCGGGCATGAAGGATTGATAAACGCCCCACGCGGGGCCGGCGAGGATGCCGGCGATGATGTAGGCCCAGACCGGGCGGTAGCGGAGTAGTGAAATCCAGGGTACGCGGGGCGGGGCGACCTCGATCGGGGGCTGGCCACGGCGGATGTAAGAGAGTTCGACGGGGTTGAGGCGTTTCTGGCGGTCGGGGGATTCGTAGAGGAACCACCAGGCAATGAGCCAGACGAAGCCGGTGGCGGCGGTGACGTAGAAGGTTTTTTCCCAACCGAGTTTTTCGTAGAGGGTGGGGACGAAGAGGAGGCAGATGACCGCGCCGATGTTGGAGCCGGCGTTGAAGAGGCCGGTGGCGAGGGCGCGCTCTTTGATGGGGAACCACTCGGCGACGGTTTTGATGGAGCCGGGAAAGACGCCGCCTTGGGTGAGGCCGAGGGCGATGCGCGAGAGCATGAAGCCGGCGGCGGTCATGGGGAGCGTGAGCGTGGCGACGATGAAGCCTTTTTCGGCCCAGGAGAACCACGGGTAGTCGAGGGTGAATCCCTTGCCGATGTCGAGGTAGGCGCAGAAGCCGTGGGCGGCGGCGGCGGTGCTCCAGAGGGCGACGATAAGCGGCATGCCGTAGCGCACGCCGACGCGGTCCATAAAGCGTCCGCCGAAGAGGTAGCCGAAGGCGTAGGCGAAGGAGAAGGCGGCGGTGATCCAGCCGTAGTCGCGCTCGGACCAGCCGAGGGTTTCGCTCAGCGGCTTCTTGAGGATGCCGAGGATCTGCCGGTCGAGGTAGTTGATGAAGATCGCGAAGAAGAGGAGCGTGCAGATGGCCCAGCGGAAGTTGTGTTGTTTGGGGCGGGGCAGGCTGTAATCGGTGGTAACCATGAGCGGGATACGGAGCGGGCGTGTGAGAAGACGGTTGCGGGCGGGCGGGAGCGTCAGAGGCGCGGGTGTGTGGCTGCGGGGTGGCGGTTTCCTGCGCTGACAGGGCGGGAAAAGTGCGGGCGGCGGCTGGGGCGGGACAATGGGGCGGCTGCGCGCGTTGTTGAGCAGGTTCAGGGAGCGGCGGGCGCGGCTGCGGGGCGGAGGGTGCGGCCTTCGAGCCATTCGCCGGTGAGCAGGACCTCGTGTTGATCGGAGGGAATGCCGGTGTCGTCGCGGTGGAGGAGGCCGATGAGCATCTCGATGCCGAGGGCACCGAGCTTGGCGGGGTCGTAGTGGACGCCGGCGTAGTTTTGCTCGGGGTGGTCGTTGACGAGGGCGACGAGGCCGACATCGCGCGGGACGGTTTTGCCGAGAGGTTTGAGCCACTCGATAACGGGCGGGGCGTGGGTGACGAGGAGGGCGTCGGGCTGGTTATGGCGGAACCATTCGCGGAAGATGGCGGCGTTGTCGGCGTCGTCTTTGAACAGGAAGGGCGTGATACGGTCGGCGGGTTCGAGGCGGAGCTGTTCGTGGAGGTAGGCGCCGAGCCAGCGTTCGCCGACGCGGGGGCTGTCGTTGGCCTCGGAGAAGACGAAGCCGATGCGCCGGTATCCGCGGGCGATGCAGTGGGTCATCGACTGCTTGGCGGAGGAGTAGTGGTTCTCGGTGACGTGGTGGAGCCGGGGAGCGTGGAGGGTGAGGCCGAGGGCGACGCAGGAGAACCGTTCCCAGGGAAGCTCGAGCTGGTGGCAGCCGGGAGGCAGGCGGCCGATGATGAGGCCGTTGATGTTGCGCGCGGTGAGGATGCTGGCGAAGCGCTCGGGATTCATACCGGGCTCGGCGAGCCAGAAGTGCTCGATCTTGTATCCGAAATCCCGAGCGCGCGCGGTGGCACCGGGAAAATAATCGGGGCGGTTGTGGTGCGGCGGGCGCCAGCCGAAGCGGGTGGGGTGGTTGGTGACGTAGGCGAGGACGACGTGTTTCTCGGCGCGTTTGGTGCGGCGCGCCTGCATGAGGGCGGCGACGAGCGGGTTGATGCGGTAGCCGATTTTCTTTGCGATGCCCTGGATGCGCAGGCGCACGGGCTCGGAGATGCGGGGATGGTCGCGGAGAGCGAGCGAGACAGTGGAGCGATGGACTCCGGCGCGCTTGGCGACGTCATTCAGGGTGGCTTTGGGGGGCACGGTGGAGGGATGAGAGCGCGGGCGTATCGAAAAAGTCGAGTGGGTTGATGCGGACGGTCAACGATGAGCGCGCGGGGTCATTTGCGAACGGAATTCTTTTTTCGTCCTTCACGCACCTGCTCCGGTCCCGCGGCCACCCCACCCATCCGCGCGACGTTCCCTCCCGCGCTCCGTTTTCATCCCCGCTTCGATTTTATGAATCCCCGCCCCGTCTTCTCCTTTCGTCCGCTGTGCCGCGCGCTCGCGTGGGCGACCGCAGGCATAGCTGCTGCATCGTCCGCATTCGCGCAGAATCCTGCGGTGTTCGTGAACCTGTCCACCACGCAGGCTTCGACAGCCGGGGTGACGCCCACGAGCGCAGCCACGTTCACCATCGCCGCGCCTGGCAGCGGGTGGATTTACGGTGCGGCCGCTCCTTATGCCGGCGAGACGTGGAATAACATCCTCAGTCCGCACGCCAACGATCAGATCAAGCCACAGTCGCTCGGGCTGACTCAGGGCGCGGTGGTCGCGCTGATCACGGCCAACAACATCGCGCTGACCCAGCCGGACGGTTCCGCGTCGGGCGTTACGCTGACCGCTTCAGCCATCCTTGATGACGCGGCGACGGCCACCAACACCCGTGAAGTGCCGCGTCTGGTCAATGTGGCCTCTGCCACACCTTCGGGATTGATGGGCACTTGCTGGCGCATCTTTGAGGGCGGAAACCGTATCGGGTTCGTCTTCTCCGGACTGCCGGTGAACGCCCATTACGTCGTCTATGGGTACGCCTCCACGAATGCCGTCAACCAAGGCGCGCGTTTCACGCTGGTGGACGGAAACGCCGTGGGCGCGAAGTGGTTTGAAACCAATCCTGCGGCTAACGCGACCCCGAGCATTTTTGTCCTGAATGCAGGCGCGTTGTCGCCGAGCACGCCGGCTCCGCTCGAAGTCGCATCCAACGCTGCCGGTGGTGCGAATGCGAATACCACGTGGAGCGTCCTCCATGCGAAAGTGGACTCCGCCGGGAAGATCGAGATCCGCGCCTCCAGGAACGCCAACAACAACGGTTTTCCCAACGGGCTCCAGCTGATCCCCTATCCGAAAGCGACGATCACCACCCAGCCTTCTGCGAATGCATCGGGCACGGTCGGCGATGGCGTGACGCTCAACGTGGCGGCGAGCGGCTTCAACGCGTCGGACGTCGTCACGTATCAATGGCGAAAAGGCGGAGTGGCGATCAACGCGGTCTCCAATCCTTCGGCTGCGACGGCATCGCTCACGCTGTCCAATCTACAGAATGGCGATGCGGGCAACTATGACGTGGTCGTCACTAATTACGGCGGCGATGCGATCAGCTCCGCGACCGTTCTCACGGTCACATCTGGAGCGGTGGCGCCTTCGATCCTGACTCAACCGGTGGCGCGGACCGCGCTGACGGGTGGGAACGCGAGTTTTTCAGTCAGCGCGAATGGCACCAGCCCGCTGACCTACACGTGGCAGAAGAGCACTACGGGCGCGACGACCGGGTTCGCCGATATTCCCGCGAGTAACAGCGCCACGCTGGCGTTGACGGGCGTGACCGTGGCTGACGCCGGTTTCTACCGCGTTCGTGTGCAGAATTCCGTGACCACGGTGACCAGCGACGCCGTCTCGCTGATCGTCGCGCCGGTCATCACGGCCCAGCCATCGGGCGCCGTGGTGGCGGTGGGATCGACGGCGACGCTGACGGTAGGTGTCGATGCGGGCGTGGGTGCTCCGGAAGCGACCACGTACGTTTGGAAACGCGATGGCGTTGTTGTGACGAATGGCTCTGGCATCAGCGGCGCGACCTCGGCCGCGCTGCAGGTCACGGGATTTTCTGCGGCGCAGTCAGGATATTATGCGCTCACGGCATCCAATTCGGCTGGCTCCGTCACCAGCTCGATCGTCTATGCCGGCGTGCCGAGCACACAGGTTGCCACCTTTGCGCCGGGAAACAACGCCACCGGGATCGCGATCGACCAGCAGCTCCGCCTCGTTTTTCCGTCCGCGCCCAAGTTGGGGCGCTCGGGCCAATTCCGGGTTCACGACGCCTCCAACGACGCGGTTGTGACGACGGTGGATCTTTCCGAGTTCGTTTCATTCACGCTCTTCAGCGCGACGATCGTGAACTCCAAGATCCAGACGTTGCAGGGAAAACAGATGTATTACCTCCCGGCTGCGATCTACGGGAACGAAGTCTGGATCACGCTGCCGGCCGCGCAGCGCCTTGCGTACGGGAAAACGTACTACGTGACGATGGATGCGGGATTCCTGCTCGATTCGAGCAACGCCTCGGTGCCCGCCATCACCAGCGCGACGGCGTGGCGGTTTTCCACGAAGGCTTCCGGTCCGGCGACGCCCACCGCGTCAACTGGCCCGACCGAGATCACGGTGAGCGCGGCTAACACGGGCGATTTTGCCACGCTGCAGGGAGCCATCGATTGGGTACCACAGAACAACACGCTCCCGCGCACGATCCGCGTGCAACCCGGCCTCTACCGTGACACTGCGTACTTCGCCCAAAACCGCCATTTCGTCACGCTCGTGGGCACCGGTCCCAGCCGGACCGATGCAAAAATCATTTATCACTACGGCAACGAAGTTTATGGCGCCGGAGCCCGCGGACTCGGCGGACTGCGCATCGACACCAACGACGTCACCGTGCGCAACCTCACCTTCGATAACGAAGTCTATCTTGCGGTCCCGAGCCTCGCAGGCGGTTCCAATCCCGGTGCGCCCGCTTTCGCCGGCCCTGTGCAGACGGTTGCCTCCACCGGTCTTCGCCTCGTTTTCGACAACGTCCTGATGAAGGGCGGGCAGGACACGCTCTACACGATTTCCGGCATCGGCTACTTCAAGAATTGCGAGATCTGGGGCAGCGTGGACTTCATCTACGGCGACGCGCTCGCGGTCTTCGACAGCTGCGACATAGTGCAAATCCGCGACACTGGCGGCCCCATCTGCGCTCCGAGCACGCCGTACGCACAGCCCTACGGTGAGGTGTTTCTCAACTGCCGTTTCCCGCGCGCGCTCGTCGCCAACGGTTATCCGTACAACGTCAACGCCGGCTCCACCACCTTCTGCCGTCCGTGGCGCCAGGATGGTCATGTCGCCATCATCAACAGCCAGCTCGACACGCACATTACGACAAAAGGTTGGGGCGAATGGGATGGACGCGAAAACACCATGCGTGCCCGCGAATATGGAAACACGCTGATCGCGGGCGGCCCAGCCCCGACCGCCGCCCAACGTCTCGCCGCAGGCGGCTATTGGGTTAACACCTTCGATCCTGATTATACGAGCAGCTCGATGTCGCCCACGGATGCGCTCCTCGCCGCGCCTAATGGCATAATCAATCGCCAGCCCGTCACCGTTAACCCGGCCGACTACACGCTGGCCGCGATCTTCGGGCATCCATACTTCGCGCTTAACGGCTGGCTGCCCACGGCTCCGAACGTCGCGCCTGTGTTCTCTACGCATCCCACGGCTCAGACGATCAACACCGGAGCTTCCGTCACGTTCACCGCCGCCGCCTCCGGCTCGCCGACGTATCAGTGGAAAAAAGACGGCACGGACATCCCCGGCGCGGTCGCTGCTGCCTACACCGTCTCCAATGCAACAACCGGAAGCGCCGGCAGCTACACCGTCGTTGCGACGAACGGCGCAGGTTCCGCCACGAGCAACGCCGCCGTCCTTACGGTGAACGTGGTCGCGGGCCCTGCGATCACCGCGCAGCCATCCGCTCAAACCGTCACAGTTGGTACCGCAGTCAACTTCACCGTGGCTGCGACCGGCACCGGCACGCTGACCTATCAGTGGCAAAAGGAAATCGGCGGCGTGTTCACCAACGTCCCGTATCTCTTCGCCGAAAACGATCCCGCGATCGTCACCGATCTCTCCGGCATCGCCACGGCCACGCTCAGTTTTGTTCACGCCCAAGTCATCAATGCGGGTAACTACCGCGTACTCGTCACCGACAGCAACGGCACCACGGCGAGCAACACCGTCGCCTTCATCGTCAACGCCGCTCCGGTCGGCGCGCTCACGTTTGATGGCTTTGCCGCTTCCGTCACGGGCGGCGGCTCGCTGACGCCGGTCGTCGTCACCACAGCTGCCGAATTGAGGAGCGCCGCCGAATCGACTTCTGCTGCGGTTATCACCGTTTCTGGCGTCATCGACCTCGGCACGAACGGACGCATCAACGTGAAATCCAACAAGACGATCCGCGGTGCTGACACCGGTGCCACGATCATCGGCAGTCTGGCAGTCAGCGGAGTCACGAACGTCATCGTAGCCAACCTCAATGTCACTGCCCGTACCGGCGGACGCGCCAGCAACGACGGGCTCACCGTCGGCTCGGGCTCGACGAATGTTCTTATCACCAAATGCACGTTCTTCGACTGCACCGACGGCAATCTCGATGTCACCAATGGCTCGGACAACGTCACCGTCTCGTGGTGCAAGTTCTACTACACGCGCAACACCACGCATAATTTCTCCAACCTCATCGGCTCCTCCGACACCGATGTCGCGACCAGCCCGTATCGCACGACCTGGCATCACAACTGGTGGGGCCCGGGCTGCAAACAGCGCATGCTCGCCTGCCGTTTCGGCGGTGCCCACATGTTCAACAATTACTGGAGCTGCACCGGCAACGACTACTGCTCCACCTCGCGTAACATCGCGCAGATGCTGAGCGAGTATAACGTGTACAGCAGCGTGAAAGACCCGCTCGCCAAGGAAGGCAGCGCGACGCTCAAGACGATCGGCAACGTCTTCACGAACTGCACGGGCTTGCAGGCAACCAGCAACGACACCGTCTTCACACCGCCGTATGCTTATCGCGTCGATCGCACCGCTGACATCCAGACGCTCGTCACCGCAGGCGCAGGTAACTCCGGCACCGCCGCGCACGCCGCCGAGTCGCTCGCGATCACGGGCGCCACTTCTGTCGCCACCGGCGGCAGCATCACGCTGACGGCGTCGGGCTACGTTTCTTATCAATGGCGTTTCAACAACGAGGCCATCGCTGGCGCGACGTCAGCGACTCACACCATCGCGAGCGCCCAGTCGGCTAATGCCGGCGTGTACACAGTCGTGGGTGGTTTCTCCGGACGTCCGGACTCCGTGGTGAGCACGCCGCACGCGTTGACCGTCACGACTGCGCCGGTCGCCGTGCCGCCGTCGATCACCACGCAACCGGCCAGCCAGTCGGCGGCCATCGGGGCCGCCGCGTCGTTCACGGTCGTCGCCACCGGCGATGCGCCGCTCACGTACCAGTGGCAGACGAATAGCTCAGGCGCTTTCGCCAACATTTCCGGCGCGATGTCCGCCACGCTCAACATCACCGCTGCACAGTGGGCCGATGCTGCCGGCTATCGCGTGATCGTCACCAATGGCGCGGGCACGGCGACCAGTTCCACCGTCACGCTCACGGTCAGCCAGCCGGGCTTTGCGGTCACCGCGCCTGATGGCTTTGCGAATGTCGCAACGGGTGGCGGCTCCGCTACACCGGTCACGGTGACGACTGCGGCCGCGCTCAAGACGGCGGCGGAATCCACGAGCCCTGCGGTGATCACGGTTTCGGGTGTGATCAATCTCTCCAGCTCGGGCGGCAACATCCGCGTGAAGTCCAACAAGACGATCCAGGGTGCCGACGCCAACGCCACGATCATCGGCAACATCAACATCGGCAGCGGGGTCGAGAATGTGATCCTGCGCGGGCTCAACCTCACGAATCCGGGCACGATCCTCGGCACGGACGGCCGCTACACCGACGGCGGTGACGCTGTCGCCATCGAGGGAGCGCGAAATGTCTTCATCACGCACTGCACGCTCTTCGATTGCGCGGACGGCATGATCGACACGCGTCTTGGCGCCGACCTCGTGACGATCTCGTGGTGCGAGTTCTACTACACGGCAGCCCAGCTCGATCACCGGTTCACGATGATCTCCGACGGCCTGCTCAACCGCGATCCCATCACCGACGCCGTCATCTCGGCCGGTGCGCCACTGCGCATCACGATGCATCACAACTGGTGGTCCGATCGCTGCGACCAGCGCATGCCGTCGAGCACCAACGGGCACATCCATCTCTATAACAACTACTGGAACACGCCGGGGAATTCCTATGCCTCCGTGGCGCGAGACATGGCGCAGTTCTTCGCCGAGCATAACACGTATGAAAACGTGAACAGCCCACTCGCGAAGAGCGACAACAACGCCCTGCTCGCCAACGGACTCATCCGTGCGATCGGCAACCGCTACGTGAATATCACAGGCACGGTCGTCGATCCCGGCACCGATGCGGTGTTCGTCCCGGCGTACTCGTACAAACTCCAGCCGGTCACCAGCACGGCGGGCCTCGATGTGAAGACGCTCGTGCTGGCGCACGCCGGAAACATCGCGGGCTTGAACTCGGTTTCTCCCGCAGCGCTGACCGCGACGATCACCAGCCCGCGCGATTCGCTTCCGTTGCCTCCGGGCAGCGGAGCCGGTGGCGTCACAACCTGGCAGCCCTCGGCGGGTTCCTTTTTCAGTCTCACGGCATCGTTCACCGGATTCACGGCGGCGTCCTACCAATGGCGCGTGAATAATTTCCTCATCACGGGAGCGACGTCCGCGACATACGAAATCCCGAGCATGGGCCAGGCGAACACGGGCACGTACACGGTGGCGATCACACTGGCCAATGGTGAGACGGTGATCAGCGCCCCGCGTGTCACGACGCTCGATCCGCTGATCGCGCCGTCGATCACGACTCAGCCCGCTAACGTCACAGTGACGGCGGGGGCTTCTGCGTCGTTCTCGGTTGTCGCGACTGGCAGCCCTGCGCCGACGTACCAGTGGCGCAAGGGCGGTGTGAGCATCACTGGCGCGACCTCGGCGAGCTACAGCATCGCCGCCACCGCCGCGGCGGACGCGGGCCAATACACCGTGGTCGTCACCAACGACGGCGGTTCGGTGACCAGCAACGCGGCGACGCTCACGGTGAACGCTGTGCCGTCGACCACGCCGCCATCGGGCGGTGGTGGCGGCGGCTCGCCCTCGCTCTGGTTCGTCAGCGCGCTGGCGCTGCTCGCGGTGGCGCGCCGGGGATTTTCACGGAGGGCATCACGCGGAGCGTCCACGTGAGCGGCCGGGCCATGCCGGAGCGGCTCATGCAACGATGCGCACGCCAGGGATGTCGCCTCGATGGGCGGTGCGGCCCATCGGGTGGAGGCGTCCTTTGTTTTGGTTGCCGCCCATCCCCGATGCTCCCGTTTCCAGATTTTGAATGCGCCAGCGCGCGTTCGCCCGCTTCGGCACTTTCGAGTGCCGGCATTGGTTAGTTGTCAGGTTAGTTATCAGGTGAACCCGGCGTGCGTGAGAACACGCCGGGTTTTTGGGCCAGAAGGACTGTCAACAGCCGCGTGGTTAGACTTTCCGCGTCGTGCTGCTGATTTCGTAAATGTTACCCCGATCGATGCAGCGTCCTGTGTCCTGTATTGCATCTGGGTGTGGTGAACGTCCCGCTGTTCACCGTCCGATCTTCGGCACCGTTAGGGGTGCCGGGTAATGGTTAGTATCAGGTGAGCCCGGCGTGCGTGAGAACACGCCGGGCCTTTTTGTGGTCGGGCGTGATTGAGGGAGAGAAGGAAGCGGACGACACGGAGGTCGTCCCTCCATGGGATCGGAGCCGGCGACGATGGCGGGCTGCTCAGAGGTCTTTTTTGATCTTCGCGACCACGGTGGGATTCGCGGTGAGGTAGCGGCTGAGCGCTTCGATGGCGCTGAAGGTCTCGGGGCTCACATGGTGCTCCATGCCTTCGACGTCGTGGGCGATGACAGTTTCGTCGATGCCGAACTGGCGGAGAAAATTGGTGAGGAGTTCGTGGCGGTGGGCGATGCGCTTGGCTACTTCTTCGCCGGCGGTGGTGAGGACCATGCCGCGGTATTTTTCATATTTCACCAAGCCCTCGGCATCGAGCCGCTGGATCATGGTGGTGACGCTGGCCTGGGAAATCTTCAGCTCGGCGGCGATGTCCACGACGCGCGCGTAGCCTTTTTTCTGAATCAGCTCCCGGATGCGTTCCAGATAGTCCTCGACCGCGGCGGTGGTGCGCGGGGGCTGGGAGCTGGGGGATTTGTCGGCCACAGAAGAAGTGCTCCGGGCCTTGCGAACAACTGAACGCCCGCCCGGGCGGTCAGGTTATTTACCGGCTTCTTTTTGCGCGCGGTACACGACTCGGAACATCTGAATCGCCAGCCAGAAGACGCCGCTGATGCACGCGGCGGCGAGGGCGGCCCAGAGGGTGATCATCTTTGGGTCGTTCGAGGGGACGTGGATACGGAACAACGAGAACATCAGAACGAAGAAGCCACCGACGAGGATCGCATCGACGATGAGGCTGACAGGAGTGACGGCGGATTTCTTTTCGGGCTGTGCCATGATGGATGGGAAAAAAGGCGGCGGGCGGGAGGTTGTCCACGGCATTTTTGCGGGGACGGTGCGGGGTGTGAGCGCAAAGTACGGGCGGTCATTTCACCCATAAGCCCGGTAAGGGTGTTATGGGTGATGGAGTGGACGTCAGGACTTTACGGGAGTCTGGCGGCGCTGCTGGTGGAGACGATGGGCGCTCAGCAGGAGCAGTGCGCCGAGGAAGCCCCATGACGGAGAGCCGCCACCTCCGCTAGAGGCAGGAGTGGGAGGCGGTGTGACTGGGGCCGGATTGATGGTGACGATGAAGGGCCGGCTGATGACGAGGTCGCCGGTGGCCAGGCTGATTGCCACGGTGTAGATGCCCGCGTGGGACTCTTGCGCGCTCGGCGTGGTGTAGGTCGCGGAGGTGGCTCCGGAGATGGTGACGTTGTTGAGGCGCCATTGATAGGAGGTCGGCGTGATGCCGGACGGAACCGCAGTGAGCGTCAGTGCGTTGCCTGCGGTGATCGCTGCGGTCGGGCCGGTGATCGTGGCGGAGCCGGTAGCGGCGTCGGTGATGTTGGCACCGGTGTTGTTACCGGCGTGGGCGGTGACCACGGTGACGACGTCGCTGGTGGGCAGCATTTCGTACGAATAACCCGGCGTGAAGACGGCATCCATGCCGCCGTATGGCGCGGTGCCGGGCGATGCGGAGGGTGCGGTGTAGGAATCGCCGATGGCCAAAATGCGGCCGATCGCGAGCGCGCTGTTCACCTGGCGGCGCGTCAGCGGGCTGGCGACGTTGGTGTAGATGTTGCGCTCGTTGAGCAGCTGCGACTGGTCGAGTGCCTCGGTGCCCGTCGTGTTGCCCGGTGTGGCGAACACGTTGTTGTAGAGGTGAACATAGCCGAAGGTCGCCGCGGGCATGTTCTGGGTGACGCCGGTGGACCAGTAGTTGTGGTGGAGCGAGACGCGCAGCGGGGCGGACTCGGAACCGGCGGCGCCGATGAGCACGCTGTGGCGATGAACGGTCTGCGCGGACGTGTAATAGAATTCGTTCCACGAGGCGGTGATGTTGTTGGAGCCGCCGGTGATCTTGAGCGCGTGGTCAGCGGTGTCGAAGAACGAGCAGTGCGTGATAAACACGCCGGTCGCGCCGGTGAGGGTTATCGCGTCGCCGCCATCAGAATACGCGTTGCCGGTGATCGTCGTGCCGGGGTTGGTGAGGTTGAGCCCGCGGACGATGACGTTGTTCACGCCGCTCGAGAGCGAGAGGTTGCCGATGAGCGTGGAGCTGCCGTCGGCGCCCTGGATCGTCTTGTTGGATTTCACGGCGACGGTGGAGGCGCCGAGGTTGAGCGTGCCGACGACGGTGATGACGGCGGGCGCGGTGGCTTCGGCGTGCGTGCGGAAGTCTGCGGCCGTCGAAACAGTGACAGCGAGTGAGCTGGAGCCCGCGCCGCCCGTGACCGAAGCGGCGAAGCCGTCGGCGACCGGTGCCGGGTAGTCGGCGCTGACGGTGAAGCTGCGGCTGACGTCGGTCGCGGCGGAGTAGGCGTCGTTACCCGTTTGATGGGCGACGACGGTGACAACGCCGGCTGCACCGGTGAGCGTGAGCGTGTTGCCCGAGAGCGTGGCCGGTCCGCTCTGGACGGTGAATGAAACGGGTAGAGAGCTTGTCGCGGTCGCGCTCAACGCGAACGGAGCTGCGGTGCGCGATTTATCGGCGAGCGCGGCGAAGGTGATCGTCTGCGAGAGTTTGACGATGTTCGTGACGGCGCGGTCGGCGGTGGCGGGGTTGTAGTTGGTATTTCCCGACTGAGTCGCACGAAGCAGGAGTGGGTTGGCGTCGTGGACGGTGAGGCTCGTGCCGGAGAGCGTGGCGTTACCACTCACGACCGAGAACGTGACGGGCAGGCCGGTGTTGGCCGTGGCGGTGAGAGTCACGGGCGTGCCGACGGTGAGGGTGCCGACGGACGGGAAGGTGACGAGTTGATCAGCCTTCGCGATGGTCAGTGTGCCGGATGCGGTGCCTTGGTAGGTGGCGTCGTTGATCGTGGCGACGACGGCGTAGGTGCCGGCGTTTACTGGAGCAGTGCTGCTGCCGTCGTAGGTCACGGCGACGGTGAGGCCGCCTGGGGTTGTTGCCGTGAGAGCCGTGTGGGCGAGCGCGTCGTAGGTGTTGGGTGTAGAGAGAATCACGACCGTCGCGACGGCCTTGGTCACTGTGAAGGTGCGGTCGGTGAACGCGGAGTTGTAGTTCACATCGCCGGCCTGGCTTGCGCGGATGGTCACCGATCCGGCGCCAGTGATTGTGACGGTGTTGCCGGCGATGGTGGCGGGGCCGGAGGTGACGGCATATGTCACGGTGAAGCTGCTGCTCGCTGTTGCGGTGAGCGCGAAAGGAGCGGCGGTGGTGAGCTTATCGGCGATGACGGGGAAGGTGATCGTTTGATCGGCCTTATTAACGACGATGACGGCGGCGGTGCTGGTCGTGGTGTTACCCGCGAGGTCGGTGATCGCCACGGTGTAGCTGCCGGGGAAACCGACGGGGCTGATGTTCGTGTGATTGAGCGCAGCAGTCGTGGAGCCGGTGCGGTTGGCGTTGTTGGTGAGGGCGGTGGCGCCTTGGTACCATTGATACGTGAGCGCGGTAGCATCGGTGGCGGTGACGCTAAGTGCGAAGGAGCCGAGCGCGGTGTAAGTGCCTCCGACGGGCTGCGTGCCGATGGCTGGCGCGGAGGTGTCGATCGTCACCGGGAAGTCGGCGGAGGCGGTGCTGGTGTTGCCAGCGGTATCGTTCGCGAACGCGGTGAAGAGATAGGTGCCGTCGGGCAGCGTTGTTGCGCTGTAGTCGAAGGTCCATGCGCCACCGCTGGTGGCGGTGACGGTGCCGATGACGCCGAGGCCGTTGCGAGAGAGGGTTACTTTGGTGTTCGCTTCGGCGGTTCCGGTGAAGACGAGCGTGGCGTCATTGGTGATGCCGTCGGTCGCGCTGGCGCCGGTGTCGTTGCTGATGCCTGTGATGACCGGAGCGGATGGCGTGGCGGTATCGATCTCCACGAGGAAGGTGGTGGACTCGATGCTGATATTGTTCGCCGCGTCGGTGCTCGTCGCGGTGAAGCTGTGCGTGCCGCCTGCGAGCGTGGTGCCGGTGTAGTCGAAGGTCCATGCGCCGGTGCCGTCGGCGGGGGTGCTGCCGATCAGCGTGGTGTTGCGATAGACTTTGACGGTGCTGCCGGCCTCGGCGGTGCCGGAGAGCGAGAGCGTGGTGTCGGTGGTGATCTGGTCGTTGTTGCTCGTGCCGGTGTCGTCGGAAATGGCGACGATCACGGGCGCGGTGGGCGCAACGGTATCGACTGTCGCGGTGGCTTGAGCGGCGCCGGAGATGTTGCCCGCGGTATCGAGTGCGAAGAGGGAATAGTAGTAAGCGCCGTCGGATAATCCGGTGTCGTTGTGGCTGGTGCCGGTGAGGCCGGAGGCGACCGATGAGCCGTCGGTGACCGAGGTCGGATAGGCGGTGGAGGAACGACGGAGCGTGGAGGACGCGAAGTCGCCTGCGGCTGGATTGGTCCAGGTGAGCGCGATGGTGGAACCGTTAGCCACTGCGGAGAAATTTGTCGGAGCGGACGTGGCGGTGGAGTCGATCGTGTAAGTCTGGCCGCTCGTGTAGCCGCCACTGATCGCATTGGTCGCGGAGTCGGCGATGCCGGTGCCGGAGCTCTTCAGATCGAGGCGCAGCGTGCCGTCGCCGGTGACACTGTTAACGGTCACGGTGTAGGTGCTGGTGCTGCCTGAGATCGATGCGATCGCACCGGCAGCTGTGCCTGAGGGCGTGAGCGAGAAGTCGCTCGTATCCACGCCGGTGACGGTTTCGGAGAAGGTCACCGTGTAATCGATACTGGCGGCGTTGATGGTCGCGCTGGCGCCCGTGCGCACGATCGAGGAGATCGTGGGGGCGACGCCATCGACGAGCACACCTGTGGTGCTGCCGACGCTGTTGAGCGTGAGTGTGGCGGAGTTGCCGGCGGTGTCGCTGAGGGTGCCGCCGTTGGTTGTGATCGAACCGGCGGGTGTAACGCCGTCGGAGTCGATATGGCCGCTTGCCACCGTGTAGCGGAAAACGAGTGCGGAGGTGCCGCTGCCGGAGAGGTAGAACGCGTTTACGGTGCCGCCGGTATCGAGCGAGAGGGCGAGTGAGGGCGTGCCGCCGCTGGTGTCGATGGTGACGTTTTCGGCAAAGTTAACCGTGAAGTCCAGGTGCTGGCCTATGCCGTACGAGGCGTTCGCAGGAACGGAGGCACTCGTCACGACGGGAGATGTGGTGTCGATCGTGATGGAGAGGCCGGGCGATGCGGACGAGACGTTGCCTGCGGTGTCGGTGGCTTTGGCGGTGATGGTGTGGGCACCGGATGAAAGCGTGGAAGAGGCGATTGACCAGTTGCCGCTACCGTTGGCGGTGGTGGTGTTTAGCACGGTGGTGCCATCGGTATCGTACAGCGTGACGGTGGCGTTGTTTTCGGCGGTGCTGGAGAGAGTCGGAGTCGTGTCGGAGGTGATGTTATCGGTGTTCGACAGTCCAGTGTCGGAGCCGCTGTCCAAGTCCGGCGTGGAGGGGGCGTTTGGTGCCGAGGTGTCGAGCGCGTAGGCATGACTGAATGTGGTGCTGATATTACCGGCGGTATCCGCCACGCGGATTGCGAGCGTGTCGCTACCGGTGAGGGTCTGGCCGCTGAGCGACCACAGGGTGCTGCCGACGCTGGATGTAGCGGTGGTCCAGGTGGAGCCGTTATTGAGGGAGACCTCGACGATTTCGTCTGAAACCATGTTGGCGCTCACAGTGCCGGAGATGGTTTGAGCAGCGGTGGCGGTGATAAAGTCGGTCGAGCTCAGGCCGGTGTCAGCGGAGAAAGCGGCGGAGGCGATCTCTGCGGTGGGAGCAGTCGTGTCGAGGACATAGGCCCGGCTGAAGGTTGTCCCGTTGTTGCCAGCGGTGTCGGTGACGCGGATTTTTAGCGTGTTACTGCTGGTGAGCGTTTGTCCGGAGAGGGACCAGGAGTTCATGCCAACGGTGCTCGTTGTCGTGGTCCAGGTGGAGCCGTTGTCGATGGAGACTTCGACGATTTCGCCGGCGGCGAGGTTGGCGTTTAGCGTGCCGGAGAGGGTTTGTGAGGCGGTGCGTGTGATCAAGTCAGTCGAGCTCGTGCCGGTGTCGGCGGAGAACGCGGCGGAAGCGATTGTCGTGATCGGCGCAGTCGTATCGAGGACGTAGGGCTGGGTGAAAGCGATGCCGGCGTTGGTGGCGGCATCGATCACGCGGACTTGAAGCGTGTTGCTGCCGGTGAGGGTCTGGCCGGCGAGGGACCAGGTGTTAGAGCCGACGCTCGCGGCGGCGGATGACCAGGTGGAGCCGTTGTCGAGGGACACTTGCACGGTCTCATCAGCGAGGAGATTGGCGCTTAGTGTGCCGGAGATCGTTTGTGCTGGGGTCGCGGTGATGAGGTCAGTCGCGCTGGAGCCGGTGTCGGACGAGAGGGATGCGGAGGCTATCGTGGTGGTGGGCGGCGTGGTATCGACTGTGGCGGTCGCGGTGGCTGCGGTTGAGAAATTACCGGCGGCGTCGCGGGCGAAGATCGCATAATAGTAATCACCGTCGGCAAGGCCGGTTTCATTTTGAGTGGTGGTGGTTACGCCGGATGCAACGGCGGTGCCGTTGGAGGCGGAGGACGGGTAGCCTGATGTGGAGCGACGGATAGTGACCGAGTGGAAATCACTGACGGGGTTCGTCCACGCAAGTGCGACGGTCGTGCCGCTGGGTGTCGCGGAGAATGCGGTCGGCGCGTTCGGTGCGACGTCGTCAACTACGGTGATGACGAAGTTCTTCTCGAAGGTGGCATTGCTACTATCGGTCGTGCTGAAGCGGGCGGCGTAGATGCCGCCGGGCAGAGCGAGGGCATCGTTGGCGCGGAGGGTGGAGCCGGAGATGTTGAAGGATGCGTTGTCCGTGTCGCCGCCGCCAGAAACCAGCGCATAGGTGAATGTGCTGTCGTCCACATCGGTGGTCGTGAAGGTGCCGATGACGGCATTGGTGCCGCTGGATTGATTCACCGTTGAGGGTGAAAGTGAGAGGAAGGTCGGGGTGTCGTTCACCGCGGTGACGTCTATCGTGATGGTGTTGGGCGATGGATCGTAAACGGAACTCTGGTCGCGGACGCTGAAGGTGAAGCTGGCGTAGCTGGCGCCGCTGGCGTTGGCCGCGGGAGTGAAACGGAGATTACCGATGTTTCCAGCGACGATGACTTGAGAGGCGGTGACGGCGGCGCCGGAGAGAGTCAGGCTACCTGCACCGGGAAGTGTATCGATACGGACGGCGCTGAGTGTGTCGCCACCATCGATATCGCTGAAGCCGAAGTCGGAGGCGGAGAAGGTGTGCGCGGTGTCCTCGTCGGTCGTGATGGTTTTATCCGCTCCCGAGGGAGCATCGTTCACCGCAGTCACATTGATCGTGATCGCGTTGGGCGATGGATCGTAAGTGGAGCTTTGATCGCGGACGCTGAAGCTGAAGCCGGTGTAGCCGTTGCCGTTGGCGTTGGCCGCGGGGGTGAAGACGAGATTGCCTATGTCGGCGGCGACGATGACTTGAGAGGCCGTCACGGCGACGCTCGAGAGAGTCAGGCTGCCATCACTGGGAATCGAATTGATGCGGACGGCGCTGAGTGAGTCGCCGCTGTCGGCATCGCTGAAGCCGAAGTCGGAGGCGACGAACGTGTAGGCGGTATCTTCGTTGGTCGTGATGGTTTTATTTGTACCGGTGGGTGCGGTGTTGCCGGTCAGGACGAAGTCGTTGCCATCGCCACCGGTGTAACTGACGGCGAATTTTTCGCCGCTGATCGTCGTGATGGCGCCCTGGCTGAGGCCGGTGAATGTGCCGGAGATGGCGCCGCCGCCTGCCGAGATGAGTTGAAAGGCGGAGCCGTTGTGCGGCGGGGTGAAGCCGAGGGCCACTTGAAGCACGGCGCCGCTTAGGTCCACGGCGCCGAGGCTGATGACTTGATCGAAGTCGGTGCCGGGGGTGGTGTCGTTGATGTCGATCTTCATGATCGAACCGGAGGAGAGCGTGAGAGAGTCCATCGTCAGCGTGCCTGCTCCATCGACGCCGGGTGAGAGAGTCGCGGTGGAGTTGATGGTGACGTGGCCCGCGATCGTGCCGGTGCCGCCGAGCGCTGCGGCAGGTGCAACGACGATGCCGCCGCTGGCCGTGCTGCCGGTTACATTCAAGGTGCCGGCGCTGACGGTTGTGCCGCCGGTGTACATGTTGGTGCCGGCGAGTGTTAGGGTGCCGGAGCTGGTTTTGTAGAGCGTGCCGTTGGCGATGGTGGCGCTGATGTTGAGATCGTCGGCGACGTCGATGTCGTCGGAGACGGAGACCTCGACGATGTTGCCGTTGAAATTGAGCGTGCCGAAGCCTTCGATGGTTGAACTGACGTCGCTGGCAGTGGTTTGAGACGTAATATTTCCGCCGAGCACCAATTCGCCGCTGGTGGCTGTGAGGACTCTGCCGCCTTTGAGCGTGAGGCCGTTGATCGTGCCGGCGCGGTCGTTGAGGTCGAGGGTGCCGCCTTCATCGATGGTGACGGAGACGGAGGCGTCGATCTGGCCGTCGGTGATGGTTTCACCGGCGAAGCCATCTTCGGCGAACTTGACGGTGGCGCCGGCTGCGATGTTGAGCGCGGTGCCTACGGCGACGGCGTTGTTGCGCGCGGCGAGGAGCAAGGTGCCTTCGTCAACGTTAGTGGTGCCGGTGTAGTCGTGATCGGTGCCGTTGATCAGGGCGAGAGTGCCTGCGCCGGTTTTTGTCAGGGCTTGAGATCCAGAAATTTTGCCGACGAGGAGCAGCGTGCCGCCGGTTGAGACGTCGAACGACTGAGCGTTGAGCAGGGTGATATCCATGCCGAGCCAGCCGCCGCCGCCATTGGTCGTCGTGACGCCGGCTTCGAGCTGGATGGAGTCCTGACCTTGATCGTAGCCGCCGGCGGCGATCGTGATGGAGTGGTAAACGATCCCCTGACCGAGATTGTTTCTGCCTTCTCCGGTCGCGACGTTTGGAGGAAAGACCAGGTTGCCGCCTGGCTCCGGGATGCGGAGTCCTTCCCAGTTTTCCGGGATGGACCAATCGCGATGGAAGCCTCGGCCGCTCCACGTGAAGACACCGTCGGAGACGGTGATGGAAAACGACTGGGCGTGTGTGCCGCCGCGACCGTCATCGGTCTGGATGCGGACGGAGTAAGTGCCGGCGGTTAACGCGCTGGCGTCGTTCGCGCGTAGCGAAGAGCCGGCGATGTTGAAGGATGCGTTGTGGGTGTCACCCGCGCCAGCGACGAGCGTGTAGGAGAAGGAGACGTCGTCGGAATCGACGGTCGAAAGCGTGCCGACAACGGCGTTCAGGCCGGCGGTCTGGAAGAGTTTCGTTTTGCTCAGCGAAATCTCGGTGGGCACATCGTTCACGTCGGCGACGTTGATGGTGAAGGTTTGCGAGGGGCTGTAGGCGCCGAGGTTGTCCTGCACGGAGAAGGTGAAGCTGGTGTAGGGCGTGCCGCTGGCGCCGGACGCGGGGGTGAACACCAAGGAGCCGATGTCGCCGACCAAGATGGTCTGGCTGTTATGCACCGGAATGCCGGAGAGCGTGAGGGTGCCATCGGCAGGGATGTTGTGGATAATAATTCCGGCCAGCGTTTGCCCGCCATCCGGATCGCTGAACGGGAAGTCACCCGCCTGAAATGTGTAGGGCGTGTCTTCATCGGTGGTCACGGACGTGCTGCTGGTGCCCGGTTGAGTGTTGGGGCCGACGTTGATCGTGAGGGTGGCGATGCTGCTCGTGAGGCCGTCAGGATCAGTGAGTTGGTAGGTGACTGTCTGCACGCCGCTGTTGGCACCTGGATCGAAGTTAATGCTGTTGTCGGGATTGACTGTGGCAGAGCTTCCTAGGGTGTTGCTGAGAATGGTAACGGTCAGTTCGTGGAACTCGTTGTCGGGATCGCGATCGTTGTTCATCACCCAGATATCGAGCGGCGTTAAGTCTGCCGTGGAAGCGAGGTCGTCGTTGGCGACGGGGGCGTCGTTCACGGGATTCACCGTGATGCTGATGTTTTCGGTGTCGCTTTTGGCACCGCCGGAGCCGGTGTTGCCCTGGTCGTTGGTGACGAGGGTGAGCGTGTCCGATCCGAAGTAGTCCAGCACCGGGTGATAGGTGAGCGTGGCGAGGGCGTTGTTGATATTTGTCAATGTGCCGGTGAAGACCATCGAGGCGTCGCTGGTGCCGTCGCCGGTGGTGAAGGAGAGTCCGGTCGTGCCGGCGAGCGTGAGTGTGCCGCGAGTGACGGAGAGGGTGATTTTCATCGCGCCGCTGCTGGCATCGACGTCGGAGATCTGGATCTGATTGCCCATGCCCGAGGAGAAATAGAGGGTGTCGTCTTCATCGATGGCCTGCGGGCCGGGATCGGTGTTCACCGGGGAATCGTTGGTCGGGAAGATGTGGAGGTCGCGGGTGGCGCTGCCGGTTTCTCCATCGCTGTCGGTCACCGCAAAGGTCACGGTGCGGGTGATGTCGGCGGGATTTTCGCTGGCGTTCTTGTAGAGGACGGCGCGCAGCGCGGTCTGGTAGTCGTTAGTCGAGGCTGCGCCTGACAGGGTGAGTACGCCGGTGCCGGCGCTCCAGCTGCCGGTGATCCCGAGTTGATTGGTGAACTCCAGGACGTCCTGCCCGTTCTGGTAGTTGCTGGTGATGCTGACCGTCGCGCTGGTTATGCCGGAGCTGTCGTCATTGAGGTAGATGTCGTGATCGACGTTGGTGGTCGCGAAATTTTCCGTGACGTAACGCGTGGATGACTGCGTTTGGAGAGCGGGTGGGGCGGCGACGGCGGCCAGAGCGCTTAAACTGAAGAGAGCCAGAAACGAGCAGGCGAAATTCTGAAGCCGTGAAAACCGAAGCCGGGTGGGGAGATGCATGGAAGTTGAGCGGCGTGGACGTGCCGGACTTCCGTATCGGGTGGATATGTAAAAGATTGAGGGGAGATTCCCTAGGATCGGTGTGCTGGCTTAGAACCGGCATAAAAAGAGTTCATGAGTCCTGGCGGACGGATTAACCGCAGGTGGAAATCGACGTCAGCGAGGGTGGTCAGCGCTGGAGGTACTTGGCGATGGCCTGGGAGCGGGAGTTGACGTGGAGCTTTTCGTACACGCGGCGGACGTAGGTATCCACGGTCATGACACTGAGGCTGAGGGACTCGGCGATTTCTTTGTAGAGGTAGCCTTTGGCGAGGAGGTCGAGGACGGTGCGTTCGCGCGGAGAGAGGACTTCGATGTCGGTGCGTTCGGAGACGGCGGATGTCTTGGTGAAGGATTGGACGACCTTGCGGGCGATGGCGCAGCTCATGGGGGAGCCGCCTTGGGAGATTTGTTTAATCGCAGTGAGGAGCTGGGTGCGGCGGGTGCCTTTGAGGAGGTAGCCGGTGGCGCCGGCGGAGAGGGCGGCGAAGATGTGGTCGGCGTCGGCGTACACGGTGAGCATGAGAAACTGCGTGCCGGGGAGCTGGGGTTTGAGGAGGCGGACGCACTCGATGCCGTTAAGGAGGGGGACGTTGATGTCCATGAGGACGACGTCGGGTTTATTTTGCGGGATGTGTTCGAGGGCGGACTCGGTGTCGGGGTGTTCGCTGACGAACTCGAGCTGGTCGCTTTGCTGGATCAGGTCTTTGAGGATCTGGCGGGTGGGTTCATCGTCATCGACGATCGAGACTCGGAGTTTCATGGCGTGATGGAGGCGTGGGAGAGGCGGGCGGTGAGGGTGACGAGGGTGCCGCGCGGTTCGGCGGCGGAGAGGGCGAGGGAGCCTCCGATGGACTCCATGCGGGAGCGCATGTTTTTGAGGCCGTTGCGGCGGGAAGGGGTTTCGGTGGTGGTGAGAAGGCCGATGCCGTTGTCGGTGATGGTGAGGGTGAGATCGTCGCCGCGGACATCGAGTTCTATGACGACGTCGGTGGCGCGGGCATGTTTCACGATATTGTTGAGCGACTCTTTGCAGGTGAGAAAAAGATGGTGGCGAAATTGGGCGGTGATGACGCGGGCGGGGAGCGTCTCAGGAATGAGGACACGGCAGCGGAGGCCGGCGTCGGAGAGGTAGCTCTGGGCGAATTCGACGATGTAGTTGGCGACGCTTTCGAGGTCGTCGTTCTTGGGGTTCACGGCCCAGACGATTTCGTCCATGGACTGGGTGAGGTCGCTGACGGTGCGGTAGATTTTATCGAGCTGGGCCTCGCCCTCGTTTTTTTGGGCGGACTGGGTGAGGAGGCTGATGCGGGTGAGGCCGGCGCCGAGGTCGTCGTGGATGTTTTTGGCGATGCGGGCGCGTTCCTGTTCGAGGGCGGAATCGCGTTCGAGGCGGAGGAGTTTGTTGTGCAGACGGCGGTGGGACCAGCGGCGGACGGCGAAGATGATGGCGGCGACGACGAGCGCAGTGGCGGCGAGGTAGAACCACAGTGTCTGCCACCAGGCAGCCGCGACGGTGAAGGCGAGGGTGGAGCGGGACTCGCTGCCGGGGAGACCGGCGATGCGGGCGGAGACTTCGAAGGTGTATTTGCCGGGGGGCAGGCGGGGGTATTCGGCGAGGCTGCCGGTATCGGCCTCGGTCCAGTTGTCGTCGAAGCCGGTGAGGCGGTGGCGGACCTGGACGCGGCCGGGAGTGGCGAGGCAGAGGGCGGAGTAGCGGATGGAGACGAGGCGTGGACGGGGCGGGAGGCGGGGCGTGCGCGAGGAGTCGAGCTGGAGGCCGTCGCTGGCCAGAGAGTGAATCTCGGTGCGCAGGGAGGTGCGGGCGGCGCGGACTTTGGCGGGGTCGATGGCGACGACGCCCTGGCGTGTGGTGAACAGGAGGATGCCGGCGGAGGTTTTCCAGACGGCGGGCTGGTGGGTGCTCAGGCAGGTGGCTTCGTCGAGTCCGTCGTCGAGGCCGATGGGTGACGGCTGGAGGCGGTCGATACGGCCGGCGAGGCGGTCATCAATCTCGCGGATGTCGAGGCGGGAGATGCCGGTGGGTGAGCCGAGCCAGAGGTCGCCGGTGTCGTCGGAGACGATCTGGGTGATGTTATCGGAGAGGAGGCCATCGCGAGTAGAGAGGGCGCGGGCGCCTTGCGCATCCAAGCGGACGATACCGCCGCGGCTGGTGCCGATCCAGGCGGTGCCGGCGCGGTCGAAGTGGATAGATTGGATGGCGCCGGCGATGGCGAGCGCGGAGGCGGGTACGGGGAGGAATTTTTCGCCATCGAGACGGTGGAGGGAGCCGTCTTCGGAGCCGGTCCACAGGCGGCCGTGAGCGTCTTCGGCGAAGGTGCCGACGCGGGACGGGGAGAGGCCGTCGGCGTGGGTGAAGAGTTTGACGGCGTTGTTGCGGAGGTGGCCGATGGCGCCGCGGGGGAGGGCGAACCAGAGGTCGCCGTCGCGGGTGGCGAAGAGGACGCGGGGGGCGTTTTCGCCGGTGAGGCGTTCATCGTTGATGGTGTGTTTGATGCCGGCGCCGGTGATGAAGTGGATGCCGTAGGGGGTGCTGGCCCAGACGCGGCCGCCTTTGGCGGGGGCGACGGAGAGGGCGCTGAAGTTTTCCCATTCGCGGGGGCGGGCGACGATGGTGGCGCGGTTTTGGGGGGTGAGGGCGGAGACGCCGCCGTCGCGGTTGGCGAACCAGATGCGTCCGTCGGGATCTTCGCAGACGGCGAGGCTGTGGTTTTCGAGGAGGCCGTTGGCGCGGTTGAAGGTGGCGATGGTGCCGGGGGAGACACGGAGGAGGCCGGAGCCGTTGGTGCCGGCCCAGATGTTGCCGTGGGTGTCTTCGAGGAGGGCGGAGATGTCTTCGGGGACCTGGATGAGGCGGACGGTTTCGCCGTCGGGCGTCCAGCGGCGGAGGCCGCGGGAGCGTGTGCCGAGCCAGAGGGTGCCGGTGGAATCTTCGAGGAGGGCCTGGAGGAAGTGGGCGCCGGTGCTTGTATTAACTTTGTCGATATGGGTGACGGCGTCGTCCTTGAATTTGGTGAGGTGTTCGTCGGCGACGATCCAGGGGCCGTCGGTGCGGGAGGAGGCGATGCGGAGACGCTCTTTGCCGGAGCCGATGGGGACGCGGAGGATCGCACCGTTTTCGTAGCGGGCGAGGAAGGTGCCGCCGGCGAGCCAGACGCGGCCGGCACCGTCACGGGCGAACTGGATGGGATCGTCGGGACTGAGGCCGTGGGTGGTGTCGAAGACGAGGTGGGTGTTGCCTTCGACGCGGAGGGCGATGCCACCTTGGAAGCCGATCCAGTAGGCACGTTCGTTTTCACGGAAGACGGATTCGACGGGCGTTTGGGCTAGGGCGGGCGGGAGGTTTTGAGGGATGAGTTCGTTGCCGGTGAGACGGGCGATGCCACCGGAGCGGGGGGCGATGAGGAGGTCGTCGTTCGCGGGGGCCTTGGCGAGCGCAGTGGGGCCGCGCTCGAGCGGGAGGGAGGGGGTGAAGTTTTTGCCGTCGAAGCGGACGAGGCCGGCGGGGGTGCCGATGTAGAGGTAGCCGTCGTGGCTCTGGCCGAGGCTGGTGATTTCGTTGCTGGGGAGGCCGTCGCGCTGGGTCCATACGCGCCAGGAGAAATCGGGGATGATTTTTTGCTGCGCGAGGGCGGCGGTGGCGGCGAGGAGGAGAAGCGCGAGGGCGGCTGGGCGGAAAAATGAGAGGGTGCGCGGCATGGACGTTGGCAGACGCGTGACGGGAGACGCGCGTAAGAAGTGAGGTGGGGGAAGGTTAATGCAAGTGCCGGGGGCGGTGGAAGCCCGGGGGGCTGGATGTGGCGGCGGGGAGTGTCCCGAGTTCTAGTTACAAGACGGGGCGGGGTGGGTTTGTTAGTGTGCGTGAGGCCCGTGTCGCGCCAGTGGCGGCGGGCGTTTTCTCCCCTGCATCCCTCACACCCAGCCTCTCAGCCAATTCCGGCAAGGAACGGGCGGGCGTACGCACTGTGCGCGCAGGGAGGCAGCCCGTCTGCACACCGGGTATGCCTCCTGGCGGGCGCGCGCGCGGAGGGAGCGGACGTATCCGTGCGTCCAGTATGCCGTCATGGGCGCTGGCGGGGGAGCGTGTCGTGAGCGTGCGTGTGGTTTTGGAATCGCCGGAGCAGGTGACGCGGGCGGCGGCTGGAGGTGGCGCGGGCAAGCGGGTGCGGTTGATCGATGTCGCGCGGGAGGCGGGGGTGGCGGCGGGGACGGTTTCGCGGGTGCTCAATTTGCGGCGGGATGTGGGGGCGGAGCTGGTGCGGCGGGTGATGGATGCGGTGCGGATGACGGGGTATGTCCACAGCGGGCGGGTGCGGGTGGGCGCGGGCGGGCGGAAGGCGGAGAAGGCGGGCGGGGATGTGGGGGTGTTGTTTTTTGGGGGAGGAGAGGACGCGCTGGGGCGGGCGGATGCGTTGGGGATGTTGCAGGGGATCGAGCGGGAGCTGGCGTTGAAGGGACACAGTCTGGTGGTGGGGCGGGTGTCGCGGGAAATGCTGGTGCCGCATTTTTTGACGAGGCGGCGCGTGGACGGGCTGTTGTTGATCAATCTGGGTTTCGACAGGCATGAGCCGCGCTGGTTGAAGGAGGCGTATGCGAGCGTGCGGGCGTTTCCGCATGTGTGGCTGAAGGCGCGGCCGGCGGTGGCACGGGGGGATCTGTGCGGGCCGGATGTGAGGCGGGCGGGGTTTCTGGCGGCGGATTATCTGGCTGAACGCGGGCACCGGCGCGTGGGATTTTTTTGCGCGGGGGCGGGGCTGGGCGATGCGGGGTCGTTGCGTGCGGCGTTTTCGGCGGGGGCGCGGGTGAATGCGATGGAGTCGTCGTTGCTGGATTTGGTATTCGCGGATGCGGCGGATGGGCCGGCGGTGGATGCGGAGCGGTTGTACGAGTTTTTCCTGGAGGTGGAGGAGGGGCTGAGGCCGACGGCTTTGTTGGTGCCGTCGTACGATGTGGCCGCGCAGTTTTCGGGGTTGCTGGCGCGCGCGGGTATGCGGGTGGGGTTGCTTACGTGCATGCCGGAGCGGGTGGTGGAGCCGGGGGGGCGGCTGACGATGATCGATCTGCGTTTCGATGCGCTGTGCGGGCGGGCGGTGGAGCAGTTGCTGATGCGGATGCGCAATCCGGTCGAGGATGGGGACTGGTTGAATCTGTCGGTCGAGCCGGTGGTGATCGAGCGGGGGTCGGTGGGGCGGGTGGGGTGAGGGGGGAATCAGCGCCAGGTTTCAGGAGAGCGGTTGAATGAGGCGTGTAGAAAAGAAAAAGCCGGGCCCGTGATGGGCCCGGCTTTGAACGGTTCGATAATTGAGCGAGGGTTAGAAGGACAGGGTGGCGCCTGCGGCAATCTGTACGCCTTGTTCGGTGAATTGGCGGTAGGTCGCCCATTCAGGCATGACGCCGATGGAATCAATCGTGCGGACCTGTTTTTTGCTCTCCAGGATGCGATTACCGGAGACGAAGAACTTCAGGTACTTGTTGAGGATGTAGTTGGCCTGAAGTGACACCGTCGCGGGGTTATAGTTGGGATTAAAGGTGGCGACGTTAAAGGCCGTCGTTCCCATGTCGGGCAGATTGGCGCTGATGGAGCCGCTGTTCTGCGTGGGGTCCTGCTCCACGTAGGTGAATTTGGACTGAATGGAAAAGCGGCTTCGGCTGTAAGAAAGGCCGCCCGTGTATTTGGCACGGACAGGATCCTGCCTGATATATCCGCGGATGGAGTTGTTTTCGGTGCGAGCGACGGTGGGGCGCCGGGTGTAAGAGGCGAAGAAGTCGATGCCGCTGGCCCAGGCTCCGACGAATCCGAGGTTTTGAGTCACCTCGAGTTCGAAGCCCTTGCGAATGGCTTTTTCACCGGTGGAGGCGATCGTCTGGATCTCGTAATTATAGTACTCGGTTGGGTCCAAGCCGAGGGCGGACATGAATGTGCCGTACTCGGAGTCGTCGTTGTTGATGATCTCGGTGCGCCACGCTTTTTCCACGTACTTGTGGTAGTAGGAAATAGAGTAGCGGCCGTATTTGGCATAGTATGCGAGCTTGCCGTTGAACGAGTGATTCACCTCGGGCTGATTCTTGGAGTTACCCACGGTGACGCGGCCTTGGAGCACTTCGTCGGGAGCGCCATCGTACCAGTCGGCGTTCTGCGAAATGGTGAACGAGCCTCCGTTCAGAATACCATTCGTGCCATCCAAGTCGGGCATGCGGGTTTCTTTCGAGTAGGCGACTTGGAGCTTCAGACTGTCGGTGATGTTGTAGGCCACTTGGAGCTGGGGTTGGAACGGCTGGGTGCGCGCGGTGTTGATGTCGCGAGTGTAGCGCGTGAGCTGGGCCAGCAGCATGTTGGCGCCGTTGCCTTCCGAGCCGGTGCCGGGGTAGCGCCAGATGCCATTTTGATCGAGAGCCTTGTTCGCATTGGGGTTGGCGACATCGGCGGCTGGCGAGGCGTAACCCAGCGCGAGCGCGTTGGGCAGATAAGCGACTCCGGCTGCGGCCATGCGTGAGCGCAGGGCGGTATCGTTGAGGACAGCATAGCGACTGTTCATGCTCGGGGTGGTGTACCCGGTGTTGAGGCCGCCATCGAACCGGACGCCCTTGGTGTAGATGCTGTCGGTGTAGATGGAGCCGTCGGCCATGCGCACGAAGGGAGCGCGGGGGTCGTTGAAGACGTTGTAGCCGTTGACTTCTTTGCGCGACTGGCGGCCGCCGGTGACCACGGTGAGGCGATTATTGAAGAAGCTGGCGGTGAGCATGCCGTACCAGTCTTTGTCGGTGGTGGTGACGCCTTTTTTCGTGCCGACGCGGGCGAGGTAGTTGCCGATATTGCGGTCAACATTTCCGCCGCCGCCATCGAGGACGGCATCTCTGCGGAAGGTGTCGCTGAAGTAGTCGGGGCGCTGTTTGTAGATTTCGAAGAGTTTGTAGGTATCGACCCATTGCTGGTCGTTCGTGTAACCGTACTTGGCTTCGGTGGTGAACTCGGAGGCAACCGAGGCGGCCGGGATGGAGGGCCCGATGTAGGTCATTTTGTACGTGTCGCCACGGCCCCAGCGGCGATTGCTTTGTTCGCGTTGGTTGACGCCAGCTTTGATCGTGACGGGGAAGGGGAGAAAATCCAATTCGCGGGAGACGTCTAACTTGTAGTCACGCTTGAGGTCGCGGCTGGAGTTTTGGCTGGAACGGATTTCCGCATCGGAGCCGATGCCGCCCCATTTGGAGATGTCCTGGTAGTTGATCGGGTTGCCGCTGGCGTCCCAGACGAGGATCTGGCCGACCTTGCCGTCGGTGATGCCTTCCCAGCTCATGCGGGCGACACTGAGGCGCGCATCGAGTGTGGAGAAGTGGCCGTTCTGAGTGTCGGGAAGCGTGTGGTACGACTCGGAGGCGGATGCCTTGAGGTCCACTTTCCACGGGCCTTTTTTGTAGGCGACGCTGAGATTGGCCTGGGTGGTGAAGCCTTCTTTGTCGCGGGCATCGACGGTTTGATCGACGCTGTGCGGGGTGTTGGGGCGGCTGCGCACGAAGCCATTGCCCCAGTCGGAGACATCGCGGCCGTTATTGCTGAACTGCCATTGGGTGCGGCGAATGACGGCTTTGCTCTCCTGCTGGGAGTAGGTGCCGCCCGCGCGGATTTCCAATGAGGGGAAGGGACGCCAGTCTGCGCGAATGGAGCCTGACTGGCGGTCTTCGACCCACTGCTGGTCGCGGAGCTCGTAACGGAAGGCGAGCGGGTTATCGAGCCGGATGCCGCCGAGGGCATTCGTGGTCGGGGTGGCGACACCGCCTACGGTGGTCGAATTCGCCGTGTAGCGATAGTCGCGCAGGTTGCCCGTGCGGTACATCGTGTATTTGGGATCGTTGGACGCGGACAGTGAGAGGCCGAAGGTGTTGGAGATCGGTATGGTCGCAGACAGGCGCACGCTGGTGCGGGTCTTGAACATCGGGCCATCGGGGCCGGGTTCTTTCTTGAAGACGTTTGGCTCGTTGGTGTTTCCGATGAGCGTGGTGGTGATGTCGTAGCTTGGTTTTCTGGCTTCAAAGGCGCCGCGGGTGATCAAGTTGATCGAGCCGCCGGGAGCGTTTTGCGGCATGTCGGGTGTGGCCACCTTGATGATTTCGAGGCGGCTCGCGTTGTTCACTGAGAGGCCGTCGAGCTGGACTGCGCGGGTGAGGGAGCCGGCGCCGCTGGCGATGGGCATGCCGTCGATGGTGATGTCGGTATCGCTGCCGCCAAATCCGCGGACGCCGACGGTCGTGGCGTTGGTGGGGTTGCTGGTGTCTTGCGCGCCGCCTTCGCTGATGTCGACGCCTGGAAGGTAGCGGACGAACTCACCGACGTTGCCGTCGGCGACGTAGCCGAGGGAATCCAGGGCGACGACGGATTTGATATTGTTCGAGACGCGTTCCTCGTTAACCGCGAGTTCCTGGGCGTTACGGTAGCGGGCTGCTTCGATGACAAAAGTGTCGAGTGTGACGGCTTCGCCGTCGGTGCCCGCGTTGAAGTTGGCGTCGATCCGGGCCGTGCCGCCCTGATCCACTTTCACCGATTTCACGATGTTGTCCTGGCCGGTGTAGCTGATGACGATTTTGTTCTCTCCCGCCGGGACGTTGCGGAGGAAGTAGGTGCCACTGTCGTCTGTGAACGCCTGGATCGAGGTTCCCTCGACGGTGACGCGGGCGTTGGTGAGGTAGGTGCCGCTGTTCACATTGAAGACGCGGCCGGTGATGGTGCCGGTGGCGTTTTCCTGGGCGTGGAGCGGGGCGATGGGGGTGGCGAGAGCGATGGCAGAGCACGCTGCCAGGCGGAGGACGGGGGTTGCGGGGAGGGCGGCTAGCGAGACGGCTTTCAGTCGCTGGAGGTGGCGTAGGAGCGCCGCTCCTGGCTGACGGGCGGGATGGTGGTGCATGCGGGTTTACTTGGTTTGTGTTGAGGGCGGCGCACCGAAATGGCTTCGCGGCCCAACCGCACCGGACGGCCGCTGTGCAGGGCGGCTGTGCGATGAATGCTGAGGGGCGAAGGCTTCGGGACCGTGGGGGCTGTGTGGACTTACAGCAGGGGTAGTCTTGCTGCGGGGCGGCGGAGACTATCGGGTAAGGCCGCGGCGGTCATGTCCCGTAAACTCGGGGTGAGGGCGGGCGGACGCGCTGACGGAGGCGAGGCGCGAGCGTGGGAGAGGAGTCGATCGGGCGTGCGAGGCGAACGGCGGCGACGAAGCGCCGCCCTCCAAGGAGGCGTTGTTTCCCCAGCAGCGCCGAGGGATAGCAGCGGCCAGGTGTTTTCAGAAAAGGCCGGGCGCTGGGGATGGACGCCGGGGATCGTGACGAGCGTGGACGACACGGAGGTCGTCCCTCCAGGATGCGTCCCTGACATCACTGGAGCGAACGGCTCCAGCGATGTCAGGTGCTGACGAGGAGCGATCAGCGCGCGTGGCGGCGGGTGATCGCGCGGGCTGCGCAGAGGAGGGCGAGGGCGCCGAGGAACCAGGTGGAGGGGGAGCCGCCACCGCCGCCGCCGTTGACCTGGAGCTGGAGGTTGGCGGGGGTGACGGGGATGGCGTTGAGGGTGATCGCAAGCGGACGGCTGACCACGGTGTCGCCGGTGCTCATCGTGATGGCGACGGTGTAGGTGCCGACATCACTCTCGCCGGCGGAGGCGATGTTGTGGGTGGCAAAGGTGGCACCGGTGATGGCGATGTTGTTCTTGCGCCACTGATACGTCGCAGGCGTGAAGCCGCTGGCGACTGCGTTGAGCGCGAGTGCGGTGCCGGGGGTCACGGGCGCGCCGGGGCCGGTGATGGTCGCGGTGCCAGTCGCATCGTCGGTGTAGTTGGCGCCGGTGTTGTTGCCGGCGTGGGCGGTGACGACGGTCACAACGTCGGAGACGGGCAGCGCTTCGTAGGAATACGACGGCGTGAAGACCTGATCGAGATCGGCGTAGGGTGCGGTGCCGGTCGTGGCGGTGTAGGTGTTACCGATGGCGAGGATGCGGCCGATGGGCAGCGCGGTGTTCACGTGGCGGCGGGTGATCGGGCTGGCGACGCCGGTGTACACGTTGCGCTCGCTCAGGAGCTGAGACTGATCGAGTGCCTCGGTGCCGGTCGTGTTACCGGTGGCGTTGAACACGTTGTTGTAGAGGTGAACCTGGCCGTAGGTCGCGGCGGGCATGTTTTGCACGATGCCGGCGCTCCAGAGATTGTGATGGAGGGAAACGCGGATCGGCGCGGTCTCGGTGGTGCTGCCGATGACGGTGCCGGAGCCGGTGGTCACCGCGCCTAGAGTGTTGTAGAACTCGCTCCAGGAAACCGTCACGTTGTCCGAGCCAGTCGATATCTTGAGCGCGTGGTTGGCGGCGTCGAAGAACGAGCAGTGGGTGATGAAGACACCGCGCGCGCCAGCGAGGGTGACGGCGTTGTTGGTGTCGGTGAGGCCGGTGAGCGAGGCGGCGGGGTTGGTGAGGTTGAGGCCGCGGATGATGACGTTGTTCACGCCGGTGCCGAGGTTGAGGTTGCCGACGAGAGTGGCGCTGGCGTCGGCGCCCTGGAGGGTCTTGTTGGACTTCACGGCGACCGGAGTCGTGCCCAGGTTCAGGATACCGACGACGGTGATGACCTTCATGTCGGTGGATTCGGCGTGGGTGCGGAAGTCGGCGGCTGTCGTGACCACGACCGCCTGCGAGCCGGTGCCCGCGCCGCCGGTGACGGAAACAGCGAAGCCGTCGGGAGCGGGTGCGGGGTAGTTGGTGATGATCTGGGAGATCACCTGGTCGGCGCTGGCCGCGTTGTAGTTAGAGTCCCCCGACTGGGTGGCCCGCACCGTGATCGGATTAAGACCGCTGGCCGTGAGCGCGGCTCCGGAAATCGTGGCCGGGCCGCTGAGGACGGAGAAGGTCACGGGCAGTCCGGTGCTGGCGGTTGCCGTCAGCGTAGTGGGCACGCCCAGAGTGACGAAGGAGGGCGCGGTGAATGAGATGGTCTGGGTGGATTTGCCGATGACCAGTGTGCCGCTGGCGGTGCCGGTGCGGGTAGCGTCGTTGATGGTCGCGACGACGGCGTAGCTGCCGGCGTTGGTCGGAGCGGTGGCGGAGCCGTCGTACGTGAACGTGACGGCGAGGCCGGAGGGTGTGGTCGTGGCGGTGGCGGATTTCGCCGTGGTGTCGTAGGTATGCGCGAGGCCGCCGAGGGTGACGGTGGCGGGAATCTTGTTCACGATCACCGTGGCGACGTTGCTCGTGGTGACGTTACCGGCGAGGTCGGTGAGGCGGACAGTGTAGACACCTTCGAAGCCGGTCAGCGTGATGTTTGAGTGGGCGAGCGAGGCGGTCGTCGAGCCAGTGCGGCCCGTCGAATCGGTAAGCGTACCGGCGTTGCGCGACCACTGATAGGCGATCGTCGTGGCATCGTTTGCTGCGACGGTGAGCGTGAAGGAATTGCCGATGATGTACGTGCCGCCGGCGGGTTGCGTGGTGATCGCTGGCGCGGTGGTGTCGATGGTGACGGGGAAGTCGGAGGAGACGGCGCTGGTGTTGCCGGCGGTGTCGCTGGCGAAGGCGGTGAAGAGGTAGGTGCCGTTGGGGATGGTGATGGCGGTGTAGTCGAAGACCCAGGCGCCGCTGCCGTTGGCGGTGGTGGTGCCGATCACGCCGAGACCGCTGCGCGAGAGGGTGACGGTGGCATTGGCCTCGGCGGTGCCGCCGAAGACGAGCGTGTTGTCGCTGGTGATGCCATCGGTCGCGCTGGCGCCGGTGTCGTTGCTCATCGTGGTGATGACGGGGGCGGACGGCGTGGCGGTATCGATCTCCACGAGGAAAGCGGCGGAGAGGACGCTGGTGTTGCCAGCGATGTCGGTGGTGGTCGCGGTGAAGGTGTGCGTGCCGGCGGCGAGCGTGGTGGCGGTGTAGTCGAAGGACCAGATGCCGGAGCCGTTCACGGTGGCGGTGCCGATCTGGGCGGCGTTGCGGAAGACGGTGATCGTTTCGTTTGCGATGCCGGTGCCGGAGAGGATCAGCGTGGTGTCGCTGGTGATACGGTCGGTGGCGCTGGCGCCGGTGTCGTTCGTGATCGCGGTGAGCGCGGGAGCGGCCGAGGCGGTGGTGTCGATGGTGACACTCAGCGCACTCGATGCTGCGCCGGTGTTACCAGCGGAGTCGGTGGCTTTGGCGGTGATGCTGTATGTGCCTTGGGCGAGAGCGGTGCCGAGAGCGAGCGTCCAGTTGCCGGAGCCGTTGGCGGTGGCGGTGCCGAGGGAGGTGGTGCCGCCGCGGAGGAGTTCAACCGTGCTGTTCGCTTCGGCGGTGCCGGTGAAGGTGGGCGTGGTGACACTCGTGATGTTGTCGGTGTTGGAGCTGCCGGAGTCGCTCGCGGTGGCGAGGTCGGGCGCTGAAGGCGCGACGGGGGCGACGGTATCGACCGTGGCGGTGGCGGTGGCGGCGACGGAGATATTACCCGAGGTATCGAGGGCAAAGAGGGCGTAGTAGTAGGTGCCGTCGGCGAGGCCGGTTTGCTGATAGGTCGTGCTCGTGAGGCCGGAAGCGATCGCGGTGCCGTCGGTCACGGATGTGGGATAGGCCGTGGTGGAGCGGCGGAGTGTGATCGAGGCGAAGTCGCCGGCGGTGGGATTGGTCCAGTTGAGGGAAATGCTGCTGGCGCTGGCGACTGCGGCAAAGGCTGCCGGAGCACTAGGGGGCTGGGTGTCGATGGTGTAGTTATTGGAGTCGGTCGTGCCGGTGCCGGTGTTGCCGGCGGGGTCGGTGACGCCGGTGTTGGCGAGGGTGATGACGTTGGAGGAGTCTTCGACGCCGGCGGTGGGCGTGAAGGTGGCGGTCCAGGTGATGCCGCCGTCGGAGGAGGCGACGTTGGAGAGGGTGCCGTTGGCGAGGGTGAGATCGTTATTGGCGAAGTTGTTCACCGCTTCGGAGAATGTGAAGGTGACGAGGGACGTTTCGCCGGTGGTGAGCGCGTTGTCGGCGACGACGATGCCGGCGGTGGGGCGGATGCCGTCGATGACGAGGGCTTTTTGTACGGCGAGGGATGAGGCGTGGCCGATGGCCGGAAGCGTGAGGAAGGCGGCGAGGCTGTTGGAGGTGCCTTGGATGATGCCGCCGTTGAGCACGAGTGCGCCGGTGCTGGCGTAGTCGAGGTCGGCGGTGAGGTCGCCGCTTTGGACGGTGTAGTTAAAGGTGAGGGAGTTCGAGCCGCTGCCGGAGGCGTAGAGGGCGTTGCGATCGGTGGCACCGGTTTCGAGGAGAATGGCGGGGGTGCCGCCGGTGGCGTTGACGTCCACCGAGGCGCTGAAGCTGACTTCGACTTTAACGATGTCGCCGATTTTGTAGGTGGCGTTGGCGGAGGAGGAGGTGACGCCGGTGACGAAGGGATTGGTGGCGTAGGTGTAGAGCTCGCCGCTGGTGTAGGGCAGGCTGGTGAGGTCGTTGCCGACGAGGTCTTTGACACGGCCAACGTCGAGGAGGAGAGTGCGGCCGGAGCCTGCGTCTGCGGCGAAGAGACGGCCGGCATTGTCAACGGCGAGGGCGGTGATGTAGCCGAGCCCGGAGCTGGCGATAGTGGTGACCGTGGTGCCGTCGGCGGAAATGCGGATCACTGAAGAGGTGTTGAGCTCCGCCATGTAGAGGTTATCGGAGGCATCGCAGGCGAGTCCGTAGGCAATGCCCGCGGATGAGGCGAAGACGCTGGTGACGCCGGAGGGAGATATTTTGACGATGTTTTCGGTGGCGAAATCTGAAACGTAGAGATTGCCGGTGGAGTCGATGGCGAGGCCGTAGGGAGCACCCAATCCCGAGGCGAAGACACTGGTGACACCGGCGGGGGTTACCTTGATCACGGCGTTGTCGTTGGCATCGGTGACGTAAAGGTTGTCAGCGGCGTCACAGACGACGGCGTACGGATAGTTGAAGCCAGAGGCCAGCGTGGAGACGACTCCGCCGGGCGTGATTTTTTTCAACGTAGAGTCCCATTGATCGACCAGGTAGAGATTACCCGCGCTGTCGAAGGTCGAGCCGGTGAAGCCGCCGGACAGCGTCACGAAGAGGGTGGTGCTTTCGAGGCCGTTCACACGGTGGATTTCGCCGGTATTGGCATCCGTGATGTAGAGTTCGTCCGCGCTGTTGAAGGCGAGGGTCTGCGTATTGACGCTGGAAAGGTAGTTGGTCGGGGTCGTGCCGGGTGGGACTTGCGAGGTGGCGCCCGATACCAGATCGAGGCGGAAGTCGCCGGTGCCGGAGGAGAGAGTCACGGTCACGTCGTACACGGAAGGGCCGCCGGTGAGGGCGGTGACGGAGCCGACGATGGTGCTGCCGTTCAAGGCGGTGACGGCGAACATCCTGGCTTCGAGGTTCTGCACGGCTTTGGAGAAGGTGACTTCGTAGACGACCGTGGAGGAGGAGGTGATCTGGGTCGCGGGGGTCTTGCGGAGGATGGAGGTTACGAGCGGGGCGATGGTGTCGACTTTGACGCCGGTGGTGCTGGCGACGTTGTTCAGTGTGAGGACGGCGTTGTTGCCCGCGGCGTCGCGGAGTGTGGCGCCATTGGCGACGATGGCCGAGCCCACGGTGACACCGTCGAGATCGAGGTGGCCCGAGGCGACAGTGTAGCGGAAAACGACAGTGGTGCCGCCGGAGCCGTTGAGGCAGGGGGCGGAGATGGTGCCGCCGGTATTCAGGGTGATGGGGAGGTAGGGCGTGCCGCCGGTGGTGTCGATGGTGAGGCCTTCGCTGAAGATGACGGTGAAATCGAGCGCGGAGCCTACGCTGGAAATGCTGTCGGCTGGAGCTGTGACGCTGGAGACGACGGGGGCGGTGGTATCGGTGACCGTGAGGGTCGTGGTGACGGCGATGGTGGGGGTGGGATCGCCGGGCATGCCGCCGTACTCGACGACGTAGCCGGTGATGCTGGGCACGCTGTCGGGATAGTCGTTCCATGAGCCGCCGACGAAGAAGTGGGCGTAGTTTTCATGGAGAGCGTTGGCGTCGTTGGGTTCGCCGCCTGGCCAGTTGTTGTAGTAACCGCCGATGGCATTGCCACCGCTGCCGCTCTGACTGGCGTAAACGGATACGTAGCTGGGGCTGAGGGGGTGCGCTTTGTTTTGGGTGAAGAAGTGACGGCCTGCGCCGGAGTTTTCGAGGCCTTCGGGGCCGGTGACCCAGCGCCAGATGCTTTCCTGGGCAGCGTCGGACGCGCCCATCCAGCCCTGGCCGGAGAGCTTGGACGCGATGAAGGTGTTTTCGGCAGTGGTGGTGACGGTGGCGAGGTAGCCTTGCATCCCGTAGAAGGTGCGGCTTTGAGCGGCGGCTTTGGCGGCGGTCCAGGTGATGCCGGTGGAGGCGACGAATTCGTAGTAGTGGCCGTTGGTCCAGAAGATGGAGGCGGTGCCGAGGCTGAAGGTGATGGCGCGTGCGCCGAGCGTGGTGTTCCAGTCGGTGGCGAAGGTGACGGTGCGCAGGAGGGCCTGCCACTGGGCGGCGGTCGCGGAGCCCGTGAAGGTGAGCACGCCGGTGCTGGAGTTGTAGGAGCCGGTCACGCCGCCGGGGAGGAAGGCGGCGTTGAAGGCGAGGACGTCGCCCGGGGCTTTGTTATCGATGGAGACGAGGGCGCCGTTGATGGAGCCGCCGCCGATCGTGAGAGCGCCATCGACGATGACGGGGGTGTTGGTGTTTTGCACCGATGGTGCGCCGCCGCCGGTGGCGATGGTGGGCGTGCTGAACGGGGTGACGGCATTGCTGGCGGACGAGGCGGCGCTGTTGCCGGCGGAGTTTTCCGCGGTGACGGTGAAGGTGTAGCTGACGCCGTTGGTGAGTCCGTTGACGGTGAGGGGCGAGGCGGTGCCGGAGACGGTCAGATTACCGGGGCTGGAGGTGACGTTGTAGCTGAAGATGGCTGAGCCGCCGTTACTGACGGGAGCGGTGAAGGAGATCGTGGCCTGAGTATCGCCAGCGACGGCGCTGACGCCGGTGGGCGCGCCGGGGACGGTGATGATGTTGGAGACGGTGATGCCGTTGCCAGTGAGATCGGCGGTGACGACAGCGGAGTCGGCGCCAGCGGCCCAGTCTTCGGCGGCGGCGAGGTTGTAGGTGATGCTGCCGGTGGAGCTGGTGCCGTTTTTGTTGAGGCGGGAGACGAGGGCGGATTTGTCGGTGCCGTTGACGGTGATGGAGAAGCTGGTGGCGGAGGTGATTTCGACGCTGGTCGTGGTGAGTGTGTAAGCGGTGGAGTCGCCGGAGAGGGTGAGTTTGGAGACGTCGATGTCGTTGGTCGCGCCGGTGCGTTTGAGGAAGCCGGTGCCGGTGACAGTGAGGACGCCGGTGGAGGAGTCGTAGGTGGCGGAGGCGATGGCGGGGGCGGCGACGTTGGAGGCGGTGATGCCGTTGCCGGTGAGGTCGGCGGTGACGACGGCGGAGTCTGCGCCGGCGGCCCAATCTTCGGCAGCGGCGAGGTTGTAGGTGGTCGCGCTGGTGGAGCTGGTGCCGTTTTTGTTCACGATCAGATTCACGGCGGCGCGGTCGGTGGCGCTGAGCGTGAGCGTGAAGGCGGTGGTAGAGGTGGTTTCGACGTTGCCGGTGTCGGTGAGGGTGTAGGTGCTGCCGCCTTCGCCGGTGAGCGTGAATTTGTTGGCGACGATGTCGTTGGTCACGCCGGATGCGGAAAGGAAACCGGTGCCAGTGACGACGAGCGCGCCGGTCGAAGCGTCGTAGGTGGCTGAGGTGATGGCGGGGACGGCGACGTTGGAGACGGTGATGCCGTTACCCGTGAGGTCGGCGGTGTTGCCGCCGGTGATGACGGAGTTCCAGTCGTCGGCTGCGGCGAGATTGTAGGTGGTGCCGCCGGTGGAGCTGGTGCCGTTTTTGTTCACGATCAGGTTCACGCCGGCGAGGTCGGTGCCGTTGAGCGTGACGGAGAAGGCGGTGGCGGAGGTGATTTCGACGCTGGTGGTGGTGAGCGTGTAGGTGGCGCCGCCTTCGCCGGTGAGGGTGAGGGCGGAGACGGTGATGTCGTTGGTGGCGCCGATGGTTTTGACGAGGTTGGTGCCGGTGACGGCGAGGACGCCGGTGGAGGCGTCGTAGGTGGCGGAGGTGATCGTGGGCGCGGCGACGTTGGAGACGGTGACGGCGTTGCCGGTGAGGTCGGCCGCTGAGGTTCTGGAGGCATCCCAGCTGGCGGCGGCGGCGAGATTGTAGGTTGTCGTGTCGACTGCGGAGGTGCCGTTTTTGTTGAGGATGCCGTTGATGTTGCGCTGGTCTGCGGCGTTCAGTGTGACCGTGAAAGATGTGCCGCTGGCGGCGGTGACATTGGCGCTCGTCAAGGTGTAGCTGCCGCCCTGACCGGCGAGTGAAAGTTTGGTGACGTCGATGGTGTCACCGGTGACCATGTTGGCTGCGGTGACGACGAGCGATCCGGTGGAGGCGTCGTAGGTGGCCGAGGTGATGATGGGAAAGGCGTTGGAGACGGTGATGCCGTTGCCAGTGAGGTCGGCGGTGTTGCCGCCGGTGATGACGGAGTTCCAGTCGTCGGCTGCGGCGAGATTGTAGGTGGTGCCGCCGGTGGAGCTGGTGCCGTTTTTGTTGAGCAGGGAGTTAACGCTGGCGATGTCGGCACCGGAAAGCGGGATGGAAAAACTGGTGGCGCTGGCGATCTCGACGTTGCCGGAGGTGGAGAGGGTGCGGGTCCCGCCGCCTTCGCCGGTGAGAGTGAGGGCGGAGACGGTGATGTCGTTGGTCGCGCCGGGGGTTTTGACGAGGTTGGTGCCGATGACGGCGAGGACGCCGGTGGAGGCGTCGTAGGTGGCGGAGGTGATCGTGGGCGAGGTGACGTTGGAGACGGTGACGCCGTTGCCGGTGAGATCGGCCGAGGCGGCGGCGGTGGCGTCCCAGTTGGCGGCGGCGGCGAGGTTGTAGGGGGTGCCGCCGACGGAGGAGGTGCCGTTGTTGTTGAGGAGGCCGTTGATGTTGCGTTTGTCTGCGGCGTTGAGGGCGACGGAGAAGGCGGTGGCGCTGGAGGCGGTGACGTTGGCGGAGGTCAGCGTGTAGGTGTTACCGCCCTGGCCGGTGAGTGAAAGTTTAGTGACGTCGATGGTGCCGCCGTTGGTCATGTTGGCGCCAGTGACGGCGAGAGCGCCGGTGGAGGCGTCGTAGGTGGCGGAGGTGATGGTGGAGGGCAAAACAGCTGTGCTGACCACGATATCGTCGATGTACACCGAGATGTCGGCGGCACCATTCTGGCGAACGATGCGGACTTCATCGACATATTGCCATTGAGAGCCCGACACCGTGACCAGCGTCCCGCCTGACCCGTAAGTCCCCGATGTAAAATCCTGGGTCGCGCCCGAAACAGCGCTGCCATTGAGATAACCGACCAGTCTGTAATTGCTGCCTGCGGAATACCCGGTCTCCACTCGAATCGAGTTGAATGAAAACTCCTCTCCTGTCGTCGCTTTCAACACCGCGGCAGCCTGGGTGCCCGTCGCTACACTGTAACTACCGCCCAGGAGTGCCGCGTTGTCCGAGCCATCATCTGCCAGCGAGGTATCGTTGGAGCGATTGGTGACGTCGATCTGCGTATTAGCGTCCTGGGTTCCCGATGCGTTGAGGACGGTGAAGGTCCAGTCATCGATGGCTCTCGCTAAGCCCGTCGTGCCCAAGCTGTAACCATTGACCAACGTCACGCCGTCGAAGTTTTCACTGGTGGGCGCGGCAGCGTGGATCGCGGCGGGGAGCGCGCAGGCGAAGACGAGCGAGCGGAGAGCGATCATCGGGTTGCGCGAGATGCGGGCGACGAAAGAGGCGATCGAGAGGGTTTTCATGGACGATGAGAATGCGGGCGATGGAAGAGGTGCGGGGTACAGCGTGTCCGGCCTGGACGCGGCGAGGATTTCGGGCGTGCAGTGGCGCGGCGGAAACTGAGTGAGTGATGCTTTCAGGAATTTTCTTCATCGGCGCGGATGAGCGCGGCTGAAGGTAAAACCCTAATCGCGCAGTCGTTTGCGCAGACGCCGCGGGCGGCATCCAGACGGCGGGGTTAAGGCTACCCCGCCCTACCTCAAGGCAACCGACAGTGCGGCGGCGAGGTGGGGACTCCCCGCCTAAAGCGGAAAATGGGGCGCGCGGGGCGCGTCAGGAGGTGGCGGATTTTTTCCGACGGCGGAGTTCCTGGGCTTTGGCGACGGAGAGGAATTCGTAGAAGCCGTGGAGCTTCGCGAAATAGTAGCCGGCGCGGCCGTCGAGGATGCCGAGTTGGAAGAAGTAAACGTAGACGAAGCGGAGCGTCGGACGGAAGGGGAGGCGGCGGACGAATTGCTTGAGCTTCCGTTTGAACTTGGTGCCGCCCATCTGGAGGTGTTGTGCGGCGTGGGCGCCTTCCTGGGTGTCGAGCGCGGCTTCCCAGTTGGAGTAGCGGTTATGTTTTTCGACGAAGACATCGATCGACGGAAACGCGTAGTGATCCATCTCGGACTTGAGGCGGCCGGTCTCGCCCTGGACGACGATGTGTTCGTGGACCTCATTGTCGCCGCTGCCGGTGGCGCCGGCGACGAGGCGTTCGTAGCGGCCGAGCTTGTGCTTAAAGAGGCGGAGGTTCCAGTTGGGGTAGTAGGCGTGTTTCAGCCACTGGCCCATGAACATGAAGCGGCGGTTGATCCAGTATCCGTTTTTCCCATGCCCGTCGGCGGCGATGAGGGCGGCGAATTCGGGGCCGGTCTCGGGCGGGAGGACTTCGTCGGCGTCCACGATGAAAACCCACTCGTGTTTGAAGGGGAGATTTTCGAGAGCCCAGTTTTTCTTCTTGGGCCAGATGCCGTTGAAATCGAATTGGACGACTTTAGCGCCGGTTTTTTCGCAGATGGCCTGGGAGCCGTCGGTGCTGTGGGAATCGACCACAAAAATCTCGTCGGCCCAGGCAAGCGCGGCGAGGCAGCGCGGGAGATTGGACGCCTCGTTTTTGATCGGGATGAGGATGGAGACGGGGACTTTGGCGGTAGTGGTCACGAGGCGAAAAGGTGCGGGCGGGAAGTGGGCGACGTTTTGGTGAATCGCGAAGATGCTAAGACGCGAAGGTCGGAGCGAAGTTTTAGGAAGAGGGAGGAGGGCGGGTGCCGATGGGTTTGGCGGGGTTGCCGGCGACGATGGCTGAGGCAGGGACGTTTTTGGTGAGGACGGCGCAGGCTCCGACGATGGCGCGGTCACCGATGGTCAGGCCGGGGAGGATCATGGCGCGCGCGCCGATGAAGACGTCACGGCCGATGGTGATCGGGCTGGTTTGGAGCGGGAGCGCGGGGGAGGAGAAGTCGTGCGTGCCGGAGCAGAGGTAGGCTTCTTGTGCGATGGTGGCACCTTCACCGATCGTGATCGGGGCGAGGGTGTAGGCGTTGGCGCGGTCGCCGAGGCAGGCGCGGTGGTGCATCGTGAGATTCCACGGGAGCTGGATGCGGGCGCGTTGATGGACGAAGGGCGTGCCGTGGAGTTTGGCGCCGAAGAGGCGGAGGATGAGGAGGCGCCAGGGGTTGAGAGGTTTGGGCGTCCAGGAACAGAACAGCGCCCACACGTAATCCCAGAGCAGCGCGGCGATGCGCTGGCGGAGCGTCCACGGCGAGTCGTACGGCGTGGCTTGCGCGTGGGTTTTGATGGGCTGGGCGGTCATGGCGGCGGTTGGGAAACCACGAAAAGCACGAAATGTACGAAAGGGGAGGGGAATTATCGGCTCTGGAGGAGGCTGGCGAAGTCGTCGAGGAAGAGGCCGGCGATGCGGGGGAGGGTGTAGCTGCGGGCAGTGGTCCAGGCGGCCTGGCGTATCCGGGCGGTCGATGCCTGGTCGGGGAGGATGCGCGAGAGGGTTTGGGAGAGCGCCTCGGAGGGCGAGGGGGCGCGGTGGTTGAAGACGAGGCCGTTTTCGCCGGGGGTGATGAAGTCCTGGAAGCAGGCGAGGCTGGAGACGACGGGGAGGCAGCCGGCGGCCATGGCTTCGAGGGCGGCGAGGCCGAAGGTTTCGCCTTTCTCGGCAAGTGACGGGTAAACGAAAACGCGAGCGGTGCGGTAGTGCTCGATGAGTTTGGCTTCGTCGAAGACGCGGCCGACGAATTCGATGCGGTCGGCGACGGGGGCGGCGGCGGCTTTCAATTCGGCGAGGTGGTTTTCGCCGCCACCGCCGTAAGCGGTTTCCCAAGGGCCGACGATTTTAACGCGCCACTGAGCGCGGAGTTCGACGGGGAGTTGGGCGAAGGCTTCGATGAGGAGGCGGACGCCCTTTTCGGGGTGGACGCGGCCGACGTAGAGGAGGGTGTTATCGGCGGGAGAAATTTCGGGGAGGAGGTAGCGGTCGGCGAGCGGGTAGGGAATGACGCGGACGCGTTCAGTGGCGCGGGGTTCCTCGGCGAGGATGGCGTCGCGGATGGGGGCGGAGACGGTCTGGAGGATGGCGCGGCGGTAGAGCTTGAGCTGGCCTTTCGGATAGCGCGCGACGTGGGCGTAGGGGATGCCTTTGGAGCGACTGCGGGAGAGAGCGGGGAGCCAGAATGTATTCGTGACCAGGATATCCGCGGGAGGAAGGCGGCGGAGGACTTGCAGGGTGTACCAGAAGTCGCAGAGCAGGCGTCGGCCGAAGGAGGAGGGGGAGGCGAAGCCGGAGAAGCGTTCGTGGCGGACGCCGCCGATGATTTCCTGGGGGGGGAGCTGGGGGTGGGCGCGGGAGAGGTGGGTGACCTCGTGGCCCTGGTGGACGAATTCCTGGCCGAGGGAGTGCCAGACCTTTTCGACGGCGCCGCCGAGGATGGCGGGGACTGGGAGGAAGGGGCCTTGGACGATGGTGATGCGCACGTGCGAAGGAGCGGGCGACGCTTAATGTTTCCCGACCAAGGCATGTGCCACAGAGGACACAGAGTGCGGACACAGAGACGGCGGGAGGTCACAACGTGCGCGGTGGTTTTGCGCGAAACAGCGGTTATCGTAGCGAGGCATTGCGTGCAGAATGGTTGAGTTTACCCGGTGAGTTCGGTGCCGGTTTTTAGTCTAGCGAGTGGTGGTGTGGCGTTGGGAGACTAGGCCGGAGAGCTGGTCGGCGAGGTGGTGGGCGGCGAAGCCGATTTCGAAGCGTTTTTCGAAGGAGGCCTTGGCGGCTTCGCCCATTTTGTTGCGGGCGTCGGGGCTGAGCACGAGCCAGCGTTCGAGGAGGCGGGTGATGCCTTCCTGCGTGGGCGGTTCGACGAGGGCAACGTTGTCGGATTCGAGCTCGTTCCAGATGTTGACGCGGTTGGAGATGAGAACGGGGGTGCCGCAGGCGAGGGCTTCGACGACGGCGATGCCGAAGTTTTCCTGGAATGACGGAAGGACGAAAGCTTCGGCGCCGTCGAGGGCGCCCCATTTGGCTTCGCCGGTCAACATGCCGGGCCAGTGAACGGAAGGGCCAATGCCCTCGGCCTGGGCGAGAGTTTTTAAGGTGGCGAGGTAGCGGTCGTCCACGCAGGGGCCGGCGATAACGAGATCGGGCGGGGTGCCGCCGTGGCTGACGGCGTAGGTGCGGGTGATTTTGCCGAAGGCGCGGAGGAGGAGTTCGACGCCTTTTTTGGAGTGGATGCGGCCGAGGAAGAGGAAGTAGCGGTGGCCGGCGACGGAGGGGCAGCGGGTGCGCCAGGAGGCGGCCCAGTTATCGGGGAAGCCTTCGGGGCGGGCGGCACCGTAGGCGATGACGCGTTCGTTGCAGTGGTAGAGCGGGAAGGTTTTACGGGCGAGGCGGCGCTCTTCCTGGCAGGTGAAGAACACGGCGCGGGCATCGCGGAGGATGCGGCGCTCGACGAGCTGCCAGTAGAGCCATTTTTTGACGTGTTTGACCGGGTAGGTGCTGCGGAGGGTGGGGTCCAACATGCCGTGAGGGATCACGAAGTAGGGGACGTTTTTTTCGCGGGTGATGGAGCGGACGGTGAGGCCGAGGAATTGCCAGAGGCCGTGGATGACGACGGCGTCGTAGCGGGAGATGTTTTTTTCGAGCCAGGGGCGGACGCGGTGGGAATAGGCGTAGCTGTTTTTGGCCGGGCCCATGGCGAAGGTCTGGCCGACCCAGCTTTGGAGGTAGCCGGCGAAGGGATCATCGACGGTGAGGAAATCTGTCTGGTGGCCGAGCTTGGTGAGCAGCGGGGTGATCGCGCGCATCCCTGCGACGGGGCCGCCGGTGGCAGGATCGACGGTGGCGATGACACGAAGGATTTTCATGCGGCGGTCGGAAACGGCTCCCGGCCGTTATTTTCCAGCAGCAGCGTGTAGAGATGGAGGTAGGCGTCGAGCATGGCCTGCAGATCCCAGCGGCGGGCGTGGAGGAGGCCGGCGGCGCGAAGAGGGGCGGGATCATTGAGGGAGGCGGCGATGATCGCGGCGGCGGCGGCGGGGTCGGTGGGATCGAAGTAAGTGGCGCCGGAACCGCCGACCTCGGTCATGGGGGCGCGGTGCGTGGTGAAGACGGGGCAGCCGCAGGCCTGGGCTTCGGCGATGGGCCAGCCGAAGCCTTCTTCCCAGGAGGGAAAGAGGAGGCCGGTGGCGAGGGAGTAGGTGGCGCGGAGTTCTTCGTTATCGACGCCGGGTAGCCGGATAATGGATTCGCGGAGGCAGTGCTGGTCGATGATGGCCTGTTGCTCGGAGTCGAAGGCGGGGCCGACGTAAACGAGGGTGCGGGGGTGGTTGCCGGGGAGGCGGCGGAGGGCGGCGAAGATCTGGATGAGGCCGGTGCGGTTTTTGTACCACTGGGCTCCGCCGATGCAGAAGAGGAACGGGGGAGGGGTCGCGGATTCAGCGGCGGGCCAGCGCAGGTGGTGCCGGGCGAGGGCGCGTGCGAGCAGGGGCGCGGCCTCGGTGGAGGGCAGCGGACGGTACGGATAATTGAGCGACATGGGCACGACGGCGACGGAAGCATCGGCCAGACCGGTGAGCTGCTGAAGGTCGGAGCGGGTTTTTTGCGAGATGCAGGCGGCGGCGCGGAGGCGGGCGAGGTTGCGGAGAATCCACTCCTGGTATTTCGCGCCGGAGCGGCCGATACGGTTTTGGGGGAATTCGCCGCGGGCGGAGCGGATCTGGAGGAGGTCGTGGACGCTGACGAGGAGCGGGACGGAGCGCAGGTGGGGGGCGTACACGGCGTTGCCGTGATCGGTGATATGAAAGACGGTGCCGGGGGCGGCGTGGCGGGCGAGGTGGCGGAGGCGGCGGGGGAAGAGGGCGAATTTATCGAGGTAGCCGAGGTATTTGGGGAGGCCGCCGTAGCGGTACTTGGGGCCGAGTTTCACGAAGCGGGGCTCGGGGCGGATGGCCTCGAGGGCGAAGCCGCGGGCGGTGAAGCCGTCGGCGAGGGCGCGTTCGAAGCGGACCATGCTTTCCTGGCGGTCGGGCAGAAAGTTGCCGACGAGGACGATTTTTTTAGGGGCGTTCACGCGAGGCCTCGCAGGCGACGGCGGCGTTTTTCGTCTTCGGTGGGCTCGGCGGGGGTGTCGTCGTCAGGGTCGTGAGGGTCGGAGTCGTTATCGGCGGATTCATCGTCTTCATCGTCGGAGTCTTCATCGGAGGTTTCTTGGTCGTCGTCGGATTCCGGGAGTTCGGGGTGGTTGATGAGGGCGAGGGCGAGGCCGGCGTCGAAGATGGCGAAGCCGAGCTGGGTGGCTTGGGACCATTGTTGAAGGACGAGAGGGGGGAAGCTGGCGGTGGTGACGAGCATGGGGAGGAAGTCACCGCGTTGGCGGAGGGCGCGCCAGGAGAGGCGGAGGAGGTAGGCCCAGAGGGCGACGCGCAGGCCGATGAAGCCGAGGCCGAGGAGGGGGCCGAGCTCCATCATGGCGCGGCTCCATTCGTCTTCGGCGAGGAGGAAGCCCATCTGGCCGGAGATGAGTTTGGAGGCGACGTTCGAGCCGAGGCCGATGCCCTGGCCGAAGAAGGGGACGTCGAGCATGAGGTCGAAGGGGGCGGTGAAGCCGGCGCTGATGCGGGAGGTGAGGCTGCCCCAGGCGTCGCCTTGGGATTCGGCGGCGGCGGTGTCCCAGCGGTCCATGAAGACGGTCCAGGCTTCGCTGGTGACGGGCATGAAGCGGAGGACGACGAGGACGAGGAGGCAGCCGACAAGGGCGCGGGCGAAGGCGGCGGTGAAGGCGCCTTTGAGGATGATGCAGGCGAGGAAGGCGGCGAAGACGAAGGCGCAGATGACCATGACGCCGCGGCTGATGGAGATGGGGAGGGCGAGGGCGACGCAGAGGCCGGCGGTGATAAGGAAGAGCCAGGTCCAGAGTTTATTTTTCTCGATGACGAAGGAGAGGAGGAAGGCGGTGGCCACGGGGAAGAAGACCATGGGGCCGGTGATGAAGGAGAAGAAGCCGGGGGGGCGGATGCGGCCCATGGCGCCGTGGATGCCGCCGCCTTCGCCGCCGCCGACGCCGCGGTTGACCCAGGCATCTGCGCCCGAGCGGTTTTGCATGACCATCAGGATGGTCATGGGGATGGCGAGGGCGACGATGGCGTAGCCCATGCGGCGGGCGTCGCGGCGGTCGAGGTAATCGGCCATGACCCAGATGAAGGGGAGGTGGAGGTAGTTGGTGCGGATGCCGTAGGCGGTGACCAGGATGTTGGCGTGGCCGCCGATGAAGGCGAAGACGCCGGAGGCGAGGGCGAGGGCAATGGTGAAGGAGATGAAGCCGTTACGCGGGAAGCGGCCTTCGACGAGGACGAGGGCGTACACGCCGAGGACGACGGGGTCGCGGATGATCAGGAGGATGTCGGCGGCACCGGGGAGAACCCATTTGCGGAGAGCGCCTTCAAAGACGAGGAGGATCAGGTAGGCCCAGATGCCCCATTTGATGAACCGGGTGGACGGCATCATGAGAAGGAGGCGGGCGGTCGACCTGGCTGCGGCATGGCGGGATTACCCGTGAGTGGCGGGGGCTTGGCAAGCCCGGGAGACGCTCGCGGCGAGACGTTTACCATAGTTTTCCCAAGTAAAAGTGGCGGCGCGGGAGGCGGCGCGGGCGCCCATGGTGTTGATGAGTTCGCGGTCGTGGTGGAGGAGGGAAAGTTTTTCGGCGATGGCTTCGGAGGAGCGGATGGGAACGAGGAAGCCCTCCTGGCCGTCGGCGATGAGGTCGGGGGCGGCGGTGTGGGGGGTGGCGATGATGGGCAGGCCCATGGCCATGGCCTCGAGGAGGACGAGGCCGAAGCCTTCAAAGAGGGAGGGGAAAACGAAGACGTCGTGCGCGGCCATCTCGGCGAGGACTTGCGAGTGGGGGCAGGAAGGAATCCAGCGGACGCGTTCACGTTTGAGCTCGGTTTCGAGGGCGGGGCACTGCTGGAGCGGGAGGGTGCCGATGATGGTGAGCTCGACGGCGGAGCCGAGGGAGCGGCAGGCGTCGAAGAGGTAGGAGAGGCCTTTGCGCTGGCCGAGGGAGCCGACGAAGATGACGCGGAGGGGGCCGGTGCCGTCGCGGGGTGTGCGGACGGGGGCGCCGGGGAGGCGGGCGGGGGCGCCGTAGGGGATGACCTCTACGGGGGCGGTGAAGCCGGGGGCGGAGGCGAGGGTTTTCAGCGTGTAACTGGAGGCTACATACACGCGGTCGGCGAGGGCTAGCTCCTCGTCTTTGCGGGCGGTCTTGGCGGGGCTGTCGTCGTTGCCGATGAGGGTGGAGGCCCAGGCGGGGAGACGTTGGGCTTCTTCGAGGAGGACGTCGCGGGCGGCGCGCCAGTAGCCGATGGGGAGGTCGTAGAGGGTTTTCTGACCGCGTTTTTTGGCGGTGCGGAAGCTGAGGGCGGCGCCGTCCTCGTAGGCGTAAACGCCGGTGAAGTCGCTCTGGCGGAGGCGGCGGGCGACCTGACGGTCGAGGGAGTGATAGACGGCGTCCACGCTGAGGAGGCCGGTCTCGTGGCGGACGAGGGATTTGAGTTTCGCGCGATGGGCGAAGAGGCGGGCGGCTTCGCGGAAGGGGTGGGCGTGAAGGACGTTTTGGAGTTCGTCGGGGAAGGAGCGGCGGGCGAGCTGGGTGCGGAGGCTGCCGGGGAGGAGTTTGGAGAGTGGGCTGGCGCCGGTGTAGTTGAGGCAGGTCCAGAATTCACCGATGAGGCCGGCGCGGTGGAGGCCGAGGGCCGCGTGGCGGACGTTGGCGTTGCCGGTGGGATGGGTGAAGAGGAGCACAGGAGAAGGGGAGAAATGACCAATGATCAGTGACCAATGACCAGTGAATGAAGGATGAGCGACGGGGGAGTTTGAATACGGAGCGGCGGGTGCGGCGAGGGAAGAGCGCTCCCAGGGCGGCGTCAGGGTTTCGGAAGCGAGGCGAGGGCTTTTTCGAGGAGGTCGAGGTCGAGATCGACGTCGTCTTTGATGCCGGGGGGCGCGTTTTTCGGATCGGGACGCGGGCCTTTGCCGACGAGGACGGTGACGTCGCAGCCAAGGTGGGAGGCGATCATCCAGTTGTAGGGGACGACCCAGGCGGGGGCGAAGAACTCGATGACGCGGCAGGAAGGCTGGGCGAAGATGAGGTTGGCGAGGGCGGAGCCGTTGGGGCCGATGACGACGGAGGCGTCGGAGAGCAGGCGGGCCTGGTCGGCGATGGAGAGGCCGGACATGGAGACCTCTTCGACGCCGTGGGTTTTGAGGAGGGCGAGGAGTGCGTCTTCGTTGAGGACGCGGCGGTGGGCGGCGTCGCGACGGCCCAAATACAGGCGGCGGCGCGGAGGCGGCGGGGCGGCGGGGACGAACAGACTGCGGACGTAGTTCAGGTCGGCTTTGTTGACGAGGGTGCTGTCGTGGTGGAAGGAGGGGACGATGAGCGAGTCGGCCTGGAAGTGGTCGGTGTCGTTGACGCGGATGATCTTTGATTCGTCGATGCCGAGGCGGGCGAAAACCTCTTTTTGGAAAGGGTAGCCGCGGTGTTTGATGAGGATCTGGTCGAAGGCGTTGAGATCCCAGCCGGCGCGTTGAACGAGGCCGGCGCGAGGAAGCAGGTCGATCATCCAGTGGTGATAATTACCGGAGGCTTCGGGCGTGATGAGAGACAGGGTGCGGCCTCTCAGCTGACGCGGGCGCGGGAAGTGTGCGTGCGCGAAGATGGGATGAATCGCGGGGTCGCCCCACATGTCTTTGGAGAGTTCGGGGATGAGGCGTCCATCGGCGGTGAGGACGGCGGAGTCGTAGTAACCCCAGATGCGAGCGCCAGTGATCTCGGCAACAAACGAGGCGGGGTGAATGCCGCGGCTGTGTTTGACGAAATTAGGATGAGGCACGGGCTCGCCCGGCATATGCGGGAGCGGGCGCGTGAACGGTTCCTCGGGCTCGACGAAGCGCACGGAGACGCCATCGGCCTGGGAGGAGCGCAGGGGGAAGAGTTGATTGCGGGGCAGCTGAAGGCGGGTGCGCGTGAAAGCGAGTTCGCGCGGGCCGGCGAGGCTGTAGATGCGCGCGAGGCGGAGGAGGCGGGCGAGGCGGCGGGCGCTCCGGCGGAGCGGCGTGATGACGTGGGCGCGCAGATTCATGAACCGGAGTGGGCGGCGGACGTGGGTGATTTTTCGAAATAGTTAAACCACAGGCGGGAGACGACGGGCGGCGCGAAGTATTCGTCGTAGGCGGCGCGTTGCGTGAGGCGGGAAGTCTGGCCGGAGCGGAGGCGGCGGACGAGTTCGAGGACCCCGATGAGGGCGCTCTCGACGGAGCACGGGTGATCGAGGACGACGCAGTTGGCGGGGACGCGGGCGATCTCGCGGGTGCCGCCGCGGTCGGTGGCGATCCAAGGGAGGCCAGCGGACATGGTCTCGATCAGGCTGAGGGGCATACCCTCGTTGTGGATGGAGAAGAGGGCGACGGCGTCGAGCGAGCGGAGGATTTCGCCGTGGCGGGCAAGGTCGCGGTAGGGGCCGTGGTAGCGGATGGAGGGGAATTTTTCGAAGTGGGATGGCGGATACTCGGGGCCTTCGCCGTGGATGTGCCAGAAGACGCCGGCGAGTTCGGGGCGGAGGCTGAGGGCGCAGAGGATGTCGATGCCCTTGGTGGAGACGAGGCGGCCGAGGAAGCCGATGGCGAGCGGGCGGGTGGCGTCGGGAGCGGGGTCGGAGACTTGTTCGCGGGCGACGGGGCAGGCGGTGAAGTAGGGGAGGAAGCGGACGCCGGTGCGGCGGTTGATGGCCTGCTCGATGCCGGCGCGGGTGGCTTCGGAGCAGGCGACGATCTCGGGGGCGCGCTCGAGGACGCGGCGGAAGCCGGGGGCCCAGGAAGCCTGTTCACCGGCGTCGGCCGCGGTGTGGTGGTGATGGACGATGCGGGTGGAGGAGCGGGCGGATTTCCAGACGATGCTGGCGAGGGCGCTCTGGCCGTTGGTGTAGATGAGGTCCCATTTCGTGGAGCGGGCGCGAAGGGTTTCGCGCCAGAGCCAGAGGAGTTTTTGGAGTTTGGAGGCCTGGCCGCGCGGTTGGGCGAGTTCGCGGAAGTCGATGCCGGCGGCGGCGAGGGCGGCGCGGGCGGGGGCGTTGAGGGAGTCGCTCGTCGTTAAGAAGCGGACACGGTGGCCGCGGGCGGCGGCCTCCTGGGCGAGGACGCAGACGTGGCGTTCCATGCCGCCGTAAGCGGCCATCTGGGGGACGTAGAAAAGGAGGTTCACTGCGGGTGAGGCGCGGGATCGGCGACGCGGTTGAGGCGGGAGAGGAAAGCGGCGGCGAGCGCGGGCAGGCGGGATTGCGGAGGGCGGCGGCGCGAGAGCCAGCCGGCCATCAATTCGGACGGCGTATCGGAAAGACGGACGATCAACGAATCCCGCAGTGGTGGCGGGGTGGGTGGACGGCGGAGGGACCAGTCGTCGCGCGGGACGATGACGGGGATGCCATGGTCGAGCATGGCGGAGACGGCGCCGCTTTTCCCGATCAATGCCCACGGGTGCGTGCCGATGCCGAAGTCGAGGGACTGAAGGAGCCGCGAGACCTCGGCCTGGGGGCGCTCGCCGAGATTTTCGATCACGATGCTGCGGTGGCTGTATTCGTCTTTTAACTGCGCGAAGAGTTTGTCGCCATACGCCCCGAGTCTTCCGAATCCCAGGATGCGCAGGGTTCGTTTCGACGCCTTGGCGCCTCTGGCCAGCGCGGAGATGCAGGGACGGGGATCGAGCTGGGTGTGCACGGTTCCGAAAATGCCGCCGACCCATTCATCGCCGCGAGGCACGGGGGGCATGGGCTCGATCGGGATGTTGCCGCACAGCGGGAGAACGCCGGGAGTGCAGCCCTCGTGGACGAGCACCGAGCGATACGCCGGATTGGACGTGTCGATCAGAGCGGGGGCAAGGCATTGAATAAAGGCCATCAACGCGCGGCGCTGGAGAAATCCATAGACCCGGTTCTTGAGCGGCTCGCCCAAGGACAGGCCGATCCAGAGCTCATGAAGCATGAGGTGGTTGAGGCGGCCTTCGCCGAGGCGGGCGAATTCAAAGGCGGAGTCGGGGATGATTCCTTTGGGGTGAAAACCATAGGGCACGATCTGCCAGCTCACCCATTCGGGGGCGTGGGTGGCCACGAAGCTCTGCGCGTGTTCGTAGCGCGCGGTCCACGGTTTATCGGGCGAGAGACGCAGGACCGGAAAAGTGTGGCCGCGCTCGAACTGGGTTTCCTGCACGACGGGCGTGGAGTCTTTCAAGTGTCCGTCATTGATCGCCAGGAGCGCGCACGTGTGACCGGCATCGGCGCAGGCGCTGGCGAGCAGGCGCGTGTAGTCACCCACGCCATCGCGACCTGGCTCCAAGGAAGTGCACACAAACAGGAGATTCATAGAGGCGCGCAGACAGGGCGGATGGCAAAGCGTTGCTCAGGGTTTTGCTGAAAGGCGCTCATGCTCAGGCGCGTCGGTAAAAACGCCCGATGAGCGCGGCTAAGGACAGGGAGCGCTGACGGCTGCGCAGGTCGGAAGGGCTGAAGAGGGCAATGGGCGCGGCGGTGTGTTGGTAGAAGGATTTGGTCGAGACGGAGGGCGGATAGCCGCGCAAGGCCTGACGGAGCGGGCTGCCCTGCCAGGGTTTGGGCGTGCCGACGGCGTGCGAGAGATAATGACCGCCGATGACGAAATCCATGGCCTCAGGGCCGGTGGTGTTCATCGGGGTGTCGGTGAGCATGAGCGCCATGTTGAGCGCGTCTTGATCGGTGGAGTGGAAGAGGGTGGTGGCGCTGCCGGCTTTGATGTGGTGGTGCTGAGAGCCGAGGACTTCGCGGACGATGGACATGGTGCGCTGCCATTCGCCGAGGAAGGCGGCGTGGGTGCGCGGGAGGCCGATGAAGCCGGAGTTGTAGTAGCGGTGGAGTTCGCGGCGCGGGGCGAGGCCGCGGGCGGCGAGGACGCGGAGCCAGGCGAGGCGGGTCGGATGGCGGGCGGGGAGGGACGGGTTGATGTCCTCGACGAGGGCGACGCCGCCATCGAGCCAGTCGGTGAAGAGCGACCACGGGCATTTCACGACGATGTCGGGATCGAGGTAGATCGCGGCGGTGGCTTCGGGGGCGAGCTCGCGGAGGAGGCGCTGGAGGAATTCAGGTTTATGATACGCGAAATGCGGCGCGGATTCGAGGGAGACGAACGCGATCTCGAAATCGGGGGCGGCGGTGAAGCGGTGAATGTGCGGGCCGTCGGCGCGGGCGGTGGCGGCCCACGGCGGGAGTGCGCCGCGGTAGCCGGCCCAGAAAGTGCCGCGATAGCCGGAGGCGTGGAGGGAGTTGGCGAGCGCGCCGGCGCCGGTGTGGTAATCGCCCTCGAAGAGCGTGCAGGCGGCGATGGTGTTTAGGTTGTTCACGAGGACGGTTGGGGCGGTCTGCCTTTGACGAGGCTGAGAAGAAAGGCGGCGGCGCTGTAGGCAAGGATGCGCGGGGCGCGAGAGTGGCGGCGGGCTTTGGCGAAATAGGCGCGGGCGGTGCGGGGATCAGTGCGCAGGATGAGGCGGCCGGCGTCGAGCCAGGCTGAGGAAGCGCGTTCACGGCGGATTTCGAGCGGGATGGCGGCCCAGTCGGTGTTGCGCTCGAAGACCTCGGCGACACCGAGGGCCATGGCGGGGGCGTTTTTGGTCATGGCGCCGGCGTGCTGGCGGTAGCGGCAGGTGAGCGCATCGACGTAGCTGATGCGGGCGCCGGCGCGGGCGAGGCGGCACCAGAGCTCGCGGTCCTCGACGTATCGGCATTTTGGATCAAAGCCGCCGGCCTTGGTGAGGGTGTCGCGGCGGATGAGCGTGGAGGAAGGCTGGATCGGGTAGTCGCCGCGGAAGAGCGAGAGCGGGAGGGCGGCGATGGCGGCGGCGGAGGGGACGCGGAGTTCGAGGTCTTTACCCGTGTCGCTATCGAACATGATGACGCCGGTGTGGACGAGGTCGGCGCCGGATTTACGGGCGTGGGCGACGGCGTGTTCGAGGTGGTGGGGCGTCCAGAGATCGTCGGAGTCGATGAGGGCGATCCATTCGCCGCGGGCGGCGGCGATGGCGGTGTTGCGGGTGGCGGGCAGGCCTTGATTGACGGTGTGGCGCTGGAAGCCGACGGGTTGAGTGGAGGCTTCGGCGAAGGCGTGGACGATCTGCTCGGTGTTATCCTTGGAGCCGTCTTCGATGACGATGACCTCCCAGTCGGTGAAGGTCTGCGCGTGGATGCTGAGGAGGGTTTCGTAGATGAAGGGCCCGGCTTTGTAGGCGGGGATGCAGATGCTGACGAGCGGGGTGGGCATCGGTCAGGCGCGGGCGGTGGCGACGAGGAGCGGGCCGTGGGAGGCGTTGGTGCGGGCAGAGCCGGGCTGCGGGTGATGATGGAGGCGGACGGCAGACATGGCTCGAAGAAGGCGCGAAAGCGCGGGATGGGCCAGATTTTTGTCCGGGGGAGTGAACTGGTTGTGGTGGCAGGGCTTTGGGGGGCGATGGGGTAGGGGCGGGACCGGAGTTCTTATGGCATCTTATCCCTGCTGGCGGACTGCATTTTCATTTCTGAACTGCCGTAGAGAAGAAATCCTCGCCGTTGCTCACGGAGGCGCGAGTCGGAGGGGAGTCGGTCAACAGGTGCCGCCACTTCCCTAGGCGCCGGATCTTGAAAATCATGCCTTTCTTTTTCTCCACGGCGTCGCGACTGAGCGTCGTGAACGCTACTCCGTATTTCCCGGAGGCTTTGGCTGGGATCAGAACGCGAAAGAGGACTGCGTTGGCTTCTTGCGTAGATTCGGTCGGCGGTAATGAGCCGAGAATTTCCACTTCGCAGTCGAAGGCTTGAAAGTCCTCCTGGCATCCGCCGCATGCAAAAACGACGAGGAGTAGTAGAAGCAGCGCCCGCATGGTTTGTCCTCTGGTTGGGCTCTTTCTGTTTTTCATACAGGGCCCGAGGATTCACCGGTAAACGCGCGGACTATATTGCGACAAGCGACCGTCAGACTGGTGAGCCCAAGTGAGCCCATCAGGATGAGTCCAAATCCAATGCGAATAAATCCGCCGAAGTACTGAATACCGAAATAGGTGAGCGAGATAATCAGTCCAACGAGGGCGAATGCCAATCTGACGGCTGCTTTCTTTCGTACCTCGGCTTTCCGGATAGCGATGGCCTCTTCAATCAGCGCATCGGCTTCGATGCCGACGATGTGATACTTGGATCGTAGCAGCTCGATGACGTCGTCTAGCTCAGCGCCCCAATGAATCTTTGAAATCACTTCACCTCGGGCGAGGTTAGGAGGGGCAGTATTCATTTTTGGCAGGACGGTGTTGTTGGCATCCACTTAGTTGTTGGAGTGTGGCTGTGATTTGATGCGCAACGGCCTCAGGTGAACTGAGGCCCTACGACGGAAATGAGCGTTGGGCGGTGTCGTGCGGGAAGGTGTTTAATTTTTGGTCTCGGGGTGAGTGGCTCACAGCCGTTGCGGGTCCCAGTCCACGTTTTCGCGGAGGATTTTGGCGGGGAGGCCGGCGGCGAGGGTGTAGGGCGGGACGTCTTTGGTGACGACGGCGCGCGAGGCGACGATGCTGTGGGTGCCGATGGTGACACCTTTCATGATCTGGCAGTTGTTACCGATCCAGACGTGGTCAGAGAGCGTGGTGTCGGCGGCGGGGTTGACTCTTTGGCGGGTGGTGGCGTCGAGGACGCTGTGGCCGTCGCTGTTGCGGAGGTCGAGGCCGTAGGCGACGAGGCAGTCGCGGCCGATGCGGATCGCGCCGCCTTCGCTGCAGACGACCATGGGGGTGAACATTGTGGTGTTACCGCCGATTTCGAGGCGGCCGCCGCGGTCTTCGACGAGAAAGTGGCCGCCGCGGAGGCGGGCGTGGGAGCCGATGATGACGGTGTGGTTTTCACCGATGAGGCGGAGGGTGACATCCCAGAGGCGGGCGCCGGGCTCGATGATGAGGGTGTGGCCGGGGCCGGAGAGTTCGATGTCGCAGCGGTGGAGGAGGGCGTCGTTGAGTGCGACGCGCTGACCGGTGCCCGAACGGCGGATACGCGTGCGGTGCGTGAGGCGGAACAAGCGGGCGCGGAGGCGGCGGAGCCAGGCGAGGCGGGCGAGGTCGGAGGCGGTCATGCGCGGGCGGAGCATCCACGCGGAAAGCGGCGGGGCAAGCGCGGGAGCGGGGCCGGGCATTCTGCGGCGCTTAGGGCTCGTGGCGGAAGGCTTGCTGGTCGAGCTGGGAGTTAAGGCGGGCCGTCTCGGAATCGAGGAGGCGGCGCTCGATGTCGGCGAGAGCGGGTTCGAGCTCGGCGTCGGTGACGAGGTGGGTTTCGGCGTACACGAGCAGTTCGCTCCAGCGGGCGCGGAGGCTGGTTTCGGCGAGGTGGGCGTGTTCGACGGCGGCGGCCTGGTAGCGGCCTTCGAGGGTTTCGAGGGCGGGCTTTTTCACGTCGTTAAATTCGGCCAGCATTTTGGCGGCTTCGGCGGCGGCTTCGGGCATGGTGCGGACGCCGATGTTATCGATGCGCTGGATGCAGTGCCAGGGCTCGACAACGGGGAGGCTGCTGGCGGCGAAGGGGGTGTTGGCGACGGCGGCGGCGTGTTCGGCGGCGGTGGCGTTGAGGTCGTTGAGGGCGCGTTCGAGTTCGGCGGCGGCGGAGCGGACGGTGGTGAGTTTCCAGGTGGCGTTGCTCGAGGGGCGGGCGCGGGCGGTGCGGGCGTCTTCGGCGAAGGCGGCCTGGGCTTCGCGGAGGTCGCGGAGGAAGCCTTTGACGCGGTCGCCGACCACGGCGTGGCAGCGGTGCCAGTGTTCGTGGAAGCGGGAGGCGCGGAGGCCCTGGCGGTGGGCGGGATCGCTGGCGCCGAGGTGTTGAACGAGGGCGACGCGGAGGATGGGCTGGATGCGTTCGCGGGCGAGATTGGCGCGGGAGCGGAGGGCGTCGATCGAGGCGAGCTGGAGCTGCACGTTTTTCAGCGCGGCGTGGTAATCTTCGCGGTCTTTTTTCGAGGAAAGGAGGCCGCCGAAGGAGGGTTTGCGGGCGTTGATTTCCTCGGTGCGGGTAAGGTTATCGCGGCGGCTGTCGTCGAGGACGTTGATGGCGACGGAGAGGGTGGCTTCATCGCGCAGCATGGCCACGATCACGGGAGGAAGATCCGCGAAGGGCGTGGTATCGGGCATGGGCTGGGCGGCGAGGAGGGTCACGAGCGCGGGGCGCGTGAACGGGAATCCGGCGGCTGGGCGGGAGGGGCGGCGGTGGTGGGAAGGAGGCGTTGGGCGACCGGTGCGTTCATGGCTGTGCGTTACGTTTATCGGACAAAGTCGGGCGCAGTTAAATCAGTGTAAAATAAATATGAGGAAGGTTCCCGGCCGGACGGCCGGGAATGACCAATGACCAATGACCAATGACCAATGACCAATGACCAATGACCAATGACCAATGACCAATGACCAATGACCAATGACCAATGACCAATGACCAATGACCAGAAGCCAGAAGCCAGAAGCCAGATGGGGGCGCGGCTAACAGGAAAGCGGGCGGTGGAGAATCGCGGGGATAATGATGCGTGACGCTCTGCACCGGAACGGCACTTACCAAGTGCCGCGCCTTCGAGCAACGCGCCGGGGCTGGCGCGTTCCACCTCGGAGGTGGGGCTCAGCCGCGGCGGATTTCGGAGCCGTGGAAGCGGATCTGGAGGCGGAAGACTTTTTTCACGCGGCATTTGATGAGGCCGGTGGTGAGGTCGAATTTTTCGGGGACTTCGATGCGGTGGAGATCGACGACGGCGTGGTAGCCGCGTTCGGAGAAAATATCGATGAGCATGGCGAGCGCGAGGGAGTCATCGAGCACGGGGTCCTCGGTATTGATGAGGGCGACGCCGGAGATGGCGTGGCGATGCACGATGGGCATCAGTTTTTTCTCCACGAAGGTGACGACGCGGGCGAAGAGGTCGGACTGCTCGAATTCGTAGGCGTCGAGGCGTTTCACCATTTCCTGGCGGGCGTGGAGGATGATGTCGCTGGCGAGGGGGAGGCTGCGGAGGCGGTCGTAGGTGCGGGGGTCGAGTTCGAGGGAGCTCTGGTACTTGAGCTCGCGGAGGATGTTTTGCTCCACCTCTTCAAAGGAGCCCTGGGCGTTGATGAAGTGGTAGTGGTAGATCTCCTTGAGGGACTGGAGGGCTGACCAGGTTTGCTCTTTGAATACGCGGTAGCGGCGCTGGGCGAGGGTGGCGTCGTAGTCGGTGGCGCGTTCTTCCTGGAGTTCTCCGACGCCGGTGCGGCGGACTTCCTCGTTGTGGTCGCGGATCTCGCGGCCGCGTTTGAGCTGGCGGGCGACGGATTCTTTTTCGTCCACGAAGAGGACCATACTGTGGATGGTGGGCTGGCGGAAGTGGATGCCGAGCGGGGTGTGGATGAATTCGCTGCGGAGTTGGTGGAGTTTGTTGACCAGGAGTTTGAGGCACTCGACCTGGACCTTGGTGCGGGGGAAGCCGTCGAGGATGACGCCGTCGCGGTATTCGGGGCGGAGGAGCTGGCGCAGGAGGATGCCGATGACCTCGCGGTCGCCGACCATGTGGCCGGCGTCCTTGATGCGTTTGGCCTCGGGGGTGTCGAGGAGGGCGGAGACGACGATGGGCGGGCAGGTGAGGCCGCGGGCTTTGAGGATGAAGGCGGTGTTGGTGCCTTTGCCGGCGCCGGGTGCGCCGCCGAGGAGGATGAATTCCTTGGGGAAGCGGAGGTCTTCGCGGCGGAAATCGGTTTCGAGATCCTGCCAGACGGCTTCGAAGATGAGGTGGGCGTCTTTGATCTCAAGATCGGTGGTACGCGTCGCGGCCGGGGCACTAGGAGCGGAAAGTGGGATGGAGGGAGTGGTGGCGGGCGCGTTCATGGTGTCGGAGGGGCGGGACTAGAACGAAGTGGAGGCACGTATTCGACATTAGAAATTTGGGGGCGGGCGAAATTTGGGGTAGGCGTGGTGGTGGCGGGGAATCGGGCGCGGGGATCGTTCACGACTTTTTCTCACAATGGGGCCTCAAGTCGTGTGCAAGAGGGGCCGATAGTGTCTGCATAAAGCGACAAGTGATGCTGTCGCCCCTCGCGGATCAGCCCCAACCGTTGAGCCGCGAATTTTGCAGGTGTTGTGGTCAGCCCGGCCGTGTGCGCAAGCAGCGGCCGGGCCTTTTTTTGGCGCGGGGCGGACACGAGCTGTTTTACCTCAAGTCACGCGCAAAGCGGGACGTAGGGGAGGTTTTCCCTGACTCATGATTAAAACGCTCCGCTCTCTTCCCGCGCTGACGCTGGCCGCTCTGGCCACGACCGGCACGGTCTCCGCAATCGATGCCGGTGGCATCGCCATTCACGGCTCGCTGAGCGCCACCGGCGCTTACTCCGACCAATATGATTACTATGGGGAGACCGCGGATCACTTCGATATGATCGCCCAGGAGCTGACGCTCAACGGCACCTACCGCTTCGAAAACGGCCTGCGCGCGGCGGCCCAGGTTTATGCCTACGATCTCGCCGGCTACAGCGACCTTACTCTCGATTTCGCGACGCTCGATTATTCGTTTAGCGAATACATCGGTTTGCGCGCGGGCCGCAACAAGCTGCCGCAGGGCATGTATGGCGAAGTCCAGGATCTCGACCAGATCCGCACCTTTGCCTCGCTTCCTCTTAATTTTTATCCACGCGGGCTTCGCTCGTTGAGCACGGGCTACAATGGGCTGGGCCTTTACGGCTCTGCCGCGCTGGGAAAGGCGGGCAGCCTTGAGTATCAGGTATTCGGCGGCTGGATGAGCAACATCGATGGGGAGTCTCCCTTCGCCAAGGGCCTCGCCAGCATCACAGTGGCGGAGGGCGCGGACCTCGACAAAGTTTACGGTGGCGCACTCACTTGGAACACGCCGCTGGAGGGCCTCAAGTTCGTCTACACGCACAACTATCTGCCGGGCCTCGTCCTCAATAGTCGCGTGCAAACCCGCGCGGGCCTTGTGGAAACCGGCTACTCCACGCAGGCGGCGGACCAGATCGATTTCTTCTACGGCGCAGGCACGTGGGATTACTCCGGCCTTTTCGCCGGCACGAGTGGCTCCTCCGAAGTCGATGTGACCGTGAAGGTTTTTGCGGTCGAGTACACCCGCGATAAGTGGGTCGCCGCCGCAGAGTACAAATTAACTCAGAATGAGGGAGTCACCTCGCTGCCCGCTCTTGGCGTGAACCGCTCACCCGTGGAGTCGGAAGAGCAGAGCTGGTACGCGCAGGTCACCTACCAGGCGACTGACAAGCTCGGCGTTGGTGTTTACTACGCTCAAAGCGATTTCGATCCGGACAACAAAGACCCGCTTGATGACAAATACACCTCCGTCGATGACCTCGCTCTCGGCGCGAGCTACGCGCTAACCGACAACTGGCTTTTCAAAATCGAGGCTCACGCGATGGACGGACTCGCGAAGCTCGACATCGTCGGCGACCGTAACCTCGGCGCCACCGATCCCAAATGGAACTACTTCGTGGTGAAAACCACGTTCAGCTTCTGAGCCGTCACCTGAACCAGAAAAGAATTTCTCCATGAAACGCCTTCTCTTGCTCGCGACCGCCCTCTTCGGACTGGCGCTCGCCGCTCACGCTCAGGACGCCGTGTTCATCACGAATACCGCCACCACCGATGCCTCGCTCGGCGCAGACGACGTCAAAGCCATCCTCCTTGGAAACAAAACCAAGTGGGAGAGCGGCGGCGTGATCAAGCTCGTCGTCCTCACCGAGGGCGCGGTTAACGACAAAGTCATCCGCGACCACACGCAGCGCTCCGCCGACCAGTTCGACAAGTACTGGAAGAAGCTCGTCTTCACCGGCAAGGGCATGCCGCCCGCTTCGGCCAAGACCGATGCGGACGTGATCGATTACGTCTCTAAAAATCCGGGCTCGCTCGGTTACGTGGCGAAGGAAAGCGCCACCGATAAAGTGAAAGTCATCGCGATCAAATAACCGCTTCGTGCGCGGCGGCGTTTGCCTGCCGCCGCGCCTTCCGGCTTTCGCGAGCCGGTACCCCGCAAAAGGCCTGCCCGCCATGTTTCGCTCTCTCAGCATCGAAAAGAAAATCCTCCTCGGCGTCACGATACTCGTGGCCGGGTATCTCGCCTCCATCGGCTTCAGTTTTGTCGCCGGTATGCGCGCCGAGGCACGGCTCCAGCACGTATCCGCCGCTCAATTTCCACTCGCGATGGAGAGTCGCACCGCGCTCTTCACCTTCGACGAGGCCGCGAAGCTCTACACCGACGCCACCATGACCGGTGACGAGGAAGTGCTCGGACTTGCATCCAAGAAAAGCGATCAGGCCGTGGCTCAACTCACCCGGCTCGCCGCGTTCCAGACGGACGGTGACAATCCTTTCGCAGCGGCCGCCAAGGAAGTCGCCGCGCACCGTGTGCTCGGCAACGACACCTACCGCGCGTTTAGCACGCAGACCGATGAAACCCGTGAAAAGGTGCAGGCCCAGGCGCAGAATTTTTCCGAACTCACCACCCGCACCCGCGCACTGCTCGCGCAGGCGGCGGATGTGAGTGCCGCCCATTTGAATACGTCGCTCAACGACGTCTCCGAGACCACGCGCCGCCAGCGTTTCATGAACGCCGCCGTGTGCGCGGTCGTGATCGTGCTCGGCTTCGGCGTGATCTGGCTGATCACCCGCCGCTCTGTGACACGCCCGGTGCAGGACGCCGTGCAAGGGCTCACGGCTTCGTCCGAAAGTGTCGCCGCTGTCTCGGCCGAGATGGCCGAGTCGCTCCAGGAGGCGAGTCTCTCGCTCGACGAAGTCGCCGGTGCGGCCCAGCGCAATGGCGAGAATGTGGAGACGGCGAAAAAAGTCTCCCGCGACACGCTTGAGGCCGCGCAACAAGGCGTGGCCAGCATGGCGACGACGCAGTCCACGCTGAAAAGCGTTCACGGTGCCGCTGAGGATCTGCGTCGCGCGATGAGCGAGCAGCAGAAATCCAGTCAGGCGATTTCCACCATCATCAAGACGATCGACGAGATCGCGTTTCAGACGAACCTGCTCGCGCTCAATGCCGCCGTCGAAGCGGCGCGCGCGGGCGAAGCAGGTCTCGGTTTCGCGGTCGTGGCGAATGAAGTCCGCAGTCTCGCCGGTCGCAGCACCGAATCAGCGAAAGAAACCGCCGAGATGATCGCGACTTCGCTTGCCGTGACCAAACGCGGCGCGGAAAGCAGCGAGCGTGTTTTCTCCGGCGTGCAGGCCGTGCTGGCTGAGTCGTCGAAGGTTGAATCCAACCTCGCGGCGATCGCGGCGAAGGTGGGCGAGATGGACCGTCTCGTCGAAGAGATCAACCAGGCGTCCGCCACGCAGGCGACGGACATCCAGCGCATCAGCACGGCGGTGAACTCGCTCGATGGTTCGCGTTCGGCGGATCAGCACGAGGCGGCGGTGCAGGTGCTTCGTTCGCAAGCGGGGCAGCTCCGCGAACTGCTCGGCAGCTTGCAGCAGCTGGTCAACGGCCGTCGCGATGGGGAAACGTCGTCGCGCGCCGGTGCGAAAGCGGGCGTGCAGCAATCGCGCGTTGAAGCCGAGTCGCACGAAGTCGAGGCCCCCGCTCAGGTTTAGGCGAGGATTGTCCGTCATGCAGCGCTGCGGCGCAGCGTGGCGAAGCGATGTGGGGCCGGCTGCTTTCTCCGTCCTGCGAGTCTTTGGGCTTTTGGTGGCTTTGTGACCGTTTTGTGACGCCAGTCTGCGGTAAGATGAGCCGTAAAATAAACCAGGGCATTCCAGCCTGCTCATTATGAAATTGCGTTCACTTTTCTTTATCATGGTCGCCATCTGGCTGCATTCGCCGGCAGCGGCATCGCCAGTGCCTCTCGTCCCACCATCCGCGAGCGTGGAGATTGTTCATAGTATTACCGACACCGTGCCTGACGCTGGCACTCCATCGACACCTGCGGTGGCCGTCACGGATGCGCTTGGCATGGAGATGGAGACGGGTGCAGATGCGCGTGTCTGGATCGGTGGGACGGTGCTGGCGGTTGCATTGTCGATGGGAGCAACCTGGCTTTTTTCGCGCACCCGGATGCAGCGCTGGAATGTGCCGCAGCGTCTGGCGCTGGGCTTCGTTAGCATCCTGTCGGTGCTTTCTGGAGTCGGTTTTCTGGGGTACGAGGCGCTGCACGGGACGCTCGGTGGTTTTCGCGAGTACCGTACGGATGCCGAGCACTCGGTACTGGCTGCGGAGCTTGAAATCGGGTTTCTGGAAATGCGTGTCGCGGAGAAGGACTTTCTTGTGACGCGCGTGTCGGAGGACTTGCAGACGTTCGAGCAGGAACGGGGGCATGTCATGGCGTTGCTGGCGCGGGCAAAGAGGGAAATCGCCGAGCCGGACCGGGCTGAATTGGTGGCAGCAATCGAGCGTCATATTCTTGAATACTCCGACGCATTTACGCGAGCGGCAAAGACGGGTGGCGGGGCCGAACTCGCTGCGCTGAGCAAGCAGATGGGGGCGTTTGGAGCCTTGCTCGATCAGGAGTTTAAGAAAATCGAGCACGACATCGTCGCGGATCAGGTGGCGGCCGGCGCGCGGATCAGCCGGGAGGTGCAGCAGGCGCAGACGGCGATCGTCTGCGTGGGGCTGGCGGCGGTGGTTTTGGGGCTTTTTCTGGCGTGGATCATAAGTCGTTCAATTGTGGGACCGCTGCGCGAGATCGCGTCGACGATCTCGTTGGGCGCTGATGAAACCGTGGCCGCTTCGGGTTTGGTTTCGGCCTCCAGTCAAGCGCTGGCGGAGGGCGCGAGCGAGCAGGCCGCGTCGCTCGAAGAAAGCAGCGCGTCGATCGAGGAGCTTTCGAGCATGACCAAACGAAATGCGGTCAACGCCCAGGAAGCAAAGGGCGCGGCCACGCGGACGCGCGCGTCTGCTGACGAAGGAGAGCTGCAGATGAAGGCGATGCAGGACTCGATCGGTGCGATCAATTCGGCGAGTCAGGACATCACCAAGATTCTCAAGACGATCGACGAGATTGCGTTTCAGACCAATATTCTGGCGCTCAACGCCGCGGTCGAGGCGGCTCGCGCCGGCGAGGCTGGAGCGGGGTTCGCGGTAGTTGCCGACGAAGTGCGTGCACTGGCGCAACGGTCGGCGGTCGCGGCCAGGGAAACGGCCGAAAAGATCGGCGATTCGGTTGAGAAAAGCCGTGTCGGGGTGCGCGTGAGCGCGGAGGTCGCCAGCACCTTCGCCACGATCCAGAAAAACATCGTCTCTTTCGATTTGCTGGCGTCGGAAATCGCCAGCGCGTCGGGGGAGCAGTCGCAAGGAATCGATCAGATCAACGTCGCGATTTCGCAGATCGATCAAGTGACGCAGACCAACGCGTCGGCGGCCGAAGAGACGGCCAGCGCATCGGAAGAGCTCAACGCGCAGGCTATCTCGTTGAAGCACGCGGTCGAGCAGGTGAACGTGCTGGTGGGTGTGAAGACGCAGACGGCTCTGGGCGGCGCAGACGCACCGAGTCGCATCGGGCGTGGTAAGCCGGGCGCGGAAAAAACGTCGCGCAAGGACGTGCTGGTCGCCGCCTGAAGCGGTGTTGCGTTCCGAAACCGGCTGTCAAGATGACGACAGGCGGGTTTCGGAGGCGGTACGGGTCCGGTTATTTCCCGTGAACCGTATCCAGATCTGAATGCGCACGCAGCCAGAGGCATGTGCGCTTGCGTGTGAAAACGGGGGGCGCGCGATCGAGGCGCCTGCATCCGGGCAACGCGGCCGCCGCGGGCGGGCGTTTCCCGACGCTGCGCGTCAGAGCGAGAATTGTTCGCTGCGGTCGGGAAGCTTCATGGTCACTTCGCCGTTGGAGACTTTGAGGTGGACGGTGCGGTTGACGTTTCCGCCGAGGTCCTGGCCGGCGATGGGGTAGCCGGCGGTTTTTAGATATTGAAGGACGGCGCCGCAGTTGCGCGCACCGATTTTGAAAGGGTCGGCGCCGTTGAGCACGCTGGCTCCGCCGGCGAGAAAGATGCGGAGGCGGCTCATATCGGCTCGCACGCCGATGAGCGATTTGAAGAGCAGCGGCAGACCGGTGTTGGCGAACATCGCGGGTTGCTTGGAGGCTTTATCGGGCGAGATCGTCGAGTCGGGCAGCATCAAGTGGAGGATGCCCCCGGCGTGGGCGACGGGATCGTAGGCGATGACGCCGACGCAGGAGCCAAGCGCATAGGTCGAGAGCGTGACCATGTCGTTATTGGAAACGGCCATGTCGCCGACGCCGATGACGACGCGTTGGGCAAAAAGAGCAGAGACGGTAGGTGCGCCGGCCATGGTGTTAACGCAGGTCGGGTCCGCCGTGGGGATGTTCGCGGCGGCGGTGGAAATTGAGGTGACGCATGGAGAGCGCCGCAGGTCATGGGGCGGCTGTTGTTAAATACGGCTCTGCGTTCTCAAACTTGAGATGCGCCGGAGGTAATTTATGCGCGGAAAACTACCCAGTTTTGAGAAAGGTGCTGGGCTGTCGGGGTGCGAACGCGGGAGCGGAATTATGGCGCGATTCCGAAGGCGTGCGATGCGCGTCATCGCGGCGTAAAGGCGCTCCTACAAGTCGGGCGGCGGGAGAGCGGAGCGGGCGGATCGCGTGCGCTTACGAATAAACCAGCAGGCGCTGGCTGATGGGATCGACCAGGTTGTGGTTCTGGATCTTAGTGATCATCGCGGGGCTGAGCGTCTGGCCTTCGCTGACGAGCAACATGCCGTGCGGGCTGTAGAGGCCATTGGCGAGCGTCATGCCTGCCTGGAGTTCATCGAGGAGGATTTCCTTCACCTGGCGTGGGAGCTGGATGAGGTGCGTAACTTTCAGGAAAAGGCGGACGGCCTCGGGGTCGAGCGCGCGGCCGGACTCGGTCATGATCGCTTCGATGGCGAGATCCTTGGGAAGGCCGCATTCGACGAACCAGACGGCGACGGCGAGGCAGCGGGCGGTCCAGGGAATGGACTGCGCGGAGAGACCGTCGGGATAACCTTTGCCGTCCCAGCGTTCGTGATGGCCTCGGATCGTCTCGCCGAGGGCGGGGCGGCTGTCGATGTAGGAGGCGAGCGTCTGGCTGTAGATCGGGTGGCTGTGGAGCGTGTTGAGGTCGCGCTCGTTGAGCTTGTCGGGATTTTGCCGGAAGGTGCGGAGGAGTTCGCGCGGGACGCCGATGAGGCCGAGGTCGCTGAGCCAGGCGGCGGAGCGGAGGATGTGTTTTTCCTCGGTGGTGAAGTGCTCGGTCTCGCTCATCTTGCGGGCGATCTCGACGAGGGTTTTGGCCTGGCCGCTGAGGAGTGGATCGTAGGTGGCGAGGATGCGGAAGCAGAGATCGAGCGAGTGCTCGTAACTGGTGGCGAGTTCGCGGTTGGCCTTGTCGAGGTCGAGCTTCTGCGACTCGAGCGTTTTCACCTGCTCGCCGAGGGCGGCGTTGGCGATGGTGAGCTGCTGGTTGAGGCGCTGGCTTTCGGCGGTGAGGCGCTCGTTCTGGACGATGAGTTCGTAGCGGTTTATCGCGTTCTTGACCGTGGTGGTGAGCTCCTCGCGTAGCCAAGGTTTGGCGACGAAGCGGAAAATTTCACCCTTGTTGATCGCATCGACGATGGTCGGTAGCGAGAGGACGGCGGTGATGAGGATGCGCGAGCAGAGGGGGCGGAGTTTTTTACTTTCGATGAGGAAATCGAGGCCCATCATCTCGGGCATGCGCTGGTCGGAGATGATGACGGCGAACTCGCGCTCGCGGAGAATTTCGAGGGCCTTGCGCGCGCTGGTCGTGGCGACGACGTGGTATTTTTCACGTTCGAGCGTTTCCTTCAATGCGCCGAGCACGATGGGTTCGTCATCGACGATGAGCAGGGACGGCGTGGGAAGAGGGGCGGCGCTGTTTGGCGTCATGATGAAATCGGGAGTGAAAAGGGCCGCGAGAAGGCGCGATTCAGCAATGCGGCCCGAGGGGCGCAGGTCAACCCGTGTTAGCGCGGGAGGCGCGCTGTATGCGGTTTGCGCTACGGAGGCGCTGGCGGCTCACGCGGGGATTTGCGCGGGCTGCGTGCCGCCGTTGTGCGCGGAGGGCGCGGTGGCGACGGCCTGTGTGATGAAGTCCGCCATGTGATCGAGCGGGAGCTGGCGTTGAGCACCGCCGTTTTCCCACGCGACTTTCGGCATGCCGTAGACGACGCTGGTGGCCTCGTCTTGCGCGAAGGTGATGGCGCCTTTTTCACGGATACGCAGAAGGCCTTCGGCACCGTCTTTGCCCATGCCGGTGAGAATGCCGCCGATGGCGTATGGCCCGGCGAGGTCGGCGGCAGATTTGAAAAGGAGATCCACGGCGGGGCGCTGATGCCAGACCATCGGTCCATCGGAGAGGCGGACGCGGTAGCCGTCGCCCGCCCACTGGAGCATCATGTGGTGATTGCCGGGGGCGACGAGCGCGAGACCGGAAGTGAGTTTGTCGCCATCGACTGCTTCGCGAACTTCGAAGGCGCAGATGGTGTTGAGGCGGTCGGCGAAGGCTTTGGAAAAATGCGCAGGGATGTGCTGCACGATCGCGATGCCGGGAAGATCGCCGGGGAGCGCGGTGAGGACTTCGCGCAGGGCTTCGGTGCCACCGGTGGAGGCTCCGAGGAGGATGAGGCGGCGCGGGTGATGCAGGCCGGCGCGCACCGGCGGGCGAACGGGCACGCGGGCCGGAGGTGCGGGCCGGTAGGTGGGGGCGGCGCGCGGGCCGGTCACCGGCATGGGCGGCCGGGTCTGTAGTGGGACGGCGGATGCCGGAGCAGGGCGCGGAGGGACGGGCGTCAGCGGCGCATCGGCGGGTGGCGTGGAGGGCGGTTTCTTAAAGGGAGTGCGGGTCGGCGCGGGCTTGCGGAGGCGGGCGCAGGCGGCGGCTTTGATTTTTGAAATGAGCTGCGGGCCGAGGTCACCGAAGGAGTAGGAGCCGCCGGGTTTGCCGAGCACATCGACGGCGCCGATGCGGAGCGCTTCCATGGCGTGGTGCGAGCCGGCTTTCGAGAGCGAGCTCATGATGATCACCGGGAGCGGGCGCTCCTCCATGATGATCTTCAGGAAGGTGAGGCCATCCATGCGCGGCATCTCGATGTCGAGCGTGAGGACGTCGGGCTTGAGCTGCACGATCTTGTCGCGCGCGATGTAGGGGTCGATCGCGGTGCCGACGACCTCGATCTCGGGATCGTTGGCGAGCGCCTCGCTGACGACTTTGCGGATGACGGCGGAGTCGTCGATGATGAGGACGCGGATTTTGCGCAGGCTCATGAGAATAGTCGTCGGGAGGAAAGGGGAGGGCGTCGGCTCAAGATTTGAGCGGACGGCGGTAGATCGCGGGTTTGACCGTTTCCAGAGTGTGTTTCACGCCGCTGAGACTTTCGGAGTGGCCGACGAAAAGATAGCCGCCCGGCACGAGTTGACGCGTGAGTCGCGCAACGAGTTCTTCCTGCGTGGCGCGGTCGAAGTAGATCATGACGTTGCGGCAGAAGATGAGCTGGAACGGCTCGTTGAAGGGAGGCGTGCCTTCGAGGAGGTTGAGCTGGCGGAAGGTCACGCATTCCTGCACGTGCGGTTTCACGCGGTAGTTTCCATCCTGCGGCCCGAAGCCTTTTTGGAAATGCGTGCGAATCACAGAGGGCGAGGCTTTCGAGACGGCGTCTTCGCGGTACACGCCGACACGGGCCTTCTGGAGGATCTTGTGGGAAATGTCGGTGGCTTCGATACGCCACGGCCAGGTCGAGCGGGTGCCGAAATATTCGAGAAGCGCTATGGCGATGGAGTAGGGCTCCTCGCCGGAGGAGGAGGCGGCGCTCCAGACGTTAAACGACGGCCATTTCGCTGTGGCGCGACGCGCTTCCATCTCGGGAACGAGCGTCTTCGTCATGAAATCGAAGTGCTGCGGCTCGCGGAAGAAGAACGTGTGGTTCGTAGAGATCGCATCGATTAAGTGGGCGAGTTCGTCGCCGCTCTCCTTTTGCTGGAGGAAGCGGCAATAGTCGCTGATCGAGGTGATATTGGTCGCGCGTAGGCGCTTGCCGAGACGCGCGGAGACAAGCTCGCGTTTGTCCGGGCCGAGGTTGATGCGGCTGTGGCTATAAACCAGGTCGCGGATAAAATCGTAGTCGCTGTCCCTCATCATACGGGGTGGTTAAATGAAGAAATCTATCGGCGCGTTCAGCCGGGAATGTAGATGCCTTTACGGCGAAATGCGGTGGGCCGGCCAACTCACGACTCAGGCGGCCGGGGAGGGCAGGCAAATTTTGCCGTCATTGCTCAGCGCTATCTGGGGTGTTCGCCCGGGTCGTCTAGGGTGAAACGCCTAGAAATTTTTAACTCGTTGGTTTTAATTAGCCTATAGCTCTAAAAAACCGGCTGGCACCGCCGTTGCTAAATGTCGGGGCAATGATCGATCCGATTTTCCAGTCCGATAACTACCTGCTCGCGCGGAAGCTCTTGGATGGTGCCGTGCTGCGCCAGGAAGCGATCGCCTCGAACATCGCCAACGCCGAAACCCCCGGCTACCGCCGCCTCGACGTCGCCGCCGACTTCGCATCCCAGCTTCGCTCCAAACTCGAATCCGGCACGCTCGCGCAGAACAAAGACTCACTCGCTCCGTCGCTCATCGAAGATCCGCACGCCCGCACACTGCGCCCCGACGGCAATACCGTCGAAATCGAAAAAGAGCTCCTTGAGATGAATCGGAACACCGTCGAGCACGACTTCCTCACCGAACTAGTCAGCCGGAACATCAAGCAGATGAAAATGGCCATTAGCGGCCGCATGGTCTGAACGCAGTCTGCTAACCATCACCAACTTTTAACCCCGCGTTTTCATGAACATTCTTTCCGGCATCGACGTCACCGCTGGCGCGCTCAACGCGCAGAAAACCCGCCTCGACATCGTCGCGCAAAACATCGCCAACGCTCAGACCACCCGCGGTCCCGACGGTCTCCCTTACCAGCGCAAAACCGTCTCTTTCGAAACCGAACTCCTCCGCAACACCAAGGCCGGCGGTGCCTCCCTCCAGAGCGTGCATGTGGGCAAAATCTCCCCTGACACCACCCCCGGCGCGCGTGTTTACGATCCTTCTCATCCCGACGCGCAGAAGGACGGCTTCGTGAACATGCCCAACGTCAACATGGCCTTCGAAATGGTTGATCTCATGTCCGCCTCCCGGGCCTACGAAGCCAATCTTTCCGTCGTCAAAAACTCCCGCCAGATGGCCCTGAAAGCCATGGAGATTGGCAAGTAAGTTAGCCCCGCCGCCTCTCACACCGTCGCTTACGCCGCACGTTCTTAACGCCCCTCTTCGCCACCACCCGTTATGTCGCTCATCGGCTCAATCAACACCCTCCAGACCCCGCTGCTCAACAAGCTCCCCGGGCTCACGCCGAACGACTCCCCCACCGGCCCGGTCAAACTTCCCGGCATCGCGCTTCCCTCGGGCGATGTCTCCGCCACGCAGCCCGGCGGCTTCGGCAGCGTTTTCGAGAACCTCGTCTCCGCAGTGGATGGTAAACAGAAGGAGGCTCAGGCCGTCACCCGCGACGTCCTCCTCGGCAACACCGACAACCTCCACCAGTCGATGATCGCGATGCAGGAAGCCGGCGTCGCCTTCCAGCTCATGGTCGAGGTCCGCAACAAAGTCGTTGAGTCCTATCAGGAGCTCATGCGCATGCCGGTCTGATCCGCGCCACTCACTTTTCTCCGCCCCATTTTCAGCTCCGTCGCTAGTATCCGATGAAAAACTTCACCCAATCTCTCGTCACTCTCTGGAAAGAGCTCGGCCTCAACCAGCGCGTTTCGATCATCATCTCTGCCCTCGTCGTGACGATCGGCCTTGTGGCCCTCGTCATGTGGTCGCGCCGTCCCGACCTCCAGCTCCTCTACGGACGTCTCTCGGAAAAAGATGCCGCCGCCATCGTGAGCCAGCTCCAGGCGCAGAACATCCCGCACAAAGTCACCAACGGCGGCGCCACCGTTTATGTGCCCGCCGACCAGGTTTACCGCCTCCGCATGGAGATGGCCGCCAAGGGCGTTCCTTCCGGCGACGGCGTCGGTTTCGAGATTTTCGACAAGGGCCAGTTCGGTCTCTCCGACTTCGTGCAGCGCACCAACTACCTTCGCGCCCTCCAGGGCGAGCTCGCCCGCACCATCTCCCAACTCGAAGGCGTCCGCTCCGCCCGCGTCATGATCGTGCAGCCGGAAAACCGCCTGCTCCTCACCGATCAGAACATCAAGCCCACCGCCTCTGTCTTCGTCGAACTCGCCTCCAGCCGCCTCGATGTTGATGCCGTTAACTCCATCCGCCACCTCGTCGCCAACGCCGTTCAAGGCCTCCAGGCCGACGCTGTCGCCGTCGTTGATCACCGCGGACGCGTGCTCTCCGAAGATCTCAAGCAAGACCCCACGCTCGGCACTGCCTCCAGCCAGATGCGCTACCGCCAGCAGGTCGAAGAGTATTTCTCCAAAAAGATCGAAAGCATGCTGATCCCCGTCCTCGGCTCCAACAACGCCATCGTCCGCGTCTCCGCCGAAATCGATTCTGAAGCCAGCACCGTGATGCAGGAAAAATACGATCCCGAGGGCCAGGTCGTCCGCTCACAGACCGTCAGCGAAGATCTCACCAACTCCACCGAGGCCCGCAACGGCGGCACCGTCGGCATCACCGCCAACACTCCCGACCGCGATCCTGCCGCCGCGGCCGCTGCGCAACCGCCCTCTGCCGTCTCCGAGTCCAACCGCAAAAACCGCACCACCACCTTCGAGATCGGCCGCAGCGTGACCAACGTCACCCGCCAGCCTGGCACCGTCCGCAACCTCACCGCCTCCGTATTCATCGCCGAGCGCGGCGTCGCCGCCGACGGCAAACCGATGAAGCGCACCCCCGAAGAACTTCAATCCCTCCGCCAGATCGTCATCAACGCCCTCGGCCTCAAAGCCTCGCCCGGCGTATCCGTAGACTCACTCGTCACACTCGAAGAGATCGCCTTCCAGACCGAGCCAATCGCTCAACAGATTCAGCAGATCCAGACCGAGACCCGCGTCCAGGGTTGGATCGAAACCGCCAGCCGCTACGTCGCGGTCTTCATCGCTGCCGCCGTCCTCTTCATCTTCTGGAAGACGCTCAAGAAGCAAAAATTCGAGGTCGTCCCCATGGAGCTGCTCTCCGCTCCACCTGACGCCGCGCAACGCGCTCTCCAGAATAACGGCGTCCTCACGCCTGAACTTCTCACCGAGCTCATCCGCCAGAAACCCGCCAACATCGGCACCGCTTTGCGCGACTGGGTCGCCGTGAAGAAGGGCTGATCTCCGCCGCACGCTAACGGTTCTTAACCCACTCGTTTTCCTCCTTCGATTCTCGCTCCCCCCATGGCCGCCGATCCCGATTTCACAAAGCTCACCCGCCAGCAAAAGCTCGCGATCTTCCTCATCGTGCTCGGCCCCGAGCCCGCCGCCGAGATCATGCGCCACCTCGACGACACGGACATCGAACTCGTCTGCCGCGAGATGTCCCAGTACACGATGATCTCCGACGCCCTGCGCTCGAAGGTGCTCGAAGAATTTTCCCCGCTCATCGGCGAAAGCATCGCCGCCACCATGGGCGGTCTCGACTACGCCCGCCGCGCTCTCGAAATCGCCCGCGGCGACTACAAAGCCGGCTCCATCATCGGCCGCCTCGGCCCCGCCGGCACCGCGGTCGAAGTCATCAAAGACATCTCCGAGATGGAGGGCCGCCAGATCTACAACCTCGTGAAAAACGAGCAGCCCCAGACGATCTCCTTCGTCCTCTCCTATCTCGACGGCGCGAAGTCCGCGGAAATTTTTGCCCTCCTCAGCCCCGACCTCCGTGAAGAAGTCATCGAACGCCTCGGCACGATCGACTCCACCTCGCTCGATCTCGTCAGTAAAATCGTCCGCAACCTCGGCAAGCATTTCGATAACAAGGTCCGCCCCACGTACCACCGTTCTGGCGGCGTCCGCGCCGTCGCTGACCTTCTCAACGGCGTTGATAAGGAAATGTCGAAAAACCTCCTCGCCCGCCTCGAAGAGCGCAACGCGCACCTCGGCGCCGCCATCCGCAAGAAGATGTTCAGCTTCGAGGATCTCGGTCGTCTCCAGGGCAGCGATCTCCAGCGCATCCTCCGCGAAGTGGACTCCGCGAACCTCGCTGTCTCGATGAAATCCGCCAGCGAGCCGATCAAAGAAAAAATCTTCGGCGCCATCTCCAAACGCGCCGCCGAAAGTCTCCGCGACGAAATCGGGATGCTCGGACCAGTCCGCCTCAAGGACGTCGAAGTCGCGCAGGACGCCATCATTCAGGTCGTCCGCCGTCTCGAGGAAGAAGGCACTATCTCACTCGGTGGTGAGGGCGACAGCGCCGTGGTTGCCTGATCAAAATTTCAACCTTCGCCCACGCTTACTCCATGGCCGTTCACCACAAACTAGTCGCCTTCGACCGCCCGCTCGTCTCTGCCACCATCCCTGGCCGCTCCGCCCGGCTCTACACCGAGTCCGAGGTCGCCGCGATCCGCACTCAAGCGTATCAAGAAGGCAACGACGCCGGCCGCTCCTTTGCCGGCCAGCAGCTCGTCGAGTTTCGCACTGAGGTCCAGTCGCTCCAGGAAGGCCTCTTCCGCCGCCTCTCCACGCTCGATGTCGATGTCACCGCCCAGCTCCGCGACGCCCTCCCGCTCCTCGCCGTCGAGATCTCCCGCCGCCTTCTCGCCGACTACGAACCGCCCGCCGAACAGGTTCTCCACCTCTGCGAAGAAACGCTCAAGCAGCTCTACCCGGAGCACGAAAACCTCGAGCTCTCCATCTCCCCGCGCGATGCCGCCCTCCTCGAAACGCTCCCCGCTGACTGGAAGGGCCGCTATCCCGGCCTGAAGCTCATCGCCGACGCCATGCTCGAAACCGGCGACTGCCAGGTCCGCTCCCGCTTCGGCCTCACCGATGCTCGCCGCCAGTCCAAACTCGACGCCCTTTCCCGCGAACTCCTCAGCGCATAATTTCACGTGGCTGCTAATCCCATGACCTCCGTCACCCCCATGATCGACGCCCTCCGCTCCCAAGTGCGGAGCCTGCCGGCCGTGCGCCGTCTCGGGCACGTCACGAGCGTCACTGGCCTGATCATCGAATCGGAAGGCCCCAACGTCGGTCTCGGCGAACTCTGCCAGCTCCGGTCCGAACGCGATAAGTTTTCCTGTCTCGCCGAAGTCGTCGGCTTCCGCGGCGAAAAAGTCCTCCTCATGCCGCTTGGCGATACCTCGGGACTCCACGCCGGTTGCGAAGTTGCCGCCGCCGATCGTCCACCGATGCCGCAAGTCGGCCCGCAGCTCATGGGCCGCGTCCTCGATGCGCTCGGCAAATCCTATGACGGTCTCGGCGTCCTCCCGACCACCCGCGCCAACGCCGCCGCCGGCAAACCGCCGCATCCTCTCCGCCGCCAGCGCATCAAGTCGCCCTTCGTCACCGGCGTCCGCGCGATCGATGCCTTCATTCCTTTCGGTCAGGGTCAGCGCCTCGGTCTCTTCGCCGGCTCCGGCGTCGGTAAGTCCACCCTCATGGGCATGATCGCCCGCGGCGCCGATGCCGACGTCGTCGTGATCGCTCTCGTGGGTGAACGTGGCCGTGAAGTCCGCGAGTTCATCGAAAAAGATCTCGGTCCCGAAGGCCTCGCCCGCTCCGTCGTCGTCGTCGCCACGTCCGACACGCCCGCGCCTCTCCGTCTCCGCGCCGCGTATACCGCGACCTCGATCGCCGAAGCCTACCGCGATCAGGGCAAAAACGTTCTCCTCCTCATGGATTCGGTCACGCGCTTCGCGATGGCCCAGCGCGAAATCGGCCTCGCCATCGGCGAACCCCCCGCGACCCGCGGTTACACGCCTTCCGTCTTCGCGCTTCTCCCGCGCCTCCTCGAACGCTCCGGGGCAGGGGAGAGCGGCGCCATCACCGCTCTCTACACCGTGCTCGTCGAAGGTGATGACATGAACGAGCCCGTCGCCGACGCCGTCCGCGGTATTCTCGACGGTCACATCGTCCTCTCCCGCGCGCTCGCCCACGCCAATCATTACCCCGCCATCGACGTCCTCGAAAGCATCAGCCGCCTCACCCGCGATGTCTGCTCGCCCGAAGAAGTCTCCATTGTCGGCCGCGCCCGCGAGCACCTCGCCGCGTATCGGAAGAACGAAGACCTCATCACCATCGGTGCCTACCAGAAGGGTTCCAACGCCTCGCTCGACCAGGCCGTCGTACTTCACGAGCCGCTCAAAAACTTCCTGCGCCAGTCCATCCATGAACGCGTCAAACGCGACGCGACCTTCTCCAGCCTCAAAAAAATCGTGCCATGAAAAAGTTCCGCTTCCCCCTCCGCTCCGTCGCCACCGTCCGCAGCATGATCGAGCTGCGCGCCCGTGAACAATTCTCCCGCGCCGTCCAGGCCAGCGTCGCCGCCGAGAAAAAACTCATCGAGCAGCGAGCCCGCGTCTCCGAGCTCGAGTCCATTCTCCGCTCCGGCCGCCTCACGCGTTTCCTCGCCGCCGATCAGGCCACCTTCATGGCCGCTCTCAAAGACGAGACCGCCATCATCACCAAATTCACCGCCGATCTGAACTCCGCCCGCCGCGAAATGGAATCCGCCCGCCAGGCCTGGCTCGAATCCCGCCGCGATGTCCGCGTCATCGAAAACCTCGAGCAAAAAGCCCGCACCGCTCATCTCCACGAGGTCGAGCGCGAGAATCAGGCCGCCATGGATGACCGCACCGGCGCCATGGTCGCCCGCGCATCCTTCAACCTCACATGAAGAAGCTGACCAACCCCATCATCCTCGTCGCCCTGGGCCTGTTTCTGGGAATAGGCACCTCCCTGTTCATGTTCATGCAGGCCGCCGCCCCGCTCGTTGCCGCCGCGAAACTCACCCGCGTCAAACCCGAGCACGCCGTCATCAAACCCGAGGCTCCGTGGGATTTCTGGACCATTGAAATCGAAAACCTCGCCGCCGAACTCAAAGACGCCAAGGCCGGCCTGAAAAAGCGCGAAGACGAAATCATCGCCCGCGAAGGCCGTTTCACCGCCGAGCGTCTCGAACTCGCCAAGCAGCGCCAGCAACTCGAAGCCCTCCGTGCCGAGATCGCGAATACGATGCTCTCCATCAAGGACGACGAGATGAAGAACATGAAGTCGCTCGCCGCGACCTACAGCAGTCTTTCTCCCAAAGCCACGCTCGCGATCTTCAAGCAGATGGATGACGCCACCGTCGTGAAGCTCCTCGCTCTCATGAAGACCGATGTCGTCAGCCCGCTCTTCGAAGAAATGGGCAAACAAGGCGCCGCCGATCCCGCCTTCGCCAAACGCGCCGCCCAGCTCTCCGAGAAACTCCGCCTCTACCAATCCACCAAAACCGCCGGCCCTTAATCGTCGCCCGAGTTTTTCTACCGCTCTTTTTCTTCAACACAGTCAGCGCCCTCGCCCCATGGATGGAGCGGGTAACCTCAGCCCAAGGACGGGTTATGCTCGATGCCATCCACCATCTCTTTCCTGCCTGCTCCCGCGCCCGCCTCTTCCGCGCCCGCGAATCCCTCTTCGGCCCAGTCATCCAACGACTCTGGCGCCTCCTTTGATTCTGCTCTGAATCAAGCCTCTCCGTCCTCCGGCAAATCCGGCCCGCGCAACTCCGTCACCGGCTCCGTCCGCGCCGCCGTTGCCGCTGAAAAAGCCGCTCAAGCCGCCCTCGCCGAAGCCGCAGCCAAAGCCGCGAAAGAAGCCAAGCCCGGCGACCAGACCAGCACCGCCACCGACAAAGACGTCCTCAACCCCGAGGAACTCGCCGCGCTGCTCACCTTCATCGGCGCCCCCGTCGCCTTGCAGCAACCGCCGTCACCCGAAGTCCCCGCCGATTTCAGCATCGCCGGCGACACCCGCTCTCCCGACTCCGCCGACGTCCACGTCGAGTGCGATGCAAAATTTGCCGCCCCCCAGTTCACCACCGGCAAAGACCGCGAAGTCTATTTCCCTGACACGGTCCCCGCCGAGGCCGTCGGTGCCCAGGAAACTGATACCACCGCCGCCTTCACCCTCGACCCCGCGGCCACCGACGCCGGCCTCACCACCCGCGATCTCCTCCAGCAAGGCGCCGAGGTCATCGACTACCAGCTCCAGCCCGAACTCTCTCCCTCATCGCCTTCCGCCGAATCCGGCCTCGCGATCCCGGCCGACATGCTCTCCGCCGAGCAAACGCCCTTCGCTCCCACGCCCGCATCATCCGTCGCTCCCGCAGTCACCGATGCGTCCCTCGAATCCGCCACGTTCGCCCAACAATCCTCCGGCTCCGCCGCCCCGGCTCACGACGCCGCCAACCTGCGCCGCTTAGCGACCCAAAAGACCTCCTCCCGCACCGCTTCGGAAAAAATTGCCGCTTCTCTCGATTCTGGGGTGTCGCCCATCGCGTCTGGGGTGAACCCCTCAATCGGTGCGAATAAAAATAACTTTCTAAGTGTTGGTGATAAAGAGTTAGCGCGTGATATGAATCCCGTTGGCACGGACGCTGCAAACTGGGGGGATTCCATGAATCAGGATGCTCGTTCCACCCCGTTTGTCGCCCGTCTTATCGACGGAGCCTTGTCGCTCCTCGGTACGTCCGCCGCTGGCACCAAGACGATGGAGCGCCCCTCCGAAGCTGCCGCCACCAGCGCCGTCTCCTCCACGCAGGCCGCCCAGATAGTGAGCGAGATCCGCGACATCGCCGACGGCCTCTGGGCGGTCGAGCGCAACTCCGTCGAAGTCCGCTTCAATTTCAGCCAGACCGAGCGCCTGTCCGTTAAAGTCGAATACCGCGACGGCGTCGTGAAGACCACCTTCCGCACTGACTCCCCCGAACTCCGCGACACCATCGCCCGCGAGTGGCAGGTCCAGGTTGCCTCCGCCTCCGACTCGCGCCCCTACCGCGTCGCCGATCCTGTTTTCAACACCCCGCCCGCCGATGCGCGTGGCTTCTCCCTCGGCGGCGACTCCTCCCGCCAGCAACGCCAGGCCGAGCAATCCGCCAACGCCGCCGCCCACACTTTCGCCACGACCACCGGTCGCGGCCCGTCCTCGTCCACGGTTGCCGCCGCTCCGGCGACCGCCTTCGCCCGGCCCGACACGGCCCTCCACCTCCACGCCTTTGCCTGATTTAAGCTCATGAGCACTTCTGCCATTTCCGGTAACTACACCGCTACAGACGCCGCTAATACCAACGCCCGCGTCCCCCAAAAAAATCTCGGCCAGGATGACTTCCTCAAACTCATCACCGTCCAGCTCGCCAAGCAGGATCCGATGAAACCCATGGAAGACACCGCCTTCATCGCCCAGATGGCCAACTTCTCCGCCCTCGAAGCCCAGAACACTCTGGCCAAAGAAATGGGCTACCTCCGCGCCGACACCCAGATGCAGGCCGCCAGCGGCATGTTGGGCCGCGAAGTCACCGTCGCTGGCAAGGACGGCGACATCACCGGTGTCGTCGATTCCGTCTCCGCCGACGCCACCAGCGTTTATATCAACATCGGCGGTCAGAAATACGCCTTCTCTTCCGTCACCAGCGTCAAACCCGCTGCGGAAGTTCCCGCCGCCTGATCCTCTTTCAATTAACTAAAACCGCTCAGTTCTCACCCAACCGCTCCTCCTATGTCACTCATCGGCACACTCACCTCCGGCGTCTCCGCCATGCGCAGCTTCACCAAAGCCCTCGAAGTCATCGGTAACAACGTCTCCAACGTGAACACCGTCGGCTTCAAAGGCTCCACCGTCAGCTTCGCCGACAGCTTCTCCAACACCCTGCGCTCCTCCGCCCCCTCCACCGGATCCTCCTCCAATCAATCCGCCACCCAGGTCGGCACCGGCGTCCGCCTCTCCCAGATCGGCACCCGCTTCACCCAGGGCGCGCTCAGTACGACCGGACTGAATACCGACCTCGGCGTCTCCGGCAACGGCTTCTTCCTCGTCTCCAACCCCGCCGACGGCCAGGTTTTCGCCACCCGCGCCGGTAACTTCCGCGTCGATGACAACGGCTACCTCGTCACCTACCAGGGCTACCGCGTCCAGGGCGCCACCGGTGGTGTCGCCGGCACCCCGCCCGCCGCCTTCGGCGACATCCAGCTCGGCACCCCGCCCACCGGCACCGAGCTCACCTCCTTCAGCATCAGTGCTTCCGGTAACCTCACCGAGTTCTACTCCGACGGCACCTCCGTCACCACCAACCAAGTACTCCTCCAAGCCTACAGCGATCCCACCGCCCTCATTAAATCCGGCGACAACCTCTTCACCGGCTTCAGTGCCGCCGGCATCATCGGCGCCAATCCCCCCACCGCCGCAGGCAACGCCCCTGGCGGCAACGGCCTCGGCGCCATCCAGGCCGGCACCCTTGAGCTCGCCAACGTCGACCTCACCGAAGAGTTCGCCAACATGATCACCACCCAGCGCTCCTTCCAGGCCAGCTCCCGCCTCGTCACCATCTCCGACCAGGTTCTCGAAGAAATCGTCAACCTGAAGCGCTAAGATCGGCCGCCGGGAGCTGACCGCTTCGTCTCTCAACTCTCAGCCCTCAACTCTCAACTTTTCTTCCTCAAATGGCCGCAAAACCCGAAGCCGCTCCGGCAAAAGAAGCCGCCAAAGAAGCCGCGCCCGGCCCTGACGCCGCTGCCGCCAAGCCCGCCGCCAAGCCCATGGCTGCGCTTCTCCCGGTCATCGCCGTCATCGTCCTCGCCCCCGTCCTCAGCTTCGCCATCGGCCAGTTCGTGCTCATCCCTCAACTCAAAAAACAAATCGCCACCATGCCCGCCACCGCGGAAGGCGATCACGCCGCCGAGGCCGAAGCCCACGCCGAACCCGCCAAGGAAAGCGGCGGCCACGGCAAAAAAGGCGAAGCCGCCCCCTCCGGTCCAGGCAACGAATACCTGATGGAGAACATCGTCGTGAACCTCGCCGGCACCATGGGCACCCGCTACCTCAAGACTTCCTTCCTCATCAAAGGCACGGACAAAAATCTCCGCGCTACTTTCGAAGCCAAGAAGCCTGAGATCGTGGACATCAGCCTCAACGTCCTCTCCTCGCTCTCCCTCGCCGACCTTGAAGAAGCCGGCGCCAAAAACATCATCCGCGAAAAACTCATCCTCGCCTACAACCAGGCCATCGGCCGCCGCGTCGCCGAGCAGATCTACTTCGCCGACTTCGTCGTCCAATAAACCGGACCTCCCCGACGCACTCCCTTTCATCTCGTAACCGATCACCATGGCCGACGATCAAACACCCAACTTCAGCGAAGTCCTCGATCAGAGCGAAATCGACAGACTCCTCTCCGAGGCTGTTGTCGCGCCGAAGCAGCAGATCTTCCGCGCCGACGGTCGCAAGGTTGACGCGAACAACCTGCCCAAGATCGAGACCTACGACTTCCGCAACCCCGTCTTCCTCACCGAAGTCGAGCTGCGCCGCCTCCGCCTCCTCCAGGAAGACTTCATCCGCTACCTCACCGCCCGCCTCTCCCTTTTCCTCCGCATGGAGTTCGCCCTCAAAATGGCGAAGCTCACCACGCTCACGTATCAAAAATTCACGGACAGCCTGCCCAATCCGACCCACCTCTGCCTGTTCAAGGCCGAACCCCTCCTCGGTGTCGGCATCCTCGACATCAATCCGCGCCTGGCCCTCACGCTCGTCGATCGCATGCTCGGCGGCCGCGGCCACTCGGTGAAACTCGAACGCTACCTCACCGAGATCGAGGTAGCCCTCCTCGAAGACATCATCATGATCATCCTCGAAGAGTGGTGCCACCAGTGGAAACACGAGAAAGAGCTCCATCCCCAGGTCATCGGCCACGAGAACAACGGCCGCTTCCTCCAGACTTCTCCGAAAGACGCCATCATGCTCGGCCTCACCCTCGAGGCCAACTTCGGCGACTGCTCCGAACAGATCCAGATCGGCGTCCCTTACTACACCATCGAGCCCATGGTGAAAACCATGCAGGCCCGCCGCCAGAAAGACTCCGCCCCCGGCGGCATCGCCCTCAAGGCTGAGTGGAAACCCATCTACGAACACATCACCATCCCCGCCCGCGCCGAGTGGGATGCCTTCGAACTTTCCCTCCGCGAAATCACCAATCTCCGCGTCGGCGACATCATCGAGATGCCCTCCACCATCGTCGAACAGACCCGCGTCACCCTCAACGGCACGCCTAAATTCATGGGCACCGTCGGACTAGAAAGCGACCGCGTCGCCGTGAAGCTCACCAAGAAAATCGTCTCGGAAGAAACTCCGAAACCCAAAGCCTCTCCCCATGGAAGATAAGACTCTCGATCTCGTCCTTGACGTTAAAGTCAAAGTCACCGTCCAGCTCGGCTCCTGCCAGCTGCCCATGCGCGAAGTCCTCGAACTCGCGCCCGGCGCTGTCATCCAGCTCAGCCAGCACGCCAGCGACCCCGTCGGCCTCTACGTGAACGACAAACTCATCGCCTACGGTGAAGTCGTCGTCGTCGAAGACAGCTTCGGCATCAAGATCACCGAACTCGTCGGCTCCAAAGCATAACCTCCGCTCCGCGACGCAAATACCTGAACGCCAAACTTCCCAACGACCAAGAAAACCTTCAGACCCAGAGCCAACCCATCCGCACCGTTGAAAACGATCCCGCTGATCTTTGGCACTTGGAACTTGGTCCCTCTCACTTTCCGGGCGCGTAGCGCCCAAACAATTACCAGCGTCACCCGCTGGCTGCTAGTGGTAGTCGGCTGCGCCGTTTTGGCGATGGCGCAGCCGATGAGTGCAGCTCCCGAAGCTGCCCCATCCGTGGAGAAATCCCCGGAGAAACCCGCCGATAAGTCCGCCGAAAAAGCGCCCGCCGAAAAGCCCGCCTCCCCGGACCAGATCATTTACCCGCGCAACAGCGCCGAGCGCCCCGCGACCGCTCCCGCCGAAAAATCCTCCTCCATGGGCAATATGCTCATCATGCTCGCTGCCTTTGCGCTCGCCGCCGGCGGAGTCTGGGTTCTCATCCAGCGCCGCCAGTCCGGTCCGCTCTCCGCCCGCGGACAACGCAAACTCCAGATCGAGGAAACCCGTCCCCTCGGCGGACGCCAGTACCTGATCGTCGCCAACTACGACGGGAAAAAATTCCTCCTCGGCGTTACTCCGGGTCAGATCAATTTGCTCACCCCGCTCGGCGACGAACGCACTCATCCCGAGGAGAAAAAGCCATGAACGCGCTCCGTCTCCCGCGCCGCTTTCTCGCGACCCGCGTGTTCGGTGTTTTTACGCCGCTCCTCCTCGCGCTCTTCTTTTTCTTCGCCCCCGCCGCCTCTGCCCAGGCCCCGGCCGCGCCTCCGCCCTCAACCGCCCCTGCCGCCCAACAACCCTTCCGCCTGAACATCGGCCTCGAAGGCGCCAACAAGCCCGGCGATGTCGGCGTCGCCATCCAGATCGTCATCGTGATGACGCTCCTCACGCTCGCGCCGTCGATGGTCATGCTTATGACCAGCTTCACGCGCATCGTGATCGTCCTCGGCTTCGTCCGCACCGCACTCGGCGTTCCCTCCGCGCCCTCGAATCAAATCATCGTCGGCCTCTCGCTCTTCCTCACGTTCTTCCTGATGGGCCCCATCTTCGACCGCGTGAACAACGAGGCGCTCCAGCCCTACCTCGCCGGTCAGATCGCCTCAGGTGAAGCCTTCGACAAAGCCGCCGTGCCGCTGAAAGACTTCATGCTGAAGCAGACACGCACCCGCGACATCGAGTTCTTCCTCGAACTCGGCCGCTTCGGTCCCACGCCTGTAGCCGATTTGCCGATGCGCGTGATCATTCCCGCCTTCGTGATTAGCGAACTCCAGACCGCGTTTCAGATGGGATTCCTGCTCTTCCTGCCGTTCCTCGTCATCGACTTCCTTGTGTCGTCCGTGCTCATGGCGCTCGGCATGATGATGATGCCGCCGACGGTCGTCGCATTGCCCTTTAAGCTCCTGCTCTTCGTCCTCGTGGATGGCTGGCACCTCGTCGTCAAAAACCTCGTCGAATCCTTCCGTTTATGAATCCCGAAATGGCCGTGGACATCTTCAAGAACGTGATCGTTTTCGCGCTCTACATCGTGTCGCCGTTTCTCGCCGTCATGCTCTTCATGGGCCTGCTCACCAGTCTGATTCAGTCGGTCACCAGCATCCAGGAGCAGACCCTTGTCTTTGCTCCCAAGTTGATCGCCTTCGCCGTGCTCTGCATCGCCCTCGGCCCCTGGCTCCTGCGCTCGCTCAGCGAATTCGCCACCCGCACGATCAGCCAGATGAGTACGCTCGGCCACTGACGCATTTTCGATTTCGATTAGCGAAAATCCCGGAATAGAAAATCTCCGATGCCCGTCGAACAACTCTTCGCATGGATGATGGTTTTCCTGCGCGGGCTCGGCCTGATCCTGCTCCTGCCCACGCTCGGCTCCCGTCCGCTGCCCGCGATGGTGCGCGTCTCGATTTCCGCACTGCTGGCGACCTTGCTCTACGGCCTCGTCCCACGGGCCTCCACGTTGCCCACAGATAACTTCAACCTCGTCCTTGCGAGCATGGGTGAAGTCATCCTCGGCCTCGTGATGGGCTTCGTCGGCCGCCTGATCTTCGCCTCTGTGGACATGGCTGGCCGCCTCATCACCCAGGAAATCGGCCTCTCCGCCGCTCCCGGCATCGATTCGCCCGCGCCCTCCACCGAACCGCTCGCGGCCTTTCTCTCCGCCTTCGCCGGCGTGCTTTTTTTCCTGCTCGGTGGACATCTCGGCGCGCTGAGCGCCTTCGCACGCAGTTTCGATTTTGCCGCCGCCGGCGCTCCCGCGTTCAGCCCCGCTGCTGTCGAGTACCTGATTCGCGGCACGGCGAGCGTCATCGAGCTCGGCTTCCGCATCGCCGCGCCCTTCATCGCGATGAACTTCCTGATCACGCTCGCATTCTCCGTGCTTGGCCGCGCCGTGCCCAAGATGAGCGTCTTCGTGCTCAGTTATCCACTACGCTTCATCGTGGGCTGCTCGCTCCTGGCGAGCTCCGGGGCGTTGATGGCCCGCTACCTCCAGCCGGAGTTTGAACAGCTGCCTTTCGAACTGCTCGAACTCGTCGCCCGCGGAAAAAGCTGATCTTAAAAATGCCCGAGCCGCCGGGATAATTCCGCGGCCGCTTCCATCACCCGCGCAGCCAGCGCCGCATTTTTCTTTGGAGTGAATCGAGCGGCCGAGGCGGTGATGCCGATCGCGGCGACCACCGAATCGCCCGGGCCCGTCACAGGCGCGGCGACACAGCGCACGCCGGGGTGGATCTCCTCGTCGTCGAGGCTGTAACCTTGCGCGCGGATCGTCACGATTTCCTTCCGCAGCTCCGCGAGTGTGGTGATCGTGTTCGGCGTGCGGCGCGTGAGCGGACGCGCGGCGGCGATTTCGCCGAGCTTGTCCGGGTGCAGATACGTCAGGAAAATCTTTCCCGTCGAAGAACAGTGCAGATCGGTGATCGCACCGGGGCGTGATGCGGCGCGAAGAGGGTGGGGGCTGTCGCAAACCGCGACGATCAGCGAACGGTTGTCGCACGGCACGGCGACATGTGCGGTCTCGTCGGTGTCTTTCGCGAGCGCCTGCAAAACCGGCATCGCCTCGCGGCCGATCTCCGTCTCGCCGAGCGCCGCAGTCCCGAGATAGATGAGCGATGGTCCCAGCTTCAGGGTGTTTTGGTCGCGACGGATAAATCCCTCGAGTTCCAGCGTCCGCACGATGCGCAACGCGCTCGTCGCAGGGATTTCCAGATCGCGCGCCAGATCTGCGATGCGTGCTAGCCCGTTACCGTGGGCGACGGCTTTGAGTAGTTGGCAGGCGTTTCGAAGATTCGGAATGACATATTTTTCCATGAGCGGCGGCTGGAACGGGTGAAGATGCGCGTGCGAAGGGTGGGGTAAAGCGCGCAGCGAAATTGACGGTCGGAAATCAGGGCTCGTGCCCGAATTGCCGCTTGACCTGAGAAAGTCGCTTCGTTCATTTGCGGATGTCAAGTTCACTAATGAACTTGATATTGCTTCACCCCAAATATCCCCTGTACATGTTCTGCGCTTTTCGGCGCATGGTTTTCTCACCCTGAAAGCGCATACCACGTCGCTTCGTGAACCGGTCTCACCGCGTTTGCGAAGCAAGCGGGGGCCCCACCTCTGGCCGCACGGTTTTCACCTGAGCTTTGCGGCCGGAGTTTCCCCGCTCCGACGCCACTTGTCCCTGATATGAACCAACCAACACCCCCGGACCGGTCCTCACGCCGTTCCAAGAACTACACCCGCGGCCTCGTTGCTCTCACGCTCCTGGCCGCTGCCTCCACCATCAGCCCCTGCCTGTTCGCCCAAGCCGCTCCGGCCGCCGCATCCCAAGAAGGATCCGGCACCATCCGTGGCCGCGTGTTCGACAACAACGGCGGTAAATACCTCGAAGGCGCGGAAGTCTCGATTGAGGGCTCCACCCTCAGCACCACCACGGAACGCTCCGGCGGCTTCACGTTGAAGAACGTGCCGGCGGGCACCCACACCATCGTGGTCAACTACACCGGCCTCGATACGAAGACCGAGTCCGTCGTAGTCGCATCCGGCCAGACCGCCGAGCTCAGCTTGGGCTTGAGCGAAGGCGAGGTCATCGCACTCTCCGAATTCCGCGTCCAAGGTGCGAAGGAAGGCATGTCCCAGGCTATCGCTCTCCAGAAAGTTTCGTTCCAATCGAAGCTTGTGGCCGCCGCAGACCAGTTCGGCCCCATCGCCGAAGGCAACGTCGGCGAGTACCTCAAATTCCTCCCCGGCCTGAGCGTTGACTACAACGCCAACGACGCCCGCGGCGTCAGTCTCCGCGGCCTCAATACGTCGTTCACCGTTGTCGCGGTCGATGGCACGCCGATGGCCGCCAGCTCGTCTGTGGCCGATACGCGCCGCTTCGAGTTCGAGCAGATCGCGATGAATAACGTCGAGACCACCGAGCTCTTCAAAACCGTCACCCCCGACATCCCGGCTAGCGCGACCGGCGGCTTCGTGAATTTCGTCACCAAGAGCGCTTTCGACCGCCAGGACGTGAGCACGCTTAGCTACGACTTCAATCTGGTCGTCCCGAGCACCAACCTCTCCATCGGCAAAGAGTCCGGCGTCTGGGGCAACGGCAAGGAATTCGTCGCCCGCCCCAACCTCGATCTCAACTACGCTCGTCGCATCAACGACAAGGTTGGCATCAACTTCAACTACCGCTTCTCGGAGCGCTACGACGATTCACCGCGCACCGAGATCACCTGGGTGCCCGAGGCCTCGATGTTCACTGCTCCACGTCTTCAGCAGTATAATATCCGCACCGAGCAAAAGCTGACTCACCGCGAAGCCTTCGCTAGCAAGCTCGATTACCTCATCAGCGATGACACCAAGCTCACCGTCTCCGGCCAGTGGAACTGGTATGATCTGCTCTTCCATCAGCGCGGACCACAGATCCAGCTCGGCTCTGTCGCTGGTGCTAACACTCGGATCGGTGATTCGAACAATCCCACCTTTTCTTCTCGAACCACGTTTGCGCCCTCCGCAGTTTCCGCGCCGGTCGTTCTCAACGACGTTACCTTCCGCAACAAGTACGGTACTACACTTCACTTTAACAGCACGCTGAGTCACGAGTTCAGCAATGCTTCGAAGGCATCACTCACCGCTTACTGGTCGCACGCCGACGGTCAGTATCGTGATTCGAATAAAGGCTTCGTCGGCTCACAGGCGCGTATGATCACCAGCCCGACAACAGTTGACCGTATCGATCTCGCTAACGCCACCACGGGCACCGTTCCAGTGATTCAGCTCTACAATAACGGTGGCACCACGCCGGTATCGCTAGATTATTTGCGCTCGCTCTCCAACTACACGCTGTCCCCGGGCTCCACGCTTCAAGCCCGTCCTTGGACGACCGGAGAGACCAAGACCGGGCTCAACGGCAACTACGTCATCGACCTCCCGATCCAGGCGATTCCAGTCAAGCTCCAGGCAGGTTTTGCCCTCGATAAAACCGAACGCGACATCACCCGTATCACCCTGCGCAGCAGCTTCACCGCCATCACCGGCAGCGCGCTCACGCCTTATCTCGACCAAGGCTTCACGAAGGATGTCGGCTTCGGTTTCGGCTCCTTCCAGACCGTCGATCCGTACAAGATCTACGAGGGCTACCGGAATAACTTCACCGTTTACTTCCAGGACCTCTACCGCGAATTCGAAGAGGACAACCTCGCCGGTTACTTCCGCTTCGATATCAAGCCATGCGCTGATCTCCTGATCGTCGGCGGCTTCCGCTGGGAAGAGCGCCAGATCGACGGATGGGCCGTTGACCGCGCTGTCCCGCGCTCCGGCAAGGCCGTCACCCATCTCGAATACGACAAGGTTTATCCCTCGATCAGCGCGAAATACACCCCGTCCTGGGAAAAAGCGCTCGTTGTGCGCGGTGGCTTCAGCAAGACGGTCGGCCATCCCGACTACGCCGATCTCATCGGCACCGTCACCGTTGAAAGCGCCCCGGGCGCCAACGATGGCTCGATCACCGGTGTGAACCCCGCGCTCAAACCGTACTTCACGGATAACTACGACCTCTCCGCCGAATACTACCTCAAAAATTCCGGCGTGCTCAGCGTCGCGCTCTTCCGCAAGAACGTGCAAAACTACATCGTGGATCGCGGCATGACCGCCGCCGACATCGCTGCTGTTGCCGCGGCCTCCGGCCTCAATCCCGCGCAATTCGTCACTGGCACCATTCGCGATAACGGCCCGGATTCCAGCATCCAGGGCATCGAGCTCGGCTATGCGCAGAACCTGACCTTCCTGCCCGCTCCCTTCGACAAGCTTAACGTGCAGACGAACTTCACCATGAGCGACGCCGATGGCGACGACAACGACGTCCTCTGGGCCCAGCAACGCGGCGCCGCCTCGAAGACCTTTAACTTCGTCCTCGGCTACCGCATCGGCAAATGGTCCATCACCTCCTCGACCAACTGGACCGGCGACACCGTTGCCAGCGGTCTGGTCAACAGCGAGTGGATCCTCGGCACCCGTAACAACAACCCCGCGCTCGATACCCGCATGGTGTCGCTGAAGTCCGACGTCGTCCGCACCGACCTCAAAGTCGAGTACGCGTTCTCCTCGCGCTACAAGGTGTACTTCGCCGTCCAGAACATGCTCGGTGCCGGCCGCGATGATTACCTCCGCGGCTACACTGAAAACCACTCCGAGTACCGCTTGGCCCGTAACCATTACCAGTTCGGCGAGCCCTACTATAACATCGGCGTTCGCGGCACGTTCTAAGACTTCCCGGTTCAAGCAGTCAGACCTCTGTTCTTGGTGTCACAAGGCCAGTCTCCTCCGGGGAGACTGGCCTTTTTCGTGCCCGCTCCGCCCAAAGCGCAGATTATCAACCCGCCCCCTCGCCCGACGCCTGCTCATTCCCCGGCAAAAATTACCCCAGGGTATGCACCCCAGATGTTTTCCGGGATCGGCCGAAAAAACTCAGCCGCCAATAAAGATTTAACTCACTCTCTGTCTGTAGCTAGCACCGCTCCTGCCCCCGCTGGCATCGCCTTTGCATTTAGGGCGGTTCACCCGGCATGGCTGACGAAGACAAAGACTCAAAAACAGAAGAAGCGTCTGGAAAACGCCTCAGCGAAGCCCATGGCAAGGGCCAGTTCGCCCGTTCGCCTGAGATCGCCGTCGTCTTCCTCCTCGCTGCCGCCCTCGGTGGCCTCTCGATGACCGTCGGCACCGCTGCACAGGACATATCCTCGATGGCCCGCAGCACCTTCAGCCAGCTCGCCACCATTCAGCTCCAGCTCGACACCGTGCCCCTGCAACTGGGCGAAACCCTCCTGCTGATGGGCAAAGTCCTCGTTCCCATCCTCGGCGTCTGCACCCTCGCCGCCCTCCTCGCCGGCGGACTTCAGAGCGGCTTCAACCTCACGCCCGACGTCCTCGGCCTGAAGCTCGAAAAACTCAACCCCATCCCCGGCTTCCAACGTATCTTCTCCAAGCAGGCCCTCGTCCACGCCGGCATCGACCTGCTCAAACTCATCTCCATCGGCCTCGTTCTCTGGGCTGCCGCCAAAGGCTTCTTTGAAGACCCGCTTTTCTCCGCCCCCGTCGAAGCCGTTTACCTCGGACACTTTCTCAAACGCTCCACCTTCGAGTTCCTCTCCCGCCTCATCCTTTGCATGGGCATCATCGCAGCCATCAGCTACTGGTACGAACTCATGAAGTCCAAAAAGGATCTCATGATGACCAAGCAGGAGGTCAAAGAAGAGTCCAAGCAGGCCGAAGGTGACGCCCAGACCAAGGGCGCCATGCGCCGCATGGCCCGCCGCCTCATGCAGAAACAGATGCTCGCCGCCGTTCCCACCGCCGACGTCATCGTCACCAACCCGACTCACTACGCCGTCGCCCTCAAATACGAACGCGGCGTCGATCAGGCCCCCGTCATCCTCGCCAAAGGCGAAAACCGCTTCGCCCTCCGCATCAAAGCCCTCGCCGCCGAGCACGGCGTCCCCGTCGTCGAAAACAAACCCGTCGCCCGCATGTTGTATTCACTCGGCACCGTCGGCGAATCCATCCCCTCCGACCTCTACCAGGCCGTCGCCCAGATCCTCGCCTTCGTTTACCGCACCCACCGCTACTACTTCCATCGCTTGAAAACCCGCCGCGTCGAAGCCGCCCAGGCCGCCGCCTGAGTCGCGCGCCCAGTTCCTCCCCTCTCGCTATCGCACCTTCACGCTTTTCCTAAATGGCCGCTTCCAATTCCACCGCCACTCTGCCCGCTCCCATCCAGCACGTTTCCGGCCTCATGAAACGCGCCGACCTCATCTTCACCGGCGCCCTCTTCGGCACCGTGCTGCTGCTGATCGTGCCCGTTCCTCCCTTCCTGCTCGATATGCTGCTCGCGCTCAGCATCGGCATGTCACTGCTCGTCCTGCTCGTGATCGTGTACGTCAAAGATCCGCCCGAGTTCTCCGGCTTCCCCACGATTCTCCTCGGCTTCACGCTTTTCCGCCTCGCGCTGAACATCTGTACCACGCGCCTCATTCTCACCAAAGGCCACGCCGGCGGCGTCATCGAGTCGTTCGGCCACTTCGTGATTCAGGGCAACTACATCGTCGGCTTCGTCGTCTTCCTGATCCTCATCGTCATCAACTTCGTCGTCATCACGAAGGGCGCCGGCCGCATCGCCGAAGTCGCCGCCCGCTTCACGCTCGATGCTCTTCCCGGTAAGCAAATGGCCATCGATGCCGAGCTCAACGCCGGCATCATCGACGAAGCCTCCGCCACCTCCCGCCGCCTCAAGGTCCAGAAAGAAGCCGACTTCTACGGCGCGATGGACGGCGCCTCCAAATTCGTCCGCGGCGACGCCGTCGCCGGCATCCTCATCACCCTGGTCAACATCATCGGCGGTTTCGCCATCGGTGTTTTCCAGATGGATCTCTCTCTCCAGGAATCCCTCACGAAATTTACGCTCCTCTCCATCGGTGACGGCCTCGTCTCCCAGATCCCCGCCCTCATCGTCTCCGTCGCCGCCGGCTTGCTCGTCACCCGTGCCTCGGAAAACACCAACCTCGGCACCCAGGTCGGCCGCCAGCTCGTCCGCTACCCGCGCGCCATCGGCATCACCGCCGGCATGTTGATCACCTTCGGCTTCATGCCCGGCATGCCCATGATTCCCTTCTTCCTCCTCGGAGGCATGGCCGGCTATCTCGCCCACACCCTTAAAAAACAACAGGAAGCCGCCGAACTCGAAGTCCTCGCCCCCGTCACCGGCAAAGACGCCAAACCCGGTGCCAAAGGCTCCGCCTCCGCTCCCACCACCGGCAAAGAAGCCGCCGCCAACGCTCCCGCCTCCGTCAAAGCCGGCGGCGACGACCTCCGCAAACTCATCGACCTCGATGTCTTCGCGATCGAGATCGGCTACGGCCTCCTCCCCATTGCCGACGCCACCAAAGGCGGCGACCTCCTCTCCCGCGTCACCGGCGTCCGCAAGGCCCTGGCCCGCGAAAAAGGCATCATCGTCCCGCCCGTCTCCGTCCGCGATAACCTCGAACTCGAGGCCAACGACTACCGCTTCATGCTCCGCGGCAAAACCATCGCCCGCGGCTCCGTTCTCCCCGGCCGCTGGATGGCTATGAACGTCTCCGGTTCTTCGGTACGCCTCCGCGGCGTCCCCACCCGCGAACCCGTCTTCAACCTCGAAGCCACCTGGATCGACGAAGCCGAAAAGAAGACCGCCGAGCTCAACGGTTACACCGTCGTTGATCCGTCCTCCGTCATGATCACGCACCTCTCCGAATCGCTGAAGTCCATCGCCCACCTCCTCCTCGGCCGCCAGGACGTCCAGACTCTCATCGATCATATCAAGGAAACGCACCCCGCGCTCGTCGCCGAACTCCTGCCCGACCTCGTCAACCTCGGTGTCATCCAGCGCGTCCTCCAGAATCTCCTGCGCGAGAACATCTCGATCCTCAATCTCCCGCTCGTCCTCGAAGGCATCGGCGACTACGCCTCGCTCACCAAGAACCCCGACGACCTCAGCGAACTCGTCCGCCGCCGCCTCGGCCTGTATTTCGTTCCCGAGTACGAGTCGAAGCCCGGCTTCGTCAAAGCCTTCACCCTCGATCCACGTCTCGAGCAAATCCTCGCCGGGAAAATTCACCGCACCGCGTCCGACGTCGGTCTCTCCCTTGATCCCGCCACCGGCCACCACCTCCTCAACGACCTCACCCAGCGCTGCAACGAACTCATCCAGCAAGGCCTCCCCGCCGTGCTCGTGGTTTCGACCGAGGTCCGCCTCCCGCTCAAGCGCTTCTTCGAGCCTTCGCTCCCGCGCCTCGTCGTCCTCGCGTTCCAAGAACTCCCGTCCTCCAGCGAAGTCGAAAACGCCGGCTTCATCCAACTCCCGCCCCATCTCGCCAACCGCCTCGTCGAAACCAAAATGGCCGCTTGAACAGGGGAGGGAGCTTCACCTTGAACGCGCTTTCTCTTTTCACTCTTAGCCCTTCACTCTTCCCTGATGCCTGTCCCCGACCTCAAGCCCGGCGCCACCTATAAATTTACCGTCCGCTCGACGGAAGAAGCGGTGCGCACCATCCGCGAACAGCTCGGCGAACACGCCAAAGTCCTCTCCGTCCGCCAGGTCGGCTCCGGACTCTTCTCGAAGCCGAAGCTCGAAGTCGTCGCCCAAATCTCCGAGCCGCCCGTAGCGACGAGCGCCAGCGAGTCGTCCGAAACTGCCGCACCGGCTTTTTCGCTCCGCTCCGACGAATCCGCGACGCCTCTTTCCGGCGCTCAACGCTCAGCACTCAACACTCAACTCTCCCCGTCCGCGACACTTCCCGCCACCGGTCGCGGCCCCTCCTCCAAAACCGCCGCCCCCTCCGGCGCGCGCCTCCCCGAACTTTTACGCAAAGCCGGCTTCTCAGAATCTCTCGTCACCCGTCTCCAAGCCTCGCCCGCCTTCGCCGGAAACGACGAACGCCCGCTGCACCAGGCGCTCGTCGAAGTCGGCCGCTTCCTCCGCCAGACCGCCGCCAAACGCTCCGCACGCGCGCTTCCGGCGCGTACTGCCTTTCTGGGCACACCCGGCTCCGGCCGCACGACGGCTCTCTGCAAATGGCTCGCCCGCGATGTCTTCGCGAAAAACCGCACCGGTCGCGTCGTCAAAGCTGAGTTCGACCGCCCCAACCCCGCCGAAGGCCTCGCCGTCTTCTGCGAAGCCCTCGGCCTCTCCCTCGAATACCACGCCCCCGCCTCAGACGACTCCACTTCCGTCTCTCAACTCTCAACCCTCAACTCTCAACCGGATCACTTCCTCTACGCCGACCTCCCCGGCCTCTCCCTGCGCAACCCCTCCGAAAACGCCGCGCTCGCCCGTTTCCTCGACACCGAGAAATTCGCCGGCCGTGTCCTCGTCCTCAACGCGGCTTACGACCACGCCATGCTCCGCCGCTGCTACGCCGCCGGCCGCGACCTCGGCGCCACCCACCTCGTCTTCACCCACCTAGACGAACTCGATCACTGGGGAAAACTCTGGGACTACCTCCTCGATGGAGAACTGACCCCGCTCTTCCTCGCCACCGGCCCCAGCCTCACCGGCGATCTCGAAGAAGACGCCATCACCGCCGTCCTCCGCCGCACCCTCCCCGGCGCCTGAGTAAGGGTACAACTCTTACTCCTCCTAAACTTCTTACTCCTCTTAAAACAGATGCGCTCCATTTTTTTCCTCGGTGGTTTTATCGGCTTCTCCCTCGTCGCCCTGACTGGCTGGCTCTCCGACCGCCAGGTCGACCTCGTCCTCCGCGACGCCGCCATCGGCGCGCTCGTCACCGCCATGCTCTTCCGCTGGTTCTGGAACATGTGGATCAAAGCCATCGTTCACATGGTGGAAAAGAAACGCGCCGAAGCCCTCGCCGCCGCCGAAGCCGAGGCCGCCGCCTCCGCCAAACCCGTCACTGCCGCCAAGGCCCGCTAAGCCCGCCTCATCGGCTTCAGGCGTGATCGCCGAGAATCCGCGCGCGGCAAACCTTCAGAATCTCATCCGCCAGCGCTGAGTCGTCCGGACATGCCCGCGACAGCACGAGCGCGCCCACCGCCTGCGCCAGCATCGCGATTCTACGCGCCCGCGCTTCGCCTGACTCTTTTTGTCCCGAGGCCGCCGCATCGCGCTCCAGCGTTGCCAGCTGACTTTCGATACCGTCTGCAAAGGTCTTTTTAACTGATGCCGGCTGCCTCGCCGCGTCTCCACTCAGCGCCGCCAGCGTGCAGCCCCGGCCCAGCGCGTCGCGGTGCTTTCGCGACAGGTATTCCTTCAAAATCGTGGCTGGATCGGCGTCGGCGTTATTCGCCGTCGACTGTGAAAACCCGCACGCCGCCGCCTCCGCCATCAGGTCGGCTTTCGAGGGAAAATGCTTGTAGAAACCGCCGTGGGTGAAGCCCGCCGCTGCCATCAAATCCGCCACGCTCACGCCGTCGTACCCGCGTTCACGGAAAAGGGTGGAGGCTGTCTCTACGATGTGCGTCCGGTTCTCCAGCGCCTGTGTTTTGGTTACTTTCATAAATTTGATCTCGTTCGCAGACTAAGGCTTCGGGAGTTAAAGATGTCAACTGGCATCAAAATCTTGACGCTTAGATTATGGTCATCATCTTTGCATTCTCTTCATATGCCTGCTTCAATTTTGAAAAACAAAACCGCTCTGGTCACCGGAGCCTCTTCCGGCATCGGCCGCGAAATCGCCCAACTGCTCGCCGAACGCGGGGCCCGCGTCTTCGGCACCGCCCGCAATCCACAGTCGGCCACCCCGATCCCTGGCGTCGAAATGATCGCGATGGATGTCACCGACGACGCCAGCGTGGCCGGTGCGGTCCGGAGCATCGTCCAGAAAGCCGGCCCGATCCATTTCGTGGTCAACAACGCCGGCTACGGCCTGACCGGAGCGGTCGAGGAAACCAGCCTCGCGGAAGCCCGGCAGCAGTTTGAGACCAATTTCTTCGGCACCCTGCGCGTGACGAATGCCGTGCTGCCGGAAATGCGGCGGGCGGGCTTCGGCCGCTTCGCCAACATCAGTTCCGTCGTGGGCTTCCTCCCGGCGCCGTTCATGTCCATGTATTCGGCGAGCAAACACGCGATGGAGGGCTACACCGAGTCGCTTGACCACGAAGTGCGCCGCTTTGGAGTTCGCGCGCTGCTCATCGAGCCTTCGTTCACGAAGAGCAACATCAGCCACAGCGGGAAAGACGCCGAACTCCGGCTCGACGACTATTCGGTTCAGCGCGACCTGATTTTGCAGGCGACGCGAAACGGCATCGCGACCGGCGACGATCCGCGCCTGGTGGCCGAAACCGTCTTCACCGCTCTGACCGCCAGCTCGCCACGACTGCGCTACCCGGTTGGCAAAGGCGTCACGTTGAGCCGCCTCCGCCGCTTTTTGCCGGCAGGCGTGTTCGACCGTGCGATCCGCAAACAATTCCAACTGAACTGACCCGGTTTCGATCTCGAGCCCATCCATCCGCTCGCTCACTTCCAGCCAACTCTCCCCGATATGAAAGCCCTCACCTTCACCCGTTACGCCAAGGCCAACAACCTCGCGTTCGCCGACCTTCCCCGTCCCTCACTCAAGCCCGATGAGATGCTCGTCGAGGTCCACGCCGCAGGATTGAATCCGGTCGATACGATGATCCCGAAGGGCCCGTTTAAGCCCTTTCTCCGGTTTCAACTCCCCGCGACATTGGGCAGCGACGTGGCGGGCGTCGTCGTGGAGGTGGGCAGCCGGGTGACTCGCTTCAAGAAGGGCGACGCGGTTTTCGCCAGCGTCTTCGACCTCGGCACGGGAACGCTCGCCGATTTCGCCGTCGTGCCGGAGAGCGCCGCCGCGCTCAAGCCGGCCAATCTCGATTTTGTGCAGGCGGCCTCGGTGCCGATGGTCGGATTGACGACCTGGCAGGCGCTCAAGGAGCGCGCGCGACTCAAGCGCGGCCAGAAGGTGTTCATCCCGGCGGGTTCCGGCGGCATCGGCACGTTTGCGATCCAGCTAGCGAAACACCTCGGGGCCAAAGTCGGTACGACCGTGAGCGCGGGCAGCGTGGAGCTGGTGCGCAGTCTCGGCGCCGACGAAGTGGTCGATTACAAGAAGCAGCAGTTCGAGGACGTGCTGCAGGGCTACGACGCCGTGCTCGGCACCGTCCGCGGAGACGCCCTGATGAAATCGTTGCGTATCCTGAAACCGAATAGCTCGATCGTCTCGCTCATCGGCCCGCCGGACGTCGCCATCGCCCGCGCGCGCGGCATGAATTTCTTCATGAAGTTCGTGTTTGGTTTGTTGAGCGGAAAAATCATCCGCGCCGGGCGCAAAACCGGCACCGCCTATTCATTCCTCTTCGTGCATCCCGACGGCGGCCAGCTCGCGGAAATCGGCGAATTGATCAAAACGGGCAAAATCCGGCCGGTGATCGATAAGGTCTTCCCCTTTGCCGAGGCGAAGGAGGCGCTGGCCTATCTCGAAAAAGGCCGGGCGAAAGGAAAGGTCGTCGTCCGGATGAAGTGAATACCTGCGGGAGGAAAGGAGGGCTGGCGGCTCGCCCGGCGCGCCGGCAAGAAGGACGTCGAGGTCACTAAGAAAGCCCGGCGAGCCAGTACGCGCGAAGCGTCTTATCGACGCGGCGAAGTCCTCGCGTCCCAAGCGGCGGATCTAGCCTGCGGGTTCCCGCAGCAATGAACGCTTTCCGCCCCTGGATCGCGGCGGGCGACGCATTTCGCCTTTTAGAGATTCAGCGAATGCGTCGATAGGAGGCTTATCCGTAAGCCAATTGGCCACAGAACCGTTTGATCTGCGGTATGCGTGTAGACGGCAGGGCAGGGGAGGACGCCACCGTCTCCCTCTCCACGGCAATTTTTGCCGCAGGTGTTTCCTCCCGTTTCGTCCGGGAACCTGAGCCAACCTTTTCCGCGAAAAAAAGATTTTTAAGACACTGGTTTATAGCGTCTTGAGCATTCCGTAAATCGCTTGGCATCAGCCCTGCAAAAGTCTGGGCAGTTACATGATTCACCGCTCACGCATCACCGAGACCCACCCCACGGCCCACCGCTAAGTCCCTCGGTTCTGCCCGCATCACCACCTCATCGCTTCAATCGCTTCCTTGACCACTGCTCTTATGAAAAACGCTTCCTCCGCCGCCCTCGCCCACGCTCCCGAGACCACCCAGTCATCCCCCGCCACCGCCTGGCGCGTGTACCAAGGTGCCCAGTCCGAGAAGATCGACGAAAAAGAGCTCATCGTCCGCTACCTCCCTCTCGTCCGTAACGTCGTTGACCGCATCAAGTTGAATCTCCCCCCGCACGTCGACGTCGATGACCTCTACTCCGTCGGCGTCACCGGCCTCATCGCCGCCGTCCGCAAATACGACCCCGAGCAGGGCCACACTTTCGCCGGTTACGCCACCACCCGCATCCGCGGCGCGATCCTCGACGAACTCCGCCGCCTCGACTGGTGCCCACGCCGCGCCCGAGCCAAGGCCAAGAAGCTCAAAGAATCCATCAACGAACTCGAGCAGAAGCTCGGCCGCGCCGCCTCCGAAGAAGAAGTTCGCAAGCACCTCGGCCTCACGCCGAAGGAATACGCCAAGTGGATGGAAGAGGCCAAACCCGTCTGCTTCATCGCCATCGACCAGACCGCCGACAACGAAGACTCCGACGGCGCCTCCCTACACGAACTCATTGCCGACGAAGCAGACGTCTCCGTCCGTGACCGCATGGAGAAGGAAGAGCTCATGAAGCTCATGGCCGACCGCATCTCCGAGCTCCCCGAGATTCCAAAAAAGATCCTCGGCATGTACTACTTTGAAAACATGCGCCTCGCTGAAATCGCCGCCGTCTTCGATCTCACCGAGTCCCGCATCTGCCAGATCCATGCCCAGACCGTCCTCAGCCTCCGCGCCTACATCAACCGCATGCGCAGCCGCTAAGAAATCACGTATCGTCAGAGTCGGGATGGAAGAATTTGCAGTGCACGTTGCCAGCAACGTGCCGCGTTTGAACCGTGATTATCACGGGAGGAAAAAACTGCCGCGCGGTTACTGTCGCGGGCATTTTACAAAGCAGGCCTAAAGCCCTGCGCCCGATGAGCCGTTAGGGGGAAACGCCTAGAAACACACCATGCTCATCATCATCGGAGCTCTCATCGTATTAGGATCGACCCTCGGCGGGTTCATGATCGCCGGCGGCAATCCCGTCGTGCTCCTGCACGTCTCCGAATTCGTGGTCATCCTCGGCGTGGGCATCGGTGTCGTCGTCATCGCCAGCCCCGCCCACATCATCAAAGAGATCGTCCACAAGACCAAGCACGCCATGTTCGGCAAAGCCGCCGACAAGAAGGAGTACTTCGATCTCCTCAAGATGCTCTATGAAATCTTTATGGTCGGCCGCCGCAACGGCCTGATCGCCCTCGAAGAACACGTCACCAATCCGAAGGGCTCTTCCATTTTCGCGAAATACCCCAACATCACCGGCAATCACGAGCGCATGCAGTTTCTTCTCAACGGCATGAAACCCGTCATCGACGGCAAGATTAAGCCCGACCAGCTCGAAGACCTCATGCTCACCGAACTCGACGCCAAGTCCGCCGAGGCTGATCACCCCGTCCACACCCTTCAAATGGTCGCCGATTCCATGCCCGCCATCGGCATCGTCGCCGCCGTTCTTGGCATCATCAACACCATGTCCGCCATCGCCGAAGGCCCCGAGGCCGTCGGTGAAAAAGTCGCCGCCGCCCTCACCGGCACGCTCCTCGGCATTTTCGTATCCTACGGCTTCATCGCCCCGCTCGCCGCCCGTATCCACACCATGAATCAGGGCGACACCCAGTACCTGCGCTGCATCCTCTCCGCCGTCGCCGGCTTCGCCAAAGGCCTCGCCCCGCTCACCGCCGTGGAAGTCGCCCGCCGCTCGCTCGACAGCACCGTCCAGCCGAGTTCCGACGAACTCGAGACCACCCTCAAGTCCATGCCCGCCCCGGGCAAGTAACCCTCGCTGATCACTCGTTATGGCCGGAAAAGGAGGAGCCTGGAAAGTTGCCTACGCGGACTTCGTTACCGCGATGATGGCCCTTTTCATGGTCTTGTGGATCTGCTCGCAGGACAAAGAAGTCCTCATCGCCACCTCCGAGTATTTTCAGAATCCCTTTAACTCGCCGATGAAGGCATCCTCCGGCGTCATGCCTTTCGACAGCAAAGCGTCGAAATCCAACGCCTCCGGCGAAGGCAAGGATGACTCCTCCAACGCCGTTAATCTCCAGTTCCTGAACTCCATCGCGAAAGACTTCTTCCGCATGATGCAGCTCGACGAAGACCTCGCCGACAAACCCATCGACATCCAGGTCACCAGCGACGGCCTCCGCGTGAATCTCTTCGACCGCGCCCGCCAGCCCATCTTTCAAAAAAACACCGCCGAGTTCACCGAATGGGGCCGCTTCGTCATGCAAAGCCTCGCCTGGATGATCGACCGCAACCGCTTCCACGTCGTCATCGAAGGCCACACCCGCCCCGGCCTCGATCTGCCGAAACCCGAGTACACTCCGTGGGAACTCTCCGCCGACCGCGCCAACGCCTCCCGCCGCGCCCTCACGCACTACGCCGTGGATGATGAACAAATCGACCGCGTCACTGGCTACGCCGCCACCCGTCCGCTCCCTGACCAGCCCAAAGATTCCGAAGCGCAGCAGCGCGTCACCCTCAGCCTCACCGTCGGCCGTACCAAGGAAAAGGATACGGAAAAGCCCGCCAAACCCGGCACCGCCACGCCCAAACCCGCCACCCCCGCCGCCGCTCCTCGCGCGCCCGCAACAACCACGATCGGCTCCGCCCGCACGCCTGCCCCCACGCCCGGTCTCGCCGGCTCGCACTAAACCCCTTTCACTCGTCCCTCCCCCGATGAAATCCTTTCTCTCCGGCCGCTCCCACGCCTCCTCTGATTCGCTCCAGGCACCTCCCGGTAGCAACCCTGGCTTCATCGCCAAAGCGACTTCTATTGGCGGCGTCCACAAAGACCATGCCCAGGCCGGCGGCCCGACTGTCGAGTGCGTGAAACAAGGCGACAAAGTCACCCGCCTCATCGTCACCTGCGCCTGCGGCGACCGCATCGAGATCGAGTGCATCTACCCCGCCGGCGGCTGAGCGCTGCCGTCCATGCCGGATTCTCGTCACCGGCCTAAGATCCATTCGCGCCAGAGACTGCACAAACTGCTTAAGCGGTCCCCGTCCCGCGTCGAATAACTCTTCGGACTGTCTGCTCATGCCAGGCGGCCACGTCGTCGCTCCATGTTTGTACCGGTGCCCCATGCATACCCTGCCACCTCCATCTCTACCCGCATCGGACCCCCAGCATGTTCTGATCATCGATGACGATCCCCTGATGCGGGAGTACATGGCGTTTAATCTTTCCGCTGACGGCTACACCGTTTTCGAAGCCTCCAGCGCCCGGGAAGGACTCGATATGTGCCAGCGGCTCTCGGTCGATGTGATCATCTCGGATATCGTGATGGAAGGGGCCGATGGCTATGAAATCCTCGATGCTCTGCGTGCCAAGACGGCCACCGCAACCATTCCGCTGATTTTGATCACGGCCTCGGGTGGACAAAAAGACGTGCGCAAAGCCATGTCCAGGGGCGCCGACGATTTTCTCCACAAGCCCTTCTCCGTCGATGAACTCCGCTCGGCGGTGCAGGCCCAGCTGCGCAAACGCGCCGAGCTGAAAAACCAGGCGGAGCGCGCCCTGCTCGAACTGCGCGCCAGCATCAGCCTCGCGTTTCCCCACGAACTGAACACCCCGCTCAACGGCATCATCGGCTGCGCGGAGATCATCAAGATCGATGCCCACGAGGCGAATCCCGCCGGCCTGATCGAGATGGCCGATAACATCATCGTTTCCGCGCAACGCCTCCAGCGTCTCACGGACCGGTTTCTCGCCTTTGCGAGCACCGAGCTGATTGCGCTCAACGCCGCCGAGCTCGCCAAGGCCCGCGCCCTTCGCACATCCGGACCCGCGGAGCTGATCGCTACGATCGCGGCCAGGATCGCCGCTGACTACAAACGCGCTGCCGATCTTACGGTGGAAAAGGCACCCGGCACGCTGGCGATCTCCACCGACTTTGTAAGCCGCATCGCCGGGGAGATCATCGATAACGCCTTCAAATTCTCGAAGCCCGGCACCCACGTGCGCGTTCTCATGGAGTGCAATCCGGTCGGCTATTCGATCCGCATCGTCGATCAAGGCCGCGGCATGTCGCCCGAGCAGATAGCGCGCATCGGCAGTTACTCTCAATTTGATCGCAAAAAATACGCGCACGAAGGCCTGGGTCTAGGGCTCGTCACTGCCCAGCGCATCGCCGATTTGCACGGCGGCTACCTGCAGGTCGAGAGCTGCGCCGGCGGTGGGTGTACCGTCACCATCCAGCTCCCGCTCGTCCCGGAACCCGCATCGATCGTCACCGCCTCCCGATGACACCGGCGAAAACATTCATGGCCGCTTCCTCCGATTCCATCCGTGTTCAACGCGCGAGCGGCCACCAGCCATGACCAGCGCCGACCTCACCTTGACGCCGCAATTGTTCGCCGAGGCGTTCCCCTTTCACTTCGCAATCGATACGGACCTGCGGATCGTCCAGTGCGGACGCTCCCTCACGAAACTCTGCCCGGCCATGCGCGAAGGCGCGGTCTTTGCGGATATTTTTCAGATCGTGCGCCCGCCGCTCGAACTGCATTTCGAAAATCTGCGCTCCATCGCACGCCAAAGCGTCGTCCTCGCCACCGCCAGTCGTGAGGTGATTTTGCGGGGCCAGTTTGTGGAGCTATCGCCGGTGCTCGTTTTCCTCGGCTCGCCCTGGGTCACCACGCCGCACGAACTCAGCCGCAGCGGACTTTCGCCGGCCGATTTTGCCTTGCATGATCCGATCTCCGATCTGCTGGAAATCGTGCGATTAAAAGATGCGGCGCTCGCTAGCGCCAGCCACCTCACGAGCGAACTCGACGCGCGTCATCGCGAGCAGACCGTGCTCAACGAATCCCTGCGCCGCCAGATGGATGAGAGCCGCAAGCTCGATCTCGCGCTCCGCGAAAGCGAACGCAACTACCGCATCGTCGCCAACAGTCTCCGCGAAGTGCTTTTCCAGACAGATACCGCCGGCCGCTGGACGTTTCTTAACCCCGCCTGGCAGGAGATCACCGGCCACAGCGTCGCCGACAGCCTCGGCAAACCCTTCCTCGACTTCGTCCATCACGAGGACGTCCCAGGTAACATGGAGAAATTCAGGCCCTTGATCGCGCGCGAAAAAGATTACTGCCGCCACGAGGTCCGCTACCTCACTGCCGCTGGCGGTCACCGCTGGGTCGAGGTTCACGCCCGTCTCACCTTCGACGATGATGGCCGGGTCACCGGCACCGCCGGCACGATCAACGATATCACCGAACGCCGTCAGGCCGACGAACGCTTCCGGGTGCTTTTCCAAAACTCCCTCGATGCCCATCTGCTCTTCGACGAATCGGGAATCGTCGATTGCAACGAAGCTGCCGTGCGCATGCTCCGGTGCCGCTCGAAGTCGGAGGTTTTGCACCAGCATCCCGCGCGCCTCTCGCCCGAACTCCAGCCCGACGGCCGCAAATCCTGCGAGAAATGCGTGGAGATGGATGCACTCGCGCGAAGCCAGGGCCATCACCGGTTCGAGTGGCTGCACCGTCGCATCGACGGCGAGAATTTCCTTGTGGAAGTCAGTCTCACGCCCGTCGTGATCAACGACCGGCCTGCACTGCTCGCCGGCTGGCACGACATCACCGAGCGCCACCGTCACGCCCAGGCCTTGCTCAAGGCCAAGGAGGCCGCCGAGTCGGCCAATCGCGCCAAAAGCGATTTCCTCGCCACCATCAGCCACGAAATCCGCACACCGATGAACGGCATCATCGGCATGACCAATCTCGTCATGGAGACACCGCTCTCGACCAAGCAGCTCCAGTACGTGCAGACCCTGCGGCGCTCCGCCGAATCGCTCATGAGCGTCATCAACGACGTGCTCGACCACTCGAAGATCGAGGCCGGCATGCTCGCCGTGGAGAAAATCGGTTTCGACCTGCGCACGACCGTCGAGGAAGCCGTTCGTCTGTTCGTCGGCCGCGCCGAGGAGAAGGGCCTGCGCTACGATCTGAAAATCGCGCCCTCGCTCCCGCGTTACGTGATGGGTGACCCCGCCCGGCTCCGGCAGATAGTGCTTAATTTCATCGGCAACGCTCTGAAATTCACGCCCAAAGGCGCGATCGGTGTGTCCGTCGATCCCGCCGCCAGTCCGCCCGGCCAGGCCCCTGAATTTGTCATCGCCGTGGCCGATACCGGCGTGGGCATACGACCGGAGAAGCAGGCTCTTGTATTCGAAAAATACAGTCAGGCGGAGAGCTCGACCTCGCGCGAGTACGGTGGCTCGGGACTCGGCCTTTCCATCTGCCGCCAGCTCGCCTCACTGATGGGCGGTTCCGTCGGCCTCACCAGCCGTCTCGGCGAAGGCTCGACGTTCTGGGTGAGATTGCCACTCGAGGAAGCGGGCGCCGATTTTCCGGCGCCCGCGAATTCTCCCATCGCAGAAAACGCCTCGCAGCGGCCCGCCTCCGTGCAGTTTCCCGGAGCCTCGATATTGCTCGTGGAGGATAACACCACCAACCAGCTGCTCGCCTCCGAACTCCTCGCGAAGCTGGGTTGCGAGGTCCATATCGCCGAGAACGGCCTGCGGGCGGTCGAGATGGTTACGTCCCGCACCTACGATCTCGTTTTAATGGATTGCCACATGCCCGAGATGGATGGCTTCGCAGCGACCCAGGCGATCCGCGCGCAGGAGGGGGACCGGCATCAGCCGATCATAGCACTCACCGCCAACGCCATGCAGGGTGATCGCGAACGCTGTCTTGCCGCAGGCATGGATGACTACCTCACCAAGCCCATCGAACTCTCGCTGCTTGCACAAAAAATGGCCCGCTGGCTTCGCCCCGCGAAAGCAGCCGCATCAGCCTCCGCCCCCGTTGAGCCCGCTACATTTGCTCCGGTCCTGTCCAGCTGCGTGAATCTTGAATCCGCGCTCAAGCGCATGGGCGGTAATCAAAAACTCCTCCGCAAACTGGCCGGTTCCTTCTGTGATGCGTTTCCCGCATCTCGTGATCGGCTCCTGTCGGCCATCTCCCGGCGAGATGCCAAAGAAACCGGCATCGTCGCCCACACCCTGCGCGGCACGACCAGCATGTTCTCGGCGGACAAAGCCGTGGCGCTTCTCGCAGCACTGGAAAACTCCGCGGCCTCCGCCAACTGGGAACAGATCGATGCCGCCGCTCCTGAGTTCGAGCAGGAGATGCGCGCCGTGATCGATGCGCTCCGGCAAATCGGCGCAAGCGCCCCCGTGACCTAAGCCGCCACGCATCGTCCCCGTCTGCTCATTCAATTACCCGCCCAAAAAATGAAAATCCATACACTCAGCTGGCAGCCCGGTTCCGGCTGGAACCGTCCGCCCTCATCGGTCACCGGCCCGGTTCAACTCATCCTCTATTTCGGCGGCCGTGACGTGCTCGCTCAGCCCGACTCGCCAGTTCATGCGCTCCACGCCGCTTTTCCCGACGCGGTTTGCGCAGGCTGCAGCTCCGCGGGCGAAATCACCGGACAGACCGTCGGCGACGATGGCTTGGTGGCCTCGCTGATCATGTTCGAGCACGCGACGGTGCGGGGCGCATCGGTGGCAGTCGCCAGCCCGCAGGATAGTTTTTCGGCCGGTCGCGAACTGGGCGCGCAACTCGTGGCTCCCGGCCTTCGCCACGTGCTCGTCCTGAGCGACGGGCTCAAGGTTAACGGCACCACGCTCACCGCCGGATTGCGCGAAGCCCTGCCCGCTGGCGTGCTCGCCAGTGGCGGACTAGCCGGTGATGGGGCGCGGTTCGAAAAAACTTTTGTCGGACTTGGAAACGATATCGGTGCCCAAAAAGTGGTGGGCATTGGATTTTATGGCGCCCGTTTGAATATCGCTCCGGGCTCCGCTGGCGGCTGGGAACCGTTTGGTCCGACCCGTTTGATCACGCGCTCCGAAGGCAACGTGCTTTACTCGCTCGACGACCAGCCCGCGCTTGCCGTGTACAAACGCTACCTCGGTGAGCTCGCGGATAAACTCCCGTCTTCCGGACTGCTTTTCCCTCTACAGCTGCTTTCCCGCCGCGATGAGAAAGAGGGCGTCGTGCGCACCATTCTCGCGGTTGACGAGGCGACCCAGTCGCTGGTGTTTGCGGGCGATCTGCCTCAAGGCCAGTACGCGCGCCTCATGAAGGCCAACTGCGACGCTCTCGTCACGGGTGCCGAAAATGCGGCGGCCATGGCGCTGCGAGAAGGCGGCGATGCCACCCGGCTCGTCGTGCTGGTGAGCTGCGTCGGCCGCAAACTCGTCATGGGCCAGCGTGTGGAAGAAGAAGTGGAGGCCGTGGTCGGCCGCATGGGCTCGAACGCGAGCGCGGTTGGTTTTTATTCCTATGGTGAAATCTCTCCCTCGGGCCTGGTCCACGGCTGCGACCTGCACAACCAGACGATGACCCTGACCGTATTCGAAGAAACCTAAGATGCACCCGCTGCTCGCACGCCAGCTCCGTAAGTTTTCCCCCGCGCTTGCCGAAGACGCGGGCTGCCGCGCATTGCTTGAAGCTGTCTCCCGCGCCTACGCGGACCACGAGCAGGACCGCCGGTTGATCGAGCAGACTCTGGAAACGGCCTCCGCCGAGCTGACTGAGACCAACGAGAAACTCCGCCGCGAATCCGAGGAGCGCATGCGTTCGCTGAGCAATTATTACCAGCGCACGCTCGAGATGCAGGAAGGCATGACGCTCTGCTTTCACAAAACGGAAAAAGGTTTTGCGCACACGCTGTGCCGGGGCCGGCTGGCCACGCGCCTGGGCTGGCTCCCCGAGCGGGTCGAAGGCCGGTTGCTGGGAGAATTTCTCGATCCAATCCAGGCGCGCGAGATGGATGCGGTGTATCAACGCGCGTGGAGCGGCGATCAGTGTTCGTACGAAGGCACCTCGGTCGATGGCAGTCTGACTTTTCTCGCTCACCTCAGCCCGCGCCTGGAAAAGGACGTCGTGTGCGAAGTGATTTTCTCCGGCGTGGAAATCACCGTGCGCAAAAAGATGGAGCACGAAATGCGTGCCGCGAAGGAGCGCGCTGAAAACGCCGACCGCGCCAAGACTGAATTTCTGGCGATGATGAGCCACGAGATTCGCACACCGCTCAACGCGGTGCTGGGGTTCGCCCAGCTCCTCCGCGAATCGAATCTGCTCCCGAAAGAGCGCGAGTGGCTCAAACAAATCTCCACCAGCGGCGAGAGCCTGCGCGACATCATCGGCGAGATCCTGGACTACTCGAAGATCGAGGCCGGCCAGCTGGAGTTGTATCACGAGGCCATCGAACTCCGACCCTGGCTCACGGAGCTGCTTGAGATGTTTCAGGAACGCGCGAAGCAAAAAAATATCCGGATACAACTGGAGTTCGCCCAAGACTGCCCGAAGACAATCGCGACGGACGCCACGCGCCTTCGCCAGATCTTCGTCAACCTGGTGGGCAACGCGCTGAAATTCACCAAAGAGGGCAGCATTGTGATCTCGGCGGACAGCGATCCCTCCAACGATCCGAAGCATCCGGCGACGTTGCGTTTCAGCGTTCGCGACTCCGGGATCGGCATTCCGAAAGACCGGCACGACCGCATTTTCAAAGTCTTCAGTCAGGCGGACACATCGACCACGCGTTCATACGGAGGCACGGGCCTGGGCCTGGCGATCACGCAAAGACTCGTGGGTGCGCTCGGTGGTGAAATCGGTTTCGTCAGCGCGGCAGGCGAAGGCTCGACCTTTTTTTTCACCATCAAAGCCGAATGCTCCGATTGCCACACCGACGACTCACCAGGCTCACACCGTGTTCTGGTCATCGAGGACGATCCGACGAACCGGCTGCTCATGGAAGAACTGCTGTGCTGTCTCGGCTGCGTCGTGGATTTCGCCGACGATGAAAAGAGGGCGCTCGCACTCGTGGATGGAGGAAAAGTTTTCGATGCCGTTTTGATGGATGCGCAGTTGTTCCGGGGCGGACAATCCACTGCGGCGCTGGAAATCGCCGGCCGCCTTAAAAACGGTCCCCGCCCACGCTTCATCGCGATCGCGACCGAGGGCTCTGTCACGCCAGAGCTGGATAGTCGTTGGGGCATCGATGCGCTTTTGCTCCGGCCGGTCGATGTCGCCGCGCTCAGTGCAGAACTGGCCCTGGTGGGCGCGCGCTCCCTGCAGACCAGTCCACACCGGTAATCTTCCGCTCCTCGTCACCACGCTCATGCTCAGGAAAATTTTGATCGTTGACGATGATGCGATCGCGCGAATGGCGGTTGCTGGAGTGCTCGAATCGGAGAATGCGTGGACACTCACCCAGGCCGGAGACGGGCGGCAGGCGCTCGATCTGCTCGAAGCTGGATTCCGCCCCGACCTTTGTTTGCTCGACGTCCGCATGCCGTTGATCGACGGGCTCGAGTTTACCCGGCGCGTACGCGCGGATGAACGCTTCCGCGACCTGAAGATCGTGGTGACTTCAGGCTCCACGGATCGCGAAGCGATCGTGGCCTTTGCGCGACTCCGGGTCTCGGGGTTTCTGCCAAAACCCTGTTCGGCCGAGAAGATTTTCGGCGTATTGCGGCCTTTGCTCGCTCCTGCGACGCCAGCTTGAGGTGGGTTAGCTCCCGTGAAAAAGACCGGCTTTTCCGGTGCGCGCGCGTTCGCTTTACTCGAACTGTCTGAAAAGCCTGCCGGTCCCATCGACGGTAAATGGCGCACCTTTCCCGGACCTGCGTCGTCTAACCCGCTAAACCCCGATGAAGTTCACGCCTCTTACAGCCACGGCCCTGGCTCTTTGCTTTGCGACTGCTTCCAGCTGTCAGCTGTGCGCGCAGGCATCCCCGCAAACGCCATCCGTATCAGCGTCTGAGGCGAGGCTGCCTGGCTACCGCTACGATTTTAGTCCCGGCGTGAGAAACACTGCCGACGGTTTCTTGCCCATCACGCAGGAAAGCCTTTTCACACCGGCCAGTGGTTTCGGTTTCGAGGCAGCTGGCGTAACGGCTCTGGATCGCGGCGATTCTCACACCGGCGACCGCCCTGTCTATTTCTCCGTCGCCGTGCCTGAGGGAAATTATCGCGTCACCGTCACCCTCGGCGACAGTGCCCGGGAAACCGATACGACCATCAAGGCCGAATCCCGCCGCCTCGTCGTCGAGCACGCCACGACCAAGCCCGGCGAATTTCTCACACGCAGCTTCACGGTAAACGTCCGCAACGCCACGCTCACACCGCCGCCGCTTAACGCCCCCGGCGGCACCCGCGTCATCCTCAACGACCGCGAGCAAGGCGTCCTCCACTGGGACGATAAACTCACCCTTGAGTTCAACGGCCCGCGCCCCGCCGTCCGCTCGCTCGAAATCGTTCCCGTCACCGACGCCGTCACCGTCTTCCTCGCCGGCGATTCCACCGTCACCGATCAACCGCGCGAGCCCGGCGCGAGCTGGGGTCAGATGCTCCCGCGCTTTTTCAAAGACAACGTCGCCGTCGCCAACCACGCCGAGTCCGGCGAGACGATGAAGTCATTTCTCACCGCGCACCGCTTCGGCAAGCTCCTCAGCGCGATGAAGCCGGGCGACTATCTATTCATCCAATTCGGTCACAACGACTCGAAAGCCCAGTGGCCGCAGACCTACGTCGAGCCCTTCACCACCTACAAAGCCTACTTGAAGGTTTTCATCGCCGAAGCCCGCCGCCGGGGAGCCACGCCCGTGCTTGTCACGTCGATGCACCGCCGGAATTTCGACGATCACGGCAAAATCAAAAACACCCATGGCGATTATCCCGAAGCCGTCCGCCAGGTCGCACGCGAGGAGGCTGTCGCGCTCATCGATCTCCACGCCATGAGCGCGCAACTCTACGAAGCGCTCGGCCCCGAAAAATCCCCGCTCGCCTTCAGCAACAATGGCAAGGACGCCACGCATCACAACAACTACGGCGCCTACGAACTCGCGCAGTGCATCGTCACCGGCATCCGCGCCGCGAAGCTCCCGCTCGCCGATCTGCTCGCCGGCGACGCCCCGCAGTTTGATCCAGCGAAACCCGATTCCGTCGAGAGCTTCTCGCTCCCCGCCAGCCCTGGACGTTCCACGCAGAAACCTCGCGGCGACTAACTACCATGGCTCGCGCACTCATTCTCTCCGCGCTGCTCGCGACCACTTCGCTCACCGCCGCCGAACCGGCTGTTTCAACGCAGACCGTTGCTGCCCCGCTTCACTATGACATCCGCGCTTTCGGCGCTACCGGCGACGGCCAGGCACTCGACACCGACGCCATCAATCGCGCAATCGAAGCCGCCCACGCCGCTGGCGGCGGCACGGTCTATTTTCCGGCAGGCACGTACCTGAGTTTCTCCATCCGGCTCAAAAGCAATCTCACGCTCCACCTCGGCGCGGGCGCGACCCTCCGTGCCGCCAAACCCGAGAAACACGGCGAGAAGTACGACGCCGCCGAGCCCACCGAATGGGGCACGTATCAAGACTTCGGGCACAGCCACTGGCGGAACAGCCTGATCTGGGGCGAGAACCTGGAAAACATCTCCATCACCGGCCCTGGCCGCATCGACGGCACCGACGCGCTCACCCGCCGCGGCCCCGGCCCGCGCGGCTCGACTCCTGGCGCCGTCGGCGATCTCCCCGAAGCCATGCGCGCCGCCCGCGCCGCAAATCCTCCGGTCGATTCTGCTCCGCCCCCGCGTTTCTCCATGGAAGGGCAGGGCAACAAAGCCATCGCGCTTAAACTCTGCCGCAACGTTACGCTTCGTGATTTCTCGATGCTCGCTTGCGGGCACTTCGCGCTGCTTGCGACCGGCGTGGATAATCTCGCGATCGACAATCTCCGCGTGGATACCAACCGCGACGGTTTCGACATCGACGCCTGCCGCAACGTCTGCGTCTCCAATTGCTTCGTCAACTCACCCAACGACGACGCGATCTGCCTTAAAAGTTCTTACGGCCTTGGTTTCGCGCGCGCCTGCGAAAACATCACGATTACCAACTGCCAGGTGAGCGGTTATGACCTCGGCACATTTCTCGACGGCACGTTCAAGCGGACGATGCAGCAAGCTCCCGACCGCGACGGCCCGACTGGTCGCATCAAGTTCGGCACGGAGTCGAACGGCGGCTTTAAGAATATCACGATCTCCAACTGCGTCTTCGACCGCAGCCGTGGGCTGGCGATCGAGACGGTGGACGGCGGTGTGATCGAGGATGTGACGGTGACGAATATCACGATGCGCGATGTGACGACTGCGCCGATCTTCCTTCGCCTCGGCAACCGCGCCCGCGGCCCTGAAGGCACGCCGGTGGGCGCTATCCGCCGCGTGACCATCAGTAATCTCACCGCGTCCGGCGTCGATCCGCGCTACGCCTCGATCATCGCTGGAATCGCCGGACATCCGATTAAGGATGTCACGCTAAGCAACATTCGCATCGTCTATCGCGGCGGCGGCACCGCTGAGGACGCAGCTATCGAGCCGCCCGAGAAAGACGCCGCCTATCCGGAGCCCAGCATGTTCGGGAAAATTCCCGCGTACGGAATTTTCGTGCGCCATGCGAAGAACTTGAAGGTGCGGAACGTAGAAGTTTCTTTCGAGCAGCCGGAGGCGCGTCCGGCGGTGGTGATGCATTCGGTCAAGGGCGCCCGATTCGATCTGTTCTCGGCGCAGCGTGTGGATGGTGTTCCGGTTTTTTCGCTACGCGATGTCAGCGATTTTGAAGTGCGTGGCAGCGAAGGTGTGGCCGATCTGAAACGCACGAACGTTGTCTCGGAGAAATTTTGAGACATGGGAAAAGGCTCATTCATTTTGTGTCGGGCTGGTCGCCGGCTGGAATTTTCTGCATTCATCAACGCATGAGATCATTCGTGTTTCTCTTTCTGAGTTTGAACGTGGCGGCCCATGCAGCAGTGCGGCTGGCGAGTCCGTTTACGTCGCACATGGTGTTGCAACGTGAGCGCGCAGTGCCGGTGTGGGGGACGGCGGAGGCAGGAGAGCGTGTGAGCGTGAGTTTTGGCGGGCAGGAAAAGAGCGTGGTCGCGGATGCGAGTGGGAAATGGCGCGTGGATCTGGATGCGCTGGAGGCTTCGGGGGAGGGACGCTTGTTTCGTGTGAGCGGATCGGAGACGGCGGAGCCGCTTGTGCTGAATGATGTGCTGGTGGGTGAAGTGTGGCTGTGCTCGGGGCAGTCGAACATGGTCTTCACGGTTTCGAAGTCGGCCTACAAGTGGGCGGGCGTGACGAATGAGGCGCAGGAAATCGCGGCGGCGAATTATCCTCAGATCCGTATGTTCACGGGCGAGGCGGCGAAGGCGTATGAGCCGCAGGCGCGCGTAGGCGGCGAGTGGCGCGTGTGTTCGCCGGAGACGGTGCCGGGGTTTTCGGCGATCGGGTATTTTTTCGCGCGCGATCTTCAGAAAGAACTGAAGGTGCCAGTAGGCATCGTGACGCTGGCGTACGGCGCGAGTTGCGCGGAGGCGTGGGTGCGGCGCGAGGCATTGGCGGCCGATGAGAAGTTGCGGCCGATGCTGGAGAAGTTCGATGCGGAGGTGGCGGCGTTTCGGGCGCTGCCGAAAGTGAGCACGAGCGAGCCAGCGGAGGTGCGTTCGCAGGATATAAACGCGGCTGCTGCGCCGAAGCCGAAGGCGCCGAAAGATCCGGTGCAGGATCAGCATAACGCGACCGTGATGTTCAACGGCATGATTGCGCCAGTGATTCCGTACGCGATGCGAGGCGTGTTGTGGTATCAAGGCGAGTCGATCACGGGCGGTGCGGAGGGTGTGGCGCTTTATCCGCGGGTGCAGACATCGCTCGTGAATGACTGGCGCGCGTTGTGGAGGCAGGGAGATTTTCCGTTCTACATCGTGCAGCTCGCGGGGCAGAACCAGCCCAGCAACCGCCCGGAAGTACGCGAGGCGCAGGCGACGGTGCTGGCGCTCAAGAGCACGGGCATGGCGGTCGCGACGGACATCGGCGAAGAGAAGAACGTGCATCCGTACAACAAACAGGATGTCGGCGACCGGTTGGTGCGGATCGCGCTCGCAAATGCGTATGGAAAACCGGTGGAGTTTTCAGGGCCGCAGTATGCTGCGATGAGTGTGGAAGGTGGGGCGATCCGGCTGACATTCTCGCATGCGGCGGGCGGCTTGGTAGCGCGCGACGGTCTGCTGAAGTGGTTCGAGGTCGCGGGCGCTGACGGAAAGTTTGTGGCGGCGGAAGCGCGGATCGACGGCGACTCGGTCGTGGTGCAAAGCGCTGACGTGGCGGAGCCGAAGGCGGCGCGGTATGCGTGGGTGAATTTTCCGGACGGCGGGCATCTGTATAACGGAGCAGGGCTGCCTGCCCCACAGTTTCGGACAAATGCGGTGAAGTAATTTTAAGCGATGAAACTCAAACTTGCGGTGGCATTTTTTCTCATGGCCTCGGTGGCTTCCGCCTTTGTGGCGGTAACTGATTGGGATCGGCAGGTATTGGCGTTTGAGCGTGGTTGGCGGTTCTTCAGGGGAGATGTGGCAGGCGCGGAGCAGGCGGCGTTCGATCATGCGAACTGGCAGGTGGTGTCTGTACCGCATGACTGGAGCATCGGGGGGCCGTTTGATGAGCAGGCGGCGACGCGGGGAGACGGCGGATTTTTGCCGTCGGGCGTCAGTTGGTATCGGAAGACGTTTTCGTTGCCTGGTGGTTTTAAGGATGAGCGTCGTTTGTTCGTCGAGTTCGATGGCGTGATGGCGAACAGCGAGGTGTGGATTAACGGGCACTCGCTGGGCAAACGGCCGAATGGATACGTGAGCCTTCGCTATGATCTGACGCCGCATCTGCGAGCCGGAGCGAACGTGATCGCGGTGAAAACGGATACAAGTGCGCAGCCAGCGTCGCGCTGGTACACAGGCGCGGGAATTTACCGGCATGTGCGGTTGATCGAGACGGCCGATGTGAGGTTCGAGCGCTGGAGTACGTTTGTGACGACTCCGATTGCAACGACCGCCAATGCGCGTGTTGAAGTGAAGACGATGATCGTGAATACGAGCGCTGCGGAGCGCGTCGTTCGGGTCCGTTTGGGATTGTTCGATCCGGCTGGGGTGAAGCTGGATGAACTGGAGTCGCCTGTGAGGAAACTGGTGCCTGGAGAGACGGCTGAAATGGGCGAAAACTTTTTCGTGAGATCGCCGCTTCTATGGGATGTACAGACGCCACGACTTTATCGTGTCTCGGTCGAGTTGATTGAAGGTGAGCGGAAAGGCTCCGGTGGAGAGATGATGTTGGGTTCGGAATTGGTAGAGCCGGGGCTGCGTCGGCTCGGCGTCGAATCAGTCGCCTTCGGCATCCGCGAATTTCGTTTCGAAGCGGCGACGGGGTTTTGGCTGAATGGGAAAAATTTGAAGATCAAAGGCGTGTGTCTGCATCACGATGGCGGGGCGTTTGGGGCGGCGGTGCCGTTGCGGATTTGGGAGCAGCGGCTGGAGCAGATGAAGGCGCTTGGGGTGAACGCGATCCGGACGGCGCATAATCCGGTGGCGCCGGAGTTTTTAGATCTGTGCGACCGGATGGGTTTTCTCGTGATGCACGAGGTGCTCGACGCATGGCACAAGGGGAAGCGGAAGGCGGATGGGGCGACGTATTTCGATGAGTGGGGGTTGATCGATGTGCGCGACACGGTGAGGCGCGACCGGAATCATCCGAGCATCATTCTGTATAGCGCGGGCAACGAGATCCATGACACGCGCCAACCGGAGTCTGCGAAGAAGACCCTGGCGTCGCTGATCGAGGTTTATCATCGGGAAGATCCGACGCGGCCGGTGACGCAGGCGATTTTCCGGCCGAATGCGACGGGCGATTACAAGAACGGGTTTGCCGACATGCTCGACGTGATCGGACAGAACTATCGCGAGCGGGAGATTGTCGATGCGCACAAGGCGAACACGGCGCGGAAGATCGTCGGTACAGAAAACGGGCATCAGAGCCATGTGTGGACGGCGCTCCGCGATAACGCGCCGTACGCGGGGCAGTTCATCTGGACGGGGATCGACTATCTCGGTGAGTCGCGGAAGTGGCCGTTCATCGCGGCGGATTTTGGCGTGGTGATGCGCGACGGCTCGATGCGGCCGCGCAGCTACGAGCGGATGAGCTGGTGGTCGGAGACGCCGATGGTGCATCTGACGCGGAGCATGAGTGAGCGCGCGCCACCGCCGGTTGATCCGGGATACGAAACAGCTGCGCAGATCGCGGTGCTGGCGGCTCAGCAGAAGGAGCCGGAGATGCGCTCGGACTGGACGCCGGAGAATCGCGAGCCGCACGAGGAGACGGTGGACGTTTTTAGCAACTGCGATGAGGTGGAGTTGTTTCTCAACGGGCGTTCGCTTGGAGTGAAAGGACGCGTGGAGAACGCGAGGCCGCGGATGTGGAAGGTTACTTACGAGCCGGGCGAGATTCGCGCCGTCGCGAAGAATGCCGGGAAGGTCGTGGCGACGCATGAGCTGCGGACGGCGAGCGCCGCGGCGAAGCTGCGGCTGACGCCGGATCGGGCGCGCGTGCAAAATCACTGGGACGATGTGGTGCGCGTCGAGGTGGAGATCGTTGATACGGCTGGTGTGCGCGTTCCGTCGGCGGAGCCACTTGTTGAGTTTTCGATCAGCGGGCCGGGCGTGATCGCAGCCGTGGATAATGGCGACAACGCGAGCCATGAGTTGTTTCAGGCACCGCGGCGCACGGCGATGGATGGGCGTTGCACCGTTTATGTGAAGGCGTCGGCCGCGAAGGGGCGCATCGTTTTGACGGCGGCTGCGTCTGGCCTTGCAGACGCGTCGATAGACCTCGAAACGCTTCCCTGATTTCACACACCTCTCCATTTTATGAAACGCACCCAACGTTGGTTGTCTCTCGTGCTGGCTGTCTGTGCTGGTTTCGCGACGTCTGTGTCTGCGCAGCGGCAGATGGAAAAACTCGATCGCGGCGTGGTCGCCGTGCACCAGCCGGATGGAAAAGTGTTTGTGAGCTGGCGTCTGCTGGCGACGGATCCGGACGGCGTGACCTTTAATGTTTATCGCACGACGACGATGCGCGAGAGCGAGCGGGCGGATGGGGGCGGGACGTTTGCGTCACGGCCGGATGCGGGTGGTGGCACGGTGAAGGTAAATGCTGATCCGGTGAAGGGAGGCACGTGGGTGCTGGATGCACGGGCCACGCTGGCACGCGCGACGGAGTACTCGGTGAAGCCGGTGATCGACGGGAAAGAAGGCGAGGCGTTGGGAAGTTATAAACTCGCCGCTGGCGCGGCGCCTCTGCCGTATCACTCGGTACCCTTGCAAACGCCGGCGGGCTATGTGCCGGGCGACAGTTCGCTGGGCGATCTCGATGGAGACGGGCAATATGAGATCGTCGTTCACCAGTGTGGCATGGGTAAGGATAATTCGCAGCCGGGCATGACGGATGCACCTATTTTCCAGGCGTACAAACTCGACGGCACGCTGCTGTGGACGATCAACCTTGGGAAAAACATCCGCGAGGGCGCGCACTATACGCAGTTCCTCGTGTACGACTTCGATGGAGACGGGCGTGCGGAGTTTGTCTGCAAGACGGCGGACGGCACGGTTGACGGGAAGGGCAAGGTCATCGGTGATGCGAATGCGGTCTGGGTATCGCAGGAAGATCCGAACCAGCCGGCACCGGCTCCGGGGCAACGACGTCCGGAAGGGAGCAGCCGTGCGGGGTTTATTTTGAAAGGGCCGGAGTTTCTCACGGTGTTCGACGGGCTTACGGGCGCGGCGCTGGCGACGGAGAAGTATGTGCCAGGGCGGCATCCGGAGACGGAGAATCCGACGGCGGACCAGATGAAGGAAGTCTGGGGTGACGGTCACGGAAACCGGCTGGATCGTTATCTGGCGGGTGTTGCGTATCTCGACGGCGAGCGGCCGAGCATCGTAATGTGCCGCGGTTATTATACGCGTACTGTGCTGGCGGCATGGGACTGGCGCGGCGGGAAGCTGACGCAGCGCTGGGTGTTCGACAGCGATTCATCGGACGAGAACAAAAAGTACCGCGGGCAGGGAAATCATAACCTGAGCGTGGCGGATGTGGACGGCGACGGACGCGATGAGATCGTGTACGGCGCGGCGGTGATCGATGACGATGGCAAGGGCCTTTACTCGACGGGCTGGGGTCACGGTGACGCGCTGCATGTGAGCGATCATGTGCCGGAGAATCCTGGGCTGGAGGTATTCGATATTCAGGAGCGCTTCGACAAGCAGGGCATGAGCATGCGCGATGCGAAGACGGGGCGGCCGATTTTCACGGTGCCTTCGGTGAAGGCGGCGGATGATGGCGGCGACAAAGGCGAAGGCCCGGGGCGTGGAGTGGCGGCGAACATCGATCCGCGTTTCCCTGGCTCGGAGTCGTGGGCGGCGGGTGCTGGCATGGACGGTGTGTATAACGCGAAGGGAGAAAAAATCCTGGAGAAGCGGCCGCGCGGGTTCTCGTGCAATTTCCTCGTGTGGTGGGATGGCGATTTGCTGCGCGAGCTGCTCGATCAGAATGCGGTCTCGAAGTGGAATTGGGAGACGGGGCAGGTGGACACGTTGCTCGTGGCTCATGCGTGCCAGTCGAACAACGGGACGAAATCGAATCCGGCGGTGAGCGCGGATCTGTGGGGCGACTGGCGCGAGGAAGTGATCTGGCGCACGCGCGATAATAAGGAGCTGCGCATCTACACGAGTACGATTCCGACGAAGCACCGGATCGTGTCGCTCATGCAAGATCCGCAGTACCGGTTGTCGATCGCGTGGCAGAATGTGGCGTACAACCAGCCTCCGCATACGGGTTTCTATCTGGATGAGTCGGCGCCGTTGCCGAAGAAGCCGGTGATCAAAATCGTGGGTTCGAGCGCAGTGAAGTGAGGAAGTGGAGACGGCGGGAGGGGACGTGAGGGGCGGCGCTTGATAAGTGCCGGTCCGGGGCGGACCGCTCGCTGGCGCTCGCGGCTACGGCTGGTTATTGGGCGAGGGTGCGGGCGAGGTTTTCGCGGGCTTCGGTGAACTGGGGGGCGAGTTTGATGGCTTGCTCGAAGCAGGCGCGGGCGTCGGCCATGCGGCCGATCTGGGCGGAGGCGATGCCGAGATTATTGAAGGCCTCGGGAGAATCGGGGGTGAGTTTGAGGAGATCCTGGTAGAGCGGAATGGCGTCGGCGGGGCGACCGGTTTGCAGGAGGGTGAGGGCTAGGCGGCTGAGGGCGTCGGCGTAGTTGGGAAAGTCCGACACGAGGGCGCGGTAGCGGAGGAGGGCTTCGTCGGTGCGGCCGGAGAGGGCGAGGGCGTTGCCGAGGTTGAGGCGGAGGGCTGGATCGTGGAGGCCGAGGCGGAGGGCGGTTTCGAAGTGGGGAACGGCGTCGGCGGGGCGCGATGCGGCGAGAAGCGCAATGGCGAGGTTGGCGTGGGCTTCGGGGAGGTCGGGGCCGGAGGAGGCGGCTTGTTCGAAGTGGCGGAGGGCTTCGTCAGTGCGGCCGGTCATGGCGAAGGCGCGGCCGAGGTTGATGAGGGTGCGCGGGTGGGCGGGAGATTTTTCCAGGACGAGGTGGTACTCGGCGATGGCTTCGGGGATGTGGCCGGTGGCGACGAGGGCGTTGCCGAGGTTGTTGCGGGCGTCGATGGCGTCGGGGTCGAGCGCGAGGACTTCGCGGAAGCGGGTGGCGGCGTCGGCGGGGCGGCGGGCGGCGAGGAGGGCGTTGCCGAGATTGTAGCGGGAGTCGGTGGAGGAGGGTTTGAGTTCGAGGGCGCGGGAGAGGTGGGTGAGGGCACCCTCGACGTCGTTTTGTTCGAGGAGGATTTTACCGAGGTTGTAGTGGGCTTCGTGGAAGTCGGGTTTGATTTCGAGGGCGCGGCGAAGAATGGCGATGGCTTCGGCGGGTTGGTTGAGCTCGGCGAGGCTGCTGGCTATGCCGGTGCGCGCGCCGAGGTCATCGGGGGCGATGGCGGCGGCTTGCTGAAAGGCGGCAAGGGCACGCGGGTAGTCGTGTTTTTTGGCGTGCAGATTACCGAGGTTGACGAGGGAGCGCTGGTTGAGGGGAGCGTCGATGCGGTTTTTTTCCCAGAGGGTAAACGCGTCGCGGTAGTCGTTATTGCGGTTGAAGGAGAGCGAGGCGGCGATGACGGCGAGCGCTAGCGCGAGGGCGAGGCCGAGGCGGGCGTGGGCGCGATGGAGCAGGAGGACGAAGGCGAGCATCAGCGGGGCGAGGGCGAGGTACATGCGGTGCTCGGCCATCGTCTGCGTGATGACGGGGACGACGCTCGAAGTCGGTGCGAGCACGGCGAAGAAGACGGTGCCGAGGAAGCCGAGGGCGGGGCGTTTCCAGAGGGCGAAAAGCGTGGCGAGGCCGAGGGCCACGAGGGCGAAGAACTGAGGTGCGACGGTGGAGAAGCGGGAGACGGTGGTGGTGCCGTAGTCGAGGACGAGCGGGTGCGGCCAGGCGGTGAGCCGGAGGTAGTGCGTGAGCGCGTGGCACTGGGTGAGGAAATAATTCCAGGAGGTGATGGTATCGTGCGCGCCAACAGTGCCACCGCGGTTGCCGGTGGAGAGGATGCAGGCGGCGAGGAGGAGCCAGGTGGCGGCGAGGGCGAGGTGGAGTTTTTTGTGCGCGCGCCAGGCGGCGGAGAAGGAGCCGGAAACGAAGGTGCGATCGAAGAGGAAGACGATGAGCGGGGCGGAGACCATGACCTCCTTGGAGGCCATGCCGGCAAGGCAGGCGAGGACGGTGAGGATCTGCCAGCGGCGGGAGGACGAAGGCGTGTCGATGGAGCGGACGAAACTGTAGAGCGTGAGGAGGTAGAAGAGGCCGACGAGAGATTCGGCGCGTTGAACGATGTAGGTGACGGACTCGGTCTGGAGCGGGTGGAGTGCCCAGAGGGCGGATACGGCGAGGGCGAGTGCAGAGGCGGAGTGTTGAGAGTTGAGAGCTGAGGGTTGAGAGACAGAGGAGAGGCGGAGGGTGCGGCGGGTGAGGGCGAAGAGGGTGAGGGCGGCGAGGAAGTGGATGAGGAGGTTGAGCGCGTGGTAGCCGGGGACGGAGTTGCGGGTGAGGGCCCAGTTGAGGGCGAAGGTGGCGTTGAGCAGGGGGCGCCCGCTGACAGTGACACCGCTGTCGGAGGGAGGGAGGACGGCGGTGCGCCAGCTGCGGAGGGTGAGGTTTTCGGAGATGGAGGAATCGTCGTCGAAGAGGAAGGGGACGCGGAAGGAGTTTGAGTAAGTGGCGAGCAGGGCGAGGCCGAGGACGAGGGCGGCGATGAGCGGCCAGGGCAGGCGGAGGGTGGTGGCTGGGGTGGGCGGCTGCGCGGGGGGCATGGGAAAGATTTTCGATTTTGGATTATCGATTTTCGATTGCGGAGACGAGATTCGGAAGGGCGCAAAAGAAATAGGTCCTATAGGTCGGATGCGACCTATAGGACCTATGGGAGGAACCGGAAGAAAGAAGGCGAGAGGGTGGTGCGGAGGTGCGAGAATTGAGAGCGTCCGGAAGCGGGGTGAGGGCACCCCGCCTACATCGGGAGGACTTTAGAAGAGGGCGCTGGCGGCGACGCCGACGGCGGTGATGGGGCCCTGGTCGCCGAGGCCGTCCATGGCGCGGTCCACTTTGCGGAGGGTGCTCTGCATGTCTTTGGCGAGGTTGTCGTTGGTGATGAGCTGGCCGAAGGTGCTCTTGGGGTCGTTCAACTTGTCGGAGACTTCGCGGACGTTCTTCACGGTGACGCGGAGGTTGTCGGCGGTGGGTTGGTCGTAGAGGAGGACGCCGAGGGCGCCCTGGCCGCTTTTCACCTGGGCGATGATGTCTTTGGTGTCGGTCATGAACGCGCGGGCGTCGGTGGCGGCGGCTTTGATTTCGGTGACGGTGGCGAGGAGCTGGTCGTAGGCGGCCTGGTCGTAGATGAGTTTGCCGAGGGTGCCTTCGCCGGAGCGGATCTGGGCGGTGATTTTTTCAAGATTGCCGGTGGTTTCGGTGATCTTGGCGCTGTTATCGGTGATGAGCTTGTCGATTTTTTGGAAGATGCCGCCGCCGCCTTCGGAACCGGAGCCCATGGAGCCGCTGATCTGGCCGAGGGTGCTTTTGATTTCCTGACCGAGGTTGCCGAGGTCGCCGATGATCTGGTTGAGGTCGGCGACGTCCTTGGTGCGGAGCTGTCCGCCGGAAGGAACGGTGCCGGCGTCGGGTTTGCCGAGGTCGAGGGAGATGTAGTTGGCGCCGAGGAGGCCGGCCATCGCGATGATGGCGGTGGCGTCCTGGGCGATCTGGACCTCGTTGCTGATGCGGAGGACGGCTTCGGCCTTGCCGCCGGTGAGGCGGGTTTTCTCGACGGTGCCGATCTGGACGCCGGCCATGCGGACGTCGTTGCCGGCCTTGAGTTCTTTGAGGGAGGAGAAGGCGGCGGTGACGGTGTAGCCCTCCTTGGTGGAGAAGCGGCCGTTGTGGAGGGCTTCGAAGGTGACCCAGATGAGGGCCAGCCCGATGATGAAGAACAGGCCCACTCGGGCGGTCATTTGGTTCTGGTTCATGATGACTCCAATTGCTGGTAGCGTGGTTTTTTAAGATCGATGGTGGGATTCAAAAAGTCTTTCACGGCGGGGTCTTCGACTTTGCGAAGTTCGGCCGGGGAGCAGAGGGCGCGGAGCTCGCCTTTCATGAGGAGGGCGACGCGGTCGGAGATGGTGAGGGCGAGGTCGCGGTCGTGGGAGACGACGATGCTGGTGACGTTGAATTCGGTTTTCAGGGTCGCGATGATCTCGGTGATCGTGGCGGACATGACGGGGTCGAGTTCGGAGGTGGGCTCGTCGTAGAGGAGCAGTTGAGGCTCCATGACGAGGGCACGGGCGATGGCGACGCGTTTCTTCATGCCGCCGGAGAGCTCGGAGGGGAATTTCTTCACGGCGTTTTCGAGCGAGAGGATTTTGAGCGCGCGCATGACGCGGTCGCGCATTTCCTTTTTCGGGCAGAGCCGGTGTTCGAGGAGGTAGAGGGCGAGGTTGTCGTAAACGGAGATGGAGTTGAAGAGCGCGCCGGCCTGGAAGACGAGGGCGATGGCGAAGCGGTCGCGGGTGTCGGGATCGGCGGGGTCGAGGCCGTTGATGCGGGCGGTGCCTTTGGTGGGCTGGTCGAGGCCGGCGATCTGGCGCAGGAGGACGCTTTTGCCGGAGCCGGAGGGGCCCATGATGGTGAAGATCTCGCCGGGCTTCACCGTGAGGGAGATGTCTTTGAGCACGCGCTGGGTGCCGAAGTTTTTAGAGAGGCCGGAGACCTCGACGCCGACGGGCGGGCGGGCGGTGCCGGCGCAACTGCTGCGTTCTTGGATGATGGCTTTTTTCATCAGGCGAGGGCTTTGGTGATGAAGTAATCGAGCACGAGGATGGCCACGAGGGAGAAGACGACGGAGCGTGTGACGGCGTGGCCGATTTCGCGCGGGCCGCCGGTGGTGCGCAGGCCGGTGTTGCAGGCGATGAGGATGATGACGAAGCCGAAGATCTCGGCTTTGATGAGGCCGTCCATGACCTTGCTGACGGTCATGTAGGCGCGGAGGCTTTGGAAGTATTGCGATGGTTCGACGCCGATTTCGGCGACGTATTTGCAGACGACGGCGCCGCCGAACCAGCCGACGACGACGCCGATGATGGTGAGCACCGGCATGTAGATGAGGACGGCGAGCAGGCGGGGAAGGACGAGGAAGCGCTCGGGGGGGATGTTCATGGTCACGAGCGCATCGATTTCCTGATACACCTTCATGGAGGCGAGCTCGGCGGTGATGGCGGAGCCGACGCGGCCGGCGAGGAGGATGGCGACCATGAGGGGGCCGAGTTCGCGCACGAGGGATTCACCGACGAGCGTGCCGATGAGTTGCTTCGCGCCGAAATCTTTCAGGGTGATGCCGGCCTGGAGGGCGAGCACCGCACCGATGAAAAAGCTGAGGACAGTGACGATCCACAGGGAGGCGTAGCCGCCGAGGAAGGCCTGTTCGACGACGCGCTTGAGGATGCGCGGGGCGCTGGGCAGCGTGGCGAAGGCGCGGCCGGTGAGGAGCAACGCGCTGCCGAAGGCGTCGAGCAGGGTGTTGAGGTTTTTCATGGTTGGGCGGCGGAAGTAGCGAGTAGGTCGGACTCGGAAGGCGCAGGCGCGGACTGAGCGGCGGAGCTGATGATCGCCGGGGCGGGGCGGCGTTTGAATTTGAAGAGGAAGGGGCGCCAGCCGCGGGTGGCGGTGCGGTCGAAGCCGATCACACCGGCGAGGAGGGCGACGCGTTTTTCGGCGGGGCGTTTTTCGATGCCGAGGAGGGGGCCGAGATGAAATTCGCGCTGCTGGGGGGCGCGTTTCCAGGTGACGAGATTCCAGAGGAGGGAGTGGCGGGAATTTTCCGCGGACGAGCGGTCGTAGCGGTAGAGCGCGAACAGCGGGCTGTACACGGTGCGGATGGTTTCGTTGTGAGGGAAAAAAACTTCGAGGGGGCTGAGGGCCTGGATCTGGCGGCGGCCGGCGCCGTTATCCCAAGTGGTGAAGAGGGGCCAGAGGTGGGTTTTGTGCGCGGGGGCGGAGGTGGTGCTGGTGGCGCTGCGCTGCCCGGTGGAATTGTAGACGAAGTAGAGGATCTGGCGTTTGGTCTGGATGATCGGGCCTTCGTCGGAGATGTGCTGGCGCCAGAGGGGCCAGAGGAGCCAGGTTTTTTCGACGCCTTTGCCGGAGGAGTGGGTGTAGAACGGAGCCCAGCGGTTGACGTGGCGGTCGTCGCCACGGCCTTGAACGAAGAGGGGCCAGAAGTAGCGGGTTTCGTGATACTGGCGGGGTGCAGTGCGGTCGAACCAGCCGAAGAAAGGCCAGAGGTAGGTTTTGCTGGCGGAGTTTTCGTCGATGGTGCTGGCGTAGAATGGGAGAAAGCCCTGGCGGATGTCAGGCTGCGGAGCGGAGAGGTTTTTCTCGTTCTTGTAGATGAGGGGCCAGAGGTAGAACTGTTCGCGGTATTCGCCGGGTTTGGCGCGGTAGCCGAAGAGGGGGAAGAGCTCGAAGCCGGAGTTGCCCTGGCCGCGGAGGACTTTGATGAAGGGCCAGGGGGCGGTGGTGGTGGTGACGCCGTTTTTTTCGAAGCGGCCGTAGAGCGGGAAGACGACCCAGGACCAGCGGTCGAGGCCGAAGCGGTAGGTGACGTTGCCGTAGAGCGGGAAGAGGGCTCGGTAAGAGGTCTCGGGGTTGCCGGTCTGGCGGGAGAAGTAGAAGGGCCAGACTTCGAAGGCGGTGCGTTCGCGGGAGGCGGGGCCGGTGACGTGGTTGGCGGAGGGCGACTCGCGGTTGATGAGGGAGAAGATTTTCCAGCGGCTGCCGAAGGGCGAGTAGGTGTATTGAAAAAGCGGAGGCAGGACGTAGGCGTTGAGGACGCGGCCGGTGGCGTCGGTTTTTTGGACGTAGAAGGGGCGGAAGCCGGAGACGCGGACGGCGGTGTCGAGGCGCGGGGGCTCGGTGGGGAGCGGCTGGCTGAAGAGGAAGGGGCCGGCGGAGGTCCAGGAGTTGACCGGGGCGGACTCGGAAGAGGGCAGCGGGGAGAGGGCCGCGAGCAGGGCGGAGGCGGAGGGCGTGGCGGCGTTTTGGGTTTCTTGAGCCGTGGGTTCCTGGAGCTGGCCGACCCAGAGGGGCCAGAGGTTACGCTCTTTGGCGTGCGCGGCGGCGGCCAGCGCGGCGGTGAGGCCGAGCATCGCGGTGAGGCGACGGGAGCGTTGTGAGTTGGTAGTCAGAAGGAGGGCGCGATCATCCGCTTCGCGTGGCACGGGTGAGTCGGCAACCGGGCCAGATGCGAAGATCGTTAGGGGCCTAACCAAGAGGAGTCGGGCGTTGGGTAGCAATTTATTAAATGAACGAGAGCGCAGACTTGTCAGGCGATGAGGGCAGAGCGGGCGGCGAGGTGATGCGGGTGGATGGCGCGGAGGCCGGGTGGGCGTTGTGCTCCCGGCGAGTGGCGGCCGGGTCTCAGACGGTGAGGTGCTGGCCGGGTTCCATGACTCGGAATAAATCGGGCGCGATCCTACCCTCTGCTAGGGATTTGCAGAGGTCGGCGGGTGGGGCGAGGCGGGGTTCGTCGGTGAGTTGAAAGGTGCCCCAGTGCATGCCGACGCTGAGGCGGGAATGGAGGTCGCGGTGGATTTGGACGGCTTCGGCGGGGTTGACGTGCTGGTCGCGCATGAACCAGCGGGGTTCGTAGGCACCGATGGGGAGGAGGGAGAGGTCGGGGGGGCCGAGGCGGGTGGCGATGTCGTGGAAGATCGCGGGGTGATAGCCGGTGTCGCCGGCGAAGAAGACGCGGCGGGCGGGGGTGGTTATCATGAAGCCGCCCCAAAGGCGTCCGCAGCGGGGGCCGGTGAGGCGGTTGGACCAGTGTTGGGCGGGGGTGAAGGTGATGGTGGCGTTTTCGAGTGCGTGGGTTTGCCACCAGTCGAGTTCGACGATGCGGGTGAGTTTCGCGCGGCGGAGGAGGGGGCGGAAGCCGAGGGGGGCGATGATGAGCGGGTCGTGGGCGCGGGCGAGGAGGCGGAGCGCGGGTAGGTCGCAGTGGTCGTAGTGGTCGTGGCTGAGGAGGATGGCGTCGATGCGCGGGAGGGACTCGAAGGCGAGGCCGGGGGCGTGGATGCGGCGTGGACCGATTTTGCCGAGGAGGCCGATGCGTTCGCTGAAGACGGGGTCGGTGATGATCGTGAGTCCCGCGAACTGGAGGAGGAAGGTGGAGTGGTTGACCCAGGTGGCGGTGACGGCGGGGGAGTCAGCGGGAGGTGCGTGTGGGGCGATGCGCGGGGTGATGGAGACGGGAAGCCAGTCGGGGACGCGGCGGGTGAGGCGCCAGCGGAGGACTTTGCCGAAGTGCGGGAGCGGTGGGGCGCCGGGGTTGAAGAAGCGGGAGCCGTCGCAGTGGTCGGTGAGGGGGAAGCGAGGCATGGGCGGCGACGGTGTGGAGGAAGCGGAAGAGTCGGAAGACGGTAGAGGAGAACGGAGGATTTTATTTAGCCGGCGCGGCGGGGGCGGGCGGCGCGGGGGCGGCGGGCGTGAGTGTATTCAGAAAAGCGATCAGGTCGGCGCGGGTGGCGGCGTTGGGAACGGCAAGCGCCATGGTGGTGCCGGGGACGACGGTGGTGGGAGCGGCAAGGTATTTGTCCAAGGTGGGAGCGTCCCAGGTGAGGGCGGATTTTTTCATGGCGTCGGAGAAGGCGAAGCCGTCGAGGGTGCCGGCGGTGCGGCCGGCGACGCCGAGGAGGGCGGGGCCGGTGATGCGATTATCGGCGGTGGTGGCGTGGCAGGCGGCGCATTGGGCGGCGAAGGTGCGGCGGCCTTTTGCGGGGTTGCCGTCGGCGGCGGATGCGGCGGCGGGAAGAACGAGGGCGAGCAGGAGAGGCGCGAGGATTCGCGGGGAGGTCGGCATGGTGGGGAGGGAAGCGGGGAGGGGCGCGGGTGCAAGCGGTGCGGCGGGTTTACGGTGTGGTTGGGGATGGGGCGTGCGGTTTTTGGAGTTGGTTGAAGAGGTGAATGACGGGAGTGGGGCGACGGAGGTTGGCCTTGCGGGGTGCGGGGTGGGCGGGTGTGTTGGCGCGCATGAAAACACGGATCGACGAACGAGCGGGCGCGGAGTGCGGAGGGGGCGGGCGATGCGTATAAGCGGGGGAGCGGCGCGGGGAATCACGCTGGTGACGCCGAAGGGCGATGCGACGCGGCCGGCGACGGACGGGGTGCGGCAGGGCGTTTTTTCGAGCATCGCGTCGCGGGTGCCGGGGGCGTGGTTTGTGGATTTGTTCGCGGGGAGCGGCGCGTATGGACTGGAGGCGGTGAGCCGCGGGGCGGCGGGGGGATTTTTCGTCGAGAAGGCGGCGAAAGCGGCGGCGTGTGTGCAGAAGAATATCGCGGCGGTGTGCAAGAGCGCGGGGCATGATGCGCGGACGCTCAGCGTGGCGCAGGCGGATGTGTTGAACTGGAAACTGCCGGCGGGCGCGGCGGTGCCGGATCTGATTTTTGTCGATCCACCGTATGAGATTATCGGCGACGTGGCGGAGAGCGTGTTCGCGAAGCTGAGCGAGATGCTGGCGGCGAAGGACGATCCGGTGATCGTTTTTGAGATGCCAGGGGAGATAACGCTGGAGCCGGCGGGGTGGACGTGTGTGCGGCGGCTGGGGAAGGGCGCGCGGCAGCCGACGGTGTGTTTTTATCGGAAAGCGGAGCGGGCGGTGGCGGAGGCTACGACGTAGAAGTGACGGAAGAGATCGCGGAAACGCGGAGGCGCGGAAGGGGAAAGAGGAGAGGAGGTGCGGTGAGGAGCGGTCGGTCGTGCAGGAGGCGGAGTCCGCGCCTTAAGTGGCGCGGCTACATCAGGCCTAGGCGGGCTTTGACGATGGCGACGGCGGCGGTGACGGCGGTCTCGGCTCGGAGAACGCGCGAGCCGAGATGAGCGAGGGTGAAGTTGTTTGCACGGAGCAGATCGCGCTCGGCGGGGGACCAGCCGCGTTCGGAGCCGATGGCGAGGGTCACGGGTGAAGCGTGAGAGGCGGGTGATAAGTGCGCTGCTGAGAGAGGTGCGGGTGACTCGTAGTTGTCGAGCGCGATGCGGGGCGCGGAGGGTGTGAGAGCGGCGATCAGGGCGGGGAGTTGAGTTGTCCAGGTGACTTCGGGGAGGCGGGTGCAGAAGGCTTGTTCGGCGCCGGTGATGAGGTGGCGGCGCCATTCGCCGGAGGACCAGAGGGAGCTTTGGACGTAGGAAGGTTCGCCGCGTTCGGAGGGGAAAAAGTGGAGCGAGGAGACGCCGAGGGCGGTGGCTTCCTGGAGGATTTTGCGGGCGGTCTGCGGGCGGGGGAGTCCGACGAGGAGCGTGATCGGATCGACGGGCGGGGGCGGTTCGCTCCACGCGAAGGTGAGGGTGAGGGAGGAGTCGGAGATCGCGGCGAGGGTGCCTTTGCCGCGGGGGCCGTCGATGAGGCCGGCGTCGAAGGTATCGCCAATCTGGCGACGGAGGATGTCTAGGAGGTGGGCGGCTCGGGGGTCGGTGCGCGGGAGCGGGGTGGTGGCTTCGGCGGGGGTGAAGAGGAGGAGGTTCACGCGAGGGATTCGGATTACCGGAAGGATCGCGGAAACACGGAAGGGCGGAAGCGCGGAGTTTTCGGAGTAGGTCTCGCGAGGGAGGCGAAGGGAGCGAAGGTGGAGTCGGGGAGTGTGGAGGGGCGATAGCTGGCGCGACGGGGGAGTCGCGCCTCTATCGGAGGGGTTAGCCGAGGATTTTGTCGATTTGGGCGGACTCGGCGGGGGTGAGATCGGGGGAGTTGAGGGCGGCGAGGTTGTCTTCGATCTGGGCGACTTTGCTGGCGCCGATGAGGGCGGTCGTGACGGCGGGCTGGCGGAGGACCCAGAGGAGCGCGAGTTGGGCGAGGGACTGGCCGCGGGATTGGGCGAGGGTGTTGAGCTGGCGGAGCTGGGTGAGTTTGGCCTCGGTGATGTGTTCGGGTTTGAGGAAGCGTGGATCGCGGACGGCGCGGGAGTCTTCGGGGATGCCGTTGAGGTAGCGGTTGGTGAGGAGGCCTTGGGCGAGGGGGCAGAAGGGGATGGCGCCGATGCCTTCTTTGAGGAGGACGTCGAAGAGACCGCGCTCGGGCGTGCGTTCGTACATGTGGTACTTCGGCTGGTGGAGGAGGCAGGGCGTGCCGAGGTCGCGGAGGATGGCGGCGGCGCGGGCTGTCTGCTCGGGGTTGTAGTTGGAAAGTGCTACGTAGAGGGCTTTGCCGGAGCGGACGGCGAGGGCGAGGGCGCCCATGCTTTCTTCGAGCGGGGTGTCGGGATCGGGGCGGTGGTGGTAGAAGATGTCCACGTAGTCGAGACCGAGGCGTTTGAGACTTTGGTCGAGACTGGCGAGGATGTGTTTGCGCGAGCCCCATTCGCCGCAAGGACCGTCCCACATGAGGTAGCCGGCTTTGGTGGAGATGATGAGTTCGTCGCGATGGGCGGCGAGGTCTTCGCGGAGCATGCGGCCGAAGTTACGCTCGGCGGAGCCGGGAGGGGGGCCGTAGTTGTTGGCCAGATCGAAGTGGGTGATGCCGAGGTCGAAGGCGCGGAGGACGAGGGCACGGCTGTTATCGTAGAGATCGGTGTCGCCGAAGTTGTGCCAGAGGCCGAGGGAGAGGCGGGAGAGTTTCAGGCCGCTGCGGCCGGTGCGGCGGTAGAGGGCGGGGTTGGCGTAGCGGGTCGGCGAGGGTTGGTGGGACATGGGAGGAAGAGTGAAGGGTGAGTGGTGAAGAGTGAAAGGCGGCGGAAGCGGAAGGGAACGATGCGGAAGGGGGCGAGGCGTGGGCGGGGGTTACAGTCAGGAACGGAGAAATCCGAAGGTCGAAGGCCGAATGACGAAGGGACGCGCGCGAATGACCAATGACCAATGACCAATGACCAATGACCAATGACCAATGACCAATGACCAATGACCAATGACCAATGACCAATGACCAATGCGCTGGCGCGAGTAGCAGGAAAGCCGACGATGTCCAACCGGCGGGTTAAGGCTACCCCGCCCTACCTCGGAGGCGGGGCATGGACGACACGGAGGTCGTCCCTCCTGGGAGGTCAGTTGGGGAGCTCGCTGAGGAAGATCACGGTGTCTTGAGGCGCGGCGCCGATGGAGGGATCGGGGGCGGGGACGGTGAGGGTGATCTGGCGGGTGCCGGAGGGGAGCGGGTTGCCGGAGGCGTCCACGAAGGTAAGCGTGGCGGGGTATTCGCCAGGGGCGAGGCGGAGGGCTGCGAAGCTGATGTACTGAGGAAGATTATCCCAGGTGCGGGTATCGGCTTCGGAGTTGGCAGCGGAGGAGGCGATTTTGCTGATGATGCCGATGGCGGCGAGGCCGATGGCGACGTTGGCTGCGTCTTTGTTGTACGAGCCGTCGTAGCGGCGAATGTTATTGGCGGAGACGGCGGCGCCGACGAGAGCGACGTCGCCGACGGTGTTGGTCGTGCCTTTGAAGACGGCCTTGTTGCCGAGGACGTGGTCCATGATGCGGCCGCCGCGGCTGGTGGCCTGGAAGTTGATGTCGTCGTAGGCGGGGAGCTTTACGGTGCGGCCGTCGATCTGGAGGATCGCGCCGCGGGCGCGGGACTGGTCGGTGGTGAACTTGAGCTGTTCGCTGTATTCGCCACCCGCGTACTTGCGGGGGCCGCGGCCGTACTCGGCGAAGATCATGACGTTGGCTTTGCGGTCGTAGTCGGGCGGGGTGGCGCGGCCCTGGGCGCGGGCGTTGGCGCGGGAGCGGGCGAGGGCGTCGGAGCCGTCGCCGCCGAGTTTTTCGGAGGCGTAGCCGTCGAGGTAGTCGAAGAGGACGTAGTCGCCGGCGTAGGTTTTATCGACGGTGTCGCTGTCGAGGAGCTGGGCGGAGCGCATGAGGGCGCGGGCGTTGTCGGGCTCGCCGACGCTCCAGTAAACGATGCCGCGGTAGAAGCTGGCCATCGCGCGTTCGTAGGGTTCGCCGACGAAGGGTTTGTCGGACTCCTTGCGAAACATGCGACGGGAGCGGGCGGCCTCGGAGTTGATGTTGCCGTAGTTGGCGGCGGCTTGGGCGAGGGCGTCGTCGAGTTTGGCGCGGGCTTCTTCGAAGAGGCCGCGGCGCATGGCGGTGGCGGCGATGCGGTACTCCCAGAGGACTTTGTCTTTCGCGCGGGCGACGGCGAGCTGGGCGTTGCCGTCGACAAGCGCGTCGCCGGTGAGGGGGACGTATGGAGTGGGCTCGATGGTGGCGCAACCTGCGAGCATGAGCGTCGCGGTGGTGAGCGCGATGACGGCGGTGCGGGACGGGTTGAAAAACCGGCGGGACATGGAGCGGGCGAAAATGAAAGACGCCGCGCGTGAGGGCAACACGGGCGGCGTGGGATTTTTCACGTGAAGCGGGCGGTGGATGCGTTATCGCGTCGGGTGGCGGGCGGCGCTGAGCGCGGTGGGCACCGCGCCTCCATCGGGGTTATTTCGTGGTGACGGTGATATCTTCGAGGAGGGCGAGGGCGGTGGCTTCGGTGATGTCGCGGATGTCGAATTTTTTGGCGAGGGGGCCGGCTTGCTGGTCTTTGCCGAGGATGTCGGCGGAGCTGGCCTGGCCGATCACGGCGGAGTCGGAGAGACGGATCGCGGTGAGCTGGATGTCGGGGACGTTGACGGTTTCGTCACCGGCGACGCCGACCACGGTGGCGGTGCGGCTGGAGACGAGGGCTTCAATGGCGATGTCGGCGACTTTGGCGAGGGCTTCGCGGTCTTTGCGCGCGGCTTCGTCGGTCGGAGCGGTGAAATGGTCGAGGGGACGGTCGGCAATCAATGCGGCGGCGACCTTGGGGTCGGCGAGTTTGGCGCCGGCGTAGCGGAGAGGGCGGCCGAGGAGGCGTTCGACTTCGCGGGTGGTTTGCCGGTCGGCGAGCGTGGGAGCGGTTTTGCCGGTGGAGGTGTATGTGTTTTCTGCGGACACCTTGGTGGTCTTGCTATCGACCGCGCCTTTGCCGGGAGGGGTGTTGGCGGAGCCGGTGCCGGCGTTGCCGCCGCCGACGGCGACGTTGATCTGGGTCTGAGGATTGGCGGCTTCGGGCTTGGGGGCGTTGGGATCGGTCTCGAAGGAGGAATTGGTTTCGCTGCGGCCTGATTCGGTGCGTTCGGTGCGGCCGGAGAGTGTGAGGCCGGAGTTTTCGACGAGCTCGCGGTTGACGAAGACGAGGTAGCGGGGAGAGCCGAGTTTTTCGTTGGCGGCGCGGAAGGCGTCGAGGACGGCGCGGGCTTTGTCGGGGGCGATCATGGCGCCGGTGGGGCCATAGGCGCGCTGTTCGTAGTTATACACTTCGCGCGAGGCGGGGGCCTGCGGGAGGGTGTTGGTGACTGGGACGGGGGCTTCGGGCTCTTTGGCGGCGTGAGCGAGAGAAGCGAAGGCGGATGAACCAATGACCAGTGACGCAGTGAGGAGGGCGCGGGAGGTTTTCATGGCGGGAGATTTTTAAGGGTTAAAAAAATGGCCGCGCGCGAAGACGGGCATCGCGGGCGGCCGGTGAGACTTAGCGGGCCTGGCGGACGCGGACGGTGTATTTTTTGGCCTGGGTGTTCATCGAGGTGAAGCGGACGGCTTCGGTGGCGTTTTCGCCGAGGATGAGGGTTTCCCAAGGGGTTTCGTCGCCCGTTGAGAAGCCGGCTTCGTTTTTGAAGGCGCAGCTGATCTGGACCTGGATGCGGCGGTTTTCGCGGTTTTTGACGTTGGCGACGACTTCGAGGCGGCCATCGCTTTTCACGCTTTGCTGGAGGCCGGTGCAGGTGACGGAGACCTGGGTGGGCTTGTCCATGAGGACGAAGGACTCGGTGTTTTCGAGGGTGTACTTGGTGGTGTCCTGCGCGGTGAAGGGACCGGGAGGGGTTTTGCAGCCGGAGAAGGTCAGGACGGCGGCGGCGATGGGAAGGAGGAGTAGTTTTTTCATAGTATCAGGATGGCCGGTACGGTGGGCTTGATGAGGGCGAGGCGGCTGGTGGCTCAGCGGTAGGCGGCGTCTTCGAGGCCCTGTTTTTTGATTTCGGCGACGTCTTCCCAAACGATGTCGCTGGTGCGGGCGTCGATGAGTTGGAAGCTGTAGAGGATGTAGTCGCTGACGCCGGCAGTGGTGCGGGTGGACATGCCCTGGAGTTTGCCGGTGAGGAAGAAGTCGGCGCCTTTGAATTCGACGACGTTGGGGTCGGAGGCGGCGGTGACGGCACCTGATTTCTTGAGTTCGTTTTCGCGCTGGAGAGTGGCCATGCGTTCGCGGGCGAGGAAGATGACCTGACCGGCGGCCTTGGAGTTGAGCTGGGTGCGGATGCGGGTGAGGAAGATGTCTTTGTTGATGGGGAAGCGGGTCTCGTTGATGACGGGATCGATGACGACGCGCGGAGCGGTCTGGGCACGGGCGATCTGGGGGATGGCGAGGATGCTGCGGGCCATCTTGTCGGTGACGGAGACGAGGTCCTGGGACTCCACGCCGGTGCCGGCGACGAAGCCGCGTTCGTCGGCTTTCATTTCGGTGACGGGGACGCCGGAGGGATTTTGGACGCCCTGGCTGGCGCAGCCGGAGAGGAAGAGGCCGGTGGCGGCGGCGCTGAGGGCGAGGGTTTGGGAGACGAGTTTGTTCATGGTGAGGTGGTGAAGGTACTGATGGAAAAGGGAGATGAGTGGAGACACGCGATCACGGACTCGGTGACGAGCCGGAGGCGGAAGAGGTTTCCGCAGGCGTGAGTCGGGCGGCGTGGTTCAGCGACCGAAGAGGGAGTTGGCGGGGGCCATGGCAGACGAGTTACCGTAGTAGTTATTATTGATAATCACGGTCTGCGGGACGGTCTGGGCGGGGGTGGCGGGAGGCGTTTCCTCGGGGGCGGCGGTGGAGACGTAGGTGATCTCGGCGGCGCGGGCGCGTTCACGGGCGCGCTGGTCGGCGATGGAACCGAGGAGCCAGCCGGTGGTGGCACCGATGGCGGCACCGCGCCAGGGGTTGTTGCGGAGATCGCCTGAGTTGTTGCCGATGACAGCGCCGGCGATGCCGCCGAGGAGGAGGCCGGTGGAGGCGCGGCTGCGGGTGGAGGCGTAAGGTGTGTAGGAGGAACCATAGTAACCGGGCTCACGGCTGCGGCTGTAGTCGGAGTGGTACAGCGGAGAACGGTAGGAGGCGTAAGAAGGGGTGTAGTAACCGTAGTCGCGGCCGTAGCCGTTGCGGTAGGAAGGCATGGGGATCTCGCGGGATTCGCGGGAAACGGATGAGCCGAGCAGGCCGCCGACGACGGTGCCGATGGCGGCGCCTTTCCAGGCATCGTGGCCGGAGTTGTGGCCGATGATGCCACCGGCGATGCCGCCGAGGAGCGCGCCGCCAGCGGTTTCGGAACGTATGTACTGGGCGTGAGCGGTCTGGGTGACGGCGACCAAGGCAAGAAGGACGACGGTGGTTTTCATGATGGGTTGGAAGTTAGGCAACAAATGAGACCCGGGGCGGTTCGCAAGGTTTCAGCGGATGCGGACCGGGATCAAGGGAGGGAGGGCGAAGGTGAAGTGGGGCCTTGCCAAGCGGCGGTGGGCGCGTGATTTAAGGCGCGGACAGGCTTTCTTGAACTGAGCGCCTTTAGCGGCGTTAACCCTGCGTTTTTAGCCCCGTTTTCATGAGTTACCTCCTCGCGCTCGACCAAGGGACCACTTCCAGCCGTGCGGTGATTTTTGACCGTCGCGGGCGGGCGAGGGCGCAAGCGCAGCAGGAGTTCACACAGTATTTTCCCAAGCCGGGCTGGGTGGAGCATGAGCCGGAGGACATCTGGGAGACGACGCGGCGGACGGCGATCGCGGCGGTGGCGGATGCGAATCTGACGGGCGCGCAAATCGCGGCGATCGGGCTGACGAACCAGCGTGAGACGACGTTGCTGTGGGACCGGGCGACGGGGAAACCACTGGCGCGGGCGATCGTGTGGCAGGATCGGCGGACGGCGGGGATGTGCGCGCGGTTGAAGAAGGCGGGGCACGAGGTGCTATTTCGGCGCAAGACGGGGCTGTTGCTCGATCCGTATTTCTCGGGGACGAAGCTGGCGTGGCTGCTCGATCATGTGCCAGGCGCGAGGAGGCGGGCGGGGCGAGGGGCGCTGGCATTTGGGACGGTGGATGCGTGGCTGTTGTGGAAGCTGACCGACGGGCGTATCCACGCGACCGATGCCACGAATGCTTCGCGGACGTTGCTCTACAATCTGTGCACGGGTGGGTGGGACGAGGAGCTGCTGGAGATATTGCGCATCCCGCGCACAGTGTTGCCGGAGATCCGTTCGTGCAGCGAAGTTTATGGGGAAGTGTCGTCGATTCCGGCTCTGCGTGGTGTGCGGATCGCGGGGGTGGCGGGGGATCAACACGCGGCGTTGTTTGGGCAAGGGTGTTTCCGGCCGGGGATGGCGAAGAACACGTACGGCACGGGGTGTTTCATGTTGTTGAACACGGGGGCGAAGCCGGTGGCGTCGAAGCACCAGCTGCTGACGACGCTCGCGTGGAAGATCGGCGAGCGCACGGAGTACGCGCTGGAGGGGAGCGTCTTTATAGGCGGTGCGGTGGTGCAGTGGCTGCGCGATGGGCTGGGGGTGATCGCGCGTTCGGGCGATGTCGAAGAACTGGCGGCGCGCGTGCCGGACAATGGCGGGGTTTATCTCGTGCCGGCGTTCACCGGGCTGGGGGCGCCGCATTGGGATGCGGAGGCGCGAGGGGTGATCGTGGGGATCACGCGCGGGACGACGGCGGCGCATGTGGCGCGCGCGGCGCTGGAGAGTATTTCGTATCAAGTGGCCGATCTGATCGCGGCGATGGAGGCGGATGCGGGGTTGAAGCTGCGCGAGTTGCGCGTGGATGGTGGCGCGACGGTGAATGCAGGGCTGCTCCAGTTTCAGAGTGACTTGCTGAGGCGGGCGGTGGTGCGGCCGCGGGTGGCGGAGACGACGGCGCTCGGGGCGGCGTTTTTTGCGGGGCTGGCGGTGGGGTATTGGAAAAGCCGAGACGAGATTGCGGCGCTGTGGCGGGCGGACCGGACGTTCAGACCGAAGGCTGCCGCCGCAGCGGTCGCGCGTGGTCAGCGGGACTGGCGGCGTGCGGTCGATCGGGCGAAAGGCTGGGCCGCGGGCTGAGGGGATGTCCCTGCCTCGATTGCAGCTGATTCGCCACAGAGCGAGTGGGCGCGGGCGCGGTTCATTTATTTTCGACGTCGTTTCTCAATTTGCCGCTTTGAAAATCTCCGCCGCACTCCCATCCTCGCCCGCATCTTTGGCCCTGGCATGAAAAACACCCGCACCCTCCGTACCTTTGCCCGCAGTCTGCTCGGCGCCGCGCTCACGAGCGCATCCGCCTTTGCCATCTCGCCTGACGATCTCTCCGCGTTGCTGGCCAAGGCTCAGACCGGTGACGGTATTGCGCAGCATAATCTCGGTCTGGTCTATGCGAACTCGCAGGAGGCGATCTCCGATCTGGTCGAGGCTTACGCGTGGTTGAATCTCGCGGCGGATAATGGCGCGACGGGACGCTCGTTGATGATCGTCACGCGGCAGATGACGCCGGAGCAGGTCTCGGATGGGAAGCGGCGGTTCGAGCAGATCCGTGATGCGATCGCCGCGAAGCGGGCGGTGCCTGCGCCGGTGCTGGCTGCGAAGACGAGCCCGGTTTCGCCGATTTCCGACAGCCCGGTATCCGCTTCTCCGATCCGTGCGACCGGCCCCTCGCCCGCCGAGATCGAGGCCCGCGAGGCTGAGCTGAAAAAAATCAGCGCCGAGCTGGCCGCTGCCTGGAAGGAAAACGACCAGCTCAAGTCGGCCGTCACGAAGGCGGGCAAGGACGCGGCGGATGCCGCCGCTGCGCTCAAGAAGGAGAAGGATCAGTTATCCGCCTCGCTTGAAGGCTCGATGCGGGAGATCGCGGGCATGAAGGCCGCGGCCGCGAATTTTGAAGGCGAGCGCAACGGTCTGCTTCAGAAAATCGCTGATGCGCAGAAGGCATCGGATGGCGAGCTGCGCCTGAAGATTGTGGCGTTGGAGACCGACCTGGCCAGGGCTGGCGCCGTGGCGAAAGAGCTGGATGCGGCGAAGCAATCGCTGGCCGCGATTGGCGAGCAGCAACAGAAACTCACGGTTGAGAATCAACGGCTGGCGGGTCTGGTGAAGGAGTCCGAGAACGCCGCCGCCGGGAAGGCGGCAGATGCGGATAAAAGTCTGGCCGCGCTCCGAGCCGATCTGGCCGCCGCGCAGGCGCAGCAGGCCGAGGCGGCGAAGACGATCGCCGCCGGAGAAAAGACGGCGGCCGAGCTTGCGGCCGCCCAGACGCGTATCCGGACGCTGGAGTCGGACGCGACCAAGTTTGCCGGGGAGAAGAAGGATCTGACTGCGAAGCTCGCGGCGGCGGCGGCGAGCGCGGTGCCGGCCACGGAGATGGCGCGCATGAACAGCCAGCTGGCGGATTTGAAGGACCGATTGTCCTCGTCGCAGCAGGCGCTGGCGGTCGCGAATGCGGACGTCGCGAGTCTGAAGCAGGAGTTGCAGGGCGCGAAGAGCGGGGTGGTGCCGATCCAGCAGCACCGGGAACTCCAGGCGAAACTCGAAGGCGCGGCGGCCGAGCAGCAGAAGCGCGCGCAGGACGAGTTGAAAAAAGTGCAGACCGAAGCAGCGGCCGAGAAGGCGCGGTTGACTGCGGAGCTGGCGGCGGTGACGGCGGCGTCAACGGAGGAAGTCGGTTCGCTGAAGGCGGGCGCGGCGAATTTTGAAGGCGAGCGCAACGGATTGTTGAAGAAGATCGCGGATGCGGAGCAGGCGCTGGTCGCGGCTGCGGCCGAGAGCGCGGGGCTCAAGGAGCAGATCGCGACGTTGAAGCGCGAGACGGTGCCGGGGCAGCAATTCCGGGCGCTGGAGGTGCAGCTTGCGGAGGCGGTCAAAGCGCGGGCCGAGCAGGAAAAGGCGCGTGAAGAATTGCAGAAGTCGGTGGCCGCGCTCGAAGCCGAGAAGGCGGGATTCGCGGAGAAGTTGAGCGCGTTGAGCGATGCTTCGAATCGTGAAGCGGCCTCGCTGAAGGCGGGTGCGGCGAATTTCGAAGGAGAGCGTAATGGACTCTTGAAGAAGATCGCCGATGCGGGTGAAGCGCTCGCGCGGGTGACGGCTGAGGCTGCGGCGACGAAAGAGACGCTGGCGCTCGCGCAGGCAAACGCGCGAGACGCGGCGAATACGGCGGCGGATCTGGCGCGCGTCAGCCAGGAGCTGGACGCGGCGAAGAAGACGGCGGGCATTTCGCAGAAGGCGCTCGCGGATGCGCGGAGCGAGACGGCGGAGTTGAAGAAGCAACTGGCGGACTCGAAGGCGAAGGTTGTCCCGGCGAAGCAGTATCAGGAGCTGCAGGGGAAGTTCGACGCGCTGACCAAGGCGCATGACGAGCAGCAGGCGGCGCAGACGGAGTTGCAGAAAAAGGTCGCGGCGCTGGTGGCTGAACGCAGTGAACTCTCGGGGAAACTCACGGCGCTGACCGATGCTTCGCGCGGCGAAGCTGCTGGGTTGAAGGCGGCGGCGGCGAATTTCGAGGGCGAACGCAACGGGCTGTTGCAGAAGATCACGGAAGCCGAGCAGGCGCTGGTGCGCGCGACGGCGGAGAGTGACGGGTTGCGCGGGCAGCTGGCGGTGGCGGCGAGAGCCGGCGAAGGACCGGCGCAGCAGATCGAAGAGCTCCGGGCGCAACTCACGGCTGCGGGGCGCGCTCAGGAAGCGCAGCAGCGGCAGCAAACGGCGTTGAAAGAAACGACTGCGGCGCTCGAAGCGGAAAGCGCGCGGCTGACGCGCGAACTCGCGGCGGCGCAGGCGGCTTCGGGCGATGTGACGCGGGTGACGGCCGCGATGGAGGCGTTGCAGGCGAAGCTCGCTGCGGCGGAGCAAGCGGCGACGGCGGCGCGCGCGGATCGTGAAGCGATGGGGCTACGCGTGGCGGTGCTGGAGCAGCAGGCGGCGGCGCCGAAGGGCGAAGATCCGGCGGCGTTGCGCAAGGAGCTCGATGCGGCTGCGGAGCGGAACGCGGCGTTGGTCGGTCTTTCGCGGATCAAGCAGGAGGAGCTCGATCAGTTGCAGAAATCGCTCACGAGCACGGACAGCGAGCGCGCGGCGCTGGCCGGGCGCATCGCTGCGGCGGAGAAACTGGCGGCCGAAGCCAACGCCGCATCGCAAGCGGGCCGCGAGGCGTCGGCACAACTCGCGGGGATGCGTGAGCAGCTGCGCAACGCGCAAAATCAAGTGGGTCAGCTCGCGGCGGAGAACATCCAGCTCAAGAACCGGCCTGCTTCCGAGGCGGGTGGAGCGGGTGCGCCGTCGCTGGTGTTGAGTTCGCCGCGGCGCCCGGCGGCCACGTCTTCGCCGACATCGACGCCGGTGCGGGCTTCGCAAGTGGCGGAGGCGCGTATTCACACGGTGGCTGAAGGCGAGACGCTGACGCGCATCGCGCGGCGTTACTACGGCAACAGTGAGCGCTGGGCCGACATCTACGATGCGAACCGCGCGAGCCTGCCGAATCCAGCGGCGCTGACGATCGGCATGAAGCTGCGCATCCCTTGATGCGCGGGGCGGGTCGGTGAGCGTGGCAGGTGGTTTGAGCGCGGATTGCGCGGGCCGCCTCCCGCGGTGAGCAGGTTGCAGCCGGCTGCCGAGCGCGGGCGGCGTGGCGGGCAGATTCATTTTCCAGTTTCTCCATGCTTCCCAAGTCATCCCCGGGTTTGGTTCTCCATCGTCGTGTGCGCATCCTCGGCCTGCTGGGCGCGCTGCTGATTTCAGGCGTCGCGCTGGCGGCGGCAGATGTGTCGCGGCAGCCGCCGGCGGTTTATGCGGAGACGGTGGCGCCGCTGCTGACGCCGGTCGCGGAGATCACGGTGCCGCGCGAGCGGGCGAAGGATGACGCGAATTCGGGGATCACGCTGCTGGACGAGCGTATTCATATCGTGGGGGCGGATGGGCGGCGCGTGGTTGTGTGGCATATGGCGTACAAGGCGTTCACGGAGGCGGGGGCGAAGTCGTGCGCGGAGGACGTGTTCACTTATCTGCGCGGCGACCAGAAATTCCATCTGGTGACGGCGGAGACGATCCAGCCGGATGGAGCGGTGCTGCCGGTGCGGCCGAATGCGTTGCTGGTGCAGTCGCCGCAGCGGCAGGCGGACTATGCGCTCTATGACGATCAGGAGGAGGTGAAGATTATTTTCCCGAATGTGAAGGAAGGGAGCATCACGCGGGTGATCGCGGTGATCGAGGACACGCAGGTGCGGATGCCGGGTGAGTACGCGCACGATTTCACCTGGAACAGCACGTGGGCGACGGTGCGGATGAACTATGTGGTGGATCTGCCGGCGGTGCTGGCGGAGCGGTTGCGTATTCACAGACTGGGCTCGGATGTGCCTGAGCCGGTGCGGAGCGAGCCCGAAGCCGGGCGGGTGCGGCTGCGCTGGCAGAAGACGGAGATCGCGGGTGTGCGCTACGAAGTGGGGCGGGCTCCGGCGCGGCAGGTGGGGCCGGCGATCCAGTTGAGCACGATCGCGGCGTGGGAGGATGTGGGGCGCTGGTTCGGGGGATTGTTGAAAGGGCGCGATCAGCTGGCTCCGGAGCTGGCGAAGAAGGTAGATGCGTGGACGAAGGATTCGAAGACGCGGGAGGAGATCATTCGCGTGCTGCTGGCGCAGGTGGCGAACAATGTGCGCTACACGGGGCTGGAGCTGGGGCAGGCGGCTTATCAACCGCACGACTGCAACGAGGTGTGGGAAAACCAATACGGCGACTGCAAAGACAAGGCGAACCTGCTGGCGGCGTTTTTGCGGCACAAAGGGATCGAGGCGCGGGTGGCTCTGGTGAACACGCGGCACCTGGGGCTGATCGACCGGCGTTCGCCGGATTATGGAGCGTTCACGCATGCGATCACGGCGATCGCGGATGGGAAGGACGGCTATGAATTTTGCGACCCGACGATCGCGTTTTGCGCGCCGGGGATGATCGGGCCGGGCAGCGCGGATCGCGATGTGCTGGTGGTGAGCGAAGCGGGCGGGGAGTGGGTGCGCACGCCGGCGCAACATGCGGGAAGCGCGGCGTATGCGTTCGACCTGGAGCTGGATGCCGCAGGTGAGCTGTCGGGCTGGATGTCGGTGACGGCGGACGGTTATTACGGGGCGGGGCAGCGGGAGAGTTTTCGCAAGCGCGATGCCGAGGAGACGAAGCGGACGCTGACAGACTGGGTGCGGGGATTTTTTCCCGGGGCGGAGGTGATGGATGCGATCAAGGTGAACCCGGAGGCGGAGACTGGCGCGGATGTGGTGAAGGCGTACTTCATCGTGACGGCGCGGCAGGATCAATCGGACGGGCGGCGCACGCTGAGGTTTCCGCATGGAGGCTGGATGCTGCCCAGTCTGGGGACGTCAGCGCAGCGGGAATCGACGTATTTCCTGCGCCAGGACAAAGTGTCCGTGAAGATGGCGGTAAAGCTGCCGGAGGGATTGGCGGTACAGGTGAGGCCGGAGCCTTATCGGTTCGAGACGCCGACGGGCCGGGCGAGCGCGAGCTGGGAATTTTCCGGAAGGATGGCGCGGGCGGAGCTGGTGGCGGAGATCACGCAGCCGGTGCTGACGGCGCCGGAGTTCGGGCGTTATTACCAGGCGGTGCAGTCGATGGAGGCGTGGCTGGGCAAGGCGGTGGTGCTGGCGATGGAGGCGGGCGTGAAGCGCGCGGAGACGAAGACGGCGGAGGCGATCGATCTGCCGCTGATGCCGACGGGCGAGGGGCAGATCTCGCTCGTGGAGAAACGCTATCCGTACGAAGGCAATCACGGGCTGAGGCGGGCGGCGCTGGAGCGCGTGCTCCAGTATTTCCCCAACGACAAGAACACGGTGTTTCAGGCGCAGGTTAGGATGGGGTTTTTGGATTGGGCGGCGGATAAGAATGAGCAGGCGCTGGAGCGAGTGCGGCCGTTGCTGGCGAACTATCGCGCAGCGGTGAGCATCCACGATTTCGCGTGGGCGGAGTATCTTGAAGCGCTGGCGTTGCGTGATCTGAAGCGGACTGCGGAGGCGCTGGCGATTTTCAAGCGGCTGGCGGGCGACACGACGATGACGCTGTTCCGGAGGTCTATTTCGTTGATCTCGGCGGCCGATATTTTGGAAGCGCAGGGAGATGAGGCGGGGGCGGTGGAGTTGCTGGCGGGCGGGCTGGAGCTCGATCCGGAGAAGCGGAGCGCGACTTATCAGCGGCTGGTGCGGCTGTTGGTCGCGAAGGGTGAGGCGGAGCGGTTGAAAGCGGTGCTGGCCGGGTTGGTGGAAAAGCATCCGGGCGAGAGCACGGATGTGCTGGCGGGCGTGGTGAAAAACGCGGCGGGCTGGCAGGGCCAGGACGCGGTCGCGCGTCAGCGCGTGCTGGAGAAAGTGGTGGCTGACGTGGTTTCGTCGCCGGGCGAAAAGCTGCAGGAGGCGATCAAGGAACTGGGCGCGAACTGGCGGACGCTTGAAGTCGTGACGGAGCTCCAGGCGGAGCTGAAGCGGCGGCTGGCGGTTGAGCCGCTGGCGAGCTGGTATCGGCCATCCCAGGACAGCACGTTGAAGGCGTGGGACGATTTCGAGGCTGCGATCAAGAAGGCGGAGGGGAAGAGCGATGCTCAGCTGGGGACGAAGCTGGCGGTGGAGGCGTTGATGAGCCTGCCGTTGGATGCGGACTTTCCGGCGCATTTGCAGCGGGCGATGGGGCAGGCGGAGTGGTGGTCGCGGCAGAACGAGGGCGCGCCGCCGCCGGTCTTGCTGACGTTACTCGATCTCGGAGAGAAGCTGCCCGGGACGGAGCATGCGTATTATGAGGCGCGATTCTGGCGGGCGAGCACGCTGGCGCGACAGGGCGATGCGGCGGGAGCGCGCGAGGTTTATCAGAAGCTGGTGGCGCAGGTGGATCTGCCGGAGACGTTCGTGAGCGCGGCGCATCACCGGCTGGGGATGAATCACGAAGCGGCGGGCGAGTATGAAGCGGCGCTGGCGGTTTATCTGAAGCTCGAGGTGCGGGCGAAGGAGTCGGCGACGGCGGCCGGGGCGTTGTTGAGGGCGGTGTTCATCCAGCTGCATTTGAAGAAGCCGGCGGAGGCGCTGCGGGTGATCGAGGTGCTTGGGACGGTGCCGGAGGAGACGTTGAAGAATGCGAGCGGGGAGAAACAAATCCGGGAGTTTGTCGCGCTGGCGAAGGCGGGCGTGGCGGAAAAATTCTGGGAGGCGCGCAAGAAGTGGTGGCCGGCGTGGACGGCACTGGTCGCGGGAGTGAAGCTCCCGGCCGACGATGTGGGCGAGGTGGTGCCGGTGATCGAGGATCTCGTGGCGCTCGGTCGTGAACTCGGGAAGGCGCAGCGGGCGAAGGATACGCGCGAGTATTTCCTCGTGCTGAACCGCGCGGTCAGCGCGTCGCGGTGGTTGCCCGCGTATGCGCCGGAGGTGGCGGGACTGCGTTCGTTGACGGCGAAAATGTTACCGGCAAAAGACGCGGCGCTCTATGCGTTGGTGATCTCGATGCTGGAGATACCGGTGCCAGTCGGAGTGACTGGCGAGGCGGAGCGGCAGGTGCAGCTCGCGGCGAATCTGGTGGACAGCCGGAAGGCGGAGCGGGCGTTGAAGGTGGTGATGGCGTTTCGTGCGACGAAGCGGCCGGAGGATGAAAGCAGCCGGGCAATGTTGCGTATCTGGGGCTTCGCGGCGCTGGCGGCGCGCGATCAGCGCGAAGCGTGCGCGGAGGCTTTGGAGAAGCAGCTGGCCGATCCGGAGATGCCGCATCGAAGAGCGATGTCGGTGGGTTTGCTTGCGTCGCTTTACGGGGCGCTGGGTCGTGGTGAAGACCAGGAAAAGCTGCTGCGACGTGAACTCGGCAACGGGCATGTGATGACGGACGAAGAGGGGAAGAAGGAGCTGGAGTCGAAGCTCGCGCAGCTCGGGGGAAGCCGGCGTTTCGCGGCTCAGGTGGGCGAGTGGATCAAGAGCGCGGGGTTGAACTGGTATGATTTTGTGGAGCCGCAGAGCCTGGCCGATCCGCGGCTGCGCGATCTGGAGGAAGTGTTGAAGAATCCTCATGCGCGTTTCGGGCTGTCGGAAGTCGTCAAGCTGCAGCTGCTCCTGGCGCAGGATGGGAATCGCGGGCTGGACGCGCAGCAGACGGCGTGGGGTGAGGCGTTGTACGCGCTGGCTCTGGATTGTCCGACGCGGCAGGAGATGGCGCGGTTGATCGACACGTTTGTGGCGCGTGAGGACGTGCCGGAGGATTTGCGCGCTTATCTGTTGTGGACGGGCCTGTGCGATGCCTCGACGGAGAAGTGGACGGAGGAATTCGCGCGGTGGGAGAAGCACCCGCTGACAGCGCGGTTCAACGAACGGCAGAGGCAGATGATGCCGTTGCTGGCGCGCTCGGTGGCGGTGGACATGACGGATGCGGAGGCGATCGCGGAAGTGATGGAGGAAACGAGCCGGGGGGAAATCGGCGGGTCGGAGCGGGCGTTGATCAACGAGCTTTCGGCGGCGCTGCTGGGGATGGGCGAGATCGAGCCGGTGAGGCGGCTGGCGGAGAAGATCCCGGGCTGGCGTTTCGCGGGCAGCTTGAACACATCGGCCGAGCGGATGCAGCTGGAGTTCGCGCGGCGTATCCGGGCGGCGGAGCAAGGGGCGGAGATCCACGCGGCGTTGATCAAGCGGACGCTCGAAAAGTTTCCGCAGCTGCCGGAGCGGTTGCCGGCTGCGTATGCGGGATTGCGGCGGTCGCTGCTGGCGAAGGCTCCGTGGTACGCGGACAAAGACATGCATGCGGCGTGTCTTTATCTGGTGAAGACGCAGCAGTTTGACCGGAGCGATCTGGATTTCTGGAGGGTGTTTTTGAAGAGCCTGCATGAAACGGAGGGCGGGCAGGAGTTCGCCTTTGAGCTCGGGCAGATCGCGCTCGAGACGGCGAAGGATGACACGGAGCGGGCGTGGGCGGTGGAGCTGCTGCAGAGCGCGGTGGACATGGACATGGCCGATGTGCGGGAGCGCGTGCAGGCGATGCTGGCGCCGTACCGGGATGACCTCGATGCTCCGATGACGAAGGCGGAGATCCGGTTGCAGGACATCCATGTGGCTTTGCGGACCGGGCAGGCGGTGGATCTGGAGACGTGTTTCGACGGGATCGAGCATCCGCTAAAGCCCTACATCCAAGTGCGGACGACGCTGACGCATCTGTTGCAGACGGGGAACGATGTGGCGTTGAAGCGTTATCTGGCGGCGACGGATTCGAACCTGGTGCTTAACCTGGGGCTGGCGGATCTGGCCATGCGGGCGTTTGACCGGCTGGGCATGAAGACCGAGGCGAAGCTGGCGCGCGACGTGTGCCGGCGGGAAATCAGGCGCGTGATCGGCGCTTCCTGGATGTCGATGTCGGCGCGGCAGGTTTTCATGATCGAGCGGCTGGCGGAGGCGTTGAACGAGCCGGAGATTTTGCCGGCGAAGTGGGTCGCGGATGTGCGCGAGCGCATGAGCGATCCGCGGGCGCGGCATCAGGTGTTGATGCTGGACGTGTGGCTGCGCCGTGACTGGAAGGCGGTGGTGAAGGAGGCGGATGTGTTGATCGCACTCAATCCGAGCCGCTTCGATCTCTACTGGTCGCGCGGGTTCGCGCTTTCGGAGCTGGGGAAGAAAGCGGAGGCGATCCGCGACCTCACAACGTTCGTCACGTACAGCAAGAATCAGCTGGAGTATCCGAGGGCGCTCGAGCTGCTCGCGAAACTCAAGAAGTGAGCGCGGTGGAGCGTTGGACGCGGCGTGGAACGGCTGAATTGCGGTGAGGCTGATCCCGGAGTGGTGGTTGGAGCGACCACTCCGGGAGGTGTTTTTGATTCCGCCAAAAACCGCGTTAGCCTGACTGCGCCTTGGGCGCGTCCGGCACTGGAAAGCACGGGACGTGAAGCTGGCGCATCTCGTTCATCCAAAGTTCGTGTAACACGTTTCAGATTTTTTCGTGGATAAATCCTTCCGGCGGATAGGTGGTTTGGCGGCAGCGAGATGTGTGCCTAAAAAATGTGGCATTGGCAGTACGCAGCACTTGCCAAGACGGTTTTTGCGGGGCGGTATCGCCGCCGTTGTCGTTTGCGCGGGAGGGCTGCGGGAGCGACGGCTTCAACCCCAACCTTATCCCCTGTTATCCTATGCGTACGTCTATCATTGGCGCGGCGGGTGCGTGCATGTTTGCCGCACTGTCGTCTGTCGCTTCCGCCCAGATCATCACTCAATGGAATTTTAATTCGGTCACAGCCGATGCGAGCACCAGTACAGGCTCGGCGCTGCCGTCGACGGGAAGCGGAACGGCTTCAGTCATCGGCGGGGTGTCGGCCAGTTTTGCGGCTGGGAGTCCGCGCGATCTGGCCTCGGATAATACGGCGTGGAGTCTGGCGAGCTGGCCTGCGCTGAGCGCGGCGTCGGGCACGGCGGGCGCGCAGTTCATGGTGAGCACGGTGGGTTTCACCGGAGCGCTTCAGGTGAGTTTCGATCTGCGGCAGACGACGACGGCGAGCGAGCGGTTCCAGCTTCAGGCGACGTCCGATGGCGTGAGTTTTTCCAATGTGAGCGGCGGGACGGGATCGTTTGGCGCGGTGGGAAATAATACCGGGACGGTGTTCGGGACCGACGGGTTATTCATCAACACGGTGGCGGCCAGCAGCCAGGCGTTTGTGCAGAGTGTGACGTATGCGTTTCTCGCGGGCAGTGCGTTCGAGGATAACGCGAACTTCGGGTTTCGGCTGGTCTCGGTTTTCGATGGTGCGAGCTACGATGCGGCGGGTGCGACGGCCAACTATGGGACGAGCGGGACGCTGCGGCTGGATATGGTGACGGTGTCGGCGGCGTCAGTCGCGGTGCCTGAGCCGGCGACGAATGCCTTGCTGATGGGAGCGTGCGCGCTGGCTGCCGTGGTGTGGCGGAAGAGTCAGAACAAGCGGAGCGGACGGAGAAACGAGAAGGCTGCGGCTGCTGGCGTCAGATAAACGTCAGTGCGAGTGACAGCGACACGATGGCCATGAAGGTGCTGAAGAGGATCGTGCCGGAGGCGAGCGGTTCGTCGCCTTTGAGCTGAGTGGCCATCGTGTAGGAAATGCCGGCCGTGGGGCACGCGAGGAAGACGAGCACCACGGCCAGTTCCATCCCGGCGAGGCCGAGGCGGCGTCCGATGAAGTAACCGATAACTGGAGACACGAAGGTTTTCACGAAGGCGGCGGCGGCGGGGATTTTCCAGCCTTGGACGGCGTTGGTCTGGGCGAGGGCGCCGCCGATGCCGAGGAGGGCGAGCGGGAGGGCCATCTGGCCGAGCCAGTCGAAGGACATGGCGACGGTAGTGGGAAGAGGGAGTCCAGTGAGCGCCCAGGCGAAGCCAGCGAGCGTGGCGAGGAGTGGTGGAGTGGTCGCGAGTTGTTTTAGCAGCGGCTTGATTACGGCGCGGCTGAGCGTGTGCTGGCTGACGATGAGCACGGTGACGCCGATGACGTTGTAGAGAACGAGCATCGGGGCGAGGGCGACGACGGCGGAGGCGCGGATGGAGAGTCCGGAGGCGGTGGGTGTGTCGGGGAGGCTGAAGACGATGGGGAGGCCGACGTAAGCCAGGTTACCGCGGAAGGCGCCTTGGACGAAGGTGCCGATGCGGGCGTTGTGAAGGCGAAGCAACCAGGCGGCGAGGTAGGCGACGACGAGGACCAGGGCGGTGGCGCCGAGCAGGGTATGGAGCATGGGCCGGGCGTCGTCGGCCGCGTGGAGCGAGGTGGCGAGCTGGCTGAAGAGGAGGGCGGGAAGGCCGAGCCAGTAGGTGACTTTGTTGGCTTCGCGTAGAAAGCTGGCGGATACGAAGTGGGTGTGCTGGAGAACGGCGCCGAGTGCGATCAGCAGGAAGACGGGAGCGAGGACGTTGAAGACGGTCACAGGGAGGCGGAGAAATGACCCATGAGCAGTGATCAATGTCCAGTGGCGCAAGCGCAGGGACGGGAGAGGGAGAGCGATTTATGACTGGTCATTGGGCGGGGACGCAAAAAAGCCACCGGGTTTGTGTGGCCGGTGGCTGAAGAGGGGCGGAGGGTGCAGGGATATGCGTTACGCGCCACCACCGCTGGCGGCGGCGCTTTTGGATTTGAAGGCGTTGCGGAAGCTGGCGGCGAGGTAGTCTTTGTTCATGCGCGCGATGAAGTCGTGCGAGATGAGTTTGGGGCAGGCGGCGGAGCATTCGTACTGGTTGGTGCAGTTGCCGAAGCCGAGGGAGTCCATCGTGGCGACCATGTTGAGCACGCGTTGGTCGCGCTCGGGCTGGCCTTGGGGGAGGAGTGCGTACTGGGAAACTTTCGCCGAGACGAAGAGCATGGCGGAGGCGTTTTTGCAGGCGGCGACACACGCGCCGCAGCCGATGCATGCGGCGGCGTCCATTGCGAGGTCGGCGTTTTCTTTTGGAACTGGGACCGAGTTGGCGTCGGGAGCGGCACCGGTACGGATGGAGATGAAGCCGCCTGCTTGCTGGATTTTATCGAAGGCGGAGCGGTCGGTGATGAGGTCTTTGAGGACTGGGAAAGGAGCGGCGCGGAAGGGCTCGACGGTGATGACGGCGCCGTCGGTGAAGCTGCGCATGTAGGTCTGGCAGCTGGCGACGCCTTTGTGCGGGCCGTGGGGTTTGCCGTCGATGACGAGGGAGCAGGTACCGCAGATGCCTTCGCGGCAGTCGTGGGCGAAGGCGATGGGCTCCTCGCCGCGGGCGGTGAGGTCATCGTTCACCACGTCGAGCATCTCGAGGAACGACATGTTCGGATTGCAGTTCGTCGCTTTGTATTCGGCGAAGCGGCCGGCCTGATCAGGACCAGACTGACGCCAGACGCGGATGGTGACGGAGATGGGTTGGGTGGAAGTGGTGGCGGCGACCATGGCGAATAAGGAAAGGGCTGAGGAGCGTAGCGAGCGAAGGGTTAAAGCGGTGAGGAGAAAAGGTGCCGGAGTGTGGCGTGCGGCGTGGGCGGATCAGGATTTTTTAGTTTTGGAAGGAGCGGATTTGGCGAGGGTGTGGAAGCCGATCTCGCGGGCTTTGTCGTCTTCGTCGATGGGCGACATGAGTTCGCGGATGGCTTCGAAGACGATCTTGAACTGGTCGTCGTATTTTTTCTCCAAGGCGCGGAGTTTGCGCGAGAGGTCGGCGCTGGAGGCGATCAACTGTCGGAGGCGGACGAAGGCGCGCATGATCTCGATGTTGACCTGCACGGCTTGAGGGCTGCGAAGGACGCCGGAGAGCATGGCGACGCCTTGTTCGGTGAAGACGCTGATGGTTTTTGAGAATTTCAGGTTTACTGAGGATGTCCCAAATTGGGATATCCTCACGATCTCTTCACGAGTGAGCGTAAACATGAAATCCTCGGGGAAGCGCTCAAGATTACGAGTAACTGCCCGATTGAGGATGCGCGTTTCTACGCCGTAGAGCTCAGCCAAATCGCTGTCTAAGAGGACTTTTTGTCCACGGATGAGGTAGATGCGCGAGTCGATGCGCTCGATCGGGATCAGCGGTGATGCTGATGAGGCACCCGTGGCCTGAGCTTTGGAGGAGGATGTCACAATTTGGGATATCCTTGGCGTGAGCGGGGGCGAGTCGTCGGGGCTTACTTGTAGGAACGGACGCTCATCTTGACGGTTTCGTAGTTGAGAGGCTCGACGTTGCGGAGCGGGGTTTTGCCTTCGCCTTGGAATTCCCAAGCGGCGACGTGGGCGAATTTTTCGTCGTCGCGTTTGCACTCGCCGTCCGGGTGTTGGAACTCCTCGCGGAAGTGACCGCCGCAGGATTCCTCTCTAGTGAGAGCGTCGCGGCACATGAGTTCGCCGAGCTCGATGAAGTCGGCAACGCGGCCGGCTTGTTCGAGGGATTGGTTGAGGGCGGCACCGGTGCCGGGGACTAGGACGTTTTTCCAGAATTCTTCGCGGAGGGCGGGGAGTTCCTGGAGGGCTTTTTCGAGGCCTTCCTTGGTGCGAGCCATGCCGCAGTAGGTCCACATGATCTGGCCGAGTTTCTTATGGTAGTAGGAAACGGGGTGCGTGCCTTTGGCGGAGAGGAGGCGCTGGTTGATGGAGTTCACGTTGTCCTCGGCCTGCTTGAATTCGGGGGCGTCGGTCTTGGGGCGGGAGCCGGGCTTCTGGTCGGCGAGGTAATTGCCGATGGTGTAGGGGAGAACGAAATACCCGTCGGCGAGGCCCTGCATGAGGGCGGAGGCGCCGAGGCGGTTGGCGCCGTGGTCGGAGAAGTTGGCTTCGCCGAGGACGAAGAGGCCGGGGAGGTTGGACATCAGGTTATAGTCCACCCAGAGGCCGCCCATGGTGTAGTGAACCGCCGGGTAGATGCGCATGGGCGTCTGGTAGGCGGACTCGTTGGTGATCTCGGCGTAGATGTCGAAGAGGTTGCCGTAGCGTTCGCGCACGCCGTTTTCGGTGAGGCGCTTGATGGCGTCCGAGAAATCCAGATACACGCCGAGGCCGGTTTCGCCGACGCCGCGGCCTTCGTCGCACATGCGCTTGGCGGCGCGGGAAGCCACGTCGCGGGGTGCGAGATTGCCGAAGCTCGGGTAGATGCGCTCGAGGTAGTAATCGCGGTCTTCCTCGGGGATGTCGGCCGGGTTCTTTTTGCAGTCTTCTTTTTTCTTGGGGACCCAGATGCGTCCGTCGTTGCGGAGGGACTCGGACATCAGGGTGAGCTTGGACTGGTAGTCGCCGGAGACGGGGATGCAGGTCGGGTGGATCTGCGTGTAGCACGGGTTGGCGAAGCAGGCGCCGCGTTTGTAGGCACGCCAGATGGCGGTGGCGTTGGAGCCGCGCGCGTAGGTGGAGAGATTGAAGACGTTGCCGTAACCACCGGTGCCGAGGACGACGGCGTCGGCTGCCCAGCGGCGGATTTCGCCGGTGTTCAGGTTGCGCGTGATGATGCCCTTGGCCTGGCCGCCGATGACGACGACATCGAGCATCTCTTCGTTGGGGAAAATCTCCACGGCACCGGCGCCGGCTTGTTTCATGAGCGCGGAGTAGGCGCCGAGGAGGAGTTGCTGGCCGGTCTGGCCGCGAGCGTAGAAGGTGCGGGAAACCTGGGCACCGCCGAAAGAGCGGTTGGCGAGGAGACCGCCGTACTCGCGGGCGAAGGGGACGCCTTGGGCGGCGCACTGGTCGATGATGTTGACAGAGACTTCGGCGAGGCGGTGGACGTTGGCCTCGCGGGCGCGGTAGTCGCCGCCTTTGATCGTGTCGTAGAAGAGCCGATACACGCTGTCGCCGTCGTTCTGGTAATTCTTGGCGGCATTGACGCCGCCTTGGGCGGCGATCGAGTGGGCGCGGCGGGGAGTGTCGTGGAAAACGAAGCACTTCACCTTGTAGCCTAGCTCGGAGAGGGTGGCGGCGGTGGATGAACCGGCTAGGCCAGCGCCGACGACGATGACCTCGTATTTGCGCTTGTTGGCGGGGTTAACGAGTTTGATCTCGGTCTTGTACTTGCGCCATTTGTCGGCGAGCGGGCCGGGAGGGACTTTGGAATCGAGTTTGGCCATGGCGGGTGGTGCGCGGGGCGGTTAAAAGAGGTGATGGGCGGTAATCGCGGTGTGGATCAGCGCGCGATAGCGGTGGCGACGGGAGTTGAGCAGCAATCGGTGGTGCAGGCGGTGGCGGCCACGGTGCCGGGGGCTGGTTTGACGAAGCCGCTCAGGATCGCGCCGGGGATGGCGATGTTGCCCGCAAGATAGAGGAAGCAGAAGAGGCCGACGACTTTCCGCAGGCAGCTCGCCCAAGTCTGGTTTCTCCAGCCGAGGGTTTGGAATAGGGAGTCCATGCCGTGGAGCAGGTGAATCGTGAGGAGCGTGATGGCCAGGATGTAGAAACCGGAGACGATGGGATTGGAGAAGCCAAGGTAGACCATGCTGTAGACGTCGTGAACGGCTTCGCCTTTGGCCACGACGGGGAAGCCGAGCAGGTGGAAGTCGGACTGCATCTGGTACTCGGCGAGGTTGGTTTTGTAGTTACCGCCCTCGGCCCAGCTGGCGCCAATCGTGAAGTGAGCGAGGTGATAGATGATGAATGCGAGTACGACGATGCCGCTGAGGCGCATGTAGCGGGAAGCCCACGCGGCCTGGAGCCAGCGGGTGACGCCGTAGCTGCTGGGGCCGCGGGCGGATTTGTTTTCCAAGGTGAGCACGACGGCGGCCCAGATGTGGATGGCGATGCAGGCGAGCAGGCCGAGACGGACGGCCCAGAGGGCGGGCCCGAGGCTTTGGAGGAAGTGGGCGTAGCCGTTGATCTTATCGGGGTGGGCGAAGATCTGGAGGTTGCCGACCAGATGGCCGACGACGAAGCCGATGAGGATCAGGCCGGTGATGGCCATGAGGAATTTCCGGCCAATGGACGAACGGAAGAGATTGCCGATGAGTGTCATCGCGATGCGGGGGCTACAGGTCAGTTACCCGGATGGCCGTAGATGGTCAGCGGGCAGAGCGGTCGTAACCTGACTGTGCGGGGCAAGTAAAGGTCATCGACGGTCGGTGCCTGCTTTGGGTTCTGATATTAGTGAGCCTAACCTTTTTGAGTAGGTCGCGGTCGGTGCCTCAAGTTAGTGAGGCTTCGTTTCGATGAAGGGGCATTTACTGCCTGGTGGCATGAGCGGGGTCACTTTCCGCTTGAGATGCCGGGTAAAACCCCTAATTTGCAAGTTATGTACAAAAGAAGTCTTTTAAGCCGTGTGGGCATGTATGCGATAGGCGCATGCGCGGCTGGAGGGCTGGCTTCGACGGTTGATGCGCAGACGGCGATCGCGGATTGGTCGATTATGGTATCGGACGCCTCGAATTACACCGATCAGGCGAATGGGCTCAATTATCGCAACACGACGTACGCGATCACGAGTTTCTCCACAGGCAGCACCAGCTATGGTTTGTCGTCGACGATCGCGAGTGCGGTCTATGTGCGGCGCAACACGGATTCCAGTGGCAACGGCTCTTCCAATCAGAGCGGCATCGATAACAATAACCGCAGCTCGGTCTGGAACACGCAGTATGACGATACGGATCGGTTGTTGGGCACGTATCAGACGAGCTTGAATGGGGTATTGTTGAACAACAATGCGGTCATGGGTGCAGACAATGTGTTCGCGAATAGCAGCGACGCTTCGCGGAAGAGCGCGGGCAATATCGAGCGGTTGGATTTCTATTTTGGAGCGACGACGGTGAATGCGAGGGAGGGGCTCACGATTTTTGACCGCGGTCTCGCGGGCGAACACGACAGTGTGAAGATCGCGGTTTTCACTTCTTGGAATGGGGCCAATGGCGGTTCTCCGCTTAGTTATTCGGGTAATGTCGTCACGCTCGGCGCGTCCAGCTATGGCAATAATCTTGATTGGAATCCCAATCAGGCGGGTGTGCAGGACAGCATGACTTACACGCTGCTGCGTTTTAATAACGGCGATAATCTCACGGCACTGGATGAGGCGATCGAGACGAACACGCAGGGAGTGGCGGGCTCGTTTATCAGTTTTGCCGATCTGGGGATAGCCTCGGGAACGACGATTTACGGCTACTCGATCATGGGGTCGGATGTGACGACCAGTGTCAGCAATCTGGCCGACTGGCGGAATGCGACTTACTATCCGACTGGTACGACGGACGATAATGGAGGCATCGATTTGATGTCGTTTAACGGACGCATCGCGCGTCCGGTGCCGGAACCATCGACCTACGGGGCATTGCTGCTCGGTGGTTGCGTGGGCGTGTGGTTTTTCCGCCGTCGGAGTCTGTCGGCGCAGACGCAGCGCGTTTGACGCTCTGTCTGGCTGAGTTAACGACGACCTCGGGTCGTGTTTAACGAGCGAGCGGTTTAAGCAGGGAGAATTTCCCGCTGGCAGCGGGGGCGATGAAGCGGCGGCGAAAGGCGTTCACGCGCACGCCGGTGCCGAGCATCGCAGCGAGTGCGGGGGCGACGGTTTTTGGCGCAACGTGGTCTGCGACGTAATGGAAGTCCCAGCGATTATCGGCGGTCTGGATGAGGCTGTAGTGCCAGCAGGCGAAGTCGGCGGGGAGTGCGGTGTCGATCTCGGATGGGGAGACGATGCTGCCGTCGGGGCGGAAGTAGAGATCGCGTTCGCGGCCCAGGAGGCGGAAGCCGTGCGGGAGGCGGCGCACGATGTCGCCGGTGTGATAGCGAAGCAGCGGCATGGCTTCGCGGTCGCGCGTGGTGACGAGGATCTGGAAGACGTCATCAAGACCTCGATACGGCACGAGTTCGATGAAGGCGTTGGCGTCGACTACGCGGGAGTCGTCTTGAAAGGCGGTGCCGACGAAGAGGTAACCGGCCTCGGTAGAGCCGTAGAGATCGACCTGCGGGGCCGGGAAGGCTTCGGCGATGCGGCGGCTGTGCTGGAGGCTGGCTTTGCCGTAGGTGAGGATGACGGCTTTAAGGCTGGTGATGCGGATGTTTCGTTTCAGCGCGGCGCGGGCTAGCAGCGAGAGATAGATGGGTTCTCCTTCGAGAACTTCAGGCTGCGTCGCTTGGAGTTCGAGGAGGATGCGGTCCCACTCAGTTTCGGGGAAAACGAAGGGATCGCTCGTGAGGTTGAGGTAAACGGTGCCGTCGAAATAGCGGTGAGGAAAGGGGTGATCCTCGTAAGGGCAGAGGTTACTGGAGCAACCGACGGGAGCCAGGATGCACTTGCGGTAGGGACGACCGGCGAACTGGGCAAGTTGGGGATGAGCGAGGTAAGCGCGGGCGGTTTGGGCGACCCACCAGCCGTCTTCCATGATGACGGTCATCGGGCCGGATGTGGTGCCGGAGGTGGATTCGTATTCGAAGCGTTTTTCCTGAAGGCCGCGTTCGATCTCGGAGTAGTCGGCGAAGAAGGCGGTGTGGCCGTTTTCGACGATGTCTTTTTTCGAGAGTGCGGGGATCTCTTGATAGCAGCTCCAGTGCAACGGCTCTGAGTGGAGAGGGAAGCGGCGCGTGTAGAGCGGGCTGCGTTGGTAAATTTTGCGGATTTCGCCTTCGAGCGCCTGCGGAAGGCGGTTGCCGGATGGGGAGTCGAGGGCTTCGGGGCTGTTACCGAAAAGTGGCGTGGGAAGGCTGGCGGTCGTCACAGGTTGGAAATTGATTAGGGACCTAACGGCAGGGTTTTCATCAAGTCAAACGGAGCGGCGAGTCAGTGCTTTTTCAGAGTGGCCCAGATGGGGGCGAAGAAGAACAGGGCATTAAGGGCGAGGCTATGAGTGATGAGGCCAGTAAGGGCTTTTTCGAAGACTTCATCGACCGGCATGGTCGCGATCTGAAGTTCTTCGTCGGGGTCCCAGTCCAGCGCGGATTGGCGTGTGCAATTCTCAACGAAGACGAGGTGGCATCGATTATTTATGATCGCCGGGTTGGGGTGGATTGAGGCGAGGAGGCGGGCGTTGCCGCCGATGAAGCCGGTTTCTTCGCGGAGTTCGCGGAGGCCGGCGGCGATGGGGTCTTCGCCGGCATCGATGACGCCGCCGGGGACTTCCCACGAGAGCTGGTTGATGCCGTAGCGAAACTGGTTCACGAGGACGAGGTGGTGATCTGTGGTGAGGGCGATGACGTTAACCCAGTCGCGCGAATTGATGACGTAGAAATCACGCTCGGTTTTGCGCACGGGATGGCGGTAGCGGATGCTGCCGAGATCGAAGATGCGCGTGGAGGCGATCGGGGACTCGCTCAGTTTTTCCCAATGCGGAGGTGTGGGAGAATCAGCCATGATTGGAGCGAAGGAAGTGATGTTTGGGTGAAAATAAAAAACCTCCCGACCGGAGCGGTGGGGAGGTTTTTTGAGAGTGAGATAAGTGACCGAGCGCTTACTTCTGGGGGAGTTTGAGCTTCTGGCCGACTTTGAGGCTCTTCCAGTTCACGCCTGGGTTGACGGAGATGAGGTCAGCGGATGTGACGCCGTTAGCCTTGGCAATCTTGCTGGGGATGTCGCCCGACTTGACGATGTACTCGCCGGGGCCGGCGACGGCGGGGGCTTTAGCTGCACCGCCGGGACCGGCGGCAGCGGCTTTGGGCTTGGTGAGGGATTCCTGGAGCTTGGTGATTTCGGCGCGGACGGAGCCGAGTTCATTGGCGACGCTTTGGAAAGCAGTCTGGGTGTCGCTGCTGAGGCGGGTGACCGAGCCACGGACGCTCTCGGCGGTGGAAGCGGCGCTGCTTACCTGCGACTCCATGGACATGATGCGCGAGTTGATGTCTTCCTTGAGAGAGGTGATCTCCTTGCCGGCGGCGCTGAGCTTGAAGAGCGCGACGATGGCGAGCAGGAGCGCGAGAGCGCCGGCAATAACTCCTGCGAGAGGCAGGAAGCTGTTATTTTCGCGAGAAATGGTGTCCATGAATTTGGGAAGAGTTAAGGTTTCGACGGTTACGGTGAAAGAAAGGGTGTAGCAAGCAGAGAGTAAACCAAAGTGTTCACCCGCAAATGAGCCGGAGTTTTTTTGAGAGTTACGTTGACAGTGGCAAAGAAGGTCGGTGCTTTGGCGCGGTTTTCGGGGTGTAGCTTAGCCTGGTAGAGCGCCTGGTTTGGGACCAGGAGGTCGTAGGTTCGAATCCTATCGCCCCGACCACTTTTACGATCCCATCACTTAGTGGTGGAGATCGGTAAGAGGGTGGAAGCAGGAGCCACTGGTAGCGACGCGCGGTGCATCATAGCGCGGCGACTCCAAGTGCCCATGGGATCCAGCGTACTGACGAGATCGAAGTATTTAACGGCTTCATCGGTGCGACCGGCCTCCATGGCGATGGTCGCGAGATGATACGACGCTTCAGCGCGGATGACTTTGAGCTGAGTGGCGTCGTCGGAGAGTTGCTTAAGCTTGGCTTCGCCGTCGGCGGACTGGCCGGAGAGGACTTTGGAGATGGCGGCACCGAGGAGTGCGCGGGCGCCGAAGGGGCCGGTTTTGAAAACGGAGGAGGCCTTTTGGTAGCTGGCCGCGGCGTCGGCGTATTTGCCGGCGGAGTAGACTTCGTCGGCGAGTTGAAGAGTGGCGGCGGCACCAAGGAGATGGTCGGGGTACTGGGAGGCGAAGCTCTTCAGGCGTTCGCTGGTCGAGGCGGCGGCGTAGGCGGCGGCGATGTCTTTTTCTTTTTGAGCGCGAAAATATTCGAGACCGCCTTTGGCGATAATGACGACGAACGCGGTAGCGCAGGCAAAGTAGATGGCCTTGGAATTTTTCTTCCAAAATTTGCGCAGCGTTTCTTCAAAATTGGGCGCTACGGGCACATCAATGACGGGAGCATTAGCGGGAGTCTGCGGATCTTGGGGGGCGGAGGTGGACATGAGCGGAGCGTGTTTGAGCGCGGTCTATTAAGAGGAAAGAAACCGCGACCAAAACAAATGGCCTCTGGTGTGTAAATGCAGGAAATGGCGATGGGCGCGGCGGGATGGAAAGGTGTGAGCGGTTGGGTAGCGGGTTAGAATTTCAGGCGAACGCCGGTCTGGATTTGCCAGCGTGAAGGGCCGGGCTGGAGGACGGGGCCGCGCACGGTGGTGAAGCGGTAAACGTATTGGTTGGCGGCGGGATCGTAGCCGGCGCTGGCGATGGGCTGGGTGTGGGGGAAGGGGATTTGTTCGATGCGGCCCCAGTCGGGATTGAGGAGGTTGCCGAGGTTGATGATGTCGGCGAAAAACTCGGCGCGCAGATCGCGCCAGAGGGAAATTTCCTGGGTGAATTTCAGGTCGAACTGATGGATGAATGGGCTGCGCTCGCTGTTGCGCGGTACGACCTGGCCGGCGAAGCGGGCGAGTTCGGGGCGGGTGTTCAAGTAGGCGAAGAAGGCGTCGGCTTGGGCGGGATCGGTCCAGCGGACGCGGGGATCGTAGCGGCCGGAGGGGACGTAGAGGAGGTCGTTGGAGTAGTCGGCGGAGTCGCCGTTGGTGTCGTTGCTGAAGATGAAGCTGTACGGGCGGCCGGTGCGGCCTTCGTAGGCGAGGGTGAGCTTTGTATCGAAACCGCGGATAGCCGCGAAGCGCAGGGTGCCGCTGGCGAGGAAGCGGTCGCGGACTTGGGTGCTGGCGGTGCCGGGTTCTTCGTCGTTGGGGTCGAGACTGGCGCGGGTGGAGAAGTTGGAGCCGGCGGTGCTGGAGGTGGTCGGACTGGTTTCGCGGGCGCGACCGCGTGTGTAAGAAGCGTTGAAAGCCCAGTGGCGGCGGAGCGGGCGGCGGAGGCGGGCGGTGAGTTGGGTGGCGCTGCCGTGCGAGGTGTTGGTGAGTAGGTAGACGTCGGAGTAGGCGACGTGCTGGTATTGGCTGTTTGATGACAATGCGAAGGAGGCGGTGCGGTTGCCGTAGATGGCGCGGCCGTCGGGACCGGTGCCGGTGCGGCGGAGGTTGAGGTTTTGGTAAGTGAGGCCTTGAAGTGTCTCGGTGTGGACGGCTTCGAGCGTCGCGGTGAAACCGAGCCAGGGGAGCCGGTGATCGAGAGCGAGATTGGCGCGGGCGACGGTGGGCATCTTGAAGTCGTCGTCGAGCAGGTCGACGCGCTGGCGGCGGCCGGCGGGGTTGCCTTTGGGCTGGTTGTCGGGGTCGGGCGAGAAGCCGCTGGTGATGGAGGTGTTGAGGAGACTGGAAGTGCCGTCGTTGGTGTACGGATTGGACAGCCATACGCCAGGGGCGCGGCCTTGGAAGATACCGGTGCCGCCGCGAAGCGTGAGGCGGGCGGAGTCGTCGAGCTTCCAAGTGAAACCGATGCGCGGGGCGAGGGTGGTCGCGCCGTCGAAGGTGTGGTCGTTGCGGCGGCGGAAGGTTTGTTCGAAGAGTGGGTTGTATTCGGGCTTCTGATTCGTGGAGAGCCGGTCGATCCGGAGGCCGAGGGAGAGGTCGAAGCGGGCGGAGGGCTTCCAGCGATCCTGGAGGAAGAGGCTGTTGGTGGTGTAGCCCCATGCGGCGGTGGGTGTGCGGCCGGGCAGGACGTATTGGTAGGTGTAGGAGCTCGGGGTGCCAGAGGCGAAGTTGGCGATGCTGGAGAAGCTGTAATTGCCGAAAGCGTTTTGGAGAAAAGTGTTTTCAAAATCGCTGCGCTCGGCTTCGACGCCGACCGTGATGCGGTGGTTGCCGTACAGCCAAGTGCCGAGGGCGGATGACTGGGTGTTCTCGACGGCGAGGTCGTTGAGCTGGCTCGTCTCTTCGGTGCCGATGATGACGGAGCCGGTGTCGGTACCGTCGGCGGAGGGGACGCCGTTGACGCGGACTTGGGGGAAGCGCTGGCCGGTGGTGCGGGCGGAGGTGTAGCGGTGGCGGGCGAATTTCACTTCGCTGCTGAAGTCATCCTGCCAGCGGCTGAAGAGCTGGACGGAGTAGGCGTCGAGCGATTGTTCGCTGAGGTACCAGTGTCCGCTGAGGGAGACGCGGCCCGAGGTGGAGTAATCGGCGAAGTTTGGATTTTGTCCGCGCGTGCGGCTGTAGCGGGTGCTGAGGCGGTGGCCGGGGGCGATCTGCCAGTCGAGGCGGGTGAGGTATTTGCGGTCTTGTTTGCGTTGGGCGCCGGGGTTCACGAGCGAGCCGGGGTCGTATCCATAATTTTGAGCCAGCGAGACGATTTGGGCGAGGGACGCGGGAGCGGGATCGAAGCCGGCGGACGGGGCGGGTTCGGTGCGCTCGGAGTATTCGTAGCCGGCGAAGAAGAAGAGGCGGTTGGGCAGGAGAGGGCCGCCGAAGGTGATGCCGCTTGTCTGATCTGTGAAGGGATCGCGTTCGCCAGTGACGGGGTGGTGGGCGCGGAAGTTTTGGTTGCGGTATGAGTAGTAGAGCGAGCCGTGGAACTGGTTGGTGCCGCTGCGGGTGACGGCGTTGATGGAGGCACCGGTGAAGCCGCCACGGCTGGCGTCGTAGGGCGAGACGTCGATGCTGATGGCTTCGACGGTTTCCATGGAGAACGGATTGCCCTGGGAGGGCATGCCGTTGGGCGTGAGGCCGTACATGTCGTTGAGACGGACGCCGTCGATCTGGGTGGAGTTGAAGCGCGTGTGTTGGCCGGCGGCGGTGAGTTCGCCGCGTTCGGAGTCGATCAAGGTGACGTTGGGGTCGTTGCGTGCGTACTCGTTGAGCGAGCGATCGATGGAGGGCTGGTCGTCGATTTCGTCGCGAGAGAGCGCGGTGCTCGGGCCGGGGGAGAGAGCGGTGCGGGTGGCGGTGACGACGAGTTTATCGAGTTCGTGAACGTGGTCGTCGGTCGTGGCCCGGCGGGTGAGGTGCAGAGTAAGTGCAGGCGAGAAATTTTCTCCGAGGTCGAGGTGGAGCGTGGGCACGGTGCGGGTTTCGTATCCAAAGTTTGAAGTCGTGAGCGTGTAGGGTCCGCCGGGTGGAAGGCCGGAGAAGGCGTAGCGACCGGAGCGGTTGGTGCTGGCGTGTTGTTGCGCTCCAGTGGGCGCGTGAGACAGCGAGACGCTGGCACCGGCGATGGGCTCGCCGGCGACGTTAAGAACTTCGCCGGACAGGGCCGACGATGTTTCGTTTTGTGAGCGGGCGGACGTGCAGACGCAGCAGAGCGCGAGCGCGGCCATCCCTATTTGAGCAACCTCCCGAAGGCTCATAGTGGGGTAAGAGCCGGACGAGAGCGGGGCGGTTAAGTGGCGTCGATCTAAAAAATTACCGGAGTGGAAACTGGTCGGCGGATGCGGGCGCAAAAAAGCCCGGGAAGTGCCGGGCTTTTGCGAGGAGGAAAGTAGCGCTCAGGAAAGAGCGGACGCGGGAGGAAAACGGCTCAGTCGAAGACGACGGTTTTGTTGCCGTAGGCGAGGACGCGGTTTTCGAGGTGCCAGCGGACTGCTTGGGCGAGGACCATTTTTTCGAGGTCGCGGCCTTTGCGGACGAGGTCGTTGACGTCGTGACGATGGGTGACGCGGGCGACGTCTTGCTGAATGATCGGGCCGTCGTCGAGGACGGCGGTCGCGTAGTGAGCGGTGGCGCCGATGAGTTTGACGCCGCGTTCGTGGGCTTGGTGGTAGGGGCGGCCGCCGGCGAAGGCGGGGAGGAAGGAGTGGTGGATGTTGATGACGGGGCGGCCGAATTTTTGGAGGAAGTCGGCGGAGAGGACCTGCATGTAGCGGGCGAGGATGACGAGTTCGGCGTCGAGCGAGCGGAGGAGGTCGAGCTGGCGGGCCTCGGAGGCGGCTTTGGTATCGGCTGTCACCGGTATGTGGTGAAACGGGAGGCCGTAGCCTTTGGCGGCGGACGCGAGGTCAGTGTGGTTGGAGACGATGGCGGCGATGTCGCAGGCGTATTCACCGGCTTTCCAGCGGAGGATGAGGTCGTGGAAGCAGTGGTCGAATTTGGAGACGAAGAGGGCGATGCGGCGGCGTTGCGAGGAGGTGGCGACGCGGGCGTTCATGCCGAGGGTTTCGGCGAAGAGCTGGAAGCGGGTGCTATCTGCGGCGGGCGCGGAGGATTGGGCGGACCACTCGATGCGTTGGAAGAAGACGCCGAGCTCGGTGTCGCGGTGCTGGTCGGCATGGAGGATGTTGCCGCCGTTTTCGAAGATCCATCCGGAGGTTTTGGCGACGAGGCCGGGACGGTCGGGGCCGTGGAGGAGGGCGACGAGGATGACGGGAGCGGATTCCATGCGGCGCGGAACGTAGAGGCGGGCGGCGGAGAATGTCACGCGTGGGAATCGGTGCGGCTGGGTGTGAAGGGTACGCAAACGGTTGGTGGGCTGGCGCGTGATTCGGGAAACGGAGGAGGGCCGAGGTGTGAGCTCGGCGATAATGTGCTGAAATGGGAATTGTTTATGGTTTTTGAGGGATTAGTTAGCAGATTTGTTATGAATGATTTCCGTGACATTTAACCTGGGAGAAACTTTCAGGGAAACCACTAGTGTAAATTGTTTGCTATAGATGGATAGGGGTTTCTGCTCAGGACATGGTTATCGAAACAGGCTCACGGATTTCAGGATCGCACACAGTTGTTGGAGCACGCGCGAATGCGGCGGAGGCTCAGTTGGCGGATGAGGGGGCGATCCGGGTGGTGTTTAACCGGTGGTGCGGGCCGGTGCAGTTTTTGGATCAGGATGCGCGGATGCGCGAGCAGGCGGAGCGGGATGAGTTGTATCAGGCGTTGTGCCGCTTGATAGCGATCAGCCGATTGCACACGGCGGGGATATCGGATCGTAAAGTGAGGGCGGGCGATGTGGAGCGGGTGATTACGTGCTTCCGGCGGCTGGCGTTGATGTGGAAAGTGCGTCCGTCGGAGATCGCGTCCTATTGCGAGACGCGGGCGGCTAATGATGACAATGTGCTGGCGCATATCGCGGACCCACTGCAGCTGCGGTATATCCTGACGTTTCACACGGATGTGCCGGGGGCAGTGGTGACGGCAGGGGATCTAGCGCGGTTGCGCGGGTCGTGCGTAGCGGGCGATCAGCAGGGTATGCGGGCGTGGTTTGATGAGATGGGCGAGAAGAAGGATGTGCTGCCGAAGGACACGCCGCAGGCGCTGCGGTATCTGTTGTTGCAGCTTTGGAACGCGGGCGTGGGTGATCTGGAGACGCTGGCGTACGAACTGGCGGTGCTGGACACGCGGATGTTTGACGCGATGGGCTGGGAGAATACGCGTATGTTTTGCGCGCTGCTTAAGCGGATCGGCGGTGGGCGGTATCCGGCTTTTGGAGCTTACATCTCGGACGAGGATATCGACGAAGCGCTCGAACTACATCAGGAGCTGGGGAACCTGGAGCAGGTCGCGCATTTCCGGGCGCTACTGACGGTCTATGAAACCAAGCTGGTGCGAGATCTGGAGCGGGCGGTTTTCTCCAGTGCGAAGTATGGCTCGGTGGTGGTGCAGCCCGATCCGGAGGTGGTGGCGATGAAGAAGGCGCGGGGCTCGCGGTTCTTGAAGTTTTTTGGCCTGGGGCAGTCGGCGGCGTGATCGCCGGGCGATTTTGAATCGCGACGAGCTCAGAAAAACGAAAAAGCCCGCCGAGAAATTCGGCGGGCTTTTGTTTTAAGAGATGACGGCAGGAATCAGCCGACGATCTGGACGTTGCCGACGTATTTCTGAATGGGGCGGACGCCGACGAGTTTATTTTTGAGGGCTTTGATGCCGTTGAGCGCGGCGTGAGCGCCAGTCATGGTCGTCATGATGCAGACGCTGTGGGCGTAGGCGGCGGAGCGGATCTTGTTCTCATCTTTGCGCGGGATCATGCCACCGGGCGTGTTGATGATGAGCTGGATCTGGCCGTTCTTGATCATGTCGACCGCGGTGGGGCGGCCTTCGTCGATCTTGGAGAGGCGGTTAACCTTCACGCCGTTTTTCGCGAGATGTTCGGCGGTGCCGCTCGTGGAGTAAACGGAGAAGCCGAGGACTTCGAGCTGGCGGGCTAGATCGACGGCGCGGGCTTTGTCGGCGTCTTTGACGGAGAGGAAGACGTTACCCTTGGTCGGGAGGCCGGGTTTCGCGGCGGCCTGGGCTTTCGCGAAGGCGATGCCGAGGTCTTCGTCGAGGCCCATGACTTCGCCGGTGGAGCGCATTTCCGGGCTGAGCGTGATCGTGGCTCCGGGGAAGCGCACGAAGGGAAAGACGGCTTCCTTCACGCACCAGTGTTTGGGCGTTTGTTCGCGGGTGAAGCCGAGGTCTTTGAGTTTCGCGCCGGTCATGACTTTGGCGGCGAGTTTCGCGAGCGGGACACCGATCGCTTTGGCGACGAACGGAACGGTGCGCGAGGCGCGCGGGTTCACTTCGAGGACGTAGAGCTGGTTGTCCTTGATGGCGAACTGGACGTTCATGAGGCCGATCACTTTCAGCTCTTTGGCGAGAGCGTGAGCGGCGTCGCGGACGGTCTGGAGCATGGCTTTGCCGAGCGTGTGCGGAGGCATGACCATGGAGGCGTCGCCCGAGTGAACACCGGCGAATTCAATGTGCTCGAGCATACCGCCGATGACGGTCGTCTCACCATCGCTGATACAATCGACGTCGAGCTCGATGGCGTCTTCGAGGAACTTGTCGATGAGGACGGGCTTGTCGGGCATGACGTCGAAGGCCTGGCGGACGACGTTGCGGAATTCTTCTTCGCTATAGACGATGAACATGCCACGGCCGCCGAGGACGAAGGACGGGCGGAGGAGGACGGGAAAGCCGAGTTCGCGGGCTGCGGCGAGCGCCTCGGCCTCGGTGAGGGCGGTGCGGTGGGCCGGGGACTTGAGCTTCGTTTTTTCGAGGATCGCGGAGAAGAGCTTACGGTCTTCAGCAGCTTCGATGCTTTCGGGGCTGGTACCGATGACGTTCACGCCGTTGGCCTTCAGGGCGGTGGCGAGGTTGAGCGGGGTTTGTCCGCCGAATTGAACGATGGCGCCGTGGCAGCCTTCTTGTTGGTAGATTTCGAGAACGTCTTCGAGCGTGAGAGGTTCGAAGTAGAGGCGGTCGGATGTGTCGTAGTCAGTCGAGACGGTTTCCGGATTGGAGTTAACCATCACGGTTTCGAAACCGGCTTCGCGGAGGGCGAAGGAGGCGTGAACGCAGCAGTAGTCGAACTCGATGCCCTGGCCGATGCGGTTGGGGCCGCCGCCGAGAATCATGATCTTCTTTTTGCCGGAAGGCGGGAGAATTTCGTTTTCGTCGCCGTAACTGGAATAGTAATACGGCGTGAATGCTTCGAACTCTGCGGCGCAGGTGTCGACCAGGCGGTAGGTCGTGTTGACGCCGAGTTTTTTGCGTTCAGCGCGGACGGAGTTGAGGTCGCTCTTGAAGAAGTGGGCGAGTTGAACGTCGGAGAATCCAAACTGTTTCGCACGGCGGATCGTGAGGGCGTCGACGCCTTTGAGGACGCGCTTCTTGAGATCGAGCTCCATCTGGATGATCTCGTGGAGCTGGGTGAGGAACCACTGGTCGATCTTCGTGATGTTGAAGATCTGATCGACGGTATAACCGGCGAGGAAGGCGTAGCGGATGTAGTAGACGCGTTCGGCGTTGGGCGTGCCGAGTTTTTGTTTGATGATCTTGTCGTCGGGGAGCTCGTCGCCGCCCCATTTGCCGCCACCGCCGCCGAAGCCGCGGGCACCGGTTTCAAGGGAGCGCAGACACTTCTGGAAGGATTCTTTGAAGGTGCGGCCGATGGCCATGGCTTCGCCGACGGACTTCATCGCGGACGTGAGCGTTGGATCAGCGTCGGGGAATTTTTCGAAGGTGAATCGCGGCATCTTTGTCACGACGTAGTCGATCGTAGGCTCGAAGGAAGCGGGCGTGAGGCGCGTGATGTCGTTGCGCAGCTCGTCGAGCGTGTATCCGACGGCGAGTTTGGCGGCGATTTTCGCGATGGGGAAGCCGGTGGCTTTCGAGGCGAGCGCGGAGCTGCGGGAGACGCGCGGGTTCATCTCGATGACAACCATGCGGCCGGTGACGGGATCGACGGAGAACTGGATGTTGGAGCCGCCGGTTTCGACGCCGACTTCGCGGATGACGGCGAAGGACGCGTCGCGCATAACCTGATACTCTTTATCGGTCAGCGTCATCGCCGGGGCGACGGTGATGGAGTCGCCGGTGTGGACGCCCATCGGATCGAAGTTTTCGATGGAGCAGATGACGACGCACTGGTCCTTGTGGTCACGCATGACCTCCATCTCGTATTCCTTCCAGCCGAGGAGGCATTCCTCGACGAGGACCTCGTGGACGGGGGAGATGTCGATGCCGTTGGCGGTGATGCGCTCGAACTCTTCCTTGTTGTAGGCGATACCGCCGCCCTGGCCGCCAAGGGTGAAGGACGGACGGATGATGAGCGGGTAGGCGCCGAGTTTTTCGGCGGCGGCGCGGGCTTCTTCCATCGATTTCACGGTGGAGGAGCGGGCGACATCGAGACCGATTTTCAGCATGAGCTGCTTAAAGGTTTCGCGGTCTTCGCCCTTGTGGATGGCCTCGGGTTTGGCGCCGATCATTTCGACGCCGTATTTTTCGAGGACGCCGGCTTTGTGCAGCTCCATCGAGAGGTTGAGCGCGGTCTGGCCGCCGAGGGTCGGGAGGAGGGCGGAGGGGCGTTCGGCGGCGATGATTTTTTCGAGCATCTCGACGGTGAGCGGCTCGATGTAGGTCACATCGGCGAACTCCGGGTCGGTCATGATCGTGGCCGGGTTGGAGTTCACCAGGATCACGCGGTAACCTTCTTCCTTCAGGGCTTTGCACGCCTGGGTGCCGGAGTAGTCGAACTCGCAAGCCTGGCCGATGACGATAGGGCCGGCGCCGATGATGATGATGGACTTGAGGTCAGTGCGTTTGGGCATGGACGTAGATTTCGGCGAGGGTTGAGAGCGCGTTACGGCGGAGCAAGGGGGAAAATGGCGCGTGTGTGTCGGGCGCGAAATTTTTTTGTCGTCCGACTGTAGATCGCGGAAACGCAGAAGGGCGGAAGTGCTGAGATGGAGCGATTGGGCAGCAAAAAGCCGCGTTTTGATTAACGCGGCTTGAAAGTTGAGGCAGGAAATGCCCGGGCGGTTATTTGATCTGGGAGGCGGGGATGCCGAGGACTTTGGCGGCTTTGGCTTTGTCGTCGTTGCAGGCTCGGAGCACGAGGTCGGTGTACTGCTTTTGCTGGCCGGCGAGGAAGTCTTCGAGTTTGGGCCAGTCTTTGACTTCCTTCAGGCGCATCGGGAGTTCCTGCGAGGTAATGACGCGGGACTCGGCGGTGGAGGCGAGTTTGGAGACGACTTGATGGAGTTCGGTGAGATTGCCTGGCCAGTGATAGGCTTGGAGGACTTCGATGGCGTCGTCGGTGAACTCGACCTGGCTGGCGTCGAAATTGGGGTTGGTGGTCTTGGTCGCGAAGTGTTTCACCAGCGCGGGGATGTCGTCGGTGCGATCACGCAGTGACGGAATCGCGACGGGCAGCGAGGCGACGCGGTAGAAGAGTTCGTCGTGGAAGGTGCCTTCGTCGGTGAGTTTTTCGAGGTCTTCGGTGGTGGTGCAGACGAGTCGGAAGCCGGAGGAAGTGGTGCGAAGGACGCTGACCAGTTCCTTCTGCATGGGCATCGGGAGGCACTGGAGGTGATGGAGGAAGAGGGTGCCGCCTTTGGCCTGTTTGATCCAGGTGCCGCCGCTGCCGCTCTGGCCGAGCAGGCCTTCGCGGAAATTAGCTTCGTCGCTGAGGGAGCAGTCGATGCGGACGAGTTGGCCGTCGGGGGAGGGATTAACGGCGTGGAGGATCTCGGCGACGGTGCTTTTGCCGGTACCGACTTCACCGTGGAGCAGCACGGGACTACGGACGGTGGAGAGTTTTTTGATCTGCTGGAGAAATTTTTTGAACTTGGCGCTGGAGCCGATGAGGCGGCTTTCGAGGTCGGCGCCCTTGGCGGAGGGGAAGGGGCTGTGGGTGTTTTTATCGGCGAGAGAGAACTGTTTATACTCCAAGCCGCGTTTGAGCGTGGAGATGAGTTCGTCGACGCGGAAAGGTTTCTGGAGGTAGTCGAAGGCGCCGAACTTGAGGGCCTGGATGGCGCTCTCGGTGGAGGCGTAGGCCGTCATGATGATGACGACGGCGTTGGGATCGAAGAGCTTCAGCTGTTTGAGGAGCGTGATGCCGTCCATCGGCTTCATGTCGATGTCGGCGAGGACGATATCCTGCTTCTCGGCTTTATAGCGGACCAAGGCTTTTTCGCCGTCGGTGGCGAAGGCGGTGGCGAAACCGGTGGGCTGGATAACCGCATCCAGCATCTCGTGGATGGAGAGAAGATCGTCGACGATTAGAACGGAAGGCATGAGCAGAGTCTGCCGCGAACTGATGGGAAAAAATCAGCGGGGGCGAGTCCTGTTTTGAGATCAACCTCCGGCGACGCCGGCGAGGTTGAAGATCGGGAGGAACATGGCCATGACAATGCCGCCGACGACGACGCCGAGGAACACGATTAGCAAGGGTTCGATCAGTGAGGTGAGCGCTGCGGTGGTGGCATCGACCTCAGTGTCGTAAAAGTCGGCGATTTTGCCCATCATGCCATCGACGTTACCGGTGGTTTCACCGGCTTTGATCATGTGCTTCATCATCGGCGGGAAAAAGCTGTTAGCCGCGATGACTTCGGAAACCTGGCCGCCTTGGCTGACGAATTTGGCAATATCAACGCAGGCGGCCTCAATTTGCACTTTGTCACTGGCGGCGGAGACAATTTCGAGGGTGCGAAGAATGGGGACGCCCGAACGAATGAGGGTCGCGTAAGTGCGGCAGAAGCGGGAAAGGGCGATCTTGTGGATAAGGTTTCCGAAGATCGGTGCACGGACCAAGAGATGGTCTTTCTGCGACCGACCGACCGGAGTTGCTATGTATTTTTGGACGGCAATGACGATGGCGACGATGGCGATGAGCGTTCCCAGGCCGCCCCAGCCACGGAGGAAATTGGAGACATCAATCAGTAATTGGGTGGGAAGCGGCAGGGCTTTGCCGAACTCAGAGAACATCTTTGAGAAAACGGGAATGACGAAGATGAGCAGGACGTTGACGAGGACCACGGCGAGGCCGATGACGGCGATCGGGTAGGTCATGGCAGACTTCACCTTTTTGGACAGCTTCACGCTGGCTTCAAAGTAGGCGGCGACTTTGCCGAGAATTTCGGCGAGCGCGCCCGAGGCTTCACCGGCTTCGATCATGGAGATGAAGAGCGAGTTGAAGGAGCGGGGAAATTTTTTGACCGCCAGGGAGAAGGAGTTACCGGCGGAGATCTCGGTGCGCACTTCGCGGATGATAATGCGGAAGACCGGATCCTCGGTCTGCTCCTGGAGCGCTTCGAGACATTGCACGAGTGGGAGACCGGCCGTGAGGAGCGAGGCGAGCTGCTGGGTGAAGATGGCGAGTTCGCCGAGTGGCAGCTTGTAGTTCTGCGCTTTTTTCTCGAGGGACTTTTGTTTGGCGAGGTTTTGTGCGACCCGGACGTTGGGGCGTGCTGATTGCTGGCTGGGGCGGAGGTTGCCCTTTGAAGCGGGGGCCGAGGAGATGAAAGCCATGATGGTGTCCAAGAAATGTCGGCACAAAAGTGTCGCAACTTCATTCCCTGCTTTAGCTTGTTAAAAAAACACGATTCTGGATTTGCCGAAGGCTTGCATCGCATGAGTTTGCGGAAGTCGTCGTGGCTGCCGCAGTGGTGGCGGACGTTCGTGTCGGGGGTGTTGGGAGCGGGGTGGTGGCGCTATTAAACCATCAGTGTGCGAGCGTGATTTTGCCCGGCGCGCGAGGGTTTTGAGGGCGAACTTGCGAGCGAAGGCTTGACCGGTAGTCGTCGTGGGCGAAGCTCCCGGCAGCAATTTTTAGCGGCTGTAGTTTAGTGGTAAAACTCCTCTCTTCCAAAGAGGTATCGTCAGTTCGATTCTGTCCAGCCGCTCCAAAAGCTTACCTCCTCCTCCTCACTCATGGCTGTGAGTTCTCGGCGGAGTGATGCGCGAGGTCTCCCGGTGTGTATAGCGTAGAAAATTTGCACACACGAAGAGATCGAAGGCGTGAAGCCGCAGCAATGTCCGGCTCTGTATTGGCTCTTTGGGTTCATTGAACAGGGCGCGCATGAGTGACTGGTCTCTGATTCGGCCACGCTGCTGGCTTTTGAGTTGCGCCACATGGAGGGGATCGGACGCTTCAGGGTGAACGTTCTTGGCATCGGAGCGCCGGGCTGGACATTTCGGAGCCACCGGAGTCGATATGCAGATGGAACTCCCAAAAGCCTTCTTGCGTTGATGGATCGTCCAATCACCGGCAGGCACCTAATAACAGTCACCTACTACACATGAAGAAATTCCTCGTTACCCTCCTTGCTGCCGGGCTTCTCGCCTTCAGTGCAGTGCATGCGTCCGCACAATCCGAGGCCGCTCCCAAATCGGTCATGCATGTGGTTACCGTGTCCTGGAAAGCCGATGCGAAACCGGAACAGATTCAGGCGGCACTCGACGGCGCGCAGAAACTTCCGTCCGCCTACAAAGGGATCACTCGCGTGTGGGCCAAAACGATCAAAGCCCAGGGCGACCGCACGCACGCGATCGCGATGGAGTTCGCGAGTGAACAGGCGCTCAAGGACTACACCGGCAGCGATGCGCAAAAAGAGTGGTACAAAGTTTACCTGCCCATCCGTGAGCGCAGCACCACGTTTGACGTGACGAACTGAAGAGAGCTTTTCGCTCCATAAAAAAGGCCGCTTAAGAGCGGCCTTTTTTGCGTCCATGTACCTGCAACTCAGGAACGAGATATTACTCGATTTGGCGGGAGTGAATCACTGACCCAGAAACCACGCAGCGAGTTCGCGAGCGGGTACGCTCTTGGTTGCGCCTTCGCCATCTGGCGAGGTGACGAACAGGATCGCCGCCGTAATCCAGATCGCGTGAAAAACACGGGAGGTCTTTTTGGGCGTGGTGGCGACAGTGGATGCGGTGGTCATGACTACAGCCATTGCGGCCTCGTTGCCACTCACAAGCCCGGTCACGCCCTCTGAGGAATCAAAGGAAACAGCCTGGGGTGCGCCCCCTACTCGACTCCCGATCAGGAGCGCGTTTTCACCCGTTTTGCGGTCCGCGCTGCGGACTGGCAGTCAGCGATTCGCAGCGGGAATGGCGGTTATAGCCTTTTCAGAAAAGTCATGGTTGCGCGGGTGAAGAGCCGGGCTTCGTGGCGACCGTGGACGGCACGGAGGTTGTCCCTCCAGGATACGGTCATGACTTTATTTGAACTGCTCTAACCTGTATGGCCGGGGAATAGGCTTTCGGTGCTGCGTCGAAAGACGACTTCCTCAATGGGCCTGGCGATGAGCAGTCATCCGGTACGGGTCGGGATAAAAATCCGGAGGTTTCTTTTGAGCGGGTTTTGATCAGTGTCGGGTGCTTGTCGTCCACACTTCTCATCCAAGAAAGCCGGCGCACGCTGGCACTGGCTTTTCCGATCATCGTCGGACAGGTGGGGCAGATGCTGATCGGGATCACGGATACGGCGTTGATCGGGCGCGTGGGGACGGTGCCGTTGGCGGCGGCGGCGTTTACGCACAGTGTGTTCGGCGTATTTTTTATCGTGGGAATCGGGTTGCTGATTCCGGTGGGTGTGTTCTCGGCACGGGAGTTTGGGGCGGGGGATTTGCGCGGATGCGCGGCGTGGTTGCGGCACGGCCGGATGGTGGCGCTGGCGGTGAGTGCGGTCGGGGTGGCGTTGATGGCGCTGCTCGTGACGCAGCTGGATCGTTTCGGGCAGCCGCCGGAGGTGGTGGCGATCATGACGCCGTTTTATCTGCTGATCGCGGCGTCACTGGTGCCGACGTTGTTTTTTCAAGTGCAGCGTCAGTTCGCGGAGTCGCTCGGGCATCCGTGGGTGCCGATGATGATCATGCTGGTGGATGTAGCGCTGAATGCGTTACTCAACTGGATGTTTATCTGGGGGCATCTGGGCGCGCCAGCGATGGGGCTGACCGGTTCGGGTGTGGCGACGTTGATCGCGCGGACGGCGGCGGTGGTGGCGATTGCGATGTGGCTGCGGCGGGCGAAGGCGTTGTCGGCGGTGCGCGCGGCGGCGGTGAATGGGAAGTGGGAGCGCGAGCGGTTTCGCGCGCTGTGGCGGATGGGGCTGCCGGCGGGTGGGGCGATGTTGTTTGAGGCGGGGGCGTTTGGCGCGGCGGCGTTGATGATGGGGTGGCTGGGGGCGACGGCGCTGGCGGCTCACCAGGTGGCGCTGAGCTGCGCGGCGTTTGCCTTCATGTTTCCGCTCGGGCTTTCGACGGCAGCGAGCATGCGGGTGAGCAATGCGATCGGCGAGGGGCGGCGCGAGGCGCTGCGGGCGATCGGGTTTGGGGCGCTGGGGATGTCGAGCGTGTTCGTGCTGGTTTTCGCCACGGCATTTGGGTTCGCGGGGGAGGCGATTGCGCGTCTGTTTTCAGCGGATACGGCGGTGGTGGCGCTGGCGGCGAAGTTGTTGCTGGTGGCGGCGGTGTTCCAGCTTTTCGACGGCGCGCAGGTGGTGGCGGGCGGGGCTTTGCGCGGGCTGACGGATGTGAAGGTGCCGACGGCGATCACGTTTGTCGCTTACTGGATGCTGGCGCTGCCGGGCGGATATTTTCTCGGCGTGCGCGGGGTGGGGCCGCTGGGTGTCTGGGGCGCGCTAGCGGCGGGGCTGGCGTTTGCGGCGGTGTTTCTGGCGTGGCGGTTTGCGCGGCTGACGCGGGTGGCGGTGGGTTGATCAGGCGAGCTGGCGTTTCACGTCGGCGGAGGAGCGGCCGGCGATGTGGACTAGCTTGTGGCGGGACTTTTCGCCTTGGAGGAGAGTGACGGCGCGTTTGGGGAGGCCGAGTTTTTCGGCGAGGAAGGCGCAAAGCTCGTCGTTGGCGCGGCCTTCGAGGGCGGGGGCGTGGACTTTGATTTTAAGCGCGTCGCCGAGCCTGCCCGCGATCTCGGTGCGCGGCGCGTTGGGGATGGCTTTGATGGCGAGCGTGCAGGTAGGGCCGGCCATGTTTTCGATCCTGCGGTCAGGCGAGGGCTTCGGCGAGGGCGGCGATGATGTCGTCGGCGGGTTCGGAGCCGATGGAGAGGCGGAGGAGTTCGGGGTCGAGGCCGGCGGCGGCGAGTTGAGCGCGGCCGTGTTCACTCGTCACCAGATCATAGTGCGCGAGGTAGATGAAGGGGCATATGAGGCTGGTCTTCATGCCGAAGCTGGGGCCTTTGGGGAGGCTGAGGCGGTCGTAGAACTCCGCGAGGTTTTCCACGGTGAAGCTGATCATGCTGCCGATGGAGGCGGGGGAGCGGGCGATCTTGAGATAGTTGTCGCGAGAATCTGGATGCTCGGACCACCAGACGTTTTTCACGCGCGGATGATTGAGGAGAAACTCCACGACGGCGGGGGCGGTGCGGTTGACCTGGGCGATGAGCGCGTCGACGTCGCCGATCTGGGAGGCGAGGCGGGAGAGGTCGCGGCTGTAGACGGGCTGGAGTTCGCCAGGAAGGAGGCGCCGGAAGTCGGCGGCCCAGGGGCTGCGGGGGTTGACGACGATGGCACCGGCGAGGACGTCGCCTTCGCTGGCGGTGTATTTGGTGAGGCTGTTCACCGCGACATCGGTGTGGGGGAGGATGTCGATATTGAGGGGGGAGGCGATGGTGGGGTCGGCGACGAAGATGGCTTGGTGCGCGCGGCAGAGTTCGTAAATGGCGGCGAGGTCGGGCGTCTGGATGAGGGGATTGGTGGGGACTTCGGTGATGAGGCCGGCGATTTCGTGGCCGCGGGTGGCGAAGAGTTTCCGGAGCGCGGCGAGGTCGAAGACGTTGTGCTGGACGACGTAATCGTGCGCGGGCTGGCCGGTGAATTTCTGGAGGATGGCGATGGTGTCGAGGTAGAGCCAGCCGAGCTGTATCCAGAGTTTGCGGCCGCGGGGGCGCTGGAGGGAATCGGCGGCGCGGAAGGCGGCGTAGACGGCGTTCATGCCGCTGTTGGCGAGGAAGACGTCTTCGGGCGAGGCGTGCTGAAAGGCGCGGGCGACGGCGCCTTTGACGCGGCTGGCGGCGTAGCCTTCGAAGGTGGGCTCGGGGTGGGGGGCGGGGAGTTCGCCGACGCGGACGAGGTAGTCCTCGGCTTCGCGCGAGGAGAGGAGGGTGCCGGTGTGCTGGAGGTAGGTTTTGGCGCGGGCGAAGGTGTCGGGATTGGCGGGGAAGGCGACGCCGCTGACGCAGACGTTTTCGACGACACGGGCTTCGGGCACGCCGAGCCAGGCGCAGAGGGTGGCGGCGGCGTGGGCGGAGGAGGTGGGCCAGAGTTGCCAGCCTTCGAGGCCGAGCGTGTGGAGAATGTGGGCCGCGGTTTTTTTGAGAAACGGGTGTTTCACGAAGCGCGGATAGCCCGAGGTCATGTGCCGGGTGATCTCGGGATTTTTTTCCTCATAGCCGATGACGGCGCGCATGGTGGGCAGGCTGGCGGAGACGGCGTGCGGGGTGCCGGCGGGAATGCGCTGACCGAGTGGCAGATGGCTGAAGGCGGACATGAAGCGGCGAACGTGGAGAATTGCGGTGCGCGGGGCAACGCCGGTGTTGAAAGCGGCAAGGAGCGTGCTGAATGTGGCGGTTTATGAAGATGGTTTCCTGGAACGTGAATGGCATCCGCGCGGCCCTGAAGAAAGGGTTTGCGGAGTATATGGCGTCGGTCGGCGCGGACGTGATTTGCCTCCAGGAGACGAAGTGCCATCCGGGCGACGTGCAGCATGTGGCTTGGGAAACCGGATACGAGCCGGTGTGGGCGAGCGCGGTGAAGAAGGGGTACAGCGGCACGGCGATTTTCAGCCGGGTGAAGCCGAAGAGTGTGACGACGGGCATCGGGCTGGCGGATCATGACCAGGAAGGGCGAGTGATCACGGCGGAGTTCGCGGACTTTTATGTGGTGAATGTTTATCAGCCGAATTCGCAGCGCGGGCTGACACGGCTGGAGTATCGGACGCAGGAGTGGGACCCGGCGTTTCTGGCGTTCTTGAAGAAGCTGGAGAAGAAGAAGCCGGTGATTTTCTGCGGCGACCTGAACGTGGCGCACCAGGACATCGACCTGAAAAATCCGAAGACCAACCGCCGCAATGCGGGATTCACGGATGAGGAGCGGACTAATTTTTCCAAGGTACTGGAGGCGGGATTCGTGGACACGTTTCGCGAGTTCGAGAAGGGGCCGGATCACTATACGTGGTGGAGCCAGATGATGAACTGCCGGGCGCGGAACATCGGGTGGCGCGTCGATTATTTTGTCGCGAGCGAGAAGCTGAAGCCTGCGTTGAAGCGGGCGTGGATCAGCCCGGAGGTGATGGGCAGCGATCACTGTCCGGTGGGGTTGGAGGTCGGCTGATATGAGCGCGACTACAGTGAAGAAAAAAATTAAAGCGGGTGTGAGTGCAGGCGCGCAGTTGATCGCGAAGCAGCGGAGGCGGACGTCCACGCCCTGGGCGGTGGTGCGCGGTTCGGCGATTCACGGGCGCGGATTGTACGCGGTGAAGACGATCCCGGATGGGACGCGGATCATCGCGTACGATGGCGAGGTGATCACGAAGGCGGAGTCGGACCGGCGCGAGGCGCGACGGCTGGCGCGCGAAGAGGCGGGGAAGGATGGGTGCGTGTATGTTTTTGAGCTGAACAAGCGTCACGACATCGACGGCTCGATGAGCTGGAACACGGCGAGGCTGATCAATCATTCGTGCAAGCCGAACTGCCGGACGGAGATTGTGCGCGGGAAGATCTGGATCATCGCGAAGCGCGAGATCGCGGCGGGCGAAGAGCTTTTTTTTGATTATCGCTATGGTTTCGCGACGTGGCGGGAGCATCCGTGCCGGTGCGGGACGGAGCGGTGCGTGGGGTTCATCGTGGCGGGCGAGTATCGCTGGCGGGTGCGCAAGATTTTGAAGGCGGAGCGGGTGGCGGCGAAGAAGGCGGAGCGGATTACGCAAAAGCGCCGAGGAGGCGTTTGACGATGGGGCGGGCGAGTTTGGCGAGGGAGGGATTGGCGTAGCCGATCCAGGTGACGGCGGAGGTCGTGTCGAGCGGCGTGGTGACGGCGGCTCCGTTGAGGGGATTTTCGACGAGTCCGCCGGCTTCGGTGAGGATGAGGGCGGTGCAGATGTCGTACGGGTGGCAGACAAGCGAGGAGTGGAGGCCGAGTTTTTTGAAAACGAGCGGGCGGAGGTCGGCGATGAGGCGGTCGTGGCCGGCGAGGAGTTCGTAGAGCTGGCCGCCGGTGCTGATGTATTGGTCGTCGAAGACGAGCGGGGAGTCGCCGACAGAGGCAGCGACGCCCGGCTGGTTTTTGGCGGGCGGATGGAGAGCGGCCCAGAGTTTTTCCTCGAAGGCGGCGAGGAGGGTTTTGCCGTCGGGGAAGAATTTCGAGACGCAGGCGAAGCCGTGTTTGAAGTCGCGAGCCTGCGAGGGGCGGACGGAGAGCTTTGTGGATTTACCGGTGAGGATATTGACGGCTGTGGCGAGGACGCCGCGAGGGCCGCCGCCGCGGATGGCGCTGAACTGGTCGGCGCGCCATTGTTTGCTGGTGGGGAGCTCGGTCATGGCGGCGACGGCGATGTCGCGGAGCGTGGTGCGCGGGCCGCGTTGCGGGGCGAGGCCGGCGAGAATCCAGGCGGAGCGTTTGTCGTACATGAGGCCGCGGGTGCCGTCGATGGGGTCGAGGATGCATTTCCAGTCGGTGCGGGCGACGGGCGTGCCGAACGGGAAGGTGAGGTTGTGGCCGTCCTCGATGCCTTCCATGACGAGTTCGACGGGCCAGGAGCGGGGCCAGTTTTTTTCGAACCACTCGATGATGGCGTGTTCGCTGAGTTTATCGATGTGGTAGATGGTGTCGGCGGCGGTGACGGCGGCGATGCGGGCAAATTTCGAGGCTTCGCGGGCGCGGGCGGCGAGGATCGTGTCACGGATGTGATTTTGAAGATCGCAGAGGAGGAGGCGGGCGCGGGTGAGTTGGGGGGCGGTCATGGGGGCAGAGGTGGCGCGAAAAGTTGAGAGCTGAGTGTTGAGAGTTGAGAGACGGAGGCAAAGGGGATGTGCGGATGGCGTGAGGTGAGCGGGACCGGTTGTGTGTGTATGACTGTCGTCAAATATAGTGACGGCTGCGGGCTTGCGGGCGGGAGTCGCGGTCACAATCTCGCCGTCGCATGTCGTCTAGCACCCCGCCCTCCCACGACCCGGTGCATAGTGAAGCGTTTCTCGCTTTGCTGATGCGCCGACAACTCAAACTTTCCGTCGCGTGCGCCGCGGCGTTTTTAGTCGTCCTGCTCGGACTGCCGCTCGCCAATTATTTTGCGCCCGAGCTGATGGCCACGCGTGTGGCGGGATTCACGCTGACGTGGTTGATCCTCGGCGTGGTTTTCTTCCCGGTGGTGTGGGTGATCTCGTTTGTCTTCATCAAGCGCTCGATGGGGCTTGAGGCGGATGAAGTGCGGCAGATCGAAAAAGAAAGGCAGGGCTGAGCCATGGATCTCCTGAACACTTCTTCTTCACTCACGCTGCCACTGGCGATGTTTGCGAATGTCGATCCGTGGATCTTCGCGTTCTCGGCGATCACGGTGGTGATCACGGTGTGGATGGGTTTTCGCTCGGCGAAGACCTCCAAGACTGCGGGCGATTTTTTCGTCGCGGGGCGCTCTGTTTCGGTCGGCTGGAACGCGTCGGCGATCTCCGGCGAATATCTTTCGGCGGCGTCGTTCATGGGTATCGCGGGCATGGTCATGGCGGTCGGCTATGACGCGTTGTGGTATCCGGTTTGTTATGCCTGCGGTTATCTTTTCCTGCTGCTGTTCATCGCGGGACCGCTGCGCCGCTTCGGTGCTTATACGATCCCGGATTTCGCTGAGGGCCGTTACGACTCGCCGATCTTTAGAAAGATCGCGGTGGTTTTCGTGATGTTCATCGGTCTGTTCTACACGCTGCCGCAGATGAAGGGCGCGGGCACGACGCTCGCGTATATTTTCCCCGGTCTGCCGTACTGGGTCGGTGTCGCGGTGGTGGGCGCGGTGATCACGCTCAATGTCGCGCTGGGCGGCATGAAGGGCATCACGCTCGTGCAGGCGATGCAGTACTGGATGAAGATGTTCGCGATCAGCGTGCCGGTTTTCGTGCTGATGGCGGTCTTCGGCGGGTACGGAAAAAATCTCGGTGCCAACGACGGGCGCACGCTCGCGGCGGCGATGAATCCGGTGGCGGAAATTTCCGCTCCGGCCGTGGCTGGAGCCGGAACTCCGGCGGAGGTCGCGCGCCATCCGTTGCCCGCGAAAGCGCCGTCGGATGAGGCGTGGATCGCGCCGTTTGGTCCGCTCACGACCAAGGCTGCGAAGGCGGCGGGGCTGTCGGCGGAAGAGAGCAAGCCGCTCTCGTTGGTTTATACTTACTCGCTGATCATCGCGCTGGTGTGCGGGACGGCGGGGTTGCCGCATATTCTGGTGCGTTTCTACACGAACCCCGACGGCGCCGCGGCCAAGCGGACGACGATGTGGGTCATGATTTTGATCGGCGTGTTTTATGTTTTCCCGCCGGTGATGGGTGTGATCGGGCGCAATTTACTGCCTGAACTTTATGCGGCGACGGGCGCGAAGGGCACGGACAAGATCGTGCTGGAGCTGCCGCGCATCATCAACGAGCGCTACGGCGTGTGGGGCTCGGTGCTGAGCGGCATCGCGTGCGCGGGTGCGTTCGCGGCGTTCATGAGCACGTTCTCAGGCTTGCTCGTTTCGATGACGAGCGCGCTGGCGCACGATGTTTACGGGCGCATGTTGCGTCCGCAGTCCACGCCGGAGCAGCGCATGAAGATGTTCAAATTCGCGGCGATCGGGATCGGCGGTTTGTCGGTGTTGCTGGGTTCGCAGGTCGAACAGCTTCAAATTAACTTCATGGTCGGGCAGGCGTTCGCGATCGCGGCGGCGAGTTATTTCCCGCTGTTGTTCATGAGTGTCTGGTGGCGTGGGATGACGATGAAGGGCGCGGCGACGGGTATGTTGAGCGGCGGTATCGCGGCGCTGATCTGCACGACGATCATCAATCTCGGCGATTTGAAGATCGTGGATCTGGCGGCGTTCTGGGCGGCGCATCCGCTGCTCCGCATTCTGTGCGAGCAGCCGGCGATCTGGGCGGTGCCATTGGCGATCGGCTTGATGATCGTGGTGTCGAAGCTGACGGCGTCGCAGATTCCTGGAAACATCCGGATGAAGATGCTCGTGCTGCACGCGCCGGAAAAACTCGGCCTCAAGCAGGAGTATATTCAGGAGCAGCAGTCGGGGATGGGACACTGACCAAGCCGCGCGAGCGCGGCTTGGAAATCGCAAAGGCCAAAGGGCCAAGTGCCAAAAAGAAGAGAGCAGAGCGCGCTGGATTTTTCCGGCGCGCTTTTTTGTTCTTAGAAGAGAGCGCGAGCGGTGGTGAGTTCACGTTCGAGGGCGGCGAGGTAGCGTTCGCGGGGGACTTCGCGGGCGCCGAGGCGTTGCATGTGCGGGGTGAGTTGCTGGATGTCCATCCAACTGGAACCGCGGGACGCGAGGTGTTGGGTGAGGTGAATGATGGCGAGTTTCGAGGCGTTGGGTTCGTGGTGGAACATGCTTTCGCCGCAGAAGACGCCACCGGCATCGACGCCGTAGAGACCACCGATGAGTTTTTTGTCGCGCCAGACTTCGACGCTGTGGGCGACTCCGGCGTGATGGAGTGCAGTGTAGGCGGCGATGATCGCGGGGGCGATCCAGGTGCCGTCTTGACCGGGGCGCGGGGCGGCGGCGCAGGCGGCGATTACGGAGGAGAAAGCGCGGTCGATGGTAAAGGTGAGGCCGCCGCGCCGGACGGTTTTTTCGAGGGTGCGTCCGGGTGTGAGTTCGTCGAAGACGAGGACGGCACGCGGATCGGGAGAGCACCAAGGGATCAGTTCACCCGGAAGGCTGGGCCAAGGAAAGATGCCGGTGCGGTAGGCGGCGCGGAGGTTTTCGACGGTTAGCGCAGTAGCGTCGGTCCAGACGATTTCCTCAGGGCCGGCGGCGATTTCGCGGAGGCTGGGGAAGGTGAGGCGCATGGCGGGAGGACAAGGAGCGGGGAAGGCAGCTGGGCGGCGGTTTTGGCGGCAGTAGTTAGTAGCTGGTAATTGGTAGTAGGGCGCAAGCGGCGGACGGTGGCGCGGTGCCGGACGGGCTTTGCGATGTGGCCGCGTCATTTTAGACGCGGAAGTGTAGTGATCGAGTCGAGGGGCCGCGTCTTAAATGACGATGCTACGGGAGGCGGCTATGGGAGGCAGCAGGGCGCCTCCATCGGAAAGACGATTATTCAATCGCGGCGTAAAGCCGCTCCTACAGCCGGAGACTCACTCGCGCTTGAGTTCGCGGCCCATGAGGCTCGCGAGGACTTGGGCGGGGGGCTTGGAGTCGCGGAGCATGGCGCGGATCTCGCGGAGGATGGGGGCGTCGATGCCGCGGGCGTTGCAGAGTTCGTTGAAGGACTCGGCGGTTTTGTAGCCTTCGACGACGGTTTTGCGTCCGGCGAGGAGCTCGGCGGTGGTGCGGCCTTCGCCGAGGCGTTGACCGAATTCGCGGTTGCGGCTCCAGCCGCCGTGACACGTTGCCACGAGGTCGCCGAAGCCGCTGAGGCCGTAGAAGGTTTCGGGGCGCGCGCCGAGGGCCTGGCCGACGCGGACCATTTCGGCTAGGGCACGGGTGAGGAGCGCGGCTTTGGCGTTGTCGCCGAGTTTGAGTCCGTCGCAGCAACCGGCGGCGATGGCGTAAACGTTTTTGAGGCAGCTGCCGATTTCGACGCCGGCGACGTCGTCGGTCGTGTAGACGCGGAGGGTCGGGCCGCTGAGCGCGGTTTGGACGGCGGCGGCGAAATCGTTGAGGTGGGAGATGCCGAGCGTCATGGCGGCGGGCTGGCCGCGGGCGAATTCGGCGGCGTTGGTCGGGCCGGTGAGCGCGCCGGCGCCGTACTGCGGGAGCGTGGCGGAAATGATTTCGGTGGGGCGGAGGTGCGTGCCGACTTCGAGGCCTTTCGAGAGGCTCACGATGTAGCGGAGTTGCGTGGCGAGGGAGAGGTTGTCGCGGATGCGTTCGCAGGTTTCGCGGAGGACCTGGGAGGGGCAGGCGAGGAGGATGACCTCGGCTTCCATGAGGACCGGCGTGAGTTCGTGGCCGAGTTGGATACTGGGCGGGAGCGGGATGCCGGGGAGGTAGTCGGTGTTTTCGCGGGCGGAGGAGATGGCGAGCGCCTGCTCAAAGCGTCGCGGGCAGAGCGTGACGGTGTGGTTGAGGCGGCTGAGGTGGATGGCGAACGCCGTGCCCCAGGCACCGGCTCCGATGATGGCGAAATTCATGAGGGAAAGTGTGTTTATTCTGAGGGCTTAGCCTCCAGTTTTTCTGAAAACAGCAGGGCTTTGTCCGACCAAGCCCATCCAAAGAGAAAACCTGCCAAGGTAATATCAATGGTGCCGATCATCGACCAAGCGCCATAGACTATTCCCCCAGGGAAAACCCAAAGCCAGAGGGTTTGGAGTGCCAGCCCTCCAGCGAATACCCAAAGCCCGAACCTGGATCGGAAAAACAGAATAACACTGCCGACCAAATCGATCCCGAATCCGATCATCCAACCTAGATACCCAAGGCCCCAGAGTTCCAAGGAAGGAGCAAGCGAGTCCAGATAGTCTCTCACCTGGTAGGGGATGCGTGTATCCACTTTTTGCGCGTTGAACCAGATTCCGATGGCCAAAATTACATGCGTAATCAGGAGCCAGCGGAAGAGAGGGAGCTTGGGATGCGAAATTCGGGGTGAAAGCGATGATTCAAGCAGGGCGGTTGGAGCAAATCCGCCGGCACGAAGTATTTCGAGGGCCCGCTCAAACTGCTCGTCCTGCACCTTAACCTGAAATCCACCGGGGAACCCGGCGATTGGTTGTGGTGTGTTCTCTTGAGGAACAAAGGTCTCGATACCTTCAGCCTCAAGAATCGAACTCACAACGGCGGCTTCTGCGGGGTTGTTGCACGTGAGTACGGTTTTCATCGGGCTGGAGATATGGGGTAACGGCTACTCGGGAAATTTCCGCGCTCTGACGGCTTCGGTGTAGGCGGTGAAGCCGGCTTTCATTTGGGCGCCGGCGTCGGCGAATTGTTTGGCGAAGGCGGGGACGTAACCCGGCGTGAGGCCGAGGAGGTCGGTGTAGACGAGGATCTGGCCGTCGCAGTTGGGGCCGGCGCCGATGCCGATCACGGGGATTTTAACGGCGGCGGAGATTTTTTGGGCGACGGCGGCGTCGGTCAGTTCGATGAGGAGGGCGAAGGCACCGGCTTTTTCGAGGGCGACGGCGTCGGCGAGGAGCGAGTCGGCTTCGGCGGAGTTGGTGCCGAATTTTTTGTAGCGGCCGAGAGCGTGGATTTGTTGCGGCTGAAGTCCGATGTGAGCCCAGACGGGGACGCCGGCTTCGACGAGGCGGGCGATGGTCGGAGCCATGGAGGCGCCGCCTTCGATTTTCACGGCTTCGGCGCCGGCTTCCTGCAGGAGGCGCTGGCAGGCGCGGAGGACTTTTTCGAAATCGTAGTGGGCTTCGCCGAAGGGGACGTCGGCGGCGATGAGGGCGTTGGGTTTCGCACGGGCGACGGCGGCCGTGTGGTGGCAGATCATGTCGAGCGTGACCGGCACGGTGGTGTCGAAGCCGAGGAGGACGTTGCCGACGGAGTCGCCGACGAGAACGATGTCCACACCGGCGTCGCTGGCGAAGCGCGCGATGATGGCGTCGTAAGCGGTGACGGCGACGATGGGCCGCTGGCCTTTGAGCTTACGGAGCGTGTGGACGGTGGTTTTCAAATATCGGAATCGGAGTTTCGGAGGTTACACAGAGGGCACGGAGGTGGCACAGAGAGGGAGAGGCGTGCAGGTGTGCGGAGTGCATGCCGTGATAGCTGCGATTTGGATTCGGATTTCTACGGAAGGGAACGAAGGTCACAGAGACGCCAATGGCGGAGAGATGTAGTAGTCGTTTTGGTCTCTCCAGCCTTTGTGAGTTCTCCGTGCGCTCTGTGTAATGGATCGAAGCGAAGGACTGCTTATTTGAGGAAGGCGGGGATTTTTTCGTTGGCGATGATCGTTTCGAAGGATTCGCGGGCGTTCACGAGTTCGAAGGTGGAGCCTTTCACCAGCACTTCGGCGGCGGTGCCGCGGGTGTTGTAGCGGCTGGCCATCGCGTAGCCGTAAGCGCCACCGCTCATGAAGGCGATGTACTCGCCTTCGCCGACTTGCTGGAGCTGGCGTTCTTTGGCGAAGCAGTCGCCGCTTTCGCAGATCGGTCCGACGATGTCGGCGACGAGCGCGGGACGGGTGGTGTCGCGGTGGAGCGGGACGATCTCGTGGTAGCTTTCGTACATCGCGGGGCGCACGAGGTCGTTCATGGCGGCGTCGACGATGAGGAAGTTGCGGCCGTTGCCACGCTTCAGGTACTCGACGCGGGAGAGGAGGACGCCGGCGTTGCCGACGAGGTTGCGGCCGGGCTCTAGGAGGATCTTCAGGCCGAGCGGCTTGAGGAGCGGGAGGAGAGCGGCGCCGTAGACTTCGGGCGTGAGCGGGCGTTTGTCGGCGGGCTGGTTGTCCCACCAGGACTGCTGGCCGGAAGCGAGGGCGTCCTTGTAGACGATGCCGATGCCGCCACCGATGGAGAAATATGTGATGCCGTACTTGGCCTTCAGCTCGGCGACGAAGGGCGCGACCTTGGAAACGGCTTCGACGAAGGGATTCACGTCGGTGAGCTGGGAGCCGATGTGCATCTGCACGCCCTTGATGGCGATGTTCGGGAATTTGGCGGCGGCCTCGTAAGCGGCGGCGGCGAATTTGAGCGGGATGCCGAACTTGTTGTCGGACTTGCCGGTGGTGATCTTGGCGTGGGTGTGGGCGTCGACGTCGGGGTTGATGCGGATGGCGATGGGCGCCTTTACGCCAAGTTTACCGGCGACGTGGTTGATGCGGGCGAGCTCGGGTTCGCTCTCGACGTGGAAGGCGAAGACCTCGTTTTCGAGGGCGAGTTTGATCTCGGGCTCGGTTTTGCCGACGCCGGCGAAGACGCTGCGTTTGACGTCGGCACCGGCGGCGAGCACGCGGCGGATTTCGCCACCGCTGACGAGGTCGAAGGCTGCGCCGAGGTTCGCGAAGTGACGGAGGATGGCCAAGTTGGAGTTGGCCTTCATTGCGTAGCAGATCTGGAGATCGATGCCGGAGAGGCCCTTCGCGAGGCGCGTGTAATTATCGGCCAGCGTGGCGGCGGAATAGACGTAGGTGGGCGTCCCATACAGCTGGGCGACCGTCGCGAGGTCGACGGATTCGCAGTGGAGGTTGTTACCGACGTAGGAGAAGTGATGCATGGTACAAAAATGCGTGAAAACCACGGACGCTGCGGATTTCGCGTTGAAAAAACGAACCTATTTTGCCGTTAGGTTACAGACGCCCCGCAATGATCCGTGTACTCAAAAATCTGTTTCACCGTCCGGCCATAAAAATGGGCCGGGTTGATAACAGCCGTATGCACACGACTCGCCTGCGGAACGCGCAGTTCGTCAGTTTTATCAGCGAAACGGGTAGTCTGATGCCCTTCAGCAGTACGGATCGCTACGATGCACGTCTGCGTCGTCGCAAGATGATGAAGGCATTCCTCGCTACTGGAGTCGCTGCCGGCGCGGCCTGGATCGTGATCGAAAGCGCTCATGCGCTGACGATGTTCTGAGCGGTTCGGAGCGAAAGATTCGGAGCGCGTGCGAGCACGCTGACCTGCGGATTTCGAATTTTAGAAACAAGAAGGGCCGGACTCGAAAAGGAGTCCGGCCCTTCTGTTTTTGAGAGATTCGGAAACGGAAAACGCGCACGGAGTGCGCGTTCCACCTTATGAGACCTTGGGGATCTCGTCGGTCAGTTCCACTCCACGCGGGTGGTGGACCTTTTCCTTGTGGTGGCTGTGGCGTTTGCGGAGGAGGCCGTCGAGTTTATCGACCACGAGGTCGATGCATTTGTAGGCGTCGTCGCTGGCGACGGAGGCGATCAAGTCGGGGCCGCGGATCTCGATCTGGGCTTTGGCCAGGAAGCGGTGGTTCACGTCCTGGGTTTTGTCGTGTTCGAGGTCGATGCGGAGGCGGACGATGTGCTCTTCGTGGCGGAACAGCCGGGCCGTCTTGTCGGTGACGGCGGTGCGGAGGGCATCAGTGAGTTCGAGGTGAATCCCGCGGACAATCAGGCGGTCCGCGGCCGATGGGGAGGAGTTATTTGGCATCGCGTAGGGTTGGTCTGAGAAAGCGGCGAAGTTGTTCCGCCGCTGCACGGTGGAAGCCTCGCTGCGAATTCCAAAGAAGCGAACCTAACCCGTGGAAAGATCAGCGCTTCTTGTTGAGCGCGGCGTTGAACCAGTCGCCGCCGAGGGATTGCTGCGGTTTGGGCGCGGGCGCGGAGTTGAAGTTGCCGCGATTGCCGCCGCCACCGCCCGGACCTGTGCGTGAGCCGCCTGCGCCGGGAGCGCCGGAGGTTTTTGCGCCAATTTCGGGGCGGCTCTTCATCGAGAGAGCTATGCGTTTACGGGCGAGGTCGACCTCGGTGACGGTGACGGTGACTTTTTGGGAAACCTTCACGACTTCGGAGGCATCTTTCACGAAGTTGTCGGAAAGCTGGCTGACGTGGACGAGGCCGTCTTGGTGGACGCCGATGTCCACGAACGCGCCAAAGGCGGTCACGTTGGTGACGATGCCGGGGAGTTTCATGCCGGGCTTCAGATCCTCAGGTTTGTTGACGCCGTCGGTGAAGGAGAAGGCTTCGAACTTCTGACGCGGATCGCGGCCGGGTTTGGCGAGTTCGGAGAGGATGTCGTTGAGCGTGGGAAGACCGACTTTTTCGGTGACGTAGGACTCCAGTTTGATCTTCGAGCGGGCCTTCTGGTCGCGCATCAGATCGGCGACGGAGACGCCGACATCGGCGGCCATTTTCTCGACGATCGGGTACGACTCGGGGTGAACGGCGGAGGTGTCGAGCGGGTTGGCGGCGCCGCGGATGCGGAGGAAGCCGGCGGCTTGTTCGTAGGCTTTCGGGCCGAGGCCGGAGACTTCGAGGAGATCGGCGCGGGAGGAGAACGGGCCTTTTTCGTTGCGGCGCGAGATGATCGCGGCGGCGGTGCGGGTGTTGAGGCCGGAGACGTAGCTGAGGAGTTGTTTCGAGGCGGTGTTCACTTCGACGCCGACACCGTTCACGGAGGAGACGACGCAGTCATCGAGCGAGCGCTTGAGGGCGTTTTGATCGACGTCGTGCTGGTACTGGCCGACGCCGATGGATTTCGGGTCGAGCTTCACGAGCTCGGCGAGCGGGTCCATGAGGCGGCGCCCGATGGAGACGGCGCCGCGGACGGTGAGGTCGTGGTCGGGGAATTCTTCGCGGGCGACTTCACTGGCGGAGTAGATCGACGCGCCGGACTCGTTGACCATGACGACGGGGATCGAAGACGGAATGCCGAGCGAGCGGACGAAGGTTTCGGTTTCGCGGCCGGCGGTGCCGTTGCCGATGGCGATGGCCTCGATCTGGAAGAACTTCACGAAGCCGGAGAGTTTTTCTTTGGCCTCCTCGGACTTGTGCGAGCCCTGCTCGGGATAAACGACGTCGTTGTGGAGGAGTTTTCCCTGACGATCGAGGATGACGCATTTGCAGCCGGTGCGGAAACCGGGGTCGATCGCGAGGACGTTTTTCTGGCCGAGAGGCGAGGCGAGGAGGAGTTCGCGGAGATTGTCGGCGAAGACCTTGATCGCGGTTTCGTCGGCGCGCTTTTTGGTTTCAAGGCGCATCTCGGTTTCCATCGCGGGGGCGAGGAGGCGTTTGAAACTGTCCTGAGCGGCGAGGCGGACCTGGTCGGAGGCGGGCGATTTGCCTTTGACGAACATGGGTTCGAGTTCGGCGAGGGCGGCGGTCTCGTTGACCGTGACGCGCATCATGAGGAAGAGCTCTTTTTCGCCGCGACGCATGGCGAGGACGCGGTGGCTCGGGGCTTTGGCGAGGGATTCGCTCCAGTCGAAATAGTCTTTGAACTTCGCGCCCTCGGTTTCTTTTCCGGCGATGACCTTCGAGGAGACGGTGGCGTCTTTTTGGTAGAGCGCGCGGAGTTTGGCGCGGGCGGCGGCATCATCGCTGATGCGCTCGGCGAGGATATCGCGGGCACCGGCGAGGGCTTCGTCGGCGGAAGCGATCTTGGACTTCACGTTCTTGCCGTCGTCGGCGGTGTACTCGTGGCCGATGTGCGGCTGGACTGCGGCGGCGAGGTCGGTCGCGGGATCTTGCGCCCAGATGATTTCGGCGAGCGGCTCGAGACCTTTTTCCTTCGCGATGGTGGCGCGGGTGCGCTTCTTGGGGCGGAAGGGGAGGTAGATGTCTTCGAGAGCGGTGAGGGTATCGGCGCCGGCGATTTTTTTGGCGAGGTCGTCGGTCAGAATATTGCGCTCTTTCAGCGAGGCGGTGATGGCGGCGCGGCGTTCGTCGAGTGCGGCGAGGGCTTCGAGTCGGTCACGTATCGAGGTAATGGCGACTTCGTCGAGTTCGCCGGTGGCTTCCTTACGGTAGCGCGCGATGAAGGGGACAGTGGCGCCTTCCTTGAGGAGCTGCGCGGTCGTGGCGACCTGATGAACTTTGAGGCTGAGCTCCTGCGTGATGCGGAGGACGTGGTCGGGATTGGGCAGATCCATTTAGAAAATAGGAGCCGCCATAGCAGCGCGCAAAAACAGGTGGGCAAGTGCAAAGGTTGGCCGGGGTGAAATGCGTTTTTCTGGGGTGTTCCCCCGGGGTGAATGGGGGCGGTTTTCCCGGGGTGTGGACAAAGAAACCTCACTCACACGAATGGGCTACACATCGCGCAAAAGATTCCGTTCATGAGGACACGTAAGCAAGACGGTCTTTAAAACCAGCAGCCACTTTCCAACGATATGAACATCAAATCACTCCTCTCCAAAACTCTAGCGCTGAGCCTGCTCGCAGGCTCGCTGGCTGTTGCCACTGTTTCCGCCGCGGAGGAGGCTGCTTTCGATGTGCGTCCGGTTCCGGTCAAAACGCCGCCGCCACAGTTTCCTTCGGACATGCAGCGCCAGGGTGTTTCCGGTGTCGTCGCGGTTCGCGTCGTCATCGACGAGACCGGTGGCGTTTCCGAGTGCTCGGTTTCGAAGTCGAGTCACACTGAGTTCGAGCAGGCGGCTCTGAATGCCGTCAAGAACTGGAAGTTCAAACCTGCGAGCAAGGGCGGCGTCGCCGTCAAAGCCAGCGTGGTGATTCCGATCAAGTTCTCGGTGGAAACCTGAGTTTTCGTTTAGTTCTTCCCATTAAAAAACCGGCGCCTCATGAGGTCGCCGGTTTTTTTGTTTTCAGAAAAATCGCAGAGATTGATCAGCGATAAGGCTGGTGAAGCTCGACGGGTTTGGCGGCGTCGGTTTTCGAGCGGAGCCGGAGATTCACCATTTCGACGGCGAAGGCGAAGGCCATGGAGAAGTAGATGTAGCCTTTCGGGATGTGCTGGCCGAGCGATTCGCCGACGAGCGTCACGCCGATCAAAATCAGGAAGCTCAACGCGAGCATCTTGAGCGTTGGGTGCTTGTTCACGAAGTCGCTGATCGTTCCGGCGAATACGAGCATGATGCCGAGGGCGATGACGACGGCGACAATCATGACCCAGAGGTGCTCGGCCATGCCGACGGCGGTGATGACGGAGTCGAGGGAGAAGACGATGTCGAGAAGCAGGATTTGAATGATCACGGCGGTGAAGGATGCGGCTTTACCGGGGTTGGCGTGGCCGTCGCCACCTTCGAGCTTCTCGTGGATTTCGACGACACTCTTGCCGACGAGGAAAAGGCCGCCGACGAGCAGGATCAGGCTTTTGCCTGAAATCGGTGCGTCCAGTACGGGAATGGTGAAAAGCGTGGCGGTGAGTCCCATCAGCCAGCTGATGCTGCAGAGCAGCAGAATGCGGGTGACGAGGGCGAGCGTGAGGCCGAGCTTGCGGGCCTTGGGCTGCTGGTCCTTCGGGAGTTTGCCCGCGAGGATCGAAATGAAAATGACGTTATCGATGCCGAGAACGATCTCGAGACCGGTGAGCGTCAGCAGGGAAATCCAGATTTGGGGATCAGAGAGCCATTCCATAGATAGAGAGAGTGGCGGCGAGGTAGGCGGGCGTGGGCGTGGGCGTCAATGGGCGGGCGATTACAACGCGCCGGGAAGATTCATCGGGGAATCGCTTATGAGCGCGAGCGGTGAAAGTGCCGCTGGTCACTCAATCCAGGCGAGGCCGAGGCGGAGCCAGAGGGGGATCGTGAGGATGCCGAGGACGGTGGTGCCGATGACGACGCGGACGGCGGTGAGGGTGTGGCCGCCGTAGTGTTGGGCGATCACGATGAGGAGAATGCCGGTGGGCATGGCGCCTTCGACGACGAGGATGCGCTTCAGTTCGTAGGTGCAGGGCAGGAATTTTGCGACGAGCAGATAGACCGGCGGGAAAAGGCCGAGGCGGAGCAGGCAGGCGCCGAAGGAGATGCGGGGCTCGAACAGCTCGCGCGGGGTGTTCACGTATTTTTCGAGGGCGCCGCCGATCAGGATAAGGCCGAGGGGGATGGCGCAGACGGCGCACTGGTGGATGACGGTGAGAAAGACCTGCGGGATGTGCGGGCCGACGTGTAGCAGGTTTCCGGTGACGGCGACGATGAGCGAGAGGACGGGCGGGTTGATGAGTTTGCGCCAGCCCTCGCGGAAGGAGAGGCCGGAGAGGACGAAGATGCCGACGGTCCAGATGGCGGCTTCGCAGCCGACGTTGTGGACGAGCAGCAGGCCGATGCTGTCTTTGCCGAAGAGCGACTCCATGAGGGGAATCGGGATGTAGCCGTAATTATTGATGCCGACGGCGAACGCGAAGGTGCGCAGGCCGGTGCCTTTTTTGAGGCCGAGGAGCTTCGCGCCGAAGAGGCCGAGGTAGATGCACGCGGACATCAGCACGAAGCCGGTGAGCGGAGCGAGGACGAGGTTGGACGGCTCGCGGAGGGACTCGTTGTTGAGGACGTTTTCGAAGATGAGGCAGGGGTAGAGGAAGTTGACCACCATCTTGAGCAGGCTCGCGTCGGCTTCTTCGGTGAGCCAGCGGGCGCGGCGCAGGCCGATGCCGACGCCGAGCATGGCGAAGACGGGCAGGATGCTCAGGAGGAGCTGCCAGTAGGAGAAGTTCATCGGGAAAAAATTACGGATGCCCAGCCATCGCGAGACCGGCGAGGTGGCCGGTGGTCCAGGCGGCTTGGAAATTGAAGCCGCCGGTGATGCCGTCGATGTCGAGGGCTTCGCCGGCGAAGTGGAGGCCGGGGACGAGGCGGCTTTGCATGGTTTTGAAATCGACCTCGGACAGGCGGACGCCGCCGCAGGTGACGAACTCGTCTTTGTTGGTGCTCTTGCCGGTGACGCCGAACTCGGCGGCGGTCAGCTGGGCGGCGAGGGCGGAGAGTCTGTCGTTGGAGACGCTGGTCCAGATGGCGTCGGGCGCGAGGCCGGCGGCGATGACAAGACGTTCCCAGAGGCGTTGGGGAATGGTGGCGAAGGGGCTGGCGGTGGCGACCTGGCGGCGCGGATACGCGGTGCGGGCGGCTGCGAGATCGGCGCGAGCGGCGTCGGCGTTTTTCCCGGCGAGCCAGTTCACGAGGAGGGTGAAGCGGTAGTCCCGGGCATGGAGTTCGCGGGCGCCCCAGGCGGAGAGTTTGAGGATGGCGGGACCGGAGACGCCCCAGTGGGTGACGAGGAGAGGGCCGGTTTCGCGGAGCTTGGTGTCGCGGATGGCGGTGATGGTTTCGGCGACGGAGAGGCCGGCGAGCTCGACGAGGCGTGGGTCGGCGATGTTGAAGGTGAAGAGGGAGGGGACGGGCGGCTCGACGGTGTGGCCGAGTTGGACGGCGAGTGCGGGTGTGGAGGAGATTTTGGGGCCGCCGGTGGCGAGGAGGAGTTTGTCGCAGGGGAGGGTTTCGCCGGTGGAGAGGGTGAGGAGGAACGGAGGAGTTGAGGGTTGAGAGTTGAGAGTTGAGGGATCGGAGGACGGAGCGGAGCGGGTGATGGAGGTGAGGGCGGTGCGGGTGCGGATCTGGACGCGGGCGTTTTTGGCGGCGAGTTGGAGGCAGTCGATGATGGTTTGAGAATCGTCGGTCGTGGGGAACATGCGGCCGTCGGGCTCGGTTTTGAGTTGGACGCCGCGGGCGGCGAACCAGGCGACGGTGTCGCGGGGTTGCCAGCGGTGAAAGGCGCCAAGGAGTTCGCGGCTGCCGCGGGGGTAGCGTTTGACGAGTTCGCGGGGATCGAAGCAGGCGTGGGTGACGTTGCAGCGGCCTCCGCCGGAGATCTTCACTTTAGCGAGGAGGGCGGGCGACGATTCCAAGAGGATGACTTCGGCGTCGGGGTTGGTCTCGGCGCAGGTGATGGCGGCGAAGAAGCCGGCTGCGCCGCCGCCGGCGATGACTGCGCGAAGTTTTTTCATGGAGACAGCAGCGACCGTGCGGCGGGCAGGCGGGGGTGTCGAAAACGAAAAACCGCCGCGGGCGCGAGGCCGGCGGCGGTGGGGGATGCGGAGTTGAAGAAAGCGCGGTGAGGGCACCGCGCCTCCATCGGAGGACGGCTCAGTGTTTGTCGTCGGATTTTTCTTTATCGGAGGGCTTGGCGGCGAGGGCGTCGAACTTGGTTTGCTGGTCAGGGGTGAGGAGGGCGCGAATTTTGGCGGCGTGGGCGGCGCGGATCTCTTTATTTTTCGCCATCTTGGCGGGGCGATCGAGGGCCTTGTCGTCGCTGATGACTTTGAGGGCGGCGTTTTCCTCTTTGTGGATGGCGGCGATCTGGGTCTTTTGGTCTTCGGTGAGGGTGAGCTCGGCGTTGAGCTTTTCGACGCGGCTGACGCGGGGTTTCTTGTCGGCTTTGTCGGTGTGCTCGGCTGACGCGGGGTCGGCGAGGAGGGCGGTGCTGGACAGGCCGGTGGTGAGCAGGAACGCGAGGGTGAGGCGTTTGAGGGTATTCATGTTTTGGGTTTTGCGGCGGCGCGCGCTGGGTAGGACGACACGAAAATCGGAAGCGATTTTTTTGACATGGCCTCCCGCCAGGGAGTCCGCCGAGACGGAGATGGTGTGGGCGGAGGTGGGTTGGCAAGTGCGGGGTTTGCCGGAATGGGCGGAGAAGAACTTCGGAGTGGGCTCACGCAAAGGCGCGAAGGCGCAAAGAAGGGAGCGGCGGTGACGGAGTGCGGAGTTTGCCGGAATGCCGGCCAGAGGCCGGCGCTCCCGGGGGAAGGCGGACACAAAAAAACCGCTGCCGCACGAGGCGGGCAGCGGTTGGGAAAACCGTGAGCGCGGTGAGGCGCGGGTTATTTCTTTTCTTCGCGTTCTTTGCGGGGGCCGCCGGGACCGCCGGGGCCGCGCATGGCTTTGAGTTTTTCGAACTTGGCCTTCTGGTCGGGCGTGAGGATGGCTTCGATCTTGGTGGCGAAGCTTTCGCGGACGGACTTCATCTTTTCGCGTTGGGCGGGACGGTCGAGAGACTTGTCGTCCCAGATGGCTTTGAGGGCGGCGACTTCTTCGGTGAGGATGGGGGTGATCTGGGTCTTTTGTTCTTCGGTGAGGCCGAGGGCTTCGGAGAGTTGTTTGAGGCGGTCGGCAGCGTTGGCCATCATGCCGGGGCCGCGGCGTTCGCCGGCGGGACCACCGGGGCCGGGGCCGCCTTCGGGCGGCTGGGCGAGGAGAGTGGAGGAGGAGACGCCGGCGACGAGGGCCAGCGTGAAGAGGGAGCGTTTGAGAGCGTTCATGTTTTTATGTTTTGGGTTTCCTGCGGAGGACTATGGACTCACACCGAGACGCCTGACTTCACTTCAGGTTTCCAAAAAAGAGATGACCTTTGCCCAGCTCACCGCCGAAGCCGAGAAAACCGTGACCGCGACGCAGCGGAAGTTGCCGGTTGAACTGAGGGAGAAGGCGGTGGCGCTGCCGGTGGCGTATCACGACTGGCCGAGCGACGAGATCCTGGGGGAGGAATTCGAGCCGGACATCCTGGGGATGTTTGTCGGCGATCCGCATGGGATGGCGACGGGGGATAACAATGCGGTGCCGGCGCATGTGTTGTTGTTTTTGGAGAATATCTACGACTTCGCGGAGGGGGATGCGGCGGTATTTCGGGAGGAAGTGCGGATCACTTATCTGCACGAGCTGGGGCACTATTTCGGCTGGGGCGAGGAGGAGCTGGAGGAGCGGGGGTTGGGGTGAGGGGAATCGAATGTCGCGCCTGGCTCCTTCCGTGTGCCGAGGAGAATATCGATCCAATACTCGACGATCGCGTAATTTTTGCGGACTTCGCGATGATGGACGAAGTGAAGTTCTCTCTTCTTTCGAAACCAGGCGAAGCGCTCCCAGAAGCAGCCTCTCAGGTGGTACTGCTTATGGAGGTAAATGTGCCACCAGATCACGAACAGCATCGCGCAGGCATGGCTCAGGAAAAGCCACAAGCCGAAGAACCATGCGATCGCCGCCGCAGTTGGAACGAACGGAATCGCATAGTACCACATCACGTGTTGTTCGCTGTCGAGCCACTCATCGGCGATCAAGCGCTGGGGCGGATATTTACCGTGATGCCCTTTCGCGTGAGTTTCATAGACCGCTCTTATGCGATCATGATGCCCGAAAATCCGGTGAAGCAGGGTCTGGATGACAGCGGCAAAGTAGTAGGTCGCTGCAAACATGACGATGCACTGGAGCAAGATCATCTATGGAAATGAAGTTCAGCGTTGGGCTCAGGCTTCAGGCAAAGGAGGGAGCTCGTGCAGGTATTTGATCAGCGCGCTCAGCGAGGCGTCGGCGACTCGGTCCTGGACGGCGGTGCGGTCGAGGGTGGGGCAGTCGATCTGGAAGGTTTGGATGAGGATGTCGTCGGGAGCGCGGCGGTGGGCGAGGACGTACCAGGCGAAGGGATGGGGGATGTTCCACTCGATAGACGGTTCGGCGTAGCCGGTGGTGGCGAGGCCGAGGTCGCTGCCGAAGAGGGCGCAGGCGCCGCGGGCCATTTGGGCGGCGACTTCGGAGGAGACGCAGTTGACGGCTGCGGCGGAGGCGCGGTCCACGCCGAGGTGACGGACTTTCTGGTCGAGGCTATAGGCGGTGATGCCGCCGAGGAAGAAGTGAGAGGCGCCGGAGATGGCGCCGATGCGGGATTGGATGCGGCCGCTGGTGAGGCTTTCGGCGACGGCGAGGGTGAGGCGGGGTGGGCGCAGGAGGAGTTCCTTGAGCTGGCTCATCGGTGAGAAGATGGCGCGAGGATTTGTGGGGAGAGGCGGTGGGGCGAGCGTGGAGTTGGGCGCGGGGGGGTGATGATGAGGCGGCACGCACGCAGCGTGACGAGCGGGGAAGACAAGGAGGTCGTCCCTCCATTAATACGGCCTAGCTTTATTTGAGCTGCTCTTAGCGGGGACGCGTCAGTTACCGTGCGATGAGCAGAGGTGCCACTGGCGGCAGAGCGGGCACTGGTAGGCCTGGCGCTGACGTTCGACGCCGGCGAGGCGGGCGGCGTCGAGGGCGTCGGCTTGAGAGCGGTAGCGGCGTTTGCGCGTACACATGCGACGCTCTTCTTCGCGCGTAGGCTTTTTCATGCGCGCCGGTTGTAGCGAAAACCGGCGCGGACGGGAGCGGTTATTTTGCGCCGTTCGGGGGATTATTTTTCTTCGCGGCGGCGTCGGCGGCTTTTTGGGCTTTCACGCCGTCGGTGTAGGTTTTGTAGAGAGCTTTCCAGCTGCGGCCGTTGGAATTCAGGTACTGCTCGGATTTGGTTTTGTAGATTTCGAAGATGGCGGAGATCTGCGTCATGCTTTTGAAGCCGATCGATTCGATGCGGGCCTGCTTCAGGAAGTCTGTGATGGTTTTTTCCTCCTCGGCGGTGAGGTCGGGGACGATGGCCTTGTAGCCTTTGAGGGTGAAGGCGACTTTGCCGATGGTGTACTCGTCGAGGATGGCGTCTACCTGCGCGGGGGTGAGGTCGGCGCGGAGGCCGTTGAGAAGGGTTTCGTTGACCGATTTGGGCATCGCGGAGTCGGCGATGATTTCGCGGTCGAGTTTGCTGAGCGGTTTGCCGGTGAGCGGGTTGATGCCTTCGGGGACGGTGGAGGCGGGGTGGTCGTTGTGCCAGTCGCGGACGGCGATGCGGTGGGCGGTGATGAGGGTGGCGATGCGGGATTCTTTGGCGGCGTCGTTGAGCGAGAGTTTCGCGGCCCACTTGGCGGAGTCTTCCTGGAGCTTGGCGTCGGCGCGGGTTTTGGCGTCGGCGGGCGCGGTGGTTGTGGCAGGTGCAGCGGTGGCGGCGGGGGGCTGGGCGAAGCTGGCGGTGCCTGTGGCGAGGAGAGCGGTCAGGCAGGCGAGCGAGAGGCGGGAGAGTTTCATGGTGAGGGGAATGGAAGGGGCGCTGAAGGGTGAGTGATTAAACACGGGAGCGCATTACTCGTTCATTATGTCGGAAGGCGTCGCGGGGGGTCTCCAAACAAAGGCGGGCGGTGTAACGGTGGGAGCGGTCTATGCGCTTGCGGGCGGCGGCGTTGTGCGTGTGCTCGTGCAACTTATCCTATGAATGGTTCATCCCTAGCGAAGCTGATCGGGTTTGGTATTATCATCATCGTTCTCGTCGTGGCGGCTGCGCAGAGCACGTATGTCGTCGATCCTGGTTTCCGTGGAGTGCAGGTGACGCTCGGCAAAGTGAGCGACGAATTCAAACCTGAGGGTTTCGGCACGAAGTCGCCGTTTGTGTCGCGGATCGTATCGGTGCCGGTGCGACAGCTGACGCGCGAACTGGAGGCCGAGTGTTATTCGTCGGATTTGCAGCAGATCAATGTGGCGTTGCGCGTCCTGTACCGGATTCCCGAGGCATCGGTGGTGAAAATCTACAAGGAGTTTGCGGGCGATCCTTTCGACAGCCTGATCGCGCCGAGAATCCAGGAAGCGTTGAAGGAAGTCACCGCGCTACAAAGCGCGGAGCAGGTCGTGAAGAAGCGTGAGGAGATCAAGGCGAAGGCGCTGCATGCTTCGCGCGATAAGATCGGCAGCATCCTTTTCGTTGAGGATATCGTTTTGGAAAACATCAACCTCTCGAAGGAACTCGAGGCGGCCATCGAGTCCAAGATGGTGCAGGAGCAAGAGGCGGCGAAGGCGCGCTTCACGCAGCAGAAGGCGCAGATCGAAGCCGACACGGCGATCATCAAGGCCAAGGGTGAAGCGGAAGCGATCCGCGTGCGCGCTGAGGCGATCCGCGATAATCCCGGCCTGATCCAGCTCCAGATCGTGGAGAAGTGGGACGGGCGCTCTCCGCTGGTGATCGGTGGCGGAGGCGGTGGCGATTCCGGCAGTGGCAATGGCGCGAATATTCTTCTGCCGATCGGACTGCCCAATTCGTCGGGACAAACGGGCGGCGCGGCAACTCCCGCGACACGTCGATGACCTCGACTACGAAGAAGCAGCTGTTCGCGCTTTTCATCGCGGTGATTTTTTTCATCGCCGCGTGTCTGCTGTTTCCACGCGTGCTGGCATTTGCCGAACTGGCGGCGCGTGAGCTGCGGTATTTTTGGTGGTTGATCCTGATTCTCGCGCTGGGTGTGTGGCTGGCGTTTTTCACGGGGCGCAGCCGGCGGGATTAAATGCGAAAGGCGGCGACTGAGCGCCGCCTTTCAGCGAGGGAGCGGTCACTGCGCGGGCGCGCTCATGGAGCGTGGTGATCAGCCTGCGATGATGTTGCGATCATAGCCTTGGAGAATGGCGCGGATGACGGCCTGGGTTTTTGGTGTCCAGAAGTAGGCGCTGTGGATGTCGCGCTCCTTCACGGGGAAGAGCGCGCTGCAATCGAAGTCCCAGACGTTGTCCGGGGCGAGAAAGGCGGGACTGCGGTCGAGGCCGGAGCGACCGAGGCGGCGTTTGCCGAAGTGTTTAAGGCCGGCGCTGACGCCGAGAACGGAGTCGCGGCCGGAGTAGAGAGCGGTGATACGGTAGCAGAGGTTGGCCATGCCTTCGGAGCGGTTGTCGCTGAGGGCCTCGCCGTTGCCGAAGAGGTCGTTGTCCACGTCGGCGGCGACCATGACGCACTGGTTGATGAGGCTGACGAGGAGGGGCTTGTTGTTGCGCTCCCAGGTGTAGAAGAGGGCGTTTTGGAAAACCCAGTTGCCCATGCTGTGGGCGATGACGCTGACTTTGGCTTTGCAGAGGGCGGTGCCGTCGGCGGCCTTTTGCTGCATGAGCAGCGAGTGCTCGAAGAGCGTGTTGAAAACCTTCGCGAGGGCGGGGCCGGAGGCGCGGGCGTCTTCACGGTCGGCGAGGTAGTGGGCGGTGGCGCCGTTGCTGGGCCAGGTGAAGAGGACGCAGATGCCGAGGCTTTTGGGGCCGCTGTAGAGATCGTCGGTGATTTGTTGATACCGGGCGGCGGCGTCGCGCCAGTCGTTGTTATAGCCATGGACGAAGACGGTGACGTGTTTTTGTTTTTCGTGCTCGGTCTCGGGGATGAGCGGGAAGGAGTCGGCCGCGGAGATCAGGGCGGCGCGGAAGGCGGCGGCGGTGCAGGGCTGCCAGTTCTTGAAGTCTTTGAGGTTGCCGGAGTCGGCGGTGAAGAAGCTGAGGGTGTCGCTGCGATTTTTGCCGAGGTCGCTGGCGGTGGCGTTGCGGTTGGAGATCATCCAGTATTTAGGCATGGCGGTGGGATGCGCTGAGGGTGTGTGTTGGCGGAGGGCGGTAAGCGGTAAACGGTGCCTCTGAAAAAAGCACGGGGAGTTTCAGGGATTGATGTGACGATTCGGTGTGGGGAGCGGAAGCCCGGCGTGATGACTATTGGGCGGAGCTATATTGCGTCAGAGGGGGAAGTTCGTCCGTCTGGCGACGTATCATGAATCGCGCCGATGTCATACGCCGGAGGTTGCGCAGCGAGCGTCTCGTGGGGACGCCCTTTTCAAGTCCTGTCGAGGCGGTGGCCTGGCTGGGCGCGGTGCAGTCCCAAGATTACGCGGGTGCGAAGTGGGGGCTCGCGCAACGGTGTGAAGGTGTGGTGACGAGCGCACAGATCGATGCGCTGTTTAACGCGGGGAAAATTCTTCGCACGCATGTGATGCGACCGACCTGGCATTTTGTGGCCCCCGAGGATTTGCGCTGGTTGCTCAAGCTGACGGCGCCGCGAGTTCACCAAGTGAATGGCTACACGTACCGCCAGCAGGAGCTCGACACCGCGGCTTTTCGAAAGAGTGGGGCGGCGATAGAGAAGGCGTTGAGTGGAGGCGGAGAGATGACGCGCGATGAACTTGCGGACGTTTTGAAACGTGTGCGAATGACCGCAAGCGGGACGCGGCTCGCATGTCTTGTGATGCACGCCGAGTTGGAGGGCCTGATCTGCAGCGGGCCTTTGCGGGGAAAACAGTTCACGTACGCATTGCTCGAGGAGCGCGTTCCCAAAGTGAAGCCATTCAGCCGCGAGGAAGCGTTGGTGGAGCTGACACGACGATTTTTCACCAGTCACGGTCCGGCGCAGCCGCAGGATTTCGCGTACTGGTCCGGGCTGACGATGGCGGACGTTCGCGCGGGTCTCGCGGCTGTCGGGAGCGATCTCGTGCATGAGAATGTGGACGGGAAGCCGTTTTGGTTTTCACCGGTGGCTGCTGGAGAGCTCCCGGAGCCTAAATCGGTGGCTGGGCTGGTGCATCTGCTGCCCAACTACGATGAGTTTATTGCAGCCTATCGCGACGGATATGACGTGCTCGCGCCGGAGGTGAAAGAGGCGCTGGAGCGAAAGATGGATGGACTCGCGGTGCATATCATCGCGGCGGGTGGGCGCGTGGCGGGCGGCTGGCGCCGGGAAATCTCCAAGCGGGAAGTCGTGGTGACGACGGATTTTTTGCGCGTGTTTTCCAAACGAGAACATGCGGCGTTGCGACGGGCAGCCGAAGCTTATGGGCGGCATCTGGAGCTGCCTGTGCGGATCGAGGCCCGCTGAGACGGCGATTTCCGGCGAGCTTCCGCTCGCATAGGCGGGGAAAGTCTTCCTTAGTGGCCGGCTCTTTCGGCTTTAAGCACCATGTCCCGTCTCAACTTCACCTTGGAAAAAGAAGCGTCCGGATCGTCGGCGCGCGCAGCCACATTTCGCACGCTTCACGGCGAGGTGAAGACGCCTGTGTTCATGCCGGTCGGCACGCAAGCGACCGTGAAGAGTCAGACGGTGGAGACGCTCAAGGCGACGGGTTCGAGCGTGTTGCTCGCGAACACTTATCACCTGTTGCTGCGGCCGGGCCCGGAGGTTTTTAAGAAGTTTGGCGGTATCCATAATTTCATGAAGTGGGACGGGCCGGTGCTGACGGACTCGGGTGGATTCCAGATTTTTTCGCTGCCCGGAGAGCGCGTGATGAACGAGGACGGCGCGCGGTTTAAGAGCTATGTGGACGGCGCGATGTTCATGTTGTCGCCGGAGTCGAGCATCGGGATGCAGAAGACGATCGGCAGCGACATCATGATGGTGCTCGATCAGTGCATTCCCTCGACTGCAGGCTACGCGGAGGCCGAGGTGGCGATGGAGCTGACGCATCGCTGGGCGCTCAGATCGCTGAAGGCGCGCGGGGATTCGCCGCAGGCGTTATTCGGGATCGTGCAGGGGGCGTGTCATCACGATCTGCGCAAGAAGAGCGCGGCGTTTTTGCGGGAGCTGCCGTTTGACGGACTCGCGATCGGCGGGCTGGCGGTGGGCGAGACGCATGCGGAGCGGTATGAGTTCACCGGACTCGTCACGCAGCACCTGCCGAAAAATCTGCCGCGCTACCTGATGGGTGTGGGCACGCCGATCGACATTCTCGAGGCGGTGCATCGGGGCGTGGACATGTTTGACTGCATCATCCCGTCGCAGCTGGCGCAGCGCGGCGTGGCGTTTACGTCGCAGGGGAAAATCCAGCTGCGGCGGGCCGTGTATAAATTTTCGGAAGCGCCGCTGGATGCGAAGTGCGACTGCCATTGCTGCAAAAATTTCTCGCGGGCGTATCTGCATCACCTCGTGAAGTCGGATGAGCTGCTCGGCTGGCAGCTGCTGGGGATTCACAATTTTGCGTTTTATCACCGGCTGATGCGCGAGATGCGGCAGGAGATTTTGCACGGCAATTTTCTGGCTTACTACGAGCGGATGCGGCCGGAGCTGATGAAGTCGGACGAGGACAATCCGGTGAATCCGCCGAAGAAGCTGCGGCATGGAAAGCCGAAGCATCTCGGGGACTACGACATCGTTACGAGTGAGCAGGGGTTTTCGAGCATCCGGCAGATCAGCTCGGGCGAGGTGATGCACTCGGTGAGTGCACCGAGCGATGAGGCGCAGCGGCTTTATGTCGGGCAGTCGCGGCTGGCTGAGCGGTTGTTGAAGAGCAGTGCTGGAGGAGAAGCGGTGTCAGGCGCGAGTGCGGGCGGTGATGGAGCGGCGCGGGAGCTGGTGATCTGGGATGTGGGGCTGGGCGCGGCGTCGAATGCGATGGCGGCGATCCAGTGCTTTGAAAGTCGATACGCGGAGAAGGGAGGGGAGGCGCTGAGGCCGTTGCGAATCGTTAGCTTCGAGTGCGATCTCGATCCGCTCACTCTGGCGGCGAAATTCCCGGGGCATTTCCCGCATTTGCGTCATGGGGCTCCGCACGCGTTGCTGGAGAGCGGGCGGTGGCGTCATGCGTCGGGGCTGCTCGAGTGGGAGCTGCTGAAAGGGGATTTTCTGACGTTCATCGAGACGGCGGTGGAGCCCGATGTGATTTTCTACGATCCGTTTTCGGCGAAGACGGACACGGGCTTGTGGACGGCGGAGGTGTTTGCGCGGGTGCGGGCGCGTTGCGGAGAGAAGCGCGCGGAGCTGTTCACGTACTCGGCGGCGACGGCGGTGCGGGTGGCGTTGCTGGCGGCGGGATTTTATGTGGCCGAAGGAGTCGGCACCGGGCCGAAGGCAACGACGACGGTGGCGTTTGCGCGCGAGCGTCGCGAGACGGATGCGGGCGTGTGGCCGGAGGCGAGGTTGCTCGGCGCGGAGTGGCTCGCGCGCTGGGGGCGCAGCACGTCGAAGTCTCCGTCGACGCTGACGGAGGCGGAGCGCGTGGTATTCGAGAAGCGGATCGAGGGGCACCCGCAGTTTCGCGCGGTGCGGCAGTCGTAAGCGGACGAGCGTGCGCCGTCGCCGGCGCACGTGCGGAGGGGGCGTTTACTTGGTGTATGAGGCCAGCAACGTCTTCGCGGTGATCAGCGATTTGCTGAGATCGGACCAGGAGTTTTGCAGCGTGGGGTAGAGCTCGGCCCATTGGGCGAGGCCGCCGGATTTCAGTTTGGAGCTTACGTCGTCGAACGTTTTTTTCTGCGTCAGAGCGGTCTCGTAGAGGGATTTGAGTTCGGGCGAGGCTGAGCTGCCGAGTTCGGCGGCCTTGGCTCCGAGGCTGGCGATGATGCCGGATGATTCCTTGCTGGCCTGCTCGTACCACGAGGAGAAGTTAGCGGGATTCAGGTTTTGGGCGAGGCTCGTGAGGCTGGCTGTAGCGGGCGATGTTTCGCTGGTGGTGGCCGGGGCTGCCGGGGTGGAATTCGTGGCGGACAGGGTGCTGGCTTTGTTGAGCAAGTTGGTGGAGGCGGCGTTTGCCTTGGTCTTCAGATCGTCGGCCACTTTTTTCGCGTCGGCGGCTTTTTGATCGGCGAGGGCTTGAAGCTTTTCCTGTTCTGCTTTCGCGGCGTAGGCGGCTTTGGCCTTGAGCGCTTCGGCTTCTTTTTCGGCGGCGGCCAGCTGGGCTTTGGCGGCATCGGCGGCGGCCTTCACGGGGGCGACGGGCGCAGGAGCGGGCGCGGCGGGAGGGGGAGTTGGCGCGGAGGCAGCGGGCTCGGATTTTTTGGAGCAACCGGTGAGGCTGAAAGAGAGTGTCGCGAGAGTGGCGAGTGTGATGCGCAGAGAGGCGTTTTTCATGGGAGGGTCAGCTTCCGGCATCCCGCGATGAAGTCAAAGGCGGGCGTGCCCGCGGCGAGGGTGGGATCCCGTTTAGTTGCGCACTGTTTCGAGGGAGACCTCGCGGATGCGGGCGAGCCGGACTGCATCGAGCGCGCGGATCGTTTCGGAGAAGGGGGCGCGATCATCGCCGTTGATCAAAACGCGGGGGTTGGCGACGGAGCGCCGATAGGTTTCGAGGCGCGGGCCGAGCTCGGAGGCGGTGAGTTGCTCGGCGGGTGAAGTGCGCCCTAGTTTCCAGTGGAAGAGCCCGTGATCAGTTGTCTGGAGGTAGATGGTGAGATCTTCGGCTTCGCGGGGCTCGCCACCTTTCGGAAGAGGTATCTCGATGGATTCTATCTTATCGAGGGAGAGCGTGAAGAGCACGAACGTCGCCAGCAGAAAGAAGACGACGTCGATGAGGGGGATGATTTCGATGCGGGCTTTTTTAGGCGCCGCGTTGAAGAGGGCTTCGTCCATAGCGGGATGGGGTTGGGGGACGAAGAGACGACGTTTGGCGGGATGGATTATTAAACGAGAAACGAACAGCCGGGGACAGTGCGGAGGGGAACTCTTTCGTTTTGGTGGGTGGCTCAGCCGATGTGAGGACCGGGTGTTTCCGGTGGTTGCGACTGCTCGAGCTGCCGACGAGTGGCGGCCATGTTATCGACGAGATTCGGATAGCGGCGGCCCGCTTTCTTCGCGGACGCTTTTGCCCAAGCGATGCTCTCGGGCGTCAGCTTAACGGAGGATTTTTCTGTGGGCTTTGGTTTTCGCCAGGGAGGAGTGGGCATGGTTGGGCCGGTTGAGGGCGTCACCACAACGCTGTGCAGGTGGGCGTCAATTGAAGCTGGGGCCGATTTTAGCGAGGTGTGGAGTTGCTCCAGTTCCTCAAAAAAAGACCCCGACAGGAGGGAACGCGTTTATTCTCCAATAGAGATGGAGGGCATCTCCACAGAAAATCCCTTCCGCCTTCCGACCCGCCGGGGTAGGGCTGTGAAAAAGGTTAAGCCTCCATGGTCTGTCAATGCATAATTATTTAATGATTATCAACCAGCTCGCGTATGCACTCAATCGTTAGCCGTTGGCGGGCTGGGGTGTCTGGCGCTTAGTTCGGACAAGGGGACCCAGTCGCAGTGAAGATACCTTGATGCCCGGAATTTTTCCATTTGCTGTGCAAATGGCGGAGAGGGAGGGATTCGAACCCTCGGTACCCTTGCGGGCACGCCTGATTTCGAGTCAGGTACAATCGACCACTCTGCCACCTCTCCGAGGTGCGAGGGTGAGACCGTAGGAGGCCTCAACTAAAACGGAAGCCGAAAGTTTCCCCGGGGTAGGGGCGGCGGAAACGGCCACGGTTGTCATTTTGCATTCAACGATCCGATACGGACTGAAAGCGGGCGCGATGTTTCGCTAACTGAAAAGGCGCTGGACTGATCTTCACTCGAAAAATTGGTCTCGCGAAACCGCACGGTCTTCAGTTTTCGGCACGAAAATGTGACGCGACCAACACCCGAAAAATGCAACAAGCGGCCAGATTGGGGGCTTTTTCCCTCGGGGCAAAGTCCGTGTCTTTTCGGCAAGCCCCAATTCGCCGAAATCGTAACTTTTTTCATTCACAAACCGATTGACGGCGAAATCCCGTAACCCCATCCGTTGTGGCCTAGTCGGCGTCCGACCACAACGGGTTGTGGTGAATAGCCGGTCAATAAGTTCTAACAACCTAGTCTCGCTCCTCGTTTTTCGGCGGTAAAACAAGCCCCTCTCCCGGCGTTCCACCCCTCACGCCTCACTCGTCTCCACAGCGCACCGTCGTCTCCATTTCCGTCACTTTAAATCCAGCGTCATCACGTCCAACCCTCGGCCATCCGTTCAATGCACAAGTCGTTTCAAGTCGGTTCCAAAACATTCATCCTCGATCAAGCGAAGGCCGAAGCCGCCTTCGCCGCCAAGAAGGTCATCAACGGCCGCGAATCCATGACCTTCAACCTGCTCCCGCTGAAGTACCAGTGGGCGTACGACCTCTACCGCACGATGAAGGCCAACCACTGGGAGCCCGAGGACGTTCCCATGGGCAAGGACATCGAGCAGTGGCGCGACGAGAAGGCTGTCAGCGACATCGAGCGCTGGATCATCCGCATGGGCATCGGCTATTTCTCCGCCGCCGAGGGCATCGTCGGTGATAACATTCAGCACGTCGTCCGCGAGCTCGTCACCGCCCCCGAGCTGAAGCTCGTCCTCGGCCGCCACGCGCACGAGGAAAACATCCACGCCGATTCGCTTCTCTATATGATCTCGTCGCTGGGCATTAACCCGCACGAGTGCGAAGCGATGTTCGAGGACATCCCCACAATCGCCAAGAAAAACGCCTTCGTCGTTAACAACTCCCGCAATCTCCGCCGCGATCTCGATCTCACGCAGACCGAGAACAAAAAACTCCTCGCGAAAAACATCTTCCTCTTCGGTCAGTGTATGGAGGGCACCCAGTTCTACGGCCTGTTCGGCATGATCCTGTCGCTCTACCGCCAGAACAAATTCCCCGGCATCGGCCAGATGTTCCGCTACACCCTCCGCGACGAGTCGAACCACATCGAGGTCTTCCGCAATCTCTTCATGGACCTCGTCGAGGAGAACCGCGACATCTGGACCACCGAGTTCAAGGAAGAGCTCCGCGCCACGATGGCCGAGGCCGTCGCGCTCGAGAAAGAATTTATCAGGGACTGTCTGCCCGCCGATTCCGTGGGCCTTAGTAAGAACGAGTTCCTGACCTACATAGACTACATCGCGGACCGTCGCCTCGAAGGCTGCGGCCTGGCTCCGCTTAACAGCGGCGTTAAAAACCCGCTCCCCTGGCTCGCCGAGATGATGGACATCAAGAAGGAGCAAAACTTCTTCGAAGGTCGCGTCACCGAGTACCAGAAGGCGTCGTCGATCAACCAAACACACGACGACGATCTCTGAGCGAACTCAGTCGTCCGGGCGCGTCGCACCCCACTAACACCAACGACGCGTCCGGTCCCCCTTTCTTTTCGTCCCAACATCACTCAACAAGGCGCGCCCCTTTCTCGGGTCGCGCTTTTTCCGCCTCCGAAAATCACCGCCCGCCAGCCGCTTCGCTCCGTACGTCGCATCACTTTTCTTCTCAACCTGTCTCACGCCTCACGCTCTCGATGAACCACGCTGTCTCCTCCGATCTCGCGCTCAAACGCACCATCCACACCCCCAAAGATCAGAAACCCCACTTCGCCTGGCGCGACCTCATCGCGGCCGACTTCCCTCTCGTCCCTGAGACCGTCCTCACCGCGCCCACCGGCGACGAGCGCTTCGAGCTCGGCAAAGTCGCCGACACCGTCGGCAAGGCCCTCACCAACGTCCTCCTCGCCCGCGGCGAAACCAACATCTTCACCGACGCCAACCGCACCTTCGTCGCCCGCATCGTCCGCGAAGTCGCCGGCAATCTCGCCGAACTCGCCCGCCGCCAGTCGCCCCTGAAGATTTCTCTCAACGACCTCTACGAGCTCCTCGAGAAAACCCTCATCGACAACAACGCCTACGACGTCGCCAAGAGCCTTCTCTTGAACCGCTCGCGCAAGCTCGGCGCCGAGACCGCCACGCCGTTCGCCACCGTCCGCGTCATCCGTCGCAACCATCAGATCGTTCCCTTCAACGAGCAGAAGATCGAGATCGCGATCCGCAAAGCCTTCCTCTCTCTCCAGCGCGATTCGACGCCTTCCGTCGAGATCACCAAGATCGTCGCCGGTCGCGCCCTCTCCTCGAAACAATCCTTCGTCCACATCGAAGAGATCCAGGACATCGTCCAGGAAGAGCTCATGAAGGCCGGTCACTTCAAGGTCGCCGAGCAATACATCCTCTACCGCGCCGACCGTAATTCCGCGCGTGAGGCTGGCATCGATACATCGTCCTCCTCCGAGGTCGCGCCCGCTCCGCAGCAAGGCGCCATGCTCATGGTGAAACGCACCAACGGCGAAACCGTCCTCTGGGACCGCGTCGATCTCCACAAGCGCATCGAGTTCGGCCGCATCGGCCTCGACCTCAATCTCTCCAATGACGAGATCGAGACCGAGCTCCTCCGCTCCGTCTTCGACCAGATCTCCCAAAAAGATCTCGATGCCACCATCATCCTCAACTCGAAGACCCTCATCGAGCGCGACGCCGACTTCGCCAAGTTCGCCGGCCGCATCCAGCTCACCTACATCTACGAAGAAGTCCTCGGCTGGGACATCGTGCGCGACGGCATCGGCAAGCTGAAGGACGCCCACCGCAAAGCCTTCAAGGCTTACCTCGAGCACGGCGTCGCCATCAAGCGCCTCAACCCGCGCCTCCTCGACTTCGATCTCGCGAAGCTCGGTGCCGCCCTCGACCCGTCCTCTGACATGGATTTCGACTTCCTCGGCATCCAGACGATGTACGATCGCTACCTCATCATCGACAAAACCAAGAAACCCGCCAAGCGCCTCGAGACGCCCCAGTTCTTCTGGATGCGCGTCGCCATGGGTCTCTTCCTCGATGAAAAAGGCGACCGCGAGTCGAAGATCACCGGCCTCTACGAACTCTACAAGAGCCGCCGCTTCTGCAGCTCCACGCCGACGCTCTTCAACTCCGGCACGCTCCATTCGCAGCTCTCGTCGTGCTATCTGTACTACGTCGACGACTCGCTCGAAGGCATCATGTACCGCGGCATCGCCGAAAACGCCTTCCTCGCCAAGTGGGCGGGCGGCCTCGGTGGTTCCTGGACCGCCGTTCGCGGCACCGGCGCCTACATCGCTGGCACCAACGGCGAATCCCAGGGCGTCATCCCGTTCCTGAAGCTCCACAACGACCAGCTCGTCGCCGTCAATCAGGGCGGCAAACGCAAGGGCTCCGGCTGTGCCTACCTCGAGTCCTGGCACAACGACATCTTCGAGTTCCTCGAGCTCCGCAAGAACACCGGTGACGACCGCCGTCGCACCCACGACATGAATACGGCCAACTGGATTCCTGACCTCTTCATGAAGCGCATGGAGAACCGCCAGCAGTGGACCCTCTTCCGCTCCAACGAGGTCAAAGACCTCCACGAGCTCTACGGCAAAAAGTTCGAAGAAGCCTACCTCCGCTACGAGAAGCTCGCCGAAGAAGGCAAAATCCAGGGCCAGAAAGTCGAAGCCCTCGAGCTCTGGAAGAAAATGCTCTCGATGCTCTTCGAGACCGGCCACCCGTGGATCACCTTTAAGGATGCCTGCAACATCCGCTCCCCTCAGGATCACTGCGGCGTCATCCACTCGTCCAATCTCTGCACCGAGATCACGCTCAACACCTCGAACGACGAGACCGCCGTCTGCAACCTCGGCTCCGTCATCCTCGAGAACCATCTCCTCCCCGACGGTTCCATCGATCACGCGAAACTGCGCAACACCATCCAGCTCGCCGTCCGCGCCCTCGATAACGTCATCGACATTAACTTCTACCCGACCGAGGCCGCCAAACGCTCCAACCTCCGCCACCGCCCCATCGGCATGGGCGTCATGGGTCTCGCCAACGCCTGCTACCAGAAAGGCATCGCCTTCGCCTCCGAAGCCGCCGTCGAGTTCAACGACGAAGCCATGGAAGCCATCGCCTTCTACGCCTACGAAGCCAGCTCCGACCTCGCCGCCGAGCGCGGCACCTACTCCACCTATAAAGGCTCGAAGTGGGAACGCGGACTCCTCCCGCAAGACACGATCGACCTCCTCGAATCCGAGCGCGGCGTCACCGTCGAAGTCCCCCGCGGCGGTAAACTCGATTGGACGCCCCTCCGCGCCAAGATCGCCAAGCAAGGCATGCGCAACAGCAACGTCCTCGCCATCGCCCCCACCGCCACGATCTCGAATATCACCAACACCTCCCCCTGCATCGAGCCCACGTACAAGAACCTGTTCGTGAAATCGAATCTCTCGGGCGAGTTCATCGTCTTGAATCCCTACCTCGTGAAAGACCTCAAGGCCCGCGGCCTCTGGGATCAAGAGATGCGCGACAACCTGAAGTACTTCGACGGCGAGCTGAAGGACATCGACCGCGTCCCCGCCGACCTCAAGGCCAAGTACCTCACCGCCTTCGATATCGACTTCAAGTGGATCATCGACGCCGCCGCCCGCCGCCAGAAATGGATCGACCAATCCCAGTCGGTGAACCTCTGGATCAAGACGCCCGACATGAAGACCCTCAGTCACATGTACCGTCACGCCTGGCACGTCGGCCTCAAGACGACCTATTACCTGCGCAGCCTCGGAGCCTCCAACATCGAGAAAGCCACCGTGCAGATTAAGAAAGACGTCCGCGGCGCGATCAAAGAAGGCCAGAACGGCGGCCAAAACTCCGGCGACGCCGGCGGCAGCCACTCAACCCCAGCGATCGAAACGCCGAAGAAGAAAGAATACACCGCCGCCGAGAAAGCCACCTGCTCCATCGAAGCCATGCGCAACGGCGAAATCTGCGAAGCGTGTCAGTGAGGCAATTATTATAGCGTTAGAAGCAAAGGCCGTGTGCGACGTAGTCGCCACGGCCTTTTTAGTAGAGAGATCTAGCGTTACTATTACCAATCAGTCGTGAGCATACCGCTGTCTATTCCAGAGCTAGAAGACGCTTTCAGCGTCGTGGATGAACAGCTCAGATTCGCGAGGTTCTGCAATAGCATCATTCTTGCTGAGACTAAACGCCCGTTACCAACAGCTCCCCGACTAGACGATCTCCCGGGAGCTGACGGTGGAATTGATGGTTCTTGGACGCTTCCGCAGGAGCCAAACTCAGCAAATGCTCTACCTTTCGCTCGCCCCGGCTGGACGATCTTCCAATTCAAAGCGCGTTCCACAGCTAACGGTCATTCGAACGCGATCAAAGGCTTGAAAGCGTCGGTCAAGGGAGCAGCCAAAGAAGTTATTGAAAGAGCTAAGCGTCCAGGTGAGCTGAAGCAGTATACTCTTTTCACGAACCTCGGTTTGGGCCGAACGCAGTCTACCACGACGAGAAATGGACGCCTTCTTAAGGAGGAAAGAGATTCATTAAGGTCTGCTATTCTCGATGGGCTACCTGAAACCGAACATGTCGAGGTAGAGATAATTGACGCGGGATTCTTGCAGGCAGCGGTAAACCGTCACCGAGCGATTAGAGAGACGTACTTCGCTTCGCCAGTTTTTCAGTCGTGGCATGAGAACTGGCAGCTTTTGGAGAAACAAAAACACGGAGAAACGCTTTTACCGATGGTCGGAAGAAAAAAGCAGCTCGACGAGCTGAAGGAAATGCTGAGTGACCCTGACGTTGCGTTTATCGGGATCTCTGGAGCGAGCGGCATGGGAAAATCACGCTTGCTGCTTGAAGCGTGTACAGAAATCGCCTCCGAAACTTTCTTCGTTCGTAACACGGCAAAAACTTCAATGATGGCGGCGGATTTGAAGTCGTATGCTAGCGGGCAGCAGGTCTTGATCGTCGTTGAAGACTTACGGCAAGAAGAGGCGAAAGCCTTCGCAGAGCAGGCAATCCTGACAGCGGGCTTGCGCATAGTGGCGACTATTCCGGCAGAAGAACATCTTCCACAGCTAAACTTAGGAGAGATGCCTCAGATCAAATCGCTGCGAGTTCTGCCCCTAACCTATAACGATGCACGCGAACTGCTGAAAGTTGCTCAGACGAAATTGTCGAATAACGACATAGATTGGGCGATTCAAGAGGCTGGCGGAAATCCGCAGATACTACTTGTCGCCTCCGAGCTAGGATCACCACTGCGTGTTCATCAAACGACCTTGAAACAACGAGTGGCCGCTAAGTTTGTGCAGCGATCAGAGGCTCTTTTCGGGCCGCCGGTCATCTCAGCATTGGAATTGCTAAGCTGCCTCTCTCCTTTCCCGACGAATCGTAGCGAACCTGTGGTAGCGCTTAAATCCTGCCTCACACTTAGCGCTGACCTTGGGACACTAAGGCATTATCGTGATCGCCTCGCTGATGCTGGTTTTCTCGAAGTGTCGGGGCGAGATCGCAATGATGTCAGTGTTTCCCCTCCCTTGCTTGCGACTTTTCTATTGGAGCGGTTGATTGGGGACGATTCCGCTCGCGTGCTTAAGATCTATCAGGCGCTCGATGATGACGGGAAAAAGCGTCTAATCGAGCGGCTGATCAGTGTGGACTCTTCCGCGGGCGAAGGTCTTTGGAACTACGTCTTTGGTCCGACCGGGCCATTTGCCGCGGCTGGCGCTATCGAGATGGAAATTGATGCACTGCTAGACTTAGTCAGGGCCGCACCACGCCAAACAGCGATGTTTCTGGTGAAGCGTGCTGACGAGTTGCTTGGGTTGGTTGAGCAATCCAAGCATAAGGCTGGCGAAGGATTAGCTGGCTTGTTGAGTCCTGAATTAACAGCGCATCAACATAACCAGAAGATCGATGGAATACGCAGCCGCATCAGAGGGTTGCTGCACGGTCTTGCTTACCACGGGGATAGTGGCGAGATCGTGTTTCCGTTGCTTGAGAGATTCGCGGTCGCCGATCACGCGGATCAACTTGGGGGGAACTTTAAGAAGCTATTTTTGGAGTGCTTCACGCCGTGGTATTACTCTTTCCCTGTTCCCCCGAGCGAGCGTTGGTGCACGGTGCAGCGTTTGCTCAAAGATTCTAGCAAGGAAGTTCGTTCCTTAGGGGTCGAAGCGATATTTATCATCTCAGATCCACCGCATAGCTTGAGCGGACAAACGGTACAGAACTGGCGGATCAGCGATGCACCTCGAACGTTGCAATGGAAGGAAGTGTTCGAGCATCGCGAATTAGGGTTCTCGGCTCACTTCAAGCTGGCTCTCAAAAGTGGTCCTCATCGTGAGCAGGCTCTCAAACGGCTGGGTGGTGCGATACACGAACTACAGCATCTTCCTCCGGAGCGAGGCATCAAATTCCACCGCCTGATAGTTGGCTCCTTTTTTAAGGATCGGCTAAAGTTAGATCCTTCGGATGTGCTGTCTGGTTTATGGAGAGAGAAAAAACGACTAGTGGAATATTTGGAGAAGCACAGTGCAGAAAAGTGGGTTGAACAGATCCCGCCGATCTTGAAGGAGGTCCACGGGATGATGGATAAGTTTTTCCGGGGATCTATTCTGTTGCGGCTGCAAATCTGGATAGATGAGGGATCGATGTACGGTTGGGACGAAGATCCTAAAACCGGAAGACGTCGATATGAGGACGAGATCAAAGGGATTGCTCGAGAGCTTGTCGAAAAACCGGCCCTACTCATTCCTAAGCTAAGAAAGGCAATGGCTGCCTCGAAGAAGTACCATGCTACTCAACTTGCGTACGAAATCGGTATACTTGATCGAAAGCTGGAGTGCTGGAACAGGATGGGGACGTTTCAATCGAGTGCAGAGGATCTGTGGTTGTTCGCAGCCTATTGTAACGGACTAAAACAACATGCATTAGCGCGAGTCCAAAAGTATCTCGACGAAATGCCTGCCGGAACCGATGAGGCAATGCTGACCATTTTGCGGTTTCTTGGCCCATCAAAAGACAATCGAGAGCGACTGCAAAAGATGATCCGGCGAAAAGGAATCAAACCGGACGTCCTCGGATGGTCACTGTGTTCAGGTAATTGGATTCACGATCTACCACCTAAGGAAGTGCGTATTATTTTCCTCTATGTAGAATCACCGCACACTCCGGAGGCATATTACTCACTGCTGCAGCTATTCAGCTTTTATCTTCACGGGAAGACGCTCATGTCGCCTTTGCTCTTCGGAATCGCTGAGCGAGTCCTCACCCGAGCATGCGATCAACGACAGGATACTGATTACGATAGGAACACGGTTGCCAGCGCCTATGTTCGTTCAACCCCCGTGAAAGGGGTTAAAATTTTCGAACGGCAACTTGAGCGCATTCTAAAAGTCGGCTGGAAAGCATATGGCAGCATCTGGAATCCTGTAGGAGGCTCCTCGGGTTCGCTCGATTTTATGCGGGCAGCTGTGGAGCTGTTTCCTCAAAGGGTCTATTGCGCGACCTTAGATTATTTAGGTTCTAAGCGGCGGGTGGGGCATTTCAATGATGAGGCAGTCCTATTTGATCTCAAAAAACATCAAGAGATATTGTTGAAGGTGGCGAAGGACGAGAACCGGAGGGCTATCCTCGCGAGCCATCTTGTTTCGACACAGCCGCATTTTTGGGAATTCGTCTTTCAGTTGATATTCCGATTTCCCGAGGATCAACGCATGCGTAACGCTCTGATCGGCTTGTTTGACGAATCGTTTGGCTGGGGTGAGCACTCAGATCGCCTAACTACCGCGATAAAGGATTTAGAAAAATCTAAGAAAGCGAGCGATCTGCCTCCGCATGGTGCTTTATTCATCGCTGAGGCAATTCGAGTTCTTGCCAAGCGACGTGCCGAACTTTCGGCGCGTACGATGAACGGCTAAAGAATCGAAGGGCCAGGGCAGAAGGGGTCGAAACGTAATGTTTGCGGTCGCGAGGAAAGCTAACGTCGATCAATTCTCTTCACACCGCTCAGAAGACTTTCCACGTTCCATCCATGGCGGACTCGGTCGAACAATCGAAGTGGGGCAAATTCATCGGCGAAACGACGGCGATCACTGTCATTGGATCGGTTCTCTATTTTTGGGGCCGTGCTTACACCAATCAGCTCGTTCGTTCATCCGGATTTCCCGCAGAGCTATTCGAGTTCTCGCTCTACGATGTGCTGTTTTCGACGTGGCTACCCGTGATCCTTTCTCTGATCTACGGCGTCGGCGTGGCGTTTCTCTGGTACACGCGTTACTTCTACGGAACACTCATCTGCTGGATCCTCGTTGGTCCTCTTTACGTTCTGTTGTGGCCGTTCCGATTCATCCAGGCAGACAAACTTCGTCCGTTCGGTAAGCGCGTATTTTTGCTGATCGACCGCATTGTCCAGTGGTTGAAGCGGCATACGCCTGAGTCTTTCCTCGAGAACGCGGAAAAAATCGACGACCTCATTGTTCCGAAGTGTCTAGCCGCACTCATCGCCATCGCCTTTGGGTTTGGTGGAGCCGTTTACCTTGAGCACAAAGCAAAGAACGATTTCGAGACCTTATCCACGGCGCTGAACAAGAAACAAATCCGCCTCGTTCACGAAGACGGTAAAGAGACAACCGGGCAGCAGGTCGTTTCTCTTGGCGGTGGTGTAATACTCGACGTCACCAACTCCTCCGGCCAAATCAATCGAGTGCTCATCCGCGGCAGCGACATAAAACAAGTCACCCAACTGCCGCCGCTTGCACCCAAAGAGCCGTCAATCTCCGCTGCACCGGCTTTGAAGTAACTCATATGGGTAACAAACCACGGATTTCGCTCATTCTTCTCTGCGCGTTTACATTGTCTGGTTGCGCAGGACTTCTTCAACGGGACGTCACCCAGAAAGAGCCCTACCGCCAATTCATCGGGCAGCGCTACGAGTTAACGAAGGGGCTCTATATTATCGAATTTGTAGCCGGAGGCTTGGGTCGCCAACTGGCCTCGGCTGGCGACTCGTTTTGGCAAATGCCCGCAACGCTGTCCGACGAGTTTATCGGCAAGAAGGTGTATGGCGGTGAATACCGAATCATTGAGGTGGCACCTGCCGGATCGGTTTTGAAGCTTCAGAAAGCGGAACAGTCCTCTCACACCGAGAACGTCTTCTATCTCGCCCGTATCGAACTACCGAGAGGAAAACTTTATGAAGATGTAGGCACTGCAGGTTTCATCGATGGAAACAGCATTCCTCCATCTATCACAAAAGCCGACTTCCTCGTTAAACGCTGAAGAAGCGCGAAACGGAGCGGACTGGTTGTTCAATTGGCTGCTGTTGGCGGGACCGCTGCCGCTGGGCTGTCTACGGCCACTTGAGGCGTCGGAACCGCTGAAATCGGAATTACATTTTGCGGAGCTTCCTCTTTTTTATTCCGCGCAACCTTGGCTGCAGCACGAGCAACGGCTTTGATCGCTTCCGCGTATTTCTCGCTCTCCAGCACCTCGCGTTTGATGACCTCGTGTTCGAGCACCGTGCTGATTTGTTCGGCCTCGATCCGCACGTCGGGAGAAACGCGTTTCAATTCCTTCCGGATCGCGCCCAGCACCGAATCGCTCATCAACGCCGCGCCCACATAAAAGCGACTCAACGCCTGCTTCTGCTGGTGAAACTCTCCCACGGCCGACTTCGCCCAGCCCTCCTTCGTGAGCAGAAGGAGAAACTGCAGATGCGTGTCGTCCCTCGCATCCAGGTTCAGGAAATCGAACTCGCACACCAGCTCCTGATCGATCGGCTTAGCGAAAATCACCTTATACACGCGACACTGCGCACCATTCGTCAGCACCACCCAATCGACACCCTGATTGGCGGCATAATCGATCGCCTGCTTCATAGGCTGATCCTTCAACTCGGTACCCACCGACTTCGCCTGGATTAAGATCATCAACCCTCAACCCTCGCGATTCTGTGTACTCCAGTTCATACGCATAAGACTGTGCGCGATTGGCGCCTGGCAGAGGCTCCCGTCGCAGAGTTGCCTCAGAGGCCATCGCCGACAGGGTCTCGTCGATGAGTGTGCCCGTTTCGCTTTTAGCCCGTCTGATGATCACGATGGCGACGATCGCGTACGGTGTCGGCCCGTTTATCACGGACATGAACAAAACCCATCTCTTGCATCCCGGTTGGACGGGGCATGCGCGTTTTCATCTGTTCTGGGCGGCATCCTCTCAACTGGCGGTCGCCAGCGTTGCGCTTTGGTTGCTGTGGGGAGCGGGCGGACTCCAGCAATGCCAGCTGGCGGTCTACCTAGGGCTCGCCATGAATTCAGGATTTTTCGCCGCTCTGCTTTTCAAAAAATACTATCGAGGCGCGCTGCATGATCCGCAGGGGATCCGCCCGATTCTCGGAAAGATCGATGGCAACATTCTCGCGGTGATTGCGATTGTCGCGCTGTTACTGGCTGGATGGGGTTGCTTGGATTAAGGGACCGTACTTTGGATTTAATCCTGTTCCCACACCTGCTTTCCCTCCGTCTTCGTCCCTCGCGACATCTTCGCGTCCATCGGATAAACGTAGGTGTGATAAAGGGGTAACCGCCGCTTGCCCTCCCTCTAATCGTTGAAGAAGGCCTTCGTATCATTCCGCACGAATCAATGATTGTCCTGCGAATCAAATGACTCCGGCCATCCTGGCGGATGTTGATTTTGCAGTCCAAGGGGAAGTTGTCGTGCATTTTCGATGGACGACTCCGCTGTCTGCTCCTCGTCGTCAACTGCGTTGATTGTGCCCTGATTTTTTTCGCTCCGGGTACTTCACCGGGCGAATAACAGAGGTGTTTTCAAAGGACGTGATATTTTTTTGGGACATTTTCACCTGCGGGATGCGTGTGTTTCACGAACGCGGCGACTGTTGGCCTTCGGGCTGCTAAAGGTGGTCTCACCATGATCAACAAAAACAATCCCGTCGTAGCCGCTCGTAAATATCGCAGCTTTGCCCTCCTCGCTGCCGCCATTGTTGCCAAGCCCCTTGCTCGCAACGGGGCAGCTATGTCGAAAGCTTTCTCTGATGCGATCGATGCGCTTGTTTTGTCGGACCGTCGTCTCCGGCGCACTACAGGCTGATAAGTTTTCTTACGCCACCGCCATTTCCATTCGAGTGAGTGGGGCTTCTGCGGACCTCATTTATCGCGCGATCTTCCCTCCTGCGGGATGGAAGACCAGCTGTGGATTATCGTGAAACTGCTGGAGTGGGCGTTAAGGATGACCGGCCGTTGCAGCAGTCCATTTACACTGACAACGAGGCACGGCTGGCGGTTTTTGTGCGTCGCGAGTTCAGCTCCTGCCAGATCCTGCGCGCAGGATCTATGCTTTTTGCCGCCGCTCTTTACTTTGTCGGATCATCTCGTCGAGGTCGGCGGCGGGACGGATTTCCCAAGGACCGAATTTCGCGCCGGGGTGCTTTGAGATAAGTTCGACGGCGTGATCCAGATCGCGTGCGTCGAGGATCATGATTCCGCCGATTTGCTCCTTGGTTTCCGCGTACGGACCGTCGGTGATAACGAGCTGGTCCCGTGTGTAACGCAGTGTCTTTGCCGTGAAGGCGGGCTGGAGACCCTCGCCACCCTTGAAGTGTTTGTTGGCGCGCAGCTGCTCGTCGTAGGCGAAGCAGCTGTCCACCATCGCTAGCCTCTCCGCTTCGGGACGGGCGGCGAAGGCGTTAATGTCAATGTAACCGAAGCAGATGAATTTCATAGTGAGTAAATAGGTGACCATCCGGAAAGGGGCACTTTTCAAGCAGTCGATTGGGAGGCCCGCTTTTCGACATGAAGATGAGAGAATTTTTCAGGCGTTTTTTTGCGGACAGCTTGCAGACGAGCTGCCGCATGGAGTGGTGTCCGACAAGTGACGCGTGGTTGTTTCCACAGAATCGGCGGCGAAAAACGAAAAGGCCGTGGCTGAAGACGCGAAGGGCGCGCCCTGGAAAGTGGCGGTCGCGGCAGTGATGAAGACGACGACGACAGCCAGCAATCCGTGGATCGCGAAGCGCCTGAATATGGGCAGCCCGTTCCGGCTCAGCCGGCTGGTGAGCGACTGCCGGGCGAACCCCTCGCAGTACGAGCCGTTTGTTCAGCTATGTGCAAAGTGCAAAGCTTGACCCCTTTTCCGCTTCGCCCGCCGAAGAACTCGAAACCTTCAACGTCCACATCCTCGGCCCGATCGGGGTGACTCACTCTTTCACGAAATCGTTCGCGTAGGAAAAGAAGACCCCATGAGCTGATTGCGACATGGGGTCGTGGGATATCGGGTTATTTCGATTTTCTAATCAGCGCGAGGACGCGGTCATCGATGGCACCTTGCTGGCGGGCCAGCTCCAGGAGTTTTGTCTCCACGGTAGCTCCCTGATCGTTGCGCACGTCTGTCGTGGCGATGGAGTCTGCAGTGGCCTTGCCGGCTTTGATCGCTTGTTTGCGAATGACGCTTACAGCGGAACCGCGCACCCGGAAACTCTGCGCATTTGCGTCGGAGCCGGAAAGATCAGTCACGCGAATACCGTTGTACCCGAGGATCGGGCGGTCTTCGCCGGCTTTCGCAGTAGCGTCGATGGAGAGTGCGTCAACCGAGGTGAGGAGATCACTGATTTGCTTGGTATCAGTGATGGTGAAGGTCGGGTTGGGGCGACCGGAAAAAACCAACACCTCAACGCGAAGGCCGCGGGTTTCCTGGGGAGTCTGGGCATTGAGCACGGTCGCCAGTCCGAAGAGAATAAAGGGGAGAAGGAATGAAATTTTCATCGTGGAAGAAGTTTGATCAATTGATGACCGCATGGCCCTGACCTTGCGCGCAATCGGATGGAGTGAAGAAATAGCCAACAAACTCGGTATAACCTCCGCGGTCGGCCGTTTCAGGATTGGTGATGAGATTGCCGGAGTTATCGAGGTTGGTGGCCGAAGTGCCGCCTGGCTTGTGCGACCAGCGGCCGTCACTGTCCTGTCGGTACCAATGGAAATCCCAGCCGGGATCGATCACGAGGGCGATCTTCGTCCGGCCATCGGGATCGACTGACCATGCGTCGGTAGGGATGAGACCATCGGAGATGGCGCCGTTGCTCACCTCAGTCGCATTGATGGAGGAGTACATATTGCCGCTGGCCCGTCCGGGTTGGGCAAAGGTGTCGGTGCGAACGTTGTTGGAGTAGTTATAGCAGTTATTGTTGTACTGGATGGTCGACCAGTCGTTCCAGTAACTGGGCGCGTAGGCGGGAACGCAGTAGGTGGTGGAGTTGACGTATGCCGTGATCTTAAACCCGCTGCCGAAGGCCGGCGTGCTCGCGGTCAGCCCGGGGGTATCGCGCGCATCGGTCCAAAAATACCAGTCGCCGGCAGTGGAGAGCGTGAAGTTTTTCGTCACCTGACCGCTGCTGCCGGATTGAGTGACGTAGTTGCCGAAATTGTCATCGTGGAAGCCGGTGGAGGAATTCCAGGCATGATAGCGGATGCCATTCAGATTCCCGTTGGTATCGGTTGCACTGTAGTAGACCGTGATCGTTGTCCCGACGGGAACACTATCGCCCGAGGAGCGTCCCGCCACGGATATCGCGGGTGCCGGAGGATCATTCGGTGCGGTGCCGTAGCCGTTAATATAACCATCCACGGTCTGGCTGTAGCCATTGCACTCGGCATTTCCGTAGATCCAGCCGCTGGAGGGCAGCGCGAAGTTGTAGTAATACGTGTGTTCGTAGTTGCCGGTGGCGTTGGTGAACTCCGCTTTGTACACTGAGTCAGCAATCCATTGTGATCCTACCTTGTGGATATTGTTGAACTGCAAATAAACGCCGGACTCGCCTATGTAGCTATAAGAGGAGCCGTAGATTCCGCCAAAGCTCGCGTAAGCGCTAGAGTAGTCTGAGCCACCCACCACGGTATCGGCGTATATGGCGATATCGTAGTTGGTATTTCCACGGGCGACAAAATCGACGAAAGTCGGTCCAGTGAATGACTGGGCCCGCACTGCCACCGATGAAATAAAGGCCAGCAATGCCAGCCCGCCAAGACGAACGCATGAGAAGCTCATGATTCCTGATTTTTGGGGTTAACGCCTGAGCCGTCAGGATCAGGTCTTCCCGAACTAACCCGAGGACGGATCATCGCAAGTCAAGCGACCGGTCTTCCGAAAATCACCCATGGCCGGTCCGGCCAACTGATGCTGTATTTTGCCCGGATGCATGGCTGATCCAAAGCGCAGCCGATAAGCAGCGCCTGCTTTCGCGTTAGATGAAAGAAATCATTCCCAATAATCTTCCCAGCGATCGGCGAAGGCTTTCTTCAAGCGCTCCATGTAGGCGTTCGTCTTGATTTTCACCATCCAGAGATCGTCGCCGCCCGTGCCGCCTTTGCACACGACGCCTTCCATCGTCCCGTATTTGCCATTCCTTACCTCGTCGGAGAATCGCCCGGTGAGTTTGCCTCGATAAACGATTCGCGGGATCGGCAGGCTGCCGAAGTCGGCGACGAATTGCTCGGGCCCGATCATGCCGGAGGGCTCGATCCACACATCGAACAGGCGCAGTTCTTTTGAATCGTCTGGCTTGTGGAGCCCGGCGAATGAGTTCGGCCCTAGAAACTCGGTGAATACTTTGGCTGATTGAAAGGTGGTGTAGCACGGATGCTGCGTGAAGATCGCGGCGAGTTTCGCGGCCAGCGTTGAATAAAAAAGGTCTACACTCTGAGCCAGGTGCGCGTGACGTTTCTTAAACAGGGCGATCCCTTCATCGGTCAGATTAAACGCATCGCGCCGGGTGCCGAAGCTGTGCCAGCCAAAATCGCGGTCCCAATCCCAGTGCAGGTTCGAGCCGTCGTATTTCTCGAAGGCGATGCAGCTGCCGCTGGGGCAATTCTGGCTCCCGGGGATTTTGGGATAGTGAAGCATGTCACACTTGCTGAGCACTCGGGTAACGCGCTGTGCGCACCGCGTGCTCCACGAAGCGAAGCTCCTCTTGCATGCGCGGTTCCTCTGCGGCTGACGCCAGTCCGGTGTAACCGAAGCAGACGAGTCGCCAGTGTCCGGGCGAGACGGCGACCAGAACATCCCAGCGATGGACATGAAGCCATTCGCCACCTTCGTTCTCAGTAGTCAGCACATGTCGCATCGGCAGCCCACCAGGTAGCATTTCGTACGCCTGGCCACGAAAGACTTCGCGCGCGGTTTCCTCCACCGCCTGCAACTGCTCACGTTCGAAGGTGAGAGTATTCAAACGCATCGTACCGGTGTCGTCGCCGTCCGCATAAAACCGGGCGCTGCCGGCCGCATCGGCGTCCTCGCACCAGTGCGAGGGAATTTCAAAGCTCACTAATCCGCGCTGATAGTGGATTGTTTTCATCAGGTGGAACTCACGCGGTTCATCGAACTTCTTCAAAAAGATCGCCGAAATCCGGCGTGTCTCCGTCGTAAATATCCCACACTCGGGTCGACGGGGTTTCGTCCCGAAAGATATGGCCGGTAATCCCGTCGTAGCGCGAATAAGCGCTTTCTTTGTACGTCAGCAGCTCGCCGGTTTCGAACTTATCTCGAAGCGCGGTGAATGACTTTTTCACCCGATAACATTTTCCAACTTCAAACCGGGACATGGATCAGCTCCTGGTGCGTCAGCGAGGATCGATGGTTGCAATACCGGCGCGCGCCCTGGCCGGATGCTCGCCCATGATGGCATCGTGATGCAGTGTGCACACAAACCCCGACTCCGCGCCATCGTGCGTTCCCAGATGCGCATGATCGACGACGGAATCAGGCAGTTGATAAAAAGCGCGCACGCTCGGCTGCACGAGGACCACTTGATAGTAGGCCCACTCGCGGCAGTTCTCCGACCACGCCTGGCCGCGAAAAGTCTCTTTTGCTCCGCGCAGCTTCAACGCGTCGTCCAAAGGTTTCAGGCAGGGGCACATGTTGGTCTGACGACTACGGATCAGCCCCATTATACTGGCGACTCAAAACCCGCGTCGCGATGGGGCTTATTTATGAAGTCCCACCTGACGCGTTTCCTCACTTGGTCCGCGCTGATCGCCTTGGCATTTTTTCTTAGCAGCACGCTACGGCGTCCTGTTGTCGGATAGGCGGTTGAAGAAACGTTTTTGAAATAAAGTACTTCTGTGCGGGAAAATTATTGAAGGGGTTTTTGACGTTGCGGTGTTAAACCGCGCAGACCTCCCAGCCTCCCCTGATTGTGCCCGGCGGGCGGATACCCTTTTCCGTCCACGCATACCTGAGCGCGCATCGCTGGGGGGCGACGGCTTTTCCCGGATCACTTCCGGTAGCGACTGCTTTGTCCTGAACCAGACATCACCAACACCAACCACCCTGTAGTTATGCAAAAACGTCCGCCAACCGGATCGCGTCTCTCGCGATCCAAGTCCCTGCCCATCGTTCCTGGAGTTCTTTCCATGTCCCTGATCGCCGCGCTCGCCGCAAGTATTGCGGAAGCCGGTACCATCTCCGGCCGCGTGCTGAACAGCAGCACCGGCCAGTATCTCAAAAATGCCCAGGTTGAGCTTGTCGGTTCCGACCGCACCACCGTCACGCGTGATGGCGGTTATTTCACGTTCTCCGACGTCGCCGCCGGCGAGGCCAAGGTCGCCGTCAACTACACCGGTCTGGATCGCCTTGAGCAGTCCGTCACTGTGCCCGAGACCGGCACGGTGAACCCGGAGCTCGCGCTCACCAGCAAGGATTATGGCAGTGAAACCATCGAGCTGGCTGCATTCACCGTCGGTGCGCAGCGCGAGGGTAACGCGAAGGCCATCGTGGAGCAGAAGCAGGCGCTCAACATCAAGACCGTGATCGCGTCCGACGCGTTCGGCGATGTCACCGAAGGCAATGTGGGCGAGTTTTTGAAACTGCTCCCCGGCATCTCGGTGGATTACGTCGAGGCCGACGTGCGCACGGTGCGCGTGCGCGGTCTTTCGCCAAAATATGCGAACGTCACGCTCGACGGAAATCCTCTCGCGAACGCCGCATCCTCCAATATCGCCACGGGCCGTCAGTTTGAATTCGAGCAGGTCTCGCTTGCGACACTCGAGACCGTCGAGGTCAACAAGAGCCCCACGGCCGACATGCCCGCTGCCGGTCTCACTGGCAGCATCAACGTCAAAAGCAAAAGCGCCTTCAGCCAGAAGGGCCGCCAGATAAAGTATAACGCCAATTTCAACATCAACGAGTACACGCTCGACGCCGGCCGCACCATGGGCTGGGACAACCGCGAGCATTACAAGTGGCAGCCCGGTGGTAACGTGGAGTTTTCGGATACATTCCTGGGCGGACGTCTCGGCGTCGTCGCCGGCGTCAGCCACTCCGGTTCCTATGTGGAGCAGAAGATCTTTATTCCGACCTACCAGTTCGACCGGAATGCGAACAACAACCAGGAAGAGCTCCCGGTCATCACGAGCTTCAACATGCAAGACGGGCTCAAGCCGACCTGGCGCGACTCGGTGGTGGTCAATCTCGACTACAAGGCCAGCGACGATCTCACGCTCTCACTCCGCAGCAGCTACAACACCTACGATGCGCCGTTTCATAACCGCAACTGGGTGATGACCGCGAACACCAGCAACGTGGCCTACGACACGACGACCGGAAATCTCACCGGCACGGGAGCCGGGCTCACCAATCGCACGGCGACCTCGGCGACGAGCACGTCCACCTCGGCAACGGCCACCAACTCCACCGCCACGGTTCAGGGCAGCAACCTCCGCAAATACGGCGCGACGTTCAGCATCAGTCCGTCGATGAATTGGAAGTTGGGCAACCTGGAGTTCGACGGCTCGCTGTCTTACTCGAATGCGCGCAACTGGTATGACTCCGTCGCAGAAGGTTTCCTTTCCCAAGTCCAAGCCCGCATGAACGGCGTGAGTTGGAATTACTCGTTGCCCACCGAGACGGGCATCCAGATCCGCCAGATCGCGACCGGCTCGGGCGCGACGGCCAGCAACAACGCCAGTCTCCTCGATCTCTCCAACTATAATAGCGGCGCGTCGGTGAATGCCGAGGAGCGCAACTCAAAGGACCAGGTTTGGACCGCCCGCGGCGATCTCAAGATCAAGTTCGACCACTGGTCGCTGCCGACCACGTTCAAAGTCGGCGCGGACAGCCGCCTCGAAGTCCGTGACATTGAGAACTTCAATCCCTCCTGGGCACTCAACGCGAACCCAGCCGCAGGCGGCATCAACCTCGGCAACTACCGCGACCCCTACATCCCCGATTTCCAAAAAGGTGAATCCATCGTCGATGTGAACGGCGTGGTCGGTCCCGCTCCATCGCCGGACAAGTGGAAACTCTACGATCTCTTCCGCTCCTATAACACCGATCCGTTTCTCACGACGACCACTGCGCAGCAGCCGTTCAACGCGAACGTGGGAAACAATCTCCGCAACAAGCTCCAGAGCATGTGGGACATCAAGGAGCAGATCTATTCCGGCTACGCGATGGCAACGGTCGAGGTGAACAAGGAGCTGCAAGTTCTCGCTGGCGTGCGTTACGAAAAAACCACGACCGAGGGTCGCGCGTTTGACGACATCGGCGGGGCGCGCGCCGTCACGATCTCCGGCACGACCAACACCAACGCCCCCGGCTACATTCAGGCGCGTTACGGCCAGCGGATTACCAAGGAGAAATCATACGACAATTTCTTCCCGTCTATGCAGGTGCGCTATGAGCCCAGCCGCGACTTCGTCATCCGTGGCGCGTATTTCGCCTCCATCCTGCGTCCCGACTTCGGCAATGTGGCCGGTGGCATCAGCGTGAACGACAGCATCCCGCCGACCTTCACGGTGAGCAACGCCACCTTGAAGCCTGAGACGGCGCATAACTTCGACGTGCGCGTGGAGTATTACTTCGAGCCCGTCGGCGTGATCTCGCTTGGCGCGTTTCGTAAGGAAATCACGGATATCCAGCTCCAGACCACCAGCCCCATCGATCCCAGCAACATTCCCGAAGCCATCGCCCAGCTCGGCTACGATGCCACAGCCGTCAACGGGGCCTTCATCGCGCAAAACGTCAACGGCGGTGACAGCTCCGTGTGGGGCCTGGAGGCGGATTACTCGCAGCAACTCTCCTTCCTCCCGGGCGCGCTCCGCGGACTCGGCGTCTTCGCCAACGTCACCTACATCAAGCCGAAGGATGTGCGTCTCTTCAGTCTCACCGCGGAAGACGGCATCGCCGAATGGGCGTCTAATGCAGGTGTGAGCTGGAAGTGGAAGCGCTTCAGCACGCAGGTGAAATTCAACTGGCGCGATCAGAGCATCCGCGCGATCACCGGAGTCACCGTGAGCAACACGGGCGTGATCACGCCGACGCTTCCAAACGGCGGCAACGGCAGCAACCGCGTCCAGTACACCGCCGCCCGCAAGCAGGTGGACCTGAACATGGACTACAAGCTGCACCGCAGCGCCACGATCTTCTTCAACGTGAGCAATGTGTTTGATGAAGAGTCCGTGCAGTTCGTTGAGCAACGTGCCTGGATTCAACGCCACGGCCAGTTCGGCGCACGCTTCACGCTCGGTGTGAAGGGCAGTTTCTAAGCCAGCCGCATAGAGGTGATTTGAAGCCGGGCGCGTTCCGAAAGGAGCGGCCCGGCTTTTCGTTTTCAGGGGAGGGTCGCTGGCGATGAGGCGATTCGTACAGAAAGACTTCACCGCGTTTGCCGTCGGCACGCCCCCGGCTTTCGTCCGCAGCAGACAACGACCTGATCTATGAACGTTTTCCGCCACGGCCTTTTGCTTGCCCTGACCTCAACGCTGCTCGCGCCTGCGGCTTTCGCCCAGAAGCGGGAGGCCAGCGGACTCTACGCCCAGTTCTGCGCGAGCTGCCACGGCGCAAAACTTCAGGGCGGCACATCGCCAAGCATGTTGGATGATGTGTGGCGCTACGGTGGCGACGACGCGACGCTCACGCGTATCATCCGTGAGGGCACGGCGGAGGCGGGGATGCCGGCGTTTGGCGGCGCGTTTTCCGATGCGGAGATTCGCGCGCTGGTCGTTTTCATCCGGGAGCAACGCATCGATTATCAACGCAGCCGCACTTCAGTTGCCCAGCCATCCAGCGATGCGGTAATCAAGAGCGAGCAACACACATTCACTCTCGAAACGGTCGCCGACGGCCTGCGCGAACCGTGGTCGCTCGCGTGGCTGCCCGACGGTCGGATGCTCATCACCGAAAAACCTGGCACGCTGCGAATCGTTGAAAACGGGAAACTCCTCAGCGCTCCGGTGGCGGGCACTCCGGAGGTTAACTCGGGCGGGCAGGGCGGCCTGCTCGAAGTCGCGACGCATCCCGATTATGCGAAGAATGGCTGGATCTACCTTGCATTCAGCCACCCGGCGAAAAACGCGCAGGGTGAAAACGTTTCCATGACCAAACTCGTGCGCGGAAAAATCCGCGACGGCGCTTGGACGGACGAAGAGGCGATCTGGACTGCGCCGCTCGAAACCTACCGTCGCGCCGGTGGCGTTCACTACGGCTGCCGCATCGCCTTCGATGGAAAAGGTTATCTCTATTTCAGCCATGGCGAGCGCGGTACGCAGGAACACGCGCAGGACATCAAGCGACCCAACGGCAAGATCCACCGCATCCATGACGACGGACGCATCCCGGCGGATAATCCGTTCGTGAACGAGCCCGGGGCGATCGGCTCGATCTGGACCTTCGGCAACCGCAACCCTCAGGGCCTGGACTTCGATCCGCGCACCGGCGTGCTCTGGGAAACCGAGCATGGCCCGCGCGGCGGCGACGAGCTCAACATCGTGTCCAAGGGACTCAACTACGGCTGGCCGGTGATCACCTACGGCATGAATTACAACGGCACGCCGATCACGGGCGAAACCGCGCGTGCCGGCATGGAGCAGCCGGTCATTCACTGGACGCCGTCGATCGCGGTGTGCGGCATCGATTTCTACGAAGGTGGCGCATTTCCGAAATGGACGGGCAATCTTTTCGTCACCGCGCTCGCGCAACAGGAGCTGCGCCGCGTGGTGATCGAGAACAACCAAGTGACGCACCAGGAGGTGATGTTGAAAGACATCGCCCGGCTGCGCGACGTGGCGAGCGGCCCCGATGGATTGCTCTACGTTGTCATGAACGGCCCCGACCGCATCGTGCGGCTCGTGCCGGTGAAGTGACCAAGGTAACAACGCAGCCGGACGGGCTGACGCCTAGGATTTTTTCCGGCTAACGAGATAGAGCATCGAGAGGCCAAAAAGGCTGAAGACGATGCCCCAAAGAATGTTCACGTTCTGGCCGAGCGAGTGTGTCGCGTAGATCGCCGGGTCTGAAAAAAAGCCGTACCCGGTGAGGATCACGCCGAGGATGAGGAATAGCAGGCCCATGGGGAGGCGGACGTCGAGTTGCATGAGAGTTAGGGCGCTGAGGGTTACCAGAAGAGGACGTTGAGGACCAAGGTGCAGGCCAGGACGATGACGCCGAGCGTAACCGGCCGCGCGTACCACGCGGCGCCGTCGTCCTTCGGTTTTTCGGTGAGCGAATAAACGAGGCCGCGCAGTTCGTCGTCGGTCTTGTTGGGTCTGGTCGCGAGCGAGATGACGATGGTGCTGAGGAAGCACGCGGCGAAGGCGAAGATCGCCATCCAGAAATTCTGCGCCATCGAACTCCGGAAGAAGTGTTGTGCGCCGAGCCAGCCGCCCTTGATGCCGGCCTCCACCCCGGCGCCAGGTAACGTGAGACCGTGAAAGCCCATCGCTGTGAGCGTGCCGATGAGCAGCCCGAAGAACGCGCCGTGGCCGGTGCTGCGCCGCCAGAACATGCCGAGAAGAAACACGCCGAAGAGCGGGGCGTTCACGAAGCCGAACACCAGCTGGAGCATGTCCATGATGTTGTTGAACTCCCTCGCGGCGTAAGCGCACGCGGCGCTGATAAGCAGACCGACGACCGTGGTCAGGCGGCCGACGCGGAGGAGCTCGGCATCGCTCGCCTTCTTGTGGATATAGCTGTGATAAAGATCGTACGTGAAGACCGTGTTGAAAGCGGTGACGTTGCCCGCCATGCCCGACATGAACGACGCCATGAGCGCGGTCAGGCCGATGCCCAGCATGCCATTAGGGAAGTATTTCGCGATTAACGCGGGGACCACCATGTTGTAGTCGGTTTCACCTGACGGCGTGATGGGCAGGTTGAGTTCGCCGCCCTTCTGCACAAGTGCGACCGCGATCATGCCGGGCAGAATCACGAGCGCGGGGAAGAGCATCTTGGGGACTGCCGCGATGATCGGCGTGCGCCGGGCGGCGTTCATGTTTTCCGCGGCCATGGCGCGCTGGACGACGAGGAAGTCGGTGCACCAATAGCCAAACGAGAGGACGAACCCGAGGCCCATGGCCAGGCCGAACCACTCCACGCCCATCGGGTTGGCGCTGGCGTCGCCCATGTGAGACCATGAGGACGACCAGGCACCCGGCATGCCCTTGGATTCCGAATACAGGCCGAGTTGAGTCATCAGCCCGTCCCAGCCGCCTATGTCCTGAAGGCCGAGGATGACGAGCGGGAGGAAGCCGAGCACGATGAGAAAAAACTGGAGGACCTCGTTGTAGATCGCGGAGGTGAGGCCGCCGGTGTAAATGTACACGAGGACGATCAGGCCGGAGACGGCGATGCAGACGTGGTAGTTCATCCCGAGGATGGCCTGCATCAGGATGGCGAGGGCGTGCATCGATATGCCGGAGGAGAAAACCGTCATGCCTGCGAAGGTGATCGCGTTGAAGCCGCGGGTCTTCTCGTCGAAGCGCAGCTTGAGGTATTCGGGGACCGAGCGCGCCTTGGAGCCGTAGTAGAACGGCATCATGAAAATCCCGACGAACACCATGGCCGGAATCGCGCCGATCCAATAAAAGTGACTCGTCGAGATGCCGTACTTCGCGCCGGATGCGGCCATGCCCATGACTTCCTGCGCGCCGAGATTGGCGCCGATGAAGCCGAGCGCGCAGATCCACGCGGGAAGCGAACGACCGCTCTCGAAGTAGTCGCTGCTGGTTTTTTGGTGGCTGCGCAGGACCCAGCCGATGCCGATCACGAAGGCGAAATAGACGGCGAGGACCAGGTAGTCCACCGGCGCAAGTTCGAGCAGGATGTTGCTGGCTGAACTGGTCACAGAACCTCCGACGGAGGCGAAGAGTGCGTTCATGGGAAGGGAATGGATGACAAACCGGGGATGGGGCCGAGGCTGATCTCTGCGCAGATTTTGCCCGCCGATAAAAAGAGCGGCCGGGTTAAACGGCCGCTCTGTTGCGGTGGGCGGTGCGTTTGCTGACGCCTCAGAAAACTTCGGGTGTCAGGATCAGAAAGTGGCTTTGACGCCGATGGACCAGTTGGTGCCGTAATTTTCGTAGCGGAAGATCACGTCAGGATTGCCGTTGCTGGATTCGTAGATGCGATGCGGCACCTCGAAGATGTTACGACCGGAGAGATAGAGGCTGACATTATCGGTGAGCTTGAAGCTGCTGCTCAGATCGTACTTCACGTTGGATTTGAGGTAGCGGTTTTGGGTGCCTTGAAACCACGGAGAGTCGTCGCGCCAGACGCCGTTCATCGAGATGAAAAAGCGTTTATAGCGGTAGCTGACTCCACCTTTGACGGAGTGGGGGACGGCGCCGTAGACGCGGCGGTCGGTCTGGGTGCGCGTGTAGGAAACGTTCACCGATGTGCCACGAAACGCCTTGGGCAGGAATGTGAGGTTCTGAAGGAAGGAGGCTTCGAGGGTCTTGAAGGTGACCGGGCTGTCCGCGTTGGTGAAGCTGATGAAGTCGTAAGCATCGAGCGCGGGATCGGTGTTGCCGTACTCTGTAGCAGTCAGCGTCGCGCCGATCTGTTGGTCGGTGAGTTTGTTGTACCCAGCGACCACTTGCAGGTTGCTGCTGCTGTTGCGGCCGAAGAAATAGCTCAGCGCGGCAACGACCTTCTCAGAACGCTCGGGCAGGAGGTTCGGATTGGGTGTGATAACCTGTTCGGCGGTGTCGTTGATCTGGCGGGTGCCGGCGATCTGATTGAGGTTCGGGCGCTTGATGGTTTTGCCCCAGCCGATGTCGGCCAGGAGGTTGGGCATGATCGTATATTTGGCGGTCAGACTGGGGAAGAAGTTGTGATACTTGCCTTCGCGCGTGACCCGGGGACGGTCGGCATATTTGTAATCCATGCCGGCCCAGGTGGTGGGAACGCCCGAGGCGTTGACGGGGAATCCGGCCGCGACGATCTCGTCGGTCGAGTGAGGATTCAGCTCCTTCGATTCAAGCTTGGTCTCTTCGAAGCGGATACCGCTTTGGAGCTGGAGGGCGGAGATGCGCGTGTTGCCCATGAGATAGGCGGCGGGGATTGTCTCGGTGATGTCGAAGGTCGGATTGTTGGTGTAAACGCCCTGCTCATATTGCGCGACCGTGATGATGCCGGTGCTTTCGCCGCGCTCGAAATATTCCGGATTGGTCCGGAAGAGCGCGCCGAGCGCCTCGCGGTTGGGAAACGCGGGACCGCCGCCACCGTTGAGCGAGGTGAATTGCGCGCCGACTTGATTGCCCGCGCCGTAGAGCTGGAACGGTGTGTTGAAACCCGCGAACGAGCCGGTCGCTCCGCCGCCGGGCCCGATGTAGCGCCAGACATCGTAGGTGTTGCTGTTGCTCGTGACACGGTGGCTTTCGGTGATCTTGCCGCCGGCTTGAATGAAGATGGGGAGCTGAGTGGGCAGCGTGTAGCGCACGTTGAGCTGCCCCTGATTGAGCTCGTTTTTATCCTGACGATTGTCGTCCGAGATGCGTGGGTTGAGGTAACTCGACAGGCTGGCCCAGTCGGCGCCGCCCGTCTGCGTGAACTTCCAATCGGCCTCGCCGCCACCGGAGCGCGTGGCGTTGAAACTGACGCCGGTGAGGTTATTGACCGGTGTGTTGGCGACCGTGCCGCGGACGAGATTGTCGTAGTTGTTGTCGGCGCGTGAATACGAGTAAGCACCGTCGATCACCCAGTCATTCTTACGATATTCGAAGCGGGGACTGATGGTGGTGGTGTGGGAGAGTTTGACGCCGTTGCCTCCGCCCATGACGACCTGGCGGCTGGCGGCCGTGCTGGTGCCGTTGGTGCCGTAGGCAAGCACGCCGTCTCCAGAGACGTTCTGGCGTCCTGTGGTGGCGCCGGTGTTATTGGCGCCGGCCTGCATGGTGACTTGCCGGTTGTAGAAGCGGGCGTCGTAACCGTTGTAGCCGACGCTGAGCGAAAGCGTGAGATCGCTGGATGCGCGGAAGTCTGCGGTCAGCGTGCTGGTGAAACGCTTGGTCCACTTCGGTCCGTCCTTGAGCAGAATCTGCGTGAGGACTTGTGGGCGCGAATCGGTTCCGGCGACCTGGGTGCGGTTGTAGGTGTGATCGACGCGGTACTGCTCGTTATAGAGATTGGATTCGCTGATGCCGAAGAGAATGCCGAGGCGGTTGCCGAAGAAGACGTCGGAATAATCGAGGCTGTAGTTGGGTTTGTATTTCCGGCTGATGCTGTCGTCAGGACCAGGTGTTTTTCCCGTGGTGAACTCCTCGGAATTAAAAACGGTGCTGGCGTTCAGACCGATGCGGCGGCCCTTGAGATCGAAAGCGCGTTTGGTCTTGAGATCAATGTTACCGGCGGGGGCGCTGGCGTCCATGGAGGCGGCGGTCACGCGGTTGATCTCGATGGACTCGATGCTGTTGATGGAAACCTGCTCGAAGCCGAAGGAGCGGTTGGAGGTACCGGCGGCGGAGTTTTCGAAGGCTACGTACTGGGTGAACGCATCGGCGCTCGCCACACCGAGGCCGTCCATCGTCACGCTGGTGTATTCAGATCCAAGGCCGCCGAGGCGCGGACCGCGCGTGTCGGCTTCGACGTATTCGAGTTCGACGCCGGGGAGGTATTTCAGGAATTCGCCGACGTTGCCCTCGGTGACGTCGCCGAAAGCGTCGGAGGCCACTGAGCGGCTCATGGTCATGGATTTTTTCTGGGTTTGAAGAGCCTTGGCGTTGCCCTCGCGCTCGCTGGCCACGACGAACGCGTCGAGCTGGATAACTCCGCCGTCCGGTGAACTTGTTTCGGCGCTGGAGATTTCAAAGTCGCGCGTGACGGTTTCTCCCCCGGCGACAACGACCTGGGCAGAAGACGAGCTGTATCCGGAATAACTTACCGTGACGGTGACCGTGCCTGCGGGGACACGTGGCAGGCGGTAGGCGCCGCCTGATTCGGTGGTGGCAGTGATATCGGTGCCATCGACGCGCACCTCGGCGTTGCGGACATATTCGCGGGTGAGCGGATTGAGGACAGTGCCGGTGATGGTGCCGGTGGCGGCGCCGGGAGTCTGGGCGGCGGCGGGTAGCACGAAGGCGAGCGCAAGGCTCACGATGAATAGGAGTCGGGTAGGTTTGCGGTTCATGAGCAGGGGGTCGAAGCCGGCGCGAGGCCGTATGTTAGGGGTGCGAGACCTGACGGCTGGGGCGCGCGTCAGTGACGGGGTGTCTCGATGCTCCGACAGAATATCGAAAATGTTTTTGAGCTTCATCCCTCTTTAGAGGGGTGCTCGCGTAGTCGATAAATCCCGGGGACGTCTCCAGAGCGATCCCCCTCTAATGAGGGATGAAGCGGCGCGGTTTTTTGGTGTAGGCTCATCCACGTTCAGAACCCCGCCCCGCAGCTGCCGTCCTTTTGACGAATGCTGTCACCCCTCGATTTCGCCCCCTTGTCCCACGCATGATCGCACTGCCTGCTTTTTCACGCCCTCCCTTGTTGAGGATGGTCTGCGCTTTTGTGTCTGTCTTTACGCTGGTCGCACCTGCGCGTGCGTCGCGAAGCGAGATGTCGCTTAATGAGCGTTGGCATTTCCACTTTGGCGAACAGCCGACGAGCGATGCAGCTGTGCAAGCGTCGGCCGACTGGCCGGTGGTAACTCTGCCGCATACGTGGAACGCGAAGGATGGCGCGGACGGCGGTGACGATTATGCGCGCGGCGAGGGCTGGTATGTGAAGACGTTCACGGTCGATCCGGCGTGGCGCGGCAAACGCGTGTTCATCGAGTTCAAAGGCGCGAATCGTAACGCCGCCGTTTTCCTCAATGGGAAATCCGTCGGCGAACATCACGGCGGCTACGCGCGTTTTCGTTTCGATCTCACCCACGCGCTCGAACGTGACGGTGAAAACACACTCGCGGTTCGTGTGAGCAACGCCCCCGACGGTCTCGCGCCGATCTCGGCGGACTTCACGTTTTTCGGCGGCATTTATCGCGGCGTGCGTCTCTTCACAACGGATGACGTCCACGTGGATGTCCTCGATCATGCGTCGGATGGCATTTATCTCACGCAGACAAAAGTCTCCGCAGAGCGGGCTGAAATCGCGGCGGTCATCCGACTCAAGAACGATTCCGAGCGCGAAGCATCCACCCGGGTGCGGACGGTTGTGCGCGATTCTGCGGGAGCGACGGTTTTCTCCCGGGAAAGTGCGGCGAGCGTGGCGGCGGTGAGCGGCGCGCATTGCGAGCAAACGATCGTCGTGGAACGTCCGCGCCTCTGGGATGGCCCGGCTGATCCTGCGCTCTATTCGGTGACGGTGACGGTGCTCGTGGATGGAAAAATTCGCGACGAGGTCACGCAGCGCATCGGATTGCGCTCGTTCGCCGTCGACCCTGAGAAAGGGTTTTTCCTCAACGGCAAGCCCTTCGCCGCGCATGGCGTTTCCCGTCACCAGGATCGCGCGGGCAAAGGCTGGGCAATCAGCGAGGAGGATGATCGCGAGGATTTTGCGCTGATTAAAGAAATGGGCGCGACGGCGGTGCGTGTGGCTCACTACCCGCAGTCAGAACTTTGGTTCGATCTGTGCGACGAGCACGGAATGATCGTGTGGGCGGAGATTCCCGTCGTGAACGAAGTGGACCCGACTCCCGCCTATACCGACAACGCGAAGCAGCAGCTCCGGGAACTCATCCGCCAGAACTATAACCGCCCGGGCATTTTTTTCTGGGGCGTGGGCAACGAAACCCGCGAGATGGGCGAGGGTAGCGGCGCGCATAAGATCAACGGGCCCGCAGCGAACGCTCTGATCGCGGAACTCACCCCACTCGTGCGCGAAGAAGATCCGTCACGGCTTTCTGTATACGCGTCGCATCATCGACCGGAGGACGTGAAGAACTTTCACACCGACCTTCTCGGCTTCAACAAGTACATCGGCTGGTATGGCGGCGACGCGAAGGACTTCGCCGCGTGGATCGATGGCGTTCACCAGCGGTTCCGGAAGCTCAAGCTCGGTGTCAGCGAGTACGGCGCGGGAGCGAACATCTATCATCATGACGATCCGGCGAACAAGCCCGCGCCGGGCGGCGAGTGGCACCCCGAGGAATACCAATCGCATTTTCACGAGCTGCACTGGAACGCGATGCGCGACCGTGAGTATCTGTGGGGAAAGTTCATCTGGAACATGTTCGATTTCGCCGCCGATCCGCGCTCGGAAGGCGCTGCGCCCGGGATTAACGACAAGGGACTCATCACCTATGACCGAAAAACGAAGAAGGACGCGTTTTTCTGGTACCAAGCCAACTGGAGCAAAACTCCGGTGCTGCACATCGCCAGCCGCCGCTATGTCGAGCGCACCGAAAGCGGCATCGAGGTCAAAGTGTACTCCAATGCGAAGGAGGTTGAGCTGTTCGTGAATGGCGTTTCCCAAGGGAAAATCACGAGCGAAAATCATCTCTTTCGCTGGAAGATACTCCTGGCGGAAGGAGCCAACCGCATCGTCGCGCGGGGCTCGCACGAGTCCGGAGCGCTGAGCGATGAGTGTGTCTGGAATTTTCGAAACAAAACCCCATGAGCCTGATGAAATTCTCCGTCCCGTCTGCCTCCTGCCAATTTCCCGCCAGCTTTGCCTGGGGCGTCGCCACCGCGGCGCCTCAGATCGAAGGCGCCTTCGATGCTGATGGCAAAAGCCCGAGCATCTGGGATGTATTCTCACGCAAACCCGGTGCGACGCACAACGGCGACACCCTCGATGTCGCGTGCGATCATTACCACCGCTACGAAGCGGATCTCGATTTGATGGCCGCGCTAGGCATGAAACACTACCGGCTGTCGATCGCGTGGCCGCGCATCATTCCGACTGGTGCCGGGACTCTGAATACGCGGGGAGTCGATTTCTACAACCGGCTCATCGACGCGTCGCTCAAACGCGGGATCACGCCGTGGGTGACGATGTTTCACTGGGATCTGCCACAGGTGCTCGAGGATAAAGGCGGCTGGCCGGAGCGGGTGGTGGTCGATGCGTTTGCCGATTATGCGGATGAGATCGTGAAGGCTTACGGAGATCGCGTGAAAAACTGGATCACGCTCAACGAAATCGGCGTCTTTCTGGAAAACGGTTACGGTGTTGGCCGCCATGCGCCGGGTCGCAAAGAAAAGCCCGAGGTCGTGAACCAGGCGTTTCACCATGCGATGCTTTGTCACGGCCATGGTGTGCGCGCGGTGCGCGAACACGGAGGAAAGGACGCGCGCGTCGGCCTCACGGATAATTCGCGCGTGACGATCCCGCTCACGGAAACCGCGCCGGATATCGAGGCGGCGCATGAGCAGTTTGCGCGCAGAAACGCGCGTATCCTCGAGCCGATGTACCGCGGCGAGTACGGGAAAAATTATCTGGCACACACGAAAGGCTGGCTGCCGAAGATCGCGGCGAACGATTTCGAACTCATTGCCCAGCCGACCGATTTTCTCGGGCTCAATATTTACTCAGGCGAGATCGTCAGGCGCGGCGCCGACGGAGGTCCGCAGCATATCGCTTATCCGGAAAATTTTCCCACCGCAGACAGCCCCTGGCTGAAGCTCAACGCGCGGTGCATGTACTGGGGCCCCCGCCTTGCCGCAGAAGTTTTTGGCGCGAAGGATGTGGTCATCACGGAGAGCGGCGCGGGCTACAACGATCTGCCCCCGGTGAAGGGCGAAGTGTTCGACATTCACCGGCTCGAATACATCCGCGCCTGTCTGCGCGAACTTCGCCGCAGCATCGCCGACGGCGTGCCCGTCAGCGGTTATTTCGCCTGGTCGTTCATGGATAACTTCGAGTGGGCGGACGGGTATGATCGCCGGTTCGGCATCGTTTACACGGACTTCAAAACCCAGGTGCGCACGCCGAAAGCGAGCGGACGTTGGTACAGCCAGGTCGTGCGGGAAAATGCGCTGGTTTAACCGAGTCACCCCCACACATGAACACCGCTCGATATTCGGAGTTTTCACGCCGCCAGTTTGTCCGCAGCGCCGGCGTCGGTCTGGCCGCGCTCGCGTTTCAGCCGATTTTCCCGCGAGTGTTTGCCTCATCACGTGCGCCGTCTTCACCAGATCCGCGCGTGCTCGTGATTATCCACCTGCAAGGTGGGCACGATGGGCTGAACACGTGCGTACCGTTTCAAGACGATCGCTATTACCGCGCGCGACCGACGCTTGCATTGGGGCGGGAGGATTTGATCCGGATCGACGATACGTGGGCGTTGAACCGCGCGGGCAAGCCGTTTGAGGCGCTTTTCAAAGACGGCAAAATGGCGGTCGTGCCCGACGCGAGTTACCCGCAGCCGAGCGACAGCCACTATCGCGCGTCCGAGATCTGGCACACGGCGAGTGCCGCGGACGAGGTGCTGTATTCGGGCTGGGTGGGGCGATGCTTTTCGCACCTGCAAGCGCAGGGCCGTGCGGTGCGCGGTCTCTATGCGTCGCCTGCGCGGCCGCGGATTTTCGTGCGCGAGGAAGATCGGACCGCTCGTGCAAACGTGGCGGCTGCGGGCGGGGATATTTGCGGTTCACTCAATGCGGCCGGAAGCGCGCCGCTCGATGCCCTCGCGGAGATTGGAGAACGCGCGGGTGCGAGCGCGGACACCGAGATCTATTTCGTGGCGGTGCCCGGTTTCGACACGCATGCGCGCCAGCTCGAAACGCAGAGCGCGCGGCTGCACGCGTTGTCCCGCGCGCTGCAGTTGTTTCAGCAACGCATCGAGCAACGCAGTATCGCTGATCGCGTGCTGACGATGGCCTTTAGCGAATTCGGGCGCAGTGCAACCGAGAACGCCCAGGGCGGCACCGACCATGGCGGCGGTTCGCCGGTCTTTCTTGTAGGGAAAAACGTACGTGGAGGGTTCACGCCGGGGGGCAATTCCGCATCGCACGATTTCAAACAAATCCTCCGGCCCATCGTCACGGACTGGCTGGGCGTGCCGGTGCAGGCGGTTTTTGCGCGCGATCCCGGGCGCGTGGAGCTGCTCCGCGTTTTTGCTCAGACCTGAACTTCATTTCACCACTTATGATTTCCCCGATTTCATCTTCCCCTGCTTTTTTGCTGACCGCCTGCCTCCTCGCCACGACGGCGCATGCGCAGAAAAGCGTGGACGTGTATCTCACCGCCAAGGACTCAGGCGAACGCTTGAGCAAAGTTGCCACGCTTTCGCTCGGCGGGCGCGGTGTGCTCACCGAGAAAGAGCAGCGCATCTTCGTCGATCCGGCGAAGACGTTTCAGACGCTGCTCGGAATCGGTGGCGCGCTGACCGACGCGTCGGCTGAGACGTATTTCAAGCTGCCCGTGGAGAAACGTCGCGAATTGATTCGGGCGTATTACGATTCTGAGCACGGCATCGGCTACTCGCTTGGACGCACTCATATCAACAGCTGCGATTTCTCCAGTGCGAGTTACACCTATGTGGCGGAGGGCGACACGGCTTTGAAGACATTCTCCATCGCTCCGGACGAGAAGCACCGCATCCCGTTCATCAAAGACGCGCTGGCGGCGGTGAAGGGGCCTTTCGCGATGTATGCGAGCCCGTGGAGTCCTCCGGCGTGGATGAAGGATAACAACCACATGCTGCGCGGCGGAAAGCTGAAACCCGAAATGCGCGACGCATGGGCGCGTTACTACGTCGCTTTCATTCAAGCGTACGAAAAAGCGGGGATCCCGATCTGGGGACTCACGGTACAGAACGAGCCGATGGCGGTGCAGCGTTGGGAATCGTGCGTGTACACGGCGGAAGAGGAGAAGGATTTTGTGCGCGATCATCTCGGACCGGTGCTCGCGAAGAGCGGGATGGCGGATAAGAAGATCGTCATCTGGGATCATAACCGCACGTGGATTTTTCAGCGCGCGCAGGCCGCTTTGAACGATCCGGAGGCGGCGAAATATATCTGGGGCGTGGGCTTCCATTGGTACAGCGATGATGCCTTCGACAACGTGCGGTTGGTGAAAGAGACGTACCCGCAAACGCACCTGCTCTTCACCGAGGGCTGCAATTTTCCCTACGACCGCACGAAGCTGAGCGATTGGAACTGGGGCGAACTCTACGGCCGTTCGATGATCAAGGATTTCAACAACGGCGCCGATGGCTGGACGGATTGGAATGTCCTCCTCGACGAAACGGGCGGACCGAATCACGTGAAGAATTTTTGCTATGCGCCGGTCCACGCCGACACCCAGACCGGCGAGCTGATGTATATGAATTCTTACTACTACATCGGGCACTTTTCGAAGTTCATCCGTCCTGGGGCCAAACGCGTGATCAGCTCCTCGACGGTGGACCGGTTGCTGACGACGGCTTTCAAGAACGCGGATGGCTCGGTGGCCGTCGTGGTCATGAACAGCTCGGGCGAGGCGCAGGCGTTTGCTCTCACTATCGGCCAGCAGTCGGTCCCGGTGAGCAGCCCGGCACACTCGATTCTCACGCTGGTGGTGCGGTGATCATCGTTTTCCCCTCCTGCTTGGCCCGGGTGTTGGCGTACAGGTTGGGTTAGGGACAACGGGCGCGGACGGCTTTGTCCGCGCCCTTTTACCGGTTAGAGCCGGATGATTCCGCGTTGCAGCGCCGAGGTAACGGCTTGTGTGCGGTCTGCGACGCGCAATTTCGCGAGGATATTTTTCAGGTGATCTTTCGCGGTGTACTCGCTGATGCCGAGTTTGTCGGCGATCTCCTTGTTCGCGAGGCCGCGGGCGAGTTCTTTGAGCACATCAATCTCGCGCGCGGTGAGTTGTTCGTACGCGTTTCGCGATTTGAGGCGGCTGGCGACATCGCGGGGAATCCAGCGTTTTCCAGAGGCGACGGCCTGGATAGCGGGGATCAACTCCTGGCCGGTTGCGCTTTTCAAAACGTAACCGTGAGCGCCCGCTTCGAGCGCGGAATGGATGTCCTCGTCGCCGTCGAACGCGGAGAGTATGAGTACGCGCGCGCTCGCGGCGAGACGGCGGATGTCTTGCGTGGCTTCATGGCCGGATTTTCCGGGCATGCGTGAATCCATCAGCACGAGATCGGGTTTTAATTTTTCGAAAAGGGTGACCGCCTGGACACCGTCGTCGGCCTCGCCGATGACCTTCAAGCCGGGTTCGGTGTTGATGAGCGCGACCAGCCCGATGCGGACGATGAAGTGATCGTCCACGACCAGGATTTTGATGCTGGATTGATCGCTCATACGATTTCGACGCGGGCGGACACCGGAGCGACGGTGGGTGTCGCGAGTTCATCGAGCGGGATGATGACGCGGACGCTCGTGCCCTCGCCGGGCGTGCCGCTGACATCGAGGCGGCCGTTGAGGCGTTTGGCGCGTTCGCTCATGCCGAGAAGGCCGAAATGGCGGTCGCCTTGCGTGGCCATTTTTTCCGCGTTCAAGCCGCCGCCGTTGTCTTTAATTTCCACCGACACGGATTTTTCGGCATAGATCAGCCGAACCATCACGCGAGAGGCTCCGGCGTGTTTGACGACATTGGTCATCGCCTCCTGGGCGATGCGCAGAAGGTTTTCTTCGACGATCTCGGGGAGGCGGCGGCGCTGCCCGGTGGTATCGAGTTCGATCGCAATGCCGGTGCCGCCGGAGATCTGGCGGCTGGCGATGGCGAGTGCTTCGGAAAGGTCGAACTGCTCCAGTTCGCGCGAGCGCAGATCCCAGATGGAGCGGCGCAGCTCGATCTGACTTTGGTGGAGAAAACCGCGCGCGAGTTCCAGCGGCTGACTGGCGTCGGCGGGGTTGCGTTGGAAAAGCTTGGAGGCGGTGTCGAGTTGAAGCGCGATGCCGGTGAGCGCCTGTTCGAGCGTATCGTGCAGCTCGCGGGCGAGACGGGTACGTTCGGTGAGGACGGCGCGAAACTCGACCTCGGCGGATTTGCGCACGGTCATTTCGAGTTTCAGCTGCTCGGTGCGTTCTTTGACGCGCACCTCGAGCTGGTCGTGCGCTTCCTGGAGTTCCTTCTGCGCTTTTTCGCGCTCGGAAACCAGGATGCCGAGCATGGCGTTTTTCTTCGCGACAGTGAGGAGCCAGACGGCGGAGCCAGCGAGGAGGACGCAGACGGCGGCGAAGCCGATGAACAGGCGCTCAGCGGTGAACCAGCTGGGCGTTTTCAGCACGCGCAAGTGATCGGGTGTGGGGAGCAGCAGGTTGATGCTTTTCGGTTTTCCGGTGTCACTGGTTTCGTAATACGCGACGCCGGTGACCTCGATTTCGCTGCCGATCGGGATGGCTTGATGGCTGGGGTTTTCGCGCGGCTCCTCGTACTCGACGATGATCGACTGGTCATCTTCCCCTCGCAGCGTGCAAACGGTGCGCGTGCCGACGAAGCCGGAGTTTTCCCGCAGCACGGGGCGGACGCTGCGAGCCATCAACGTGCCGCGAAGCACGATGAGTTCCGCGCCATGCAAGCCCTCGCGCAGCTCGGCGACCGAGACGCGCTCGCCGTGAATCGTTTCGGGCGGCTCGGGGAGTTCGTTGAAGACGGCGTCTTTGAGCACAGGCTGGTAGTTGACGAACTCGAGGAAGCCGACGGCCTCGATTTTGCGGCCGAGCGGGAGCGTGCCGGTGCTGACCGTCTCGACGTGAAGGCCGCCGGACTGATCCTGGATGAAGAGGTCGAGGCCGGGACGTTGAAAGGTGAGCGTGCCTTTGACGTGAACGCGGTCGCCGAGTGTGGCGTTTGGGCGGAACCGTGAAACGTCGGCGAGCGGAACGGCGGGCTGTTCCCAGGGAGAATGCAGCTCTGGCTCTAACACGACGAAGTCGTCTGCCGTGGGCACCATGAGATTGACGGCTGTGAGCTGGCGGCGGGCGGCATTGAACGATGTCGCGGCAGTGCCGCGCACGCGGACTTTGGCGGCGATGAGCGAGCGAGGGTTGAGGTTGCCGTGGAGTTTCGGGAACACGCGCACGCGGTAACCGCCGAGCGAAACTTCAACCATGGTCTTTTGCGACGGGACGTAGGTGACGGAGCGAACCAGTCCGGTGATCTCGATGCGCTGGCTCGCTTCGACGCCGGCCATCAGGCGCTCGATGGAAACTTGTTTCGCGGGCGGGAGCGGAGAAGTCCCGAGTTTTTTCCACTCGGTCGATTGGATGACGGGCACGAACCAGCCGGGGCCGGTGGTGCCCTTTACTTCGATCACATCGCCGATGGCGGGTTGCCGCCCGACGTGTTGGACGAAGAGTCCGGCCGTGTTGTCCTGCACGACATATTTTCCGCCCCAATCGGGCTCCGCAGCCGTGACCACGCCGCGAATCGTGACGGGGTGGTGGGCGCTCGCGGCTTCGACAGAAAGTGAGCGGACTTCAGCGGCGGTGGTCAGCGTGGATACAGTGGTTTCCGCGAGTTCTGCGGCGAAGGCAGATGGCGAGACCAGCAGGCTGAGCAGCGAAGCAACGACTGCGCCCGTGAGTGAGCGATCGAAGGGGAGGGGTATCACAGCGCGTCCAGAGAACGCGTGGCGAAAGGGGATTCCAAGAGTTCTTTTCTTCGTACGGGCCGACCGGTTCGTCTTTGGGAATGAACGGCCTGCACGAATGAAATAAACTCCCGCCATGGTGAAGCGCCGAGCGTCACTGCGCCGTCGGGCGCAGCCACAGGAGCGGCTGGGTGACGGCCATGTTGCGGCGCACTTCAAGATTCTCCGGATCGGCATCGAGGCGCTGCCAGAGATCGAGGTACTCAGGCTTTCCCAGACGATAGGCGGCCAGGAGCAGTGCGGGCTGACGCACGGGCCAGGCGTCGAAGTGTGCGATATCCCGCGCGTAAGGCCACGTGGAGCGATTGGCGAGATAGGGAAAAAGGAACGCGACGGCCTGCCGCACGCTGCGGCCGTCGGGGAGCGTGAACGTCCAGAGATTTTCCTCTGAGGTCGAGAGCACGTCGGTGAGCAGCGCGACGTTATCGAGTTGGAAGATCGAGTAGCCGTAGGGCTTGGTGCGGGCGAGCTCGCGCGGGAAACTGCCGTCGGGCGCGAGCTGAGCGGGCAGCAGCGTGTCGCGAAAAATGCGGCGTGTGGTTTCGAGTGTTGCGTCGTCGCCGACGAAGCGGGCGAAGACGGCGACCTGGAGATAGTACGCGATGCTGTGGTTGTTTTTCGCGGCGGCTTCTTCCTGGCCGTTCGTCGATGACTGCATCCAGCGGAGGTAACCGGCGAACCATGTGCGGACGCCGGAGATAGTGTCAGAGGAGATGCCGGGTGCGTTGGCAATGGCGTCGGCGGCCAGGGGGACTTCGACGAGGTGAAGCGTATCGATAATCCCGATGCCGCGACCCGGCGTGACGCCGGGGATGGCTTGGGCGAAACGCAGATGCGGGTTCATGCGAGTCGCGGGATCGACGAAGAAAACCCGGAGCCACTCGGCAGCGCGTTGCGCATACCTGGCGTCGCCGGTAATGACGTAGGCGGAGGCGAGCGTGGCGACGGCGTCGCGCATGTCGCGCAGGATCAGGCGGTGCGCGTCGAAGTTACCGGGGTTACTTTCCCCGTCACGGCGGACATACGGGAGACCGTCGGGCGTTTTGGGGTTGGGCCACCAGTAGTCGCCCATCGAGAGGTAGTCGCCGGGCTGGATGCCGAAGGAGGCGACGGACGAAGGAAGCGCGGCGGAGCGCAGGGAAACGGGTTTCGCTTCCATGACTTTGGCGGCGAGTTGGAGGACCCGGTTGCGTTCACTCGTGACGAGTGCCGCGACGATCTCCGCAGCGTTTTGCTTTTTCAGTGTGTCGGCCGATGCGAGGGAGACTGCGTCGGGACGGCTTATGTTGAGGAGTGCGGTGGGAACACCTTCGACATGTGCGCTGAGGAGGGCTTGGCCGGATTCGGGCAGTGCGATGTCGATCTGCGCGCGGCCGTTGGCGAGCTGGACTTTTCGCGAGCCGCCGGCGGTGCCGAGATTGTCGAGGAGGCGTCCGTCGCCGGTGTGGCCGAAGCGGACAAAGTCGCGTGAATCCAGACAAACGATACCAGACTGGTCGAGCAGCTCGACTTGAACGCGCACGCGGCCTGCGGGCGCGGGGAGTTGTTGCAGGCGCAGATGATGTTTCTCGCCCCATGGGCGGGTTTCGTAGCGGAAAACGATTTCGTCGTTCAGGGTGTTTCCTTGAGAGCGACCGACCGCGCGCAGTGTGTTCATGCCGTCCTCGAACGGGAGCTGCCAACGCAGGCCGGCGGCGGGGAAATTCTGGCTGTCGCGTTTGCGCACGCCCTGGGAAACGCCGTTGAGCCATAGCTCCACCTCCTCGCAGTTGGAGTAAACGTTTACCCAACGCTTCTCGTCCGGCTTGCCCCAGCGGACGGGCCACGAATGGCCGTAGATGCGCAGCATGGGCTCGTCGCTCCAGTAGGATTGATAGACGTAGAAGGCTTCTTTGGGCGTGAGATCGCGCTCGACGGCGCCTTTTTGATTCACGAACGGGACGGGGTTTTCGGGACGGAGCGGCGTGGCGAAATCTTTGAAAGGCCACATGGCGGTGCCGGTGAGCCACGGCATGTTTTCCTGCTCTTTCAGGTGCCAGTCCACGAGGTCACAGATGTAGGTTTCAGACCAGTCGCCGTCTTTGGAGACGCGGGCGTTGCCGCCGACATTGATGAAATCGAGACCGCGTTCGTCGGCGGCGCCGGCGGTTTTCACGTCGCGCAGCAGGGCGTAGGGATCTTCGGCGTGGCGGCCGGCGTGGCTGTCGCCGCCCCACTCGACGTGGAGGAAACGGGGGACGCGTTTCATCTCTTTTTCGGAGACGCTGCGGTACTCGGAAAACTGGCCGCGGTACCAGCCGGCCCAGATCGAGGGTGAGTAAACATCGACGATGTCTTTGCAAAAATCGCAGCGACGGATCGCAGTGAGACGCGAAGGGTCGAGCGCGTGCGAGAGTTCGTGGAGTTCGCGCATGAACGTGCGGATTTTTTCTTTGTCGAACTCCGCGAAATCTCCAGGCCAGTCATTCTCGTTGCCGAGGCCCCAGAGGATGACGGACGGGTGATTGCGGTGCTGGTCGATCATTGCACGCAGCATCGCGCGAGCTTGTTCGCGGTAGCGTTCGCCGCCGAGGCCGCCGCGGCACCACGGGATCTCCTCCCAGACGAGCAGGCCGAGTTCGTCACAGAGTTCGAGGATGCGGCGCGACTGCTGATAATGGCCGAGGCGGATGAAGTTCACGCCCATCGATTTCATGAGGCGCATCTCTTTTTCCATGAGATCGCCGGTCATGGCGGAAGCGGTGCCGGTGTGATCTTCGTGGCGATGTGTGCCGCGAAGCAGGAGGCGTTCGCCGTTGAGTTTGAAGGGACCGTGCTCGACGAATTCGAAGGTGCGCAGGCCAAAGCGTTCCCACACGGTGTTGGTGCCGCGCGGGCCGCGTACGATGACTTCGACGCCGTAGAGCGCGGGCGTTTTGGGCGACCAGAGCTGAGGCTCGGGGATGGCGAGGTCGGCGAGTTTTTGGAGCTCTGCGGAGAGGACAACCTGGCCGTTGAAGGAGGCCACCGTACCTCCCTGGGGAGCGACTACGCGGATTGAGACATCGTGGGAAGCTGAGCCGGGCGCGGCGGGTGGTTTGGTTGAGAAACGCGCACTGACGGAGACCTGCCACGTGCCGTCGGGTTGACGCTGAGGTGTTGCGTGAACGCGGGTGAGGCCGCCGTCAGGCAGGTAGACGAGGTGGACCGGGCGGTGGAGGCCGCCGTCGATGTTGAAATCGCTAAGACTCGACGGGATGGCTTCGAGGTCGCGGGAATTGTCGCAGCGGATGGCGAGCGGTACCCGTCCGGCGGGTACACGATACTCGGTGTCGGGAAGTTTGAGCAGGCTGGATTTTCGGTAAGCGGCGACGGCGTCGGTGATGTCGAGGGTGAACTCGTCGTAGCCGCCGAGGTGGGCGCCGACTTTTTGATCGCCGATCCAGACCTCGGTTTTTTGCCCAGAGCCTTCGAAGTGCAGCAGGGTGCAGCCGCCGGCGTGCGGGTTGTCGATCACGAGCTGCGTGCGATACCAGCCGGGGCCTTGATAGTAGGGCGTATCGGGATCGACGGCGTCGCGTGCGTTGAACGAGTGGGGGACGGAAACGTTTTTCCAAACGGGCAGTTCGAGCGCGCGGTCGTCGCTGCGCAGCGTTTCCCACACTCCGCCGAGATCGCCGCGGACGTATTGCCAGCCATCGGTCAGCGTGCGCGCGTTTTGCCAGTTGCCGGGGCGTTTGCCGGCGGGGAGTGAAGCGGCGGCGAAAGCGGATGACGCGGCGAGGAAGACCAGGCCTAGCAGCACGCCGACGAGCGCGGAGCTTCCGGGGAAGCGGGGGGCGGGAAACATGGACAAACAGAAGGGTGGGAAACGACGAGTGGAGCGTGCGGCCTGCGTGCGGGAGGGGGCGTCAGGGCAGTTTCAGCATTTGCGATCCGGCGGCGAGAAAGGCGCCTGCGCCGTATTCCTGCGAGGTGGTGGCATCGTAGGCGCCGGGCGCGTAGCCGATGGGCTGGACCCAGCCGAGTTTGCCGTCGGCATCGACGCAGGCGAGAAGCGCGGACCACGTGCGATCGACGGCGGGGCGGTACTCGGCGGCGGGGAGGATTCCCTGGTTGATGCCCCACGCGAAGGCGTAGCAGAAGAAGGCGCTGCCGCTCACCTCGCCATGTGGCCCGGCGGGATGAAGGAGATCGGCGCGCCAGAGTCCATCGGTGGGCTGCAATGCGAGCAGGCGTGCGGACATGTCGCGGAAAAGAGCGACGTAGCGGGGACGCGAAATGTGATCTGAGGGCATAGCGTCGAGGAGGCGGGCGAGTCCGGCCAGCACCCAGCCGTTGCCGCGGCTCCAGAAGATTTTCTTTCCTTCCCTGGGTTTCAGGAAATTTTTGTCGCGGTAGAAAAGTTTTTCGGCCGGATCGTAGAGCGCGTCATAGACATCCCAATACAGCCGGTCCATTTCGTCGAGATAGCGCGGATCGCCGGTGGCCTGGGTGAGTTTGGCGAAGGTCGGCGGCGCCATGTAGAGTGCGTCGCACCAGTGCCAGAGTTCACGACCGGCGGGTTTTTCCGCGATCAGTTTGTCGATGACGGCGCGGGTGGGCGCGATCTGGGGGGCGGAGGGGGCGAGTGCGTTTAATTCGAGGTAGGTCTGGCTGACGATGTGGTCATCGGCGTGACGAGGACGGGAGCCGGGTTGCCAGCTGTTTTTCTCTGAAGTCACGCGGGAGAAATCGAGGTAGGCGGGATCGTTGGTGGCGCGGAATGCCTCCATCACTCCGGTGAGAAACGCTCCGTGCACCCAGCCACGCGTGCCCCAGCGGTGATCGACCGGGTGCTGAGTGCTCCACGGGTGGGCGACTTGCCAGTCGAAAACCCGGCGCATGACTGTGGCGGTGTCGGGCTGCGCCGTTTGCGCGATGAGTTGAACTGTCCCGAATGCCGCGATGAATGCAGCTGTGAGAAAGGAACGGGAGTGGTTGCGGAAGTGAGAGAAGATACGGGCAGAGTTCATATCATCGGAGAACGCGGGGGCTGAGGGCGTGACGACACGCGCAGAGTGGGGTGGCGGGGATTGATGCTACTCTACCCTCATTACCGAAAGGACTCATCCCTCTTTCGAGGGGGCCGAGGTTGCTGTTTTGGGGAGGTGGGGCTTGATGCGTCATTCTTAGCAAAGCCTTGTTAAAAGCTGACGATGGAGGTGCGCGCCTAGGTTTCTGGAAAAACCCGTTGACAGTGGCGGAGTGGCTAAGCACGGTCCGCCTCCCATTTGTTGCAGGGTGGAGCAGCCTGGTAGCTCGTCAGGCTCATAACCTGAAGGTCGTTGGTTCAAATCCAACCCCTGCACCCAATTTATAGCCCTCCCACTGCTCGGGAGGGCTTTTTGTTTCAGGCAAGACTGCGCTGGCGTGGTTGAGGGTGGGCGAACCGCCAAATTCGCGCTTGCCAGTGCCCGGGGCGCTCTCTGTCTTCGACCGCTCTGTCCGTTAGAACCATCAACCAATAATCAACTCACGATCGCAAGGCGGCCCATCGGCCGGCCTGTGTTTCGCAGATACATAGATCCCATGAACGTAACTCCTAAAGACCTCCTCGATGCCGGCGTACATTTCGGTCACCAGACCAAACGCTGGAATCCTCGCTCGAAACCCTTCGTTTTCGATCATCGCCAAGGCATCACCATCATCGACCTCGGCAAGACGCACGAGGCGCTGACCAAGGCCACCACCTTTATCGAAGAAACCGTCGGCAACGGCGGCAATGTGCTCTTCGTCGGCACCAAGCGCCAGGCGCAGGAAATCGTCCGCGAGGCCGCTACTTCCTCCAATATGCCTTTCTGCGTTGATCGCTGGCTCGGCGGCACGCTCACCAATTTCGCGACCGTCAAGAAGTCCATCGCCAAGTTTAAGAAGTACCAGCAGATGGAAACTTCCGGCGAACTCCAGAAGTTCTCCTCGAAGGAAGCCGCCTCCATCAAGCGCGAGATGGTCCGCATGAACAAGAATTTCTCCGGCATCATGGAGCTCAATGAGCTCCCGAATGCCATCTTCGTGATCGACGCTTCTCATGAAGAGATCGCCGTCGCCGAAGGCGCCCGTCTCAACATTCCGGTCATCGGTCTCGTCGATACGAATTCCGACCCGACCAAGCTCTCGCACCCGATCCCGGGCAACGACGACGCCGTCAAATCTATCCGTATCATCGTCGAGACGATCGTCGCTGCTGTGCAGAGCGGTCTCGGTCAGCGCGAAAGCCGCCGCACTTCCCGTGGCCAGGCTGATCTCCGCGCCGCCACCGCTGCTGTCGCTGCCGCTTCCGGTGCGACCAACGAGGCTGGCGAAATCGACCTGAGCAAGGTCGAGATTCCCGCTGGTGCCATCGCCGCTGTTGAAGGCGAAGTCGATGCTCCCGTCGTCGTGAAGAAGCCGGCCGTTCGTAAGAAGGTCGCTGCTCCTAAGAACTAATTCACTTCCTTAATTCCGACTCATCCCATGAGCACAGTTGCATCCGCCTCGGCGGTTAAAGATCTCCGCGAAAAAACCGGCGCTGGCCTCCTTGATTGCCAAAAGGCGCTCACGGAAGCTAACGGCAACATCGAAGAAGCCATCACGATCCTTCGCAAGAAGTCGGGCGGCAAAGTCGACAAGCTCGCCGGTCGTGCGACCAAAGAAGGTCTTATCGAGAGCTACATACACGTCGGCGGCAAAGTCGGCGTGTTGCTTGAAGTGAATTGCGAGACGGACTTCGTCGCCCGCAACGATGACTTCAAGGCCTTCCTGAAGGACCTCTGCTTGCAGATCGCCGCCGCGAATCCGCTCTACGTTTCGCGCGATCAAGTTCCCGAGGCCGATCTCGCCAAGGAGCGCGAAATCGCCACCGCTTCGCTTGCAGGCAAGCCGCCCGCCGCAGTTCAGAAGATCGTCGAAGGCAAACTCGAGAAGTATTACTCGACCGTGTGCCTCATCGATCAGCCTTTCGTGAAGGTGCCTGAGAAGACGGTGAAAGACATCCTCGGCGAAGCGATCGCGAAGATCCGTGAGAATATCACGATCCGCCGCTTCACCCGTTACCAGTTGGGCAACTAAGCTGGCCGCCAGTCGTTTGACTGACGCAGATTTTTCGAGGCGCTCTGCTTAAAAGCAGAGCGCCTTTTTTGTGTTCATGAATTGTGCGGCGGCGACGAAGCGCCGCCCTCCAGGGCGAAGATGGGATGCATGCTAATGCCGTGCAGTTCACCGGAGACTTTCGTCCTGTGTGCTTAGATAAGAGTTCAGTCACGACTGCGACTGGTGCAGCGTGGGTGGCGATGAACGTGACCCGTGGAAAAATTGCAGCCCGAGGCCTCACCAACTGCTGCCCGAACTGCGGCGGCCGCACGCTTTTCAAAGAAGGATCGTTGTTCGAGACGAACAAGGCCTGCACGCGCTGCGGTTTGCGCATCGAGCGCGATGAAGGTTTTTTTCTCGGCTCCATGTCGCTGAACTACGGCGTGACGATCCTCGGATTTCTCCTGCCGGTCCTGCTGCTGTACCTGGGCGGCGCGTTTTCCGGCAAGGTCGCGGCGATCCTGGCCATCGTGGGTGCGGTGGGATTTCCCATTCTCTTTTATCGTTCGTCGCGCAGCTGGTGGCTGATGAATTACTACCTCTTCCTGCCGCAACATCTGCCTGCGAACAAAGGGGAGACGCCAGCAGGTGAGGACGAAAATATCTAGGCCTCGAAGCGGTTTCGCATTCTGACTGGCAAGCGGATGCAGTGCTGGCTCGATTGGATTTCCGCCGGAATCTTTTCGGTCTCATTCACGTTACCCCTGATTCTTATGCGACTTCTCACCCAACTGACTTTTGTCCTCGCATCGTCGTGCGTCGCGTATGCCGCGAACCCGGCCGTACCCGAGCAGGCGCAGATCTTGAAAACGCTGCGCTCGACCAACGACTACTTCATGGCGAAGTGGCCCGACACGGGCAAAGTCATCGTCACCAATCGGGCCCGGCCGTCCAACATCTGGACGCGCGCCGTTTACTACGAAGGGTTGATGGAGCTTCACAAAATCGACGCCGACAAACGCTACATCGACTACGCGGTGAGCTGGGGCGAGGCGCACAAGTGGGGGCTCAATCGTGGCGTCAAAACGACTGACGCCGACAATCACTGCGCCGGGCAGACTTATCTCGCGCTCTACGAGATGGACCCGAAGCCCGAGCGTCTTCGCGACATCAAGGCCTCGATCGACCGCGTGATCGCCGAAGATGACGATGCGGCGTGGTGGTGGATCGATGCGCTCCAGATGGGCATGCCGGTCTTCGCCAAGCTTGGCGCGATGACGGGTGACCCGAAGTACGTCGAGAAGATGCACGCGATGTACCTGTACTCGAAAAACAAGCACGGCGAAAAAGGTCTCTTCAATCCGGCCGACGGACTGTGGTGGCGCGACAAGGATTTCGATCCGCCGTACACCGAGCCGAATGGCGAGGACAGTTACTGGTCGCGCGGTAATGGCTGGGTGGTCGGCGCCATGGTGCGTACGCTTGAGCTGCTGCCCAAGGATTCGCCGCATCGCAAGGAGTACACGGACATGCTCGTCACCATGTGCGAGGCGATCCGCAAGGTGCAGCGGGAGGACGGTTTTTGGAATGTGAGCCTGCACGATCCGACCAACTTCGGCGGCAAGGAGACTTCTGGTACGGCGCTCTTTGTTTACGGCATGGCGTGGGGCGTTCGTCAGGGAATCCTTCCGCGCGATGTGTATGAGCCGGTGATTTTCAAAGCGTGGAACGCCATGGTCGCGGACGCGGTGCATGCGAATGGATTCCTCGGCTATCTCCAGAGCACGGGTAAGGAGCCGAAGGACGGCCAGCCGGTGACGTACGACAAGCAGCCTGATTTTGAAGACTATGGGCTCGGTTGCTTTCTGCTCGGTGGCATCGAGGTCTATCGTCTGGTCGGCGAGAAGACTGAGGCCGCCAAGTAAGGGGCGTTTTCTTTCAAAAATTAAAAAGGCCGCACGAGTGATCGTGCGGCCTTTTTGTTTTTCACGTTGGGCGGATGCGGGGTGAGGGCACCCCGCCTACAACGGAGAGCTATGGCACGGTAATCTGGTCGATGTTGCCGAGGTCGCCGCCGGTGCTGGCGAACTGGATCGTGTTTGTGGAGTTGTTATTGAGGGCGATGTTCACAGTGAGCGTGGTCCATGTCGTCCACGCACCGGTGGGCTGGAAGGTGATGCTGGTGGTGGAGCCGTTGACGGTGAGGTTGCCAGTACGGGCAGCCGCCGCGCCGAGCGCGTAGCGGATTTGGAGGGCCTTGGTGCCGCCGCCGTTTCCATCGACGTTGCTGAAGGTGAGCGAGCCGCCGGTGACGGGGAGGTTGGCGAAGCCGGTGCCGTTGAAGCCGGCGTTGTTGGAGTCGATGGTGGTGCCGCCGGCTATGGCGGCGGACTCAGCTTGGTACGTGTCGCTGGTGGGCGGAGTGACGGTGCCGCCGACGTAGGTGATGTTAGCCGCGGGCTGGGCGCTCATGCCGGAGCCGAGGTAGAAACCTGGGTGGGGAGGCTGGTTGTAGCCGACGTTCTGCCAGGCGATCGCGACGCGGTACTGGGCGTCGTGCATGAGCGTGTAGAGACGGTTGGTCGCGACTGACGTGGAAATGTAGATACGCAGGGCGGTGTTGCCGGTTTCTCGGAGGATGAGTTCTTCGCGCCAGTCGCCGAGGATATCGCCGGATAGGTTGGGCGTGGACTTGGTAGAGTTGTTAGAAGCGACGCCTGAGGCGGCGAGGAGCGTGGTGGAGTTGAAGGCGGTTTCGTTCCATTTGGAGATGGTGGTGCCGTCCAAGAACTCGCGTTTCAGGTCGGCGTCCCACCAGATCATGAAGTTCATGGGGCTGGGGCGGGTGCTGGAGATGAGGGTGCCGCTGGCGGAGTAGAGGCCGCCGCGCGAGGCCCAGCATTCATAGCCGAGGTAACGGGAGTCGATGTCGCCCGCGCAGCCGCGGCCGATGTCAGCACCTTCGCCGGAGGTGCCGAAGAGGATGGCACCGGTGCTGGCGTCGTGCATTTCGGAGCCGTAGTTGCCGTAGGAGGACGGTGATTCGTGGACCATCCAGACTTCGAGGCCGGAGCGGCTGGGATTCATGTCGGAGACGTGGAGGGCGTCGCCGTGTCCGAGGGTGGTGGAGTATTTGCCGGCACCGTTGTCGTCGATCGTACAGGAGCCGTAGATGATCTCCTGTTTTCCGTCGTTATCGACGTCGGCGATGGAGAGTGAGTGGGCACCCTGGCCGCGATAGGCGGCGAGGGAACCGGTGGTGCTGTCGCCGGTGTCGAAGGTCCAGCGCTGGGTGAGCGCGCCGTTGCGGTAATCCCAGGCGGCGATGGCGGCGCGGGTGTAATAACCGCGGCACATGATGAGGCTGGGGCGGTTGCCGTCGAGGTAGGCGACGCCGGAGAGGAAGCGGTCAACGCGGTTGCCGTAGGTGTCGCCCCAGTTGCCGACGGTGCCGCGAGGCACGACGTAGGCGGCGGTGGCGAGGGCGGCACCGGTCTGGCCGTTGAAGATGGTGAGGTATTCGGGGCCGCTGAGGATGTAGCCGCTGGAGTTGCGGTAGTCGGCGCTGGCGCTGTCGCTGCCCATGAGGACGTTTTGTCCGGTGCCGCTGACGGTGCCTGGTGCAGTCTTGCAAGCGACCTCGGCGCGGCCGTCTCCGTCGAGGTCATACACCTGGAACTGGGTGTAATGAGCACCGGCGCGGATGTTGCGGCCGAGGTCGATGCGCCAGAGGCGGGTGCCATTTAGACGGTAGGCGTCGAGGTAGACGTTGCCGGTGTAACCGGACTGGGAGTTGTCCTTGGAGTTGGAGGGGTCCCATTTCACGACGAGTTCGTATTCGCCGTCGCCGTCGAGGTCACCGACGGAGGTGTCGTTGGGCGAGTAGGTGTAGGCTTCGCCGCTGGGGGTGGTGCCGCCGGCGGGCTGCATCAGCGGGACGCGGAGGTAGCCGGTGGCGGTGGAGTTGGCGGGAAGTGTGAAACCGGCGCTGGCGGTTTGCTCGACGCCGCTGATGACGGGGCGGACGGTGTAGACGTTAGTGGCCGAAGCGGTGGACGTGGTGTCCACGAAGTTGGTGGAGGCGGTGATGGGGGAGGCGTTTAGCTTCACGGCGGTGGCGCCGTTGGCGGAGCGGTAGACGTTGTATCCGATGCCGGAGGGATCGAGGCCGAGGTGGCGCCAGCCGATGTAGACATCGGTGCCGGAGGTGCGGAGGGCGACGACGCCGCGGCCGAGGTTTTCCATTTGATAAGGAGCGGCGGCGAGCGGTGCGGCGGAGCCGAGCGACAGGCCGAAGGCGGCGAGCGCGAGGAGCGTGGTTCTTGGGGTATTCATGTTTTTGGGTGACTGCTGATGTTACTGACGGTCCGACCGGATGGCCGGAAAGAGGGTGAGCGGGGCAGACGCCTGCGGAGGTGCGCAAAAGGACGGGCGATGCGGGGTGGTTTTGTCCGGCTCAAGGGGGGTAAGCGGCGGACGGAGGCAGGCGATACCCGATGGGTGAGGCGGGCAAAGGAGGCGCTCTCATACAGTCAAACGGGGTAAACTCCGGGTTGGGATGTGCCGATGCTGGCAGGTGTTGCCGCCGCGTCTGCCCCATCGCTTTTCCCTGTCGGTCCGTCTGCTGGCGGGCCTGGGACTGTTGTTGGGCGCGGTGGGCGTGGTGAGCGGGCTCGATCCGTCGCGCGCGCCTTCGCACTATCGTTATGACGAGTGGACGACGCACCACGGTATCCCGTATGCGGCGGTGCGGGCGGTGTCGCAGACGGCGGAGGGGTATTTGTGGTTGAGCGCGCGAGGCGGGCTGGCGCGTTTCGATGGAGTGACGTTCACGGCGTACACGCACGCGAATGTGCCGCTGCTGCCGGAGGACGAGGTGGCGTATTGCACGTATGAAGACGTGGACGGGATGCTTTGGATCGGGACGCCGAATGGCGTGGTGTGGAACCGGCGCGGCGAGTGGATGCGGCCGGAGAGTTTGAAGGCGTTGGAAGGGCAGAACGTGACGTGGATCGCGCGCGATGGTGAGCGCGGGTTGGTGCTGAGCACGTCGAACAAAATTTTTCGTTATCGGGGAGGAAAGCTGGAGGAAGTGGCGGCACCGAAAGGTGTGAAGCTGTCGAGCATCAACATGGTGGTGCCGGAGCGGAATGGAGACGGTATCGTGGTCATGGGTACGCCGTCGATGATGGTGAAAGACGGGGAGGCGATGGTCTTCAGGTATCAGGGATCGGGGGCGGTGATCGGGGAGATGCGCGCGGTGGTGCAGAATGCAGACGGGAGCTGGTGGCTGGGGGCGCCGTCGGGGCTTTATCGATTTGACGGTGAGAAGTTTAGGCGGGTGCCGTCGCTGGGCGGAGTGCCGGTGAACACGGTGCGCAGTCTGCAGATCGACCGGGATGGGAATCTATGGATCGGGACGCCGAACGGGCTTTTGCGTTATGCGAATGGAAAGCTGGAGCCGGTGGTGGTGCGCGGGGTGGAGACGCTGAGCCATGTGCTGGCGATCACGGAGGATCGCGAAGGGAATTTGTGGTGCGGGACGGATTCGGGGCTGGTGCGGCTGGGGGATGTGAAGGTGATGAACTACACGCGGCGGGAAGGGCTGGAGGCGAATTCGGTGCTGTCGGTGGAGGCGATGCGGGACGGCTCGTGGTGGGCCGGAACGTGGGGCGGGGGGCTGACGCATTTCACGGATGGAAGTGGGCGGACGCTGCACCAGGCGGATGGATTAAAAGAGGAAGGTGTGATCGCGCTGCACGAAGGGCGGGACGGGGCGTTGTGGATCGGGTACTACGGGCAGGGGGTGAGCCGGTTGAAGGACGGGGCATTTACTCATTTTGGAAAAGACGAGGGGATAGACACACGGGTGAGGACGATCGCGACGGATGCGAAGGGAGATGTGTGGTTGCTCAGCGCGCGGAACGGATTGCAGCGTTTGAAGGACGGGCGTTTCGAAACGGTGGTGATGCCGGAGGTGACGCTGCCTGGGGCGATGATGATCGACCGGCGCGGGCGGGTGTGGGTCGGCTGGGCAGGTGGGCTCGGCTGGTACGATCCGTCGGATGACAAGTGGACGGGTTTCCACAAGGAGACGCCGGCGAAGAACAATGTGACGCGCATCCTGGAGGCGGCGGACGGGACGGTGTGGGTGTTTCGCGACGGGTTGCAGATCCAGCGTGTGCGCGGGGACGGGGTGGAGACGTTCACGATGCCGACGTCGGTGGGGATTCTCACGTATTCAGCGATCGAGCACGGCGGGGCGTTTTGGGTGGGTTATCGCAATGGGGTGGTGCGCATCCCGATGACGGAGTTCGAGGCGGTTTCGGCGGGGAAGAAGGCGGCGCTGGAGTTTACACTGTATAACGAGCAGGACGGGATGCGGAGCCCGGCGCCGAATTCGGCGTCGTCGCATGCGGTGGCGTTGGCGGGCGACGGGAATCTGCTGTTCGCGACGAGCAAGGGCGTGGCGATCATCCATCCGGAGCGCATCCGCGCGAACGCGCTGGCACCGCGCGTGGTGATTGAGCGGGTGGTGGCGGACAAGATCGAGCGGCGGGGCGAGGAGTTGAAGGCGATCCCGGCGGGGCGTGGAGAGCTGGCGTTTCATTTCACGGCGCTGAGCCTGACGAATTCATCGGAGAACCGGTTCAAATACCGGCTTTCGGGCGTGGACAAGGAGTGGGTGGATGCGGGCGGGCGGCGTGAGGCGTTTTATGGAGGGCTGGGGCCGGGGCCGCGGCGCTTTGAGGTGATCGGGACGAACAACGATGGCGTGTGGAGTCTGGAGCCGGCGGTGTGCGAGGTGTATCTGGAGCCTCACTTCACGGAGACGTGGTGGTTCTGGCCGTTGACGGGTGCCGGAATATGCGCGGGTTTCGCGGGGTTCTTTATCTGGCGGACGCGGCGGATGAGGGCGATCCATGCGGAGCTGGCGCGGCTGGTGGACGAGCGTACTCGGGATCTTTCGCAGGCGAAGGATGCGGCGGAGAAGGCCAAGGATGTGGCGGAGGCGGCGAGCCGGGCGAAGAGCGATTTTGTCGCCAACATGAGTCATGAGATCCGCACGCCAATGAACGGGGTGATCGGCATGACGGAGCTGGCACTGGGGCTGGCCAAGGACAAGGAGCAGGCGGATTATCTGCGGACGGTGATCGCATCGGGCGAGGCGTTGATGACGGTGATCAACGACATCCTGGATTTTTCGAAGATCGAGTCGGGCAAGCTGACGCTCGATCCAGTGGAGTTTGATCTGGTGGAGTGTCTGGAGGGAGCGGCGGACACGGTGGCCATCCGGGCGGCGCGCAAGGGGCTGGAGCTGGTGTGCGTATCCGATCCTGCCTTGCACGGGCGGCTGCGCGGGGATGCGTCGCGGTTGCGGCAGGTCATCATCAATCTGCTGGGGAACGCGCTGAAGTTCACGGAGAGCGGCGAAGTGGTGCTGCGGGCGGAGATGATCGCCGACGATGGGCGCGAGTGCGTGGTGCGCGTAAGTGTGGAGGACACGGGGATCGGCATTCCGAAGAACCGACTGGCGGCGATTTTCGATCCGTTCGAGCAAGCGGACAGCTCGATGTCGCGGCGCTTCGGCGGGACGGGACTGGGGCTCACGATCTGCCGGAGGCTGGTGGCGCTGATGGGCGCGCAGATCGCGGTCGAGAGCGAGCCGGGGAAGGGGAGTCGTTTCTATTTCAGTTTGAAGCTGGAGCGGATCGTGACTGGCCGGGCGGGGCGGGCGTTGCCGGAGGCGGTGCGCGGACGGACGGCGCTCGTGGCTGGAACGGCGGGCACGGTGCGGAGCGAACTCGCAGCACAGTTGAATCATCGCGGCATAGGGGCTGTGGGGGCGGATGAACCGCAGGGAGAGCCGGTGGATTTGTTGTTCATCGATGTTTCACATCCGGGCGTGGACGCGGCTTCGGAAGTGCGGCGGGCGCGGGCGCTGGTGAGTGCGGCGCGAGTCGTGGCACTCACGGCGACGGATCATGCGCTGGATGCACGGACACTCGCGGAGATCGGGGCGGATTTTGGACTGAGAAAACCGGTCACGAGCGCGCGGCTGGACGAGTGTCTGCGGGATTTGTTTCTCGCTCCGGCGGAGGCTGTGGAGGCGGAAAAGACTTCGAGAACGAGTGCTCGGCGGACGCTGCGGGTGCTCGTGGCCGAGGATAATACGGTGAACCAAGTGGTGGCATCGACGTTGTTGCGGAAGATGGGTCATGCGGTCGAGCTGGCCTCGCACGGCGAAGAGGCGGTCTCGAAGTACCGGGATGGCCGATACGACATCGTGCTGATGGATGTGCAGATGCCGGGTATGGACGGGATGGAGGCGACGCAGCATATCCGCGAGATCGAGGTGGAGCGCCGGGCGCGGGTGCCGGTTGTGGCGCTGACGGCGCACGCGGTGAAAGGCTACTCGGAGCAATGCGTGGCGGCGGGGATGGATGGTTATCTGACCAAGCCGCTGCGGCCGCCGGAGCTGGCGGCGATGCTGGTGAAGTTTTTTCCGGACGCGGCGTGAAGGCGGTGGGGTAAATGCCGGGCGAGACGTGCCGGTCACGGCGGTCATCGGACATATCGGTGGACAGTTGGAAAAGCTCGCGAGTCCGTCCGGGTTCTAAGCTTTTTGAGTTTCCTAGGAAGCAAGCAGACGGCTGCGCGTGAATGAACCGACTGCGGTAACCCCCGGATATATTTCCCCTATGAAAACCTGCCTGAAATCCGTCCTGTTGCTGGCGCTCTCTTGTGCTGGTCTGACTTCAGTCGCGCTTGCGGCGGCTGAGTCGGGCGCGGCGGCCAAGACCAAATCGTTCATTGATTATTTTTTGCCGATACCGGCGCAGGGGCCGTTGACGGCGGAGGCGTGGGGAGCGCCGGGAACTTTGCCGCGCGATACGCGGAACGGGCTCGAGGACGGGGCGAATCGTTATTGTTACTGGGATGGGCAGATCATTCGCGGCGCAGATGGGAAGTACCGGCTGTTTGCGAGTCGCTGGGATGAGCCGCGTGGGCATCACGGGTGGAAGGACTCGATTGGCGTCAGTGCGATCAGCGAGCATCTGCTCGGACCGTATGTGGATCGCGGGCCGATGTGGCCGGGGAATCAGAACGGGCGCGGGCACAATGTCACCGCGCTTAAACTACCGGACGGGCGCTATGCGGTGGTGGTGAGCGAAACGCGGCAGGGAGATGTGTTCGTTTCGGACTCGCTCGATGGGCCGTGGACACATTTTGGGAATATCGTGACCGAGGGTGATGTGCGTAAGCGCGCGTCGAACTACTCGGTGATGCTGCGGCCTGACGGCGATTTTCAAATCGTGCCGCGCTCGGGGCAGATGTTGATCAGCAAGAGCGGGATTCTCGGGCCGTACGTGGCGCAGGGGCCGAGCATTTATCCGAAGATCCCGGGGCTGGAGCAGCGCGATCTCGAAGATCCGGTGATCTGGTTTAGCGGCGGGCGTTATCACATCGTCGTGAACAGCTGGAGCCAGCGCAGGGCTTATCACCTGACGTCGAAGGACGGGATCAGCGGCTGGTCGTTGCGTGGCGTGGCGTACGATCCGCGCGTGGATTTTGTCCGCTACACGGATGGGACGGTGAATCGTTGGGACAAGCTGGAGCGGCCGGCGGTCGTGATCGAGAACGGGCATGTGGTCGCGGTGACGCTGGCGGTGCTCGATGTGCCGAAGGACGAGGAGAAGGGAAACGACCGACATGGGAACAAGGTGATCGTGATTCCGTTCGATGGCGCGGCGCTGGACCGAGATCTGGCGGATGTGGCGGAACTGCCGTCGGAGGAGCGGGTGGTGAATCCGGCGGGGAAGTGAGTCGCACCGGCGCGTCAGGGATGACGCGTCCACCCTCGGAGGGATGAAACCGATAGCAGAAAACTAAACGAATTTATGAGCCCGAACTATTCTCACGTTTCCTGGATGCTGGCGTCTGTGTTGGTGGTGACGGTGCCGATGGAGGCGGAGTCGCTGTCGAGCGATGCGACGCCGGAGCACATTGTTTCGACGCGGGTGGAGCCGGTGGCGGCGGGGGCGTTCGCGCCAACGTGGAAATCATTGGAGGGTTATGAGGTGCCGGAGTGGTTTCGCGACGCGAAGTTCGGGATGTGGGCGCATTGGGGGCCGCAGTGCGTCCCGGAGGCGGGCGACTGGTATGCGCGTTTCATGTATGTGCAGGGGCACCGGCAGAATAAGTTTCACGTGGAGCGTTACGGGCATCCGTCGGTGTTTGGATTCAAGGATGTGATCCACGCGTGGAAGGCGGAGAAGTGGGAGCCGGAGAAGCTCGTCGCTTTCTACAAGCGCGTGGGAGCGAGGTATTTTTTCGCGATGGCGAATCACCACGACAATCTCGACCTGTGGGCGAGCCGGCATCACGCGTGGAACTCGGTGCGCGTGGGGCCGCAAAAAGATTTGATCGCGGGATGGGCGGCGGCGGCGCGGGCGCAAGGGCTGCCGTTTGGCGTGAGCGTCCACGCGGCGCATGCGTGGAGCTGGTACGAAGTCGCGCAGGGCGCGGACAAGACGGGGGACAAGGCGGGCGTGCCGTACGATGGAAAACTCACGCTGGCTGACGGGAAAGGCACGTGGTGGGAGGGGCTCGATCCGCAGGAGCTCTACGCGCAAGCCCATGCGCCGAGTCCGGGGTTCGAGGCGGCGGAGTCGATTCACCGGCGCTGGCATTGGGACAACGGCGTGACGCGGACGGATCTGGCTTATTGCCAGAATTTCTACGATCGCACGGTGGATCTCATCAATCAGGCGAAGCCGGATCTGCTGTACTTCGACGACACGGCGCTGCCGTTGTGGCCGGTGTCGGACGCGGGGCTGAAGATCGCGGCGCATTTCTACAACGCGACGCATGCGCGACGCGGGGCGGGAGACGCGGGCGTGATCTTCGGGAAAATTTTGAATGACGAGCAGCGGAAGGCGCTGGTGTGGGACATCGAGCGCGGAGTTCCCGCGACGACGCTGCCTTATGCGTGGCAGACCGACACGTGCCTGGGCGGCTGGCATTATAACCGGAGCGTTTATGAGAAGGACCGGTACAAGTCGGCGCGGACGGTGATCCACATGCTGGCGGATATCGTGAGCAAGAACGGCAATCTGCTGCTTAATGTGCCGGTGCGCGGCGATGGGGCGATCGACGAGAAGGAAGTGGCGATCCTGGAGGAGATCGCGGCGTGGATGGCGGTGAATGGCGAAGCGATCTATGCGACGCGACCGTGGAAAGTTTTTGGCGAAGGCCCGGCGAGTGTGGGCGTGGAGCTGACGGCGCAGGGATTTAATGAGGGGAAGGGAAAGCCGTTCACGGCGGCGGATTTGCGGTATACCGCGAGCAAGGATGGGCGGACGGTTTACGTGATCGTGATGGGCGTGCCCACGGAGCCACTACGGCTGGCGGCGCTTGGGAAGGCGGCGGGCGGGAGCGGCGTGGCGGATGTGCGGCTGCTCGGCGGGGGCGGGACGGTGACGTGGGAGCAGAGTGAGGATGCGCTGGTGATCGGGCCGGTTGAGGGGACGCCGGTGGCGGAGGCAGCGATCGTTTTCAAGGTGGCGCTGTGACGGACGGGCGCCCGGCTTACCCATGCCGGGCGAGGGCGAGGGCGAGGGCGGAGCGGAGAGAGTCGAGGGTGAATGGTTTGTTCACGATGGCATCGACCTGGAGGGTGGTGAGTTCGCGGCGGGTTTCTTCGGTGATGCGGCCGCTCATGATGAGGAGCGGGCCGCGGTAGCCGGAGGCACGGACGCGGCGGGTGAGTTCGAGGCCGGTCATCTCGGGCATGTTGAGATCGAAGAGGAGGGCGTCGAAGGCGGCGGGGTTGTGCTCAAAGATCTCCCAGGCCTGGCGGCCGTTGGGGGCGAGGGTGACCTCGTGGCGTTCGCGCCTGAGGAGCGTGCCGAGGACGCTGGCGATGAGTTCTTCGTCTTCGGCGACGAGGAGGCGCAGGCCGGAGTCGGGGCGGGGCGATTCGGGGGGCGTGGCCGCGGGCGCGAGGGCGACGGGGCGGACCGGGAGGTAGACGAAGAAGGTGGTGCCGGTGCCTTCGGTGGACTGGACCTCGATGCGTCCGCCCAGATCGGATACGAGGTGCCAGACGGTGGCGAGGCCGAGGCCTGTGCCGCGGCCGACTTGTTTGGTGCTGTAGAAGGGCTCGAAGATGCGCTCGATGATGGCGGGGGACATGCCGAGGCCGTTGTCGGTGACGGCGAGGCGGAGCCAGTGGTCGGGTGTGGAGTGAGTGGCGTCTTGGGGAGTGGTGGCGGAGGCGGGGAGGGTGGCGGCGTCGAGGGTGATGGAGGGCTGCCAGCCGGGGGCGGACGGGAGGGTGAGTTTCTCGTCGAGGGTGTCGCGGGCGTTGAGAAGGAGGTTGAGGACGATCTGGTTGAGATCGCCGGTGTCGAGGTGGAGGGCGGGGAGGTCGGCGCCGAGAGTGTTGGAGAGGCGGATACGGCGGTCGGCGGTGTGGCGGAGGAGATCGAGGTTGGCCTCGACGACGGTGTGAAGGTTGACGAGTTCGGCCTTACGGTCGGCTTTACGCTCGAAGGTGAGGAGGCGGCGGGTGAGGCCGGAGGCGCGGCGGGCGGTGTCGGCGATGAGTTTGTGTTCAGCCTGGTGGGCGGGATCGGAGCGGGGATCGCTGGCGAGGGCGTCGGCGGTGATGAGGATGGGGGTGAGGAGGTTGTTAAATTCGTGGGCGATGCCGCCGACCATTTCGCCGATGGCGCGGAGGCGGCGGCCCTGGGCGATCTCAGCGTCGCGGATGTTGCGGTCGGTGATGTCCTCGATGAGGAAGCAGCAGCGGGGGTGGCCGTCGGGGGCGCGGAGGGGAACGAGGGTGGCGGCGAATTCGCGGCGGAGGTCGTCGCGTTGGAACTGGAAGCGGACGGGGGAGGTGGCGGAGTCGGCGCGGGCGAGGAGGTCGCGCCACCAGGCTTCTTTGGAGAGGGAAGCGGTTTCGGGTTCGCCGATGGTGGACAGGTCGGCGAGGCCGGTGAGGCGGACGGCTTCGGGGTTGAGGGAGACGAGTTCCCAGCCGGTGGCCGTGCGGTCGAGGACGCCGAGGGCGTTGGGGAGGTTGTCGTATAGGGCGCGAAGGAGTTGTTCGGATTCCTGGCGGGCGAGCTCGGCGGCGCGGCGGGCGGTGATATCCTGGACGGTGCCGAAGACGGCGGTGACGCGGCCGGAGGAGTCGGTCTGGGAACGGCCGCGGATATGGATGAATTTGCGGAGGCCGGGGCGGGGCTCGATGGCGAGGTCGAGCTGGTAAGAGAATTTTTCGCGCATGGCGCGTTCGACGGAGGCGCGCCAGCGGGCGGAGTCGGCGGGGAGGGCGGTGGCGGCGAGCTCGTCGAAGGTTTTTGGCGGGCCGGAGGCGGGATCGAGTTCGTGAATACGGAACGTTTCATCGGACCACATGACGGTGTCGGGAGGGCCGAAAGTGCGGCGCCAGTGGCCGAGGTGGGCGAAGGCCTGGGCCTCGGCGAGGAGGGCGCGGCTTTCGGCGAGTTCGGCGGACTGGCGGGCGAGACGGGTGCGGAGCTGGCGCTGGTGCCACCAGGCGTAGAGGGCGACGGCGAGGGCGATCAGGAGGAGAGGGAAGGCGATGAAGGCGGCCTGCTGGCGGGAGATTTTGCGGGGTTCGACGCGGTTGAACCACTTTTCGTAGAGGCGGTTGAATTCGCCGGTGCGATGGAGGATGGCGAGGCCCTCGTTGAGGCGGGTGAGGAGTTCGGTGTCGTCGCGGCGGACGGCGAAGCAGAAGCGGACGTCGGCGCCGTGGAGTGGGGGATCGAGGGGGACGACATTTTTGAGGCCGTAGTGCTCGATGACGGAGAGGGCGGTGAGCCGGGTGAGGAAGACGACCTGGCGGGTGCCTGCTTCGAGGTGGTGAAGAGCTTCTTGCGCGCCGCCGAGGTAGGTGATGCGGGACGCGGGGGCGTACTCGCGCATGTACTGGTCGCCGGGGCTGCCGGGGCCGACGATGACGATCTCGCGGCCGGGGAGGTCGTCGTGCGAGCGGAGGCCTGCGTGGCGGTTGACGAAGAGGGAGCCCTGGAGGGTGAGGTAGGACGTGGAGAAGGCGGCAAAGGATTCGCGGCTGGGATCGAAGGAGTAAACCTGGAGGATGTCGTAGCGGCCGGAGACGAGGCCGTCCTTGAAATTTTGCGACGGGAGGAGGGGGCGCTCGATTTTGAGGCTCATCGTGCGGGCGACGGCGTCGAGGAGTTCGACGGTGAAGCCCTCGGGCTGGCCGGAGGCACCGACGAAGGAGTACGGGTAGTTATCCGTGTGGGTGGGGATGACGAGGGGGCGCGCGAAGCGATCGCGGTCGGGCTGTGCGAAAGCGCCGGGAGCGAGGCACAGAAACGCACAGAGGGTGAGAAGCCGGACGGATAGGCGGTAAGCTGGGAAGGGCCGCATGGGGCGGGGGCCGTTGGGGGATCGGGACTGCTGTTATATCGGCGCAGTCGGTGCCGGGCACAAGCGCGGCAGGGGGGAAAGTTGCGGATGGGTGACATCGGCGACACGTGGGAGGCCGGGGCTTGCGTGAGAGCGGCATCTGCGGACGCTCGCGGGCGGCATGTCACAGGCAGTTGCACGTCCCTCTTTTCGTGAAGCGCTGAAGTTCTGGCTGAAGCTGGGGTTCATCAGCTTTGGCGGGCCGGCGGGGCAGATCGCGATCATGCATGAGGAGCTGGTGGAGCGGAAGGGGTGGATCGGGGAGAAGCGGTTTTTGCATGCGTTGAATTTTTGCATGCTGCTGCCGGGACCGGAGGCGACGCAGCTGGCGGTTTATTGCGGATGGCTGCTGCACCGGACGTGGGGTGGGATCGTGGCGGGGGTGTTGTTCGTGCTGCCGGCGGCGTTGCTGTTGTGGGCGCTGAGCTGGGTGTATGTGAGTTTTGGGCACACGGGGTGGCTGGCGGGGGCGTTTTATGGATTGAAGCCGGCGGTGACGGCGGTGGTCGCGGCGGCGGTGCTGAGGATCGGGAAACGGGCTTTGAAGACGCCGGGGCACTGGGCGCTGGCGGCGGGGGCGTTTGTTGCGATTTTTTTCCTGCGCGTGCCGTTTCCTGCGGTGGTGGTCGGGGCGCTGGCGATCGGATTTGTCTCGGCGCGGGCGGGGTTGAAGGGGTTTGGCGGCGCGGGGGCGGATGGGGAGCTGATGGAGGCGGTGCCGGATCATGCGCGGGCATCGGTCGGTCGGGCGGTGAAGGTGCTCGGTGTGTCGCTGGTGTTGTGGTGGACGCCGGTGATGGTGGCGGGGCTGTGGCAGGGGTGGGACGGGACGCTGGCGAAGGAAGGGGTCTTCTTCAGCCAGACGGCGATGGTGACGTTTGGCGGGGCGTATGCGGTGCTCCCTTACGTGGGGCAGCAGGCGGTGGAGGTGCAGGGCTGGCTGACGGCGGCGCAGATGCTGGATGGGCTGGGGCTGGCGGAGACGACGCCGGGGCCGCTGATCATGGTGGTGCAGTTTGTGGGATTTCTCGGCGGGTGGAATCAGCCGGGGGAGATGAGTCCGCTGATGGCGGCGACGCTGGGCGCGGCGATCACGACGTGGACGACGTTCGTGCCGTGTTTCCTGTGGATTTTTCTCGGGGCGCCGTATCTGGAGCGGGTGCGGGGGAATGCGGCATTGAGCGGAGCGCTGGCGGCGGTGACAGCAGCGGTGGTGGGCGTGGTGCTGAACCTGGCGGTGTGGTTTGGGTGGCAGGTTTTTCACCCGCGCGAAGGGGTGATCGACTGGTTTGCGGTGGGGCTGGCGGCGGTGGCGTTCGCGGCGCTCCAGCGGTGGAAGGGCGGGATGATCGCGGTGCTGGCGGCGTGCGGGGTGTGCGGGTGGGGGTGGAAGCTATTGGGAACGTGAGGCAGCGAGGAAAAGAAAAGCGGCTTGGCTTTCTTGAAGTATCGCATAGCGATATATCTTTATGCCCAAAGCAGCCGTGCAGACTTCGAGTGTGAGAGCGTTCAGCAAAGCGGATTACGAGAAGCTGGCGGCATGGCGTTATTCGTTGAGGCGGTTTTTGCGGTTCAGCGAAGAAGCGACATCGGAAGCGGGAGTGACGCCGCAGCAGCATCAGGCGTTGCTGGCGGTGCAGGGAATGCCGGGGCGCGAGGAGCTGACGGTGGGCGAGCTGGCGGAGCGGTTGCAGCTGCGGCATCACAGCACGGTGGAGCTGGTGGACCGGCTGGAGACGGCGGGGCTCATGAAGCGGGCGGTGTCGGCCGAGGATGGGCGGCAGGTGTTGCTGACGGTGACGGCGAAGGGGCTGAGGCTTTTGGAGAAGCTGACGGCGGTGCATCGCGCGGAGTTGAAGCGGGTGGGACCGGAGCTGGCGGCGGTGTTGTCGGCTGTGGTGACGGCGGCGCAGGAGGAAGGCGCGTGATGTCGCGGGCGATGCCGGTGGCTCAGGCGAGCGCGCAGCGGCCGGTGCTGTTGTGCGTGCTGGCGCTGGCGATCGCGGGAGCGGCGACGGTGGCGGCGCATGGATTGCTGGCGCTGATCGGGCTGATCACGAACGCGGCGTTTTATGGCAGAGTGGAGATGGAGTTGGTTTCACCGGCGGGGCATGGATGGGGCGCGTGGGTGATCGCGGTGCCGGTGGTGGGGGCGGTGTTGATTGTGGCGCTGGCGCGGTGGGGAACGCGGGGGATTTTGGGGCATGGGATTCCGGAGGTGATGGAGCAGGTGCTGACGAACAGGAGCCGGATCGCGCCGCGGGTGGCGTTGCTGAAGCCGGTGGGCTCGGCGATCTCGATCGGGACGGGCGGGCCGTATGGGGCGGAGGGGCCGGTGATCGCGATGGGCGGGGCGATCGGATCGTTGCTCGGGCAGGCGCTGACGCTGACGGCGGTGGAGCGGAAGATTTTGCTTTGTGCGGGCGGGGCGGCGGCGATGACGGCGGTGTTTGGTAGTCCGCTGGCGGCTACGTTGCTGGCGGTGGAGTTGTTGTTATTCGAGTTCAAGGCGCGGTCGCTGGTGCCGGTGATGCTGGCGGCGACGTTTGCGCAGGCGTTGCGGGTGGCCTGGGGCGAAGCGGGCGCGGTGTTTCCTATGGGGGAGGTCGGGGCGGTGGCGTTTCACGACTGGCTGCCGCTGGTGGCGATCGGAGTGGTGGCGGGAGCGCTGGCCGTCGCGGCGACGGCTGCGGTGCATGGGGCGGAGGCGATTTTTGCGAAGCTGGGCGGGTCGTGGATGTGGCGGCCGGTGGTCGGCGGGTTGATCGTCGGCGTGATCGGGTGGTGGCAGCCGCGGATTTTCGGGGCGGGGTATGAGGAGATCGCGGGGCTGCTGGGCGGGCATTTTTCGTTGATGGCGGTGGCGGTGATCTGCGGGTGCAAGCTGGCGGCGTGGGTGATCTCGCTCGGGAGTGGAAGCTCGGGCGGGACGCTGGCGCCGATGCTGATGGTGGGCGGCGGCGTGGGCGTGATGACGGGGGCGCTGGTGGAGCGCGTGGGAGGAGTTGGTGTGTCGCCGGGGCTGGCGGCATTGGCGGGGATGGTGGCGTTTTTCGCGGGGGGATCGCGGGCGTTTTTCGCGTCGATCGTGCTGGGGGTGGAGATCACGCAGCAGAGCGGGGTGCTGTGGCCGGTGGCGACGGCGGCGACGGGGGCGTTGTTCACGGCGCGGTTGTTGTCGCAGCATTCGATCATGACGGCACCGGTGACGCAGCGAGGCGTAAGCGTGCCGGCGGAGTTCGATGTGGATGTGTTCGCGCATGTGCGGGTGTCGGCGGTGATGGAGCCGGTGCCGCAAACGGTGTCGTCGGCGATGACGGTGAACGCGCTGGCGGACCGGATCGGTAACCACGATCCGGAGACGAGCCATCATCAGGCGCTGCTGGTGGCGGATGAGGAGCGGGGGCTGGTGGGAATCATCACGCGGAAAGATCTTCTCCATGCGCTGGCGCGAGGAAACGGCGCGCGGCGGCTGGATGAGGTGGCGAGCACGGAGCTCGTGACGGCGTTTCCGGATGAGGATCTGCATGATGCGGTGACGCGGATGCACCAGCATGACATCGGGCGGCTGCCGGTGGTGGCGCGCGGCGAGGAGCGGAAGATCGTGGGCTATTTGGGGCGTGCGGCGATCCTGTCGGCGCGGCGGCTGCGCTGGGAGGATGAGCATCAACGCGAGCCGGGCTGGCTGGCGCGGAAGCAGGATGCAACATGACGAGCGAACGAGCGCGCACGAGCGATGCGGGCATTTTTGATTTCGACTATTTTCCTATGAACACACCACAGACATTTCTTCGTTTCGTCCCGATCATCGGGCAGCTGGGCCTGGCCATCGGCGCGGGTTTTTTGATGTTCGCGCTGCTGTGACGTGAAACGTTTTCGCTATGGATTCGATCCGGTGTGCGTGAGCGCGTGGGCGCTGTACGCGCTGAATCGTTTTGTGATCAAGCCGCAGGTGGGGCCGGGATTTTTCCACAGTCATTTCAATGACGTGCTGGTGATCCCGGCGGCGCTGCCGTGGTTGTTGTGGAGTTACCGGCTGTTTGGCTGGCGGGCGGATGATCGTGCGCCGACGTGGAGGGAAGTGGGCGCGCACACAGTGATCTGGGCGGTGATTTGCGAAGGAGCCGGGCCGTGGATGATGCCGCAGTATGGAGTCGCTGACGGGTGGGATGTGGTGGCGTATGCGGTGGGCGCGGCGGTGGCGTGGGTGATTTGGAATCGAGGCGGAAGGGCGGTGGAGTGATGTCGCGCGGAATGAGTTTCGACCGGCTCGCGCCGCATTATCGGTGGATGGAGGCGGTGCTCGCGGGGCGGGTGTTGCAGCAGGCGCGGACGCGGTGGCTGGATGCGCTGCGTGAGCGGCGGCGGGTGTTGATCGTGGGCGAAGGGCCTGGGCGGACGCTGGAAGTGATGCGGCGTCGCTGGTCGCGGCAGCGCGTGACGGTGGTCGAGGCGAGTGCGGGCATGATCGCGGCGGCGCAGAGGCGGCTGGCGCGGCAGGGACTTTCAAGCGAGGGGATCGAGTGGGTTCACGCGGATGTGAGGAGCTGGCTGGGAGAGCGCGAGAGGACGGTGGAGGGCGGGGCGGAGTTTGATGCGGTGATCACGCCGTTCGTGCTGGATTGTTTCGGGGCGGCGGAGCTGGCGGGCGTGGTGGCGGGAATCGCGGGCCAGGTTTCGGACGGCGGATGCTGGCTGCTGACGGATTTTTGTCTGCCGCCAAGCGGGTTGCGGCGATTGCGAGGGAGGCTGGTCCACCGGCTGATGTATTCGTTTTTTCGAGCGGCGGTGAAGTTGGAGGCGTCGCGGTTGACGCCGCCGGACGAGGCGCTGGTGGCGGCGGGTTTTGAGCTGGAAGGGCGGGATCTTTTTAACGCGGGGCTTGTGCATAGCGATCTGTGGAGGCGGATGGAAAGCGCGCGGGGCTTGATGCGGATCAAGGCGTGAGCGTGGCGTGCGGACTAGAGTGGCGGCGACATGAGCCACACGACTTTGCTACCGACGACTGATGCGGCCGCGATCACCCTGGCGGGGGCGGCTGAGATTTCGGCGGCGGGAATCGTGAGCCGGACGCTGGTGCAGAGTGCGGAGCTGCGGGTGGTGTTGTTTAGTTTTGACCAAGGGCAGGAGCTGACAGGGCATTCGAGCAAGCGGAGGGCGCTGGTGCAGGTGTTGAGCGGGGCGTGCGATTTCTTTTTCAACGGTCAGTGGACGCGTCTGGAGGCGGGCGCGTTGCTGCACATGCCGCCGGATCATCCGCACGCGGTGCGGGCGAGCCATGGGCCGTTCACGATGTTGCTGACGCTAGGCGCGGAGCAGGCGGCGAAAATTTCTTCCTCATGAATACGACGACCAACGAAATCGATCTCACGCACTTCGATGTGCGTTCCATCCCCTGCCGTGTGAAGCACGCGCAGATCATCCAGCGCTGGAAGGAGCTGCCGGTGGGCGCGCACTTCGTGCTCGTGAATGACCATGATCCGGTGCCGCTGTACTATCAGTTTGCGACGATCTTTCCGGGGGAGTTCACGTGGGAGCATCTGGTGGCGGGGCCGGAGGTGTTTCAGGTGAAGATCTCGCGGGTGGCGGCTGGCAAGCAGGGCGCGGTGACGCCGCCGCCGGTGAGCGGTGGGTGTGGGAATCACGCACAGGACTTGGCGCGGAGCGCACATGCGGCTGTCGATACAACGGTGGTGAATGGCGAAATCGATGCACGTGGGTTGGAGCCGCCGCACCCGATGCTGGTGATTTTGACGGCGGTGGAGGAGTTGAAGTGCGGGGGGACGCTGAAAGCGCGGACGGACCGGAAGCCGTTGCATCTGTATCCGGAGCTGGAGACGCGCGGTGTGCGTTATCAGAGCGAGCAGCAGAGCGATGGGAGCTGGGTGACGACGCTGCGGCGCGGGTGAAGCGTTGAACGCGGATGATGACACATGTGCGGTGATGCGAATGCGCGACGAGGGCGTCGCGCCTCCATCGGAATAAAATTATGAAGACGAATGGGCCGATGCCGTTGGTGGGAGGGGCGCGGCTGCCGCTGGGGTTTATCGGCTTCGGGCTGGTGGCGCTGGTGACGGCGTGCGCGTGGCTGGCGTGGGAGCCGTCGCTCGTGTTGCAGCCGCATCTGCATCCGCGGGTGGTGGCGCTGGCGCATCTGTGGCTGCCGGGGTTTTTGTTGAGCGTGTGTTTTGGCGCGACGTATCAACTGACGCCGGTGGTGCTGGGCGAGCCGTTGGCGTGGGAGCGGGTGACGTGGGGGCATCTCGGGCTGCATGCGGCCGGAGTGCCGGCGATGGTGGCGGGATTTTTGACGGGAAGAATGGACGTGGCGGCGGCGGGAGGTGCGGCGGTGGCGATGGGGGTGATTTTGTTTTCGGCGAACGTGTGGGTGACGTTTGCGCGGGCGAAGCGGCGGGATGCGATCGGGTGGAGTCTGCCGCTGGCTGGCGGGTGGCTGGTGTTGACGGTGTTGGGCGGGTTGTTGCTGGCGGCGATGAAACTCGGGCTGAGTGTGCCGGTGTCGCCGCTGGGATTGTTGCGGGCGCATGCACACGCGGGGCTGGCGGGATTTTTTCTGACCTTGGTGCAGGGCGTGGCGTTTCAGCTGGTGCCGATGTTCACGCTCGGAGAAGTGCGGAGGCCGTGGCGGGTGGCGGCAGGGCTAGTGGGTACGCAGGCGGGGCTGGTCGGGCTGGCGGGTGGGTTGGTGATGGAGCGGAGTGAGTTGGTGTGGGCGGGCGCAGCGGGGATCGCGGTGGGCGTGGCGCTGAGCGGTATCGAGCTCGTGGCGACGCTCGGCGCGCGTCGGAAGCGGAGGCTGGAGCCGGGGTTGAAGGCGTTTGTGGCGGGGGCGGGGGCGGTGGGCGTGAGTGTGATCGTGGGCGGGGTGTTGGTGTGGGCGGAGCCGGGGGTGGCGGCGCTGCGGGGGGCGATGGGTTATGGCGTGGCGATTATTGGCGGGGCGATGGCGCTGATGGTGATGGGGATGCTGTGCAAGATTGTGCCGTTTCTCGTGTGGATGCGGGCGTATGGGCCGAAGGTGGGGCGCGTGGCGGTGCCGGCGGCGCACACGTTGGGGAATGCGGGGTGGGAGCGCGCGTGGCTGGGGCTGCATGTCGCGGGCGTGATGGCGCTCGGTGTGGGGGCGATGATGGAGTCGGTGGTGGTGGTGAGCGCGGGCGCGTGGATGCTGGCGGGCGGGGTAAGTTTTTTCGCGATGAATGCGGCGCGGGTGCTGGGGCATTTGCGCGTGTCGAACGCGGCGGGGTTAAGGCTAACCCGCCCTACCTTTTTATGAAAAAACCAACGGAGATTTTGACGCACGAGAGCGCGATGGCAGAACTGGGGACGATCCTCGACCCGGAGTTTGGGTTGAGCATTGTGGCGCTCGGTTTGATCTACGATGTGCAGATTTCCGACGCGCAGGTGACGGCGGTGATGACGCTGACGTCGCCGTATTGTCCGGCGGGTGACGTGATCATGGGAGGCGTGCAGAGCGTGCTGGAGCGGATCGGCGGCGGGCGGACGGTGAAGGTGCAGCTGACGTGGGAGCCGCAGTGGACACCGGCGATGATGACGCGGGCGGCGTGCGAGGAACTTGGGTGGAAGGAGATGGACGAGTTATGAGCGGCGCGCCGAAGGATCGGGTGATGGATGTGCGGCCGTTGATCGCGGAAGGGATCGAGCCGAGGCCGCAGCTGTTCGCGGCGGTGAAGGGGCTCGCGGCGGGGCAGGCGCTGGTCGTGATCGCGCCGTTTTTGCCGTCGCCGTTGATCGAGCGGTTGAAGGCGGACGGGTTTTCGGCGGAGGTGACGCGGCGGGGCGATGGGGCGTGGGAGGTGCGTTTCGCGCCGGGGGAAATGGGGCGTTGAGTTTTGCCGGTGAAGCCGGAGAGATACGGATGATGCCGACCACGCGAGCGAAGGATGCGACCGAGAAAAAAGCGGGAGAGCCGATGGCGGCGTTGCGCGGGGCGGGGCTGGCGCTGACGTTGCGCGGGAGCCAGTTGTTCAGCGGATTGCCGGAGGCGGATGTGGCGGCGATCGCGGGGCTGGTGCGGGTGAAGTCGCTGGAGAAAGACGCGTATCTTTTCCACGAGGGCGAAGCGGCGGAGGGGTTTTATGTGGTGCAGCGCGGGGCGATCAACGTTCACCGTGTGAGCGCGACGGGGAAGGAGCAGGTGATTTATGTTTTTCGCGCGGGGGAGTCGCTGGCGGAGGCGGCGCTGGCGTCGCCGACGGGTTATCCGGCGAATGCGCGCGCGGTGGAGACGAGCTCGGTGCTCTTAATTCCGAAGACGGAGTTTCTCGCGCTGGTGGCGAAGCGGCCGGATCTGGCGATGCGGATGCTGGGCTCGATGAGCCAGCATTTGCGGGTGCTCGTCGGGTTGCTGGACGATCTGACGCTCAAGGATGTGGAGACGCGGCTGGCCAACTGGCTGGTGAAGCGGCTGTCGGCGGCATCGAGCGCGGGCGGTATCGGGAAAACGGTGACGGTGAAACTCGGCGGTACGAAGCGGGTGCTGGCGGCGGAGCTGAGCACGACGGCGGAGACGTTGTCGCGGACGCTCGGGCGGTTTCGCGAAGCGGGCTTAATCGAGGTGAGCGGGGCGGCGGTGGTGGTGAAGAAGCCGAACGAACTCGTGGCGTTGTTGAAGCGGAATCTGGGGGAGGGGTGAGCGCGGGCGGAGGCGGAATTTGGACAGGATTAAGAGGATTAACAGGATTGGGAACGGTGTAAGGGGTGTTTTTTTAACCGCGAATGGACGCCAATGGACGCGAATGCGGACAGCGGATGGACGCGTGGGAGATTTCCTGGGTGAGGGGTGATCGCGAATCGAACGGGCGGGGTTAAGGCTAACCCGCCCTACCTCGGAAGCGGAGCCGCGCACCGGTCAGCTGAAGAATTTGACGATGCGCCGCATCGAGGTGACGAGGGCGTCGATGTCAGACGGCGTGTTGTACACGTAGAAGCTCGCGCGGACGGTGCTCGGGAGGCCGAGTTTTTTCATGAGCGGCTGGTTGCAGTGGTGACCGCCACGAAGCGCGATGCCGTCTTGATCGGCGAAGGTGACGACGTCGTGGGCGTGTGCGTCTTTGAGCGCGAAGCTGACGAGGCCGCCGCGTTTCCCCTTGGGGCCGAGGATGCGGATGCCGGGGAGTTCGCTGAGGGCGGCGTAGGCTTTTTCGGCGAGGCCGTCGTCGTGGGCGGCGATTTTTTCGCGGCCGAGATTATCGAGGTAATCCATGGCGGCGTGGAGGCCGATGGCGTCGGCGACGTTGGGCGTGCCGGCTTCGAAGCGTTCGGGCGAGGGCTTCCATTTGCTGCCTGAAAATTCGACGACGGAGATCATGCCGCCGCCGCCTTGCCAGGGAGGCATGGCGTCGAGGAGTTCGCGGCGGCCCCAGAGGACGCCGATGCCGGTGGGCGCGGCCATCTTGTGGCCGGAGAACGCGAGGAAGTCGCAGCCGATGGCCTGGACGTCGAGCGGCTCGTGGCCGGAGGATTGGGCGGCGTCGATGACGGTGATGGCACCGACTTTCTTCGCGCGGGCGCAGAGGTCGGCGACGGGATTGATGACGCCGAGTGTATTCGAAATGTGGGTGAACGCGAAGAGCTTCACCTCGGGCGTGAGGAGTTTGTCGAGTGCGTCGAGGTCGAGACCGAGCTCGGCGTTTTCACCGACGACGGGGACGTAGCGGATGGTGGCGCCGGTGCGCTGGGCGACGAGCTGCCACGGGACGAGATTGGAGTGGTGCTCCATCTCGGTGAGGAGGATGACGTCGCCGGCTTTGAGATTCGCGACGCCCCAGCTTTGGGCGACGAGGTTGATCGATTCGGTGGTGCCGCGGGTGAAGACGATTTCCTCAGGGGCGGCGGCGTTGATGAATTTGGCGGCGCGAGCGCGGGCGGCTTCGTAGCCGTCGGTCGCACGCATGGAGAGCGCGTGGAGGCCGCGGTGGACGTTGGAGTTGTCGGCTTCGTAGAAGCGCGAGAGGACGTCGATGACGGAGCGCGGTTTGTGCGTGGTGGCGGCGTTGTCGAGGTAGACGAGCGGCTTGGTGCCGACGTGCTGGTGGAGCACGGGGAAGTCGGCGCGGACGTCTTTCCAGCCGAGCGTTTCGACGCGGGGTGGGAGTTTGAGAACGGGGAGGATGGCAATAGCGCTCATGGTGCGTGATGCGGTGCGGGCGTATTCGTTATTTGGGCTCCACATTGGGCGCGGGTTGCTTGAGCGCGTCGATGGCGGCGTGCCAGGAGAGGGTGGCGCATTTGATGCGGGCCGGGTAGGCGTGGACGCCGGCGAAGGCGGCGAGTTCGTTGAACTCTTCGGGGGCGTTACCGGTCTTCACGATTTCGGCGAACTCCTTGTAGGCGGCCTCGGCTTCGGGGAGGTTTTTGCCTTTGAGCTGGGTGGTCATGAGCGAGGCGGAAGCCTGGGAGATGGCGCAGCCAGAGCCCTCGAAGCTGATGCCGTCGATGCGGTCGGCGGCGTCGGTGTGAATGTACACGGTGCAGTTGTCACCGCAGGTCGGATTGTCGCCGGTGGCGTAGCGCGTGGCGGTGGGCAGTTTGCCGCGATTGCGAGGGCGCTTATTGTGGTCGAGGATGACGGATTGATAGAGATCGCTGAGATCGCTCATGAGAGGAGCGCGGACCGTACGGGAAACGGGGCGGGACGCAAAGCCGGGTTTCAAAAGAAAAGCCGCGCTCATGCGGAGCGCGGCGGGGGCTGATGAGAGGGCGTTAACCGCGAATGGACGCCAATGTCGGAGGAGGCGGAGGTATTTAACCACTGATGGTCACTGAGCGGCACTGATGTCGGAAGGGAGAAGGGCGGACGTTTGGACGGGATTAAGAGGATGAAGAGGATTGGGGGCGCGGGAGATGGGAGTGGTTTGTCATCTAATGGATGACGATATCTGGGGGAGGCGGACGACACGGAGGTCGTCCTTCCAGGGAATCGGAGCAGAGAGCGAGGGCGCGCGGCGGCAGAGAGCGAGCTCGCGCCCTACGGCGCTCCCAAGTCAGAAGGTGCGAGAGAGGGTGACGGAACCGAATTCGTTGAACTCTTCCTTCTGGGCTTCGAATTCGCGAGTGCGGTAGGTCTGGGCGAAGGTGAGCTGCCATTTGCCGGCGATGAGGCCGAAGCCGTAGCTGAGGTCGGCGACGAGGGGTTCTTTGTCCACGCTGGGGCTGTCTTCCCAGGTGTTGCCATCGAGGACGAGGTCGCGGGCGACGGCGCGGCCATCGGCGGTGGCGAAGAGGTAGAAGCTCCAGCTGCGGTTGGGAGAAACGCGGGGATCGAGGTCGTCGATCGGGGCGCTGACGGTGCCGCCTGGGCGGATGAGTTTCACGCCGAAGTCGCTGGGGAGATTGATGCCGAGCCGGACGGTGCCGCCGGTGTTGAGGTGGGTCTGGACGTTGCCGAGGCTGAGGCCGAGATGCGGGATGAAATCAATGCCGAGAGAGTTGCTGAAAGCGCGGGCGTAGAGGCGCCAGTTGCGCTCGAAGATGACGTTCACGCCGAGTTCGTCTTCGAGCTGGTATTCCCAGCCGTTGGGGCGGGAGTCGTTGATCCACTCGTGGACGTGGCGCTGGGTGGTGTCGGCGTAGGAGTGCGGGCCGACCATGCCGATCTGGAAGGAGAGCGTGTCCATGACGCTCGCGGTTTTGCTCACGAAGTTGAGTTCAAGATACGTCCAGCCGGCGTAAGGGCGGTCGGTGGGGTCGGGGACGAAGGCGTCGGTGTCCTGCGGCGTGTAGATGTTCTGGCCGAGACCGATGCCGAAGTTTTTTTGGGCGCCCTCGCGGTTCACGAAGGGAAGCGCCTCGACGAAGCTGCGACGCCAGCCTTCCTGGCCCCAAGTTGTGAGATCAGCGGATAACCAGGAGAATTTGGCACCGTTGGTGTAGTGGCGATCGGTGCCACCGAAGTAGTCGTTCTCAAAGTAAATGCTGAAAACGGGTGCGGAGCGGGCGCGTGTCTGGGTGCTTTCCGGACCGGACGTGGCGGTGGAAACAGCAACAGGCACCGGTGCGGACTCGGGGGCGGTAGACGCAGGGTCTTGCCCGAAAAGCAGCGAGGCCGGAAGACCGGTAATTAGGAGTGCGAAAAGAAGGCGTGAACGAGACGCGGGTGTTTTCATGACGAGCGCGAAGTTCGCCAATTTCGGGCCAAGTGCAGGGCTCAGAGGGAAAACGACGGTGACGTGCGCGATAGCGGGCTGAAACACTGCAAAATGTTTTGGCTGCGACGTAGGTTGGGGTGCGAAGTGCAGTGGGAGGCGGGATTACGCGGGATTTGGAAAGGGGTGTGATCGGCGTGGAGTTTTTAACCACAGATTTCGCGGATGGGCACGGATGGGTGGAGCCGTGAATGTGGCGTATGGGCGACTTTCTTAGCGTGGGGTGATCGCGAATCGAACGGGCGCTACCTCGGAATCGCAGGCGCGCGATGGGGCATGACGGCGTGGAGCAAGCTCCGGCCTTACACAGAGCGGATGCGGTTACGGTATCCGGAGTTCCATGCCGACTTTGAGGTCGGACTTGGAGCTCATGCGGTCGCGGTTAGCGGTGTAGATGCCGTCCACCTGGGCGGCGGTCGGAGTGCCGTAGTAGCGGCGGGCGATGGTCCAGAGGCCTTCACCCTGGCGGACGACGTGGCGGCGGCCGGTGGTGGTGGCGGGGGGTGTCTGGGGCGGTGGGGTTTGCGCGGGACGCGGGGCGGGCGTGTTGATGACGGCGGCCTGTTGGGGTGCGGGGCGCGTGGGCGTGAAAGACGGGGTGGTGACGGGTTCGAAGGCGGGGGTCTCGGGGCCGAAGGGGGAATGAGTGACGACAAATTCGTCGGTCGAAGAGGCGGAGATCGGGCTGGCTTCGATGGCGGGAGTTTCTTCGGCGGGGAGTTGGGCGAGGTTGCCCGAAGCGTCGACCGGGACACGGGCGGGAAGGCCGGCGGAAACTCTCATGCGGGCGAGGGCGGCGCGGAGCTGCTCGTTTTCGCGTTCGAGGCGTTGGACGACCTCGGGGTTGTCGGCGGGCGTGAGGGGATTATCGAGAGGCTTGCCGGGGAGGGTGCTGGCGAATTCGCGCATGGCGGCGTCGATACGGGCGCCGACGAGCTGTGCTTGCTGGGTGCTGGGCTTGAGCTCGCGGAATTTCTTGAAGTGGTAGATCGCGGAGATGGGGTCGCGGATGTGGCTTTGGTAGAGGAGGCCGATTTCGAGGTGGGCTTCGGGGGCGTTGTTGAGGCCGCGTTTTTCGATGACCTTTTGAAACTCCATCAGGGCTTCCTGATTGCGGCCCTGGCGGATGAGTTCTTTGCCGCGGCGGTAGCCGGGTTCGTCCACTTCGGCGGTGAAGGGCATCGAGTCCACGCGGTCACAACCGGCGGCGAAAAAAAGCGCCGCGAGCGCGAACAGAGCGAGGGAAAGGAAGCGGGGCCTCATCAAGGATGGAAAGGATTTGAACGGAGAAAAGTTGCCCCTAACTTCGGCAAGCTCATTTCCGACTCAAACTATAAATGGCTCTCGAAACCAAAACAGTGATTGCACGGGCGAGGGCTTGCATACGCATCGAGATGGAGGCGTTGGAGGCGACGGCGAAGGAGCTGGGGGCGGATTTCGTGGCGGCGGCGCTGGCGGTGGAGGCGACGCGGGCGGCGGGCGGGAAGTTGATTTTTTCGGGCATCGGGAAGTCGGCGCATATCGCGCAGAAGCTGACGGGGACGTTTAACAGCACGGGGGTTTCTTCGTGTTTCCTGGATGCGACGCAGGCGTTGCACGGGGATCTGGGGCTTTGCGCGGAGGGCGATCTGGCGATTTTACTGAGCAACAGCGGGCAGTCGGAGGAGATCGTGCGGCTGGTGCCGGTGTTGAAGCGTTTCGGCGTGCGGGTGGTGGCGCTGACGGCGTTTGGCGATTCGGATCTGGCGCGTCATGCGGATCACAAGCTGGTTTATCGTGTGCCGCGTGAGGCGTGTCCGCTGGAGCTGGCGCCGACCGCGAGCACGACGGCGGCGCTGGCGCTGGGAGATGCGCTGGCGATGGTGCTGCTCGAAGGGCGCGGAGTGACGCGGGAGGATTTCGCGCGTTATCATCCGGCGGGGAACATCGGGCGGCTGCTGTTGCTGAAGGTGAAAGACATCATGCGCACGGGTGAGCGGCTGCCGGTGATGGCGGAGACGGGATCGTTGCAGGAGGCGATCCTGGCGATGACGAAGGCGAAGTCGGGGAGCATCGCGCTGATCCATCCGCGGACGAAGAAGCTGGCGGGGATTTTGACGGATGGGGATTTCCGGCGGAGCGCGCTGACCGGAGCGGGATTTTTGGAGAAGCCGGTGTCGGTATTCATGACGCGGGCACCGAAGGTGATCGTGGAGGATGCGCTGGGGGTGGATGCGTTGCGGATGTTCGAGGCGCACAAGATCGACGACCTGATCGTTGTGGACGCGAAGGGGCGGCCGGTGGGGTTGGTGGACGGGCAGGATCTGCCGAAGTTGAAGATTGTGTGAGTCGTGTGGCGGGCGACACACCGGGTGGATTGGGAAGCGGTTTTGTTACATCGCGGTGACGTGGTGGATTTGCATGGTTTTGCCTCCGGTGCATCCTAGGCTGCCGCACTTAATTTTGATTACATGGCCAAGCGCATAACGACTCGCAAACCTACGTCCCGCATCCGCAAGCAGCCCGTCGAACGGGCGGTGGTGCCTGGCGGAACGGCGTCGCCAATCCCGATCGATGGCAAGCAGACGAAGGCGGCGTATTTTAACCGCGAGTTGAGCTGGCTGGCGTTTAACCGGCGGGTGCTGGAGCAGGCGCAAAACGAGCGGGTGCCGCTGCTGGAGCGCGTGAAGTTTCTGGCGATCGTGTGCTCGAATCTGGACGAGTTTTTCGAGATCCGGGTGGCGGGCATCATCCAGCAGGTGGAGTCGGGTGTGACCGAGTCGAGCGTGGACGGGCTGCCGCCGCGCGAGCAGCTGCGTCGTATTCACTCGGTGGTGGCATCCTTGGTGGAGGATCAATATCGCTGCTGGCACGATCAGCTGCGCCCGCAGCTGGCGGAGGAGGGAATCATCTTCGAGTCGGCGAAGGAGCTGACGGCGGAGGATCTGGACTGGGTGCGGAACTATTTCTTTGAGCAGGTGCATCCGGTGCTGACGCCGCTGGCGCTGGACCAGTCGCATCCGTTTCCCCAACTCGGCAACAAGACTCTCAATGTCGTGGTCTCGCTGGACAATCCGGAGACGCCGGAGGTCGAGGGGCTGGTCGCGATTCTCCCGGTGCCGCGCATCCTGCCGAGGCTGGTCGCGATTGCGCCGGGCAGTGGCACCCAGCGGTTCATTTTCCTGAGCGAAGTGATCAAGCTGTGCGCGGGGGAATTTTTTCAAGGTTATCGGGTGCATCAGGCGCATGCGTTTCGCGTCACGCGCAACAGCGACCTCTATATCGACGAGGAAGAAGCGGAAAACCTGCTCAAGAAGATCGAGGACGAGCTGCGCAATCAGAAGCGCGGCGCGGCGGTGCGCCTGGAGATCGAGGACGGCGTGGACGAGAAGATCTTCAACACGCTGTGCGAGCATCTCGGGCTTTCGCACGAGTACGTTTTTCGTCTGAACGGGCCGCTGAATCTACTGCGTCTGATGGCGCTGGCGGACATCGACCGGCCAGATTTGAAGTTCCCGCCGTTCACGCCGGTGGCGGTTTCCGCGCTGCATAACGTGGAGCAGATTTTCGACACGTTGCGCGCGCAGGATGTGATGCTGCATCACCCGTACGACGCGTTCACGCCGGTGGTGGATTTTGTCGAGCAGGCGGCGCGTGATCCGCAGGTGTTCGCGATCAAGCAGACGCTGTATCGCACGAGTGGTGATTCACCGATCGTGCGGGCGCTGATCGAGGCGTCGCGGAACGGAAAACAGGTCACGGCGTTGGTGGAGCTCAAGGCGCGTTTCGACGAGGCGAACAACATCCAGTGGGCGCGCCAGCTGGAGGATGCGGGCGTTCACGTCGTGTATGGACTTATCGGGCACAAGACCCACTGCAAGTGCAGCCTGGTGGTCCGTCGCGAAGGACGCGGGCTGCGGCGCTATGCGCATCTGGGCACGGGAAATTACAATCCGAGGACGGCGAAGCTGTACACGGATCTGAGTTATTTCACGTCGCGCGAGGAGCTGACGGAGGATGTGGCGAATTTGTTTAACTCACTCACGGGGTTCAGCCGTTCGCCGGATTTCCAGCATCTGTTGGTGGCGCCGTTTAATCTGCACCGTCGCATCCAGGAGCTCATCCAGCGCGAGACGGACAATGCGGCGGCAGGGCGGCCGGCGAAGATCATGGCGAAGATGAACTCGCTCGTGGACAAGGCGACGATCGACAACCTCTACGTGGCGTCGCAGGCGGGCGTGCAGATCGATCTGATCGTGCGCGGTGTGTGCTGTCTGGTGCCGGGCGTAAAAGGGCTGAGCGAAAACATCCGCGTGCGCAGCATCGTGGGGCGTTATCTGGAGCACGCGCGGGCGTTTTATTTTCAGAACGACAGTGGCGGAGAGCCGCTGGTTTACGCGGGCAGCGCCGACTGGATGCCGCGTAATTTTTTCCGGCGGATCGAGGTGGTGTTTCCGGTGCTTGATCCGGAGTTGCGCCGCTGGATCGTGAGCGAGCTTTTCCCAATCGAATTTCAGGATACGGAGAACGCGCGCGAGCTGCACGCGAACGGGAGTTATCTGCCGGTCGAGCCGAAGAACGGGATGCCGTCGTTTGCGGCGCAGAGTTACTTCATCGCATCGGCGGCGCAGCGGGTGCGGAACAACGGGTGAAGGTTTTCCGCGCGCAGGGCGTGACGATGTGGGCTCGCGACAAGCGGAGTTGCGATCAGAGGAGGCGATGGAGGGCGGCAGCGACAAAGACGGCGAGGAGGGCGAAGGCGGTGAGCCACCAGTGGAGGGCGACACGTTGAGGGCGCTGCTGGCGGGGCGGTGTTCGTGTGGTCGGAGAGGAGTCGTCGTCGAAGGCGGAGTCGGGGAGGTCGAGGCCGTCGTAGCGGGTGGATTCGTCGTTCCAGCCGGTGCGTTCGTCGGCGCCGCAGCCGGGGCAGGCGAGGGAGTGCGGCGGGACGCTGGCGCCGCAGACGGGGCATTCGGTGGGGGCTCGATTCGTTTTTTTCGCGGCGGCCATGCGCGGACTTTTTGAGGGAAATAAAAAAGGGCAACCCGGATGGGTTGCCCTTGGAGGCTGAGTGACTGGTGGCCGCGTGTGCGTGCGGCAGTCGGTTTCGCTTAGAACGAATAACGGGCACCGAGGGAGAAGGTGCGGCCGACGATCCAGTTGTTGAAGTTATGCACGGTGGCTCCGTTTTTGCCGTAGTAGCTGTGCTGGACGTCATCGGTCAGGTTGGTGCCTTCGAGGTCGATCGAGAGGTTTTTGGTGACCTTGTACGAGAGCTGAGCGGTGAGGCTGCGCTCGGCGCTGTTATAAACGTAGAGCGGGTTGGCGAAGAGGGCGGCTTCGTTGTGGTGGTGGAAAGCGGAGCGCCAGGTGTAGGAGGCGCGTGCGCTGAATTTGCTGCGTTCGTAGGCGAGGGTCGTGCTGAAGGAGTCGGGCGAGACGGCGTAGAACGGGGTGTTCTGGGTGCCGATGACGAGGCCGGTGGCGGGGTTGTAGAGGGGCACGTCTTGCGAGGATTTCAGGTGGGTGTAGCTGCCTTCGACGCCGAGGCCGCTGAGGCCGAAGGGGAGATCCTTCGGGTAATATTTCCCGCCGATCTCGAAGCCCTCGAGTTTGCCGTTGGAGGCGTTGGTGGGCTGCGAGAGGACGTAGTTATATGGACCGATCGAATCGGTGTAGGTGACGCGGCGGTAGGAGCCGACCACGAGGCCGTCGATTTTCTTCCGGAAGTAATTCGCGTGAATCATGCTGGATTCGTCGAAGTAGTATTCCAGGGCGAGGTCGTAGTTCTTCGAGGTGGTGGGCTTGAGGTCGGGGTTGCCGCCGCCGGCGGTGCCGAGGCCGAGGTTGGTGACGTCGCGGGTGTAGGTGATCAGTGGATTCAGGTCGTTGAACCCGGGGCGCCGGATGGTTTCGCCGTAGCCGACGCGGGCGACGAACTGGCGGGTGATCTCGTAGCTGAGGGCGGCGCTGGGGAGGAGTTTGGTGACGCCGGCATCGCCGGTGGTGCGGTCGAAGCGGTTGAAGGCGGGGTTGGTGAATTCCATCTCGGTCTTGATGTCCACGAGGCGGAGGCCGAACTGGCCGCTGAGTTTGCGGCCGGCGATCTCGGTTTTGAGCTGATCGACCTGGAGATAGGCGGCGGAGGTGAGTTCCTCGATGGCGAAGGATTCCTTGAGTCTCCAGTAGCTGGTGTTGGTGAAGCTGTAGAGCTTGCGGATGGCGTCGGAGTTATCGCCCGAGTAGTCGCCGTTGATGGAGGCCCAGGTGGTGGGGATGGCGGCGCGGCCGTCGTAGAAGCCGTTGTTGACGCTGACGACGCCGGGGAGGCGGGTGTTGAAGGTGGCGAGGTCGGTGCCGACGGTGGGGTCGCCTTCGGCGAAGCGGGCGGACTCGGCGGCTTCGCGTTGATCGATGCGGATGCCGAAGCGGAGTTTTTTGATGATGCCCCAATCGACGTTGAGGAGACCTTCGGAGGTGAGGGTGGCGGCGCTGCCGGTGTTTCGGAAGCCTTGGTCCCACATGTGGGCGAGGCTCCAGGTGGAGGGATTATCGACGCGGCTTTCGTCAACGGCGGTGCCGGTCACGTCGAGGTAGCGGAAGGCGGGGAGGCCGGCGTCAGCGTTGAAGTTGACGGAGACGTCGTTGCGGACGTTGCGGTTGGCGCGGATGAAGAAGTTATTCGCGGTGTACTCGCTGTCCTGGAAGACGGCTTCGGTGGTGAGCTTGAAGTCGGGCGTGAGGGTCCACTTGCCGCCGAGCGAGTATTGGAAGCTGTCGGTACGCTGGTCGGTGTGGTCGCCGCTGGTGAAGCTGAAGACGTCGCCGATGTAGCCGCGGCGCTGGACGATGTTGGTGCCGGGGTAGAGGGTGACATCGAGCGTGGCGGGCGAGGGCGCGCCCCACCAGTCCACGAAGGAGAAGAGGAGGTTGCTGTAGTTGTGATTCCGGTACCCGAGGTAGAAGGCCTCGAAGGTGTACTCGGAGTCTTTGTTGGGGGCGTACTGGAGGGAGAAGTTGGCGCCGGGGCGGGAGGTCTGGCCCTTGGATTCGTTGAAGAAGATGGCGTCGCGGGAGAGGACGTACTCGACGTTGGTGCCGGGGATGGTGGAACCGGGAGCGGTGGGCATGCCGTTGACGAGGCCGGTGGACCAGGGGACGACGTCGGGGAAAATGCGCGCGTAAGGCTCGGGCCAGGCGGGGGCGGGCTGGGCGCCTTTGGCGAAGAGGACCTGGGCGCCGGGATTGGCGGACTGATCCTTATAGGTGGTGGTGAGGTAGGAGATGTTGAGCAGAGCGCCGAGTTTGCCTTCGGAGCCGACTTTCCAGCGGTTGCTGACGAGCGCGCTGAGGTTGGGGTCGAAGCGGTCGCGTTGTTCCTGATACGTGCCTTTGGCGGAGAGGGAGATCTTGCTGCCGGAGAAATCGAAGGGGCGGAACGTCTGGATATCGAGGACGCCGGCCATGCCGGTTTCGATGTGGGAGGCGGCGCGGGTTTTCATCACGTCCACCTGCTTGATGAGTGTGGCGGGCATGTCCTGGAGAGAGAGCGAGAGACCGGAGGCGGTGAAGATGTTGCGACCGTTGAGCGTGGTGGTGATGTCGGGCAGGCCGCGGACGGTGACGCCGGTGATGTTACCGCGACCGTAATCGGTGACCTGGATGCCGGACATGCGCTGGAGGGACTCGATGACGTTGTTGTCGGGAAATTTGCCGATGTCTTCGGCGACGATGGAGTCGGTGAACTGCGGGTTTTCGCGTTTCACCTCGATGGCTTTCATGGCGCTGCTGCGCAGGCCGGTGACCTGGAAAGTTTCGAGCAGGACGGTCTCTTCGGAAGGGACGGTCGTGACGGGGGCGGCGGGCCCGGACTGGGCGAGGCCGGTGTTCGCGCCGGAGGTGAGCGCGAGGAGAAGCGTGAGGGACAGGCCGGTGGCTTTTCTGCCGGAGGCAGGGGAGCCGATTGACGGGCTTTGCGGGGTGGGGGTCATAGGAACAGGGTGTTTGGGTACTGGCGTGGGCACTGCTCCGGATGTCCGTGTTTGGTGAACGCGGCAGATGTGGCCGGAGGTGCTCTTCGGACATAAATGCGCCAAAGGGGGCGCAAACCCGACACGCGCGAGTGGCGGTTATTTTTTGTTGGAAGAAAGGCGCGGACAGATGCGAGAGGATCGTCGTGCGCGTGGGAGTGGGGAGCTGCGGCTGATCTGATTGCGTCGGGTTTCGCGCGCAGACGGCGCATGTACTGAGTGAATCCCGGCCATGAGCGTCGGCGAGCGCTCGTACCCCGCCGGGTAATTTCTTCTCGCCGCAACACCCCCAAAAAAATGAACGCATCCGCTCCTACCCCGACCGGCCGCCGCGCGACGTGCCTGTCGCTATTTATCGCACTCGTATTTTTCACCTTCGGCTTCGGCGCGCTGCGCGCGCAGGTCGCGCCGAGCCACGATCCCTCGACGATGATCCGCAACACGGACGGCCGTTACTGGATCTTCACGACGGGCAACGGCGTGTGGACGATGTCGTCGAGCAATGCCAACTTCACCGACTGGCGGGCGGAGAACACGGTGTTTCCCGCAGGGACGTGGCCGAGCTGGATCAATAACTACGTGAGTGGCTTCACGGGCGGTTTCTGGGCGCCCGATGTGATCAAGATAGGCAGCACCTACTACTGTTACTACTCGTGCGCGGGTAACGGCGCACCGGCGGCCATCGGTCTTGCGACGGCGACAAATCTCTCCGGGCCTTGGACGGATCGCGGGCTCATCGTCGCGGGCAACAACGCGATCGATCCGGCGATCATTCGCGACGGTAGCAATATGTATATGACTTATGGCAACTGGCAGAGCGGCATCGATCTGATCCAGCTCAATGCCACGACGGGGCTGCGTCAGGGAACCAGCCGCTGGGATCTTGTGCCCGGCGAAGTGGAAGCGCCGTACCTGATCAAGAATGGCAGTTATTTCTACCTGTTTTTCCAGCGCGGGCTCTGCTGCAACGGCGTGAACAGCTCCTACTACACGCAGGTGGCGCGCTCGACTTCGATCACGGGTCCGTACCTCGACAAAAACGGCGTGAGCGTGCTCAACGGCGGTGGCACGACGTTCCTGCCCAATCGCGATGGCCGTTACATCGGGCCGGGCCACGTGGGTCTCGGCGAGGGGAAACTCACGTTTCACTTCTACGATGGGAACGACAACGGTGCGGCCAAGCTGCGCATCACTACGCTCAGCTGGAGCAATGGCTGGCCGGTGGCCGCTGGTGTGAATCTGCCAGCGGCGCAGCCGGTCGCCAACGGCACGTACAGCCTGCGCAATCGCTCGAGCGGAAAGATGCTCGATAATCTCGGTGCGACGGCGGACGGCGCGACGGTCGCCCAGTGGGCTGACGGCACGAGCAACAACCAGAAGTGGGTCGTCACGTATAGCGGCGGTTATTATCGGCTGAGCTGCGTCACTGGCGGCAAGTATCTCGACAGCGTCAACAACACCGCGAACGACACGCCGGTCGGCCAGTGGACCGGGGGAGGCAGCACGAACCAGCAGTGGACATTCGTGTCGGTAGGCTCCGGATACTATCAGCTCGTCAACCGGGCTAACGGCAAAGCACTGGACACTGGCGGTGCAACGGCTGACGGCGCGGTGATGGAGTTCTGGAGCAGCGGCACCAGCACGAATCAGCAGTGGCAGTTCGTGGCACCGTGAGCCGCGCGCCAGCGCTCTCACTATTTCCGGAGCCGGCGTGTTTGCCGGCGCCGGAGTTTTTTGCCGGTCAACCCCACCCCAAAAACATGAAAATACCCCACGCCCGCCGGAGTCTCTCCGGCCTCGCGCGCTGCACTGCGGCGCTGTTTCTCGGACTCTGCGTCTCCTCGCTTCACGCCGGTCACTGGGCGCTCACGGGCTCGGTCGGTGTTCACGATCCGTCGATCACGCGCGACGGATCGGGTCCGTACTGGGTTTTCGCGACGGGCCAGGGCATCCACGTGAAACGCTCCAGCAACGGTCTTGCCTGGGCTGATAATGGCCAGGTCTTCGGCTCCGGACTCGCGTGGTGGAAAACCTACGTGCCCGGCAATTCCGGCAACGATGTCTGGGCGCCCGATGTGCGTTACTACAACGGCAAGTGGTGGCTCTATTATTCCATCTCCACGTTTGGGAGTAATACCTCGTGCATCGGGCTCGCGTCGAAGACCGGTTCGCTCAGCAACAGCGGCTGGACGGATAATGGCCTCGTGATCCGCTCCACGAGTTCCAACAGCTACAACGCCATCGATCCGAACCTGGTGATCGACGCAGCGAACCAGCCGTGGCTCGTGTTTGGCTCGTGGTGGAACGGCATCTACCTCACGCGGCTCGACTCAGCGACGATGAAGCCGACGGGCAGCCTCACCAATATCGCGAAGCGTTCGGGCGGGATCGAGGCGCCGCACATCGTTTATCGGAGCGGTTATTATTACCTCTTCGTTTCGATCGGTGTCTGCTGCCAGGGCGTGAACAGCACGTACAAGATCGCCTATGGGCGCTCGGCTTCGGTCACCGGGCCATACCTCGACAAGAACGGCGTGAACATGCTCAGCAGCGGCGGCACCGTCCTCGATGCGGGTAACGCGCAGTGGAAAGGGCCGGGCGGCCAGTCGATCCACGGCACCGGCGTGATCGCGCGGCACGCGTACGATGCGAACGCCAACGGCGCGCCAAAGCTGCTCATCAGCGATCTGAACTGGAGCGGAGGCTGGCCGTCGTATTGAGGCGGGCACCGGGCGGTGCTGTCTGGTGGATGATCTCGTTCGGGAGTTTGCGGCGGGTCTGTCCGGACCCGCCGCATTTCGTTTCAAAAGCGGCGGTGTGAATGTCGGGTTTCATGGGGGGAAAGCGCATGGGAAAAGTGACGCATCGCCTCCGGTCATGCGCGAAGCCTTCACCGGCTCATCCCATGTTTAACCTTTCGTCCGCTCCCTTTCTTCATGAAGTGCCGTCTTCCCGGTCTGTTGTTCGCGCTTGTGTGGATTCTCTTCGCTGAGTCGGCCCCGCTTATGGCGACGCCACTTTCACCGGCTTACCCCAATCCTCTCATCGCCCACCGCGCCGATCCTCACATCGTACGCGCTGGCGATGGGTGGTATTATTTCACGGCGACGGTGCCGGAGTATGACCGGCTGGCGCTGCGTCGGTCGCGCACGCTCGAAGGTCTGGCGGCGGCCGAGGAGAAAACCATCTGGCGAAAGCACGCTAAGGGGCCGATGGGTGCGCACATCTGGGCGCCGGAGCTGCACTTCATAGACGGGAAGTGGTTCATCTATTTCGCGGCGGGCGAGGCGGAGAAGATCTGGGACATCCGCATCTATGTTTTGGAAAACGCCTCGGCCAATCCGCTCGAAGGCGAGTGGATCGAACGCGGGCAGCTCAACACGGGCTGGGAGTCTTTCGCGCTGGATGCGACGACGTTTGTGAATCGCGGCACGCGTTACCTGAGCTGGGCGCAGCACGATCCGGCGATCGGAGGGAACACGAATATCTACATCGCCAAAATGGACAGCCCGACGTCGATCACTGGTAAGGCGGTGATGCTGACGAAGCCGGAGCTGCCGTGGGAAGTCGTGAGGTTTCGTGTGAATGAAGGGCCGGCGTTTCTAGTGAGCGGTGAGTGCGTGTTCCTCAGTTACTCGGCGAGTGGAACGGGTGCGGAGTACTGTCTTGGGCTGCTCAGCGCCTCTGCGGACGCGGATTTACTGGATGCGAAGGCGTGGACGAAATCGCCGGTGCCGGTTTTCGGCACGAGCGAGGCGAACGGTATCTATGGCCCCGGGCATAACCAGTTCACGAAGGCGGCGGACGGCGTGACGGACCTGATTGTTTATCACGCGCGCAACTACCGCGACATCCCGGGCGATCCGTTGCACGACCCGAACCGCCACACGCGCGTGCAGGCGCTGCGGTGGAAGGCGGACGGATCGCCGGACTTCGGTGTGCCGGAACGCGAGACGGCGAGTTCCGCTGCGGCGACGACATCTGCGAAGTAAGTTCGCCCGGGATTTTCAGCTTACCCATGAAGACTCACAGACTTTCGGTGTTGGAAAAGATCGGTTTCGGCGCGGGCGACGCGGCCGTGAACGTCGTCATCTCGGCGATGATGTTGATCATCGGTTATTTTTATACCGATGTCTTCGGACTGAAGCCGGCGGACCTGGTCGTGTTGTTTTTCGTGGTACGATTGATCGACGGGTTGATCGATCCGCTGATCGGCTGGTTCAACGACCGCTACACAACGCGGTGGGGGCGCTATCGGCCGTACTTCATCATCTTCTCCATCCCGCTGGCGGTTTCGACCGTGCTCATGTTCACGACGCCGGATCTGAGTTATCAGGGGAAACTGATCTGGGCTTACGCGACATACCTCGCGAACACGGTGTTGTTCAGCCTGGTGACGGTGCCGTACATCTCGCTGATCGGCGTGTTGACCGACAACACGCAGGAGCGGCTTTCGGCGAATGGCTACCGCCTGTTCTTCGCGAAGGTCGCGGGCTTTTGCGTGGCGATCATCGTGCCGTTGATGGCGGTGAAGCTCGGCGGAGGAAATCTGGCGCGCGGTTATCAGATCGCGATGGCCGCGATGGCGGCGGCGGGCGTGGTGATGTTCTGGTTTTGTTTTTTCACGACGACTGAGCGTGTCGTTCACGAGGAAGAAAAAGTGCCGACGGCGGTGCAGTTGAAGCATCTCGTGCGTAATGACCAGTGGTGGATTCTTTGTGCGGTCTGCATCACGGGGATGGTCGGCTACGTGATTCGCGGCGGAACGGCCGCGTACTACGCGAAATACTATCTCGGCGGAGGCGAGGAACTGATCTCTACGTTCATGGGCGTCGGCGTGGGCTCGGCTATCGTCGCGATGGTCGCCTCGACGTGGATCACGAAGAGCGTCTGCAAGATCCAGCTCTTCCGTTGGACGCAGATCGGCACGGGCGTGATCAGCGCGGCGATGTTGTTTTTCGTGAAGCCGGGCGATGTGAGCGTCGCGCTATGTTTTTATGCGGTGCTGTGTTTCACGGTGGATCTGCACGCGCCGGTTTTCTGGTCGATCATTCCCGAAGCGGTGGACTACGGCGCGCACAAGACGGGCGTGCGCGTGTCGGGGCTGGCGATCGGGCTCATCGCGTTTTTCCAAAGCATGGGCCTGGCGATCGCAGGTTCCGGGACGAACGGGCTTCTGCATTATTTCGGGTATGTGGCGAATCAGGTGCAGACTGAGACCTCGATGAACGGGCTCGCGCTCATGCTCACGGTGATTCCGGGGGCATTTCATATTCTGGTCGGAGTGCTGATGTTTCGCTACCGGGTGACGGATAAATTTTATCACCAGATGATGGCGGTGAAAAACACAGCTGACACGCAGGCGGCGCCGACGGGTGTGACTGCTTCCTGAACTTGTCTCTCATGCTACCGCTGATTCTCCAACGCGCCGATCCGTGCATCCGCCGGCACACGGATGGGTGGTATTATTTCACGGCATCGGTGCCGGAGTACGATCGCATCGAGCTGCGCCGCGCGCGTACCATCGCGGAGCTGGCGACGGCAAAGCCGCACGATGTGTGGCGCAAACCGGCAAGCGGGCCGTACAGCGAACTCATCTGGGCGCCGGAGATTCATCATCACGGTGGTGCGTGGTACGTTTATTTCGCGGCGGCACCGACGCGGGAGATCAAGGACGGGCTTTTTCAGCACCGGATGTACGCGATCACGTGCGCGTCGGCCGATCCGTTTGCGGGCGAGTGGAAACTTGTTGGGCAGATTGAGAATGGGCTGGATAGTTTTTGTCTCGATGCGACGACGTTCACGCATCGCGGGAAGCTCTACTATGTCTGGGCGCAGAAGGAGCCGGCGATCCGGGGGAACTCGAATCTGTACATCGCGGAGATGGCGACGCCGACCACGCTCGCGACTAAACCGGTGCGGTTGTCGGTGCCGGAGTTCGCGTGGGAGACGAAAGGTTTTTGGGTGAACGAAGGACCGTCGGTGCTGATCCGGAAGGGGCGTGTGTTCGTGAGTTATTCGGCGAGCGCGACGGATGAGAATTACTGCATGGGGCTGCTGCACGCGTCGGACGATGCGGACCTGCTTGATCCGCGTTCGTGGACGAAGTCGCCAGAGCCGGTTTTCCAGACTGACTATGGGAAGAAGATCTACGGGCCGGGGCACAACAGCTTCACGGTCGCTGAAGACGGCGTGACGGATCTGCTGGTTTATCACGCGCGCATGTACACCGAGATTGTAGGCGATCCGCTCTGGGATCCGAACCGGCACACGTACGTGAAGGCGCTGAAGTGGGACGCGAGCGGGATGCTGGTTTTCGGGAAGCCGTCGGAGGGGTGAGGCGTGCTTACTCGGAGAGGCCTTCGTTGAAGACGCGGGTGAACATCAGGATGAGGATGCCGGTGGCGAGGAATTCGGGGAAGAGGGCGGTGAGCCCTGCGCCCAGGCCGATGGCGGAGATTTGCTCGATGAGCACGGCGGCGGCCACGAGGGAAATGCTGAAGACGAAGGCGCCGGTGAGGCTGAGCGTCATGCGTTCGTTTTCGCGCAGCTCGTGGGTGCGGTTGAAATAGCTGACGCTGAAGAGGACGAAGATCGTCATCGCGAGGAAGGGGCCGAGTTCCTGGAGTTCGACCACGGCGGGGAGGCCGTTGTAGAGGCCGTGGACAAGGATGGTGAGCGGGAAGATCGCGAGGAATTGATTCAGGCCGGCGGTGCCGCGCGTGAAGATGCGGACGAAGGCGAGGCCGTTGAGGCCGGTGAGGGCGATGTGGAGGAAGTTGGCGCTGAGGAAGCGGCCGGGGGCGTCGATGCCGTGGGAGTTGAGGAAGTAGCCGCCGTTTTCCTCGATGGCGAAACCAAGGCCGATGAAGCTGGCGACGAGCAGGGCTTCGCGTTCGTCGCCGCGGCTGACGAGGAAGGGGACCAGCGGAAGTAGGAGGAGGAGTTTGGAGAGTTCCTCGCGCAGGCCGACTCCACCGACTTGATACGCGAGGTAAGGCAGTGACTCGGTGTTAGCGCCGAGGCCGAGCATGTCTTCCTGCCAGATGGCGGCGCAGATCGTGGGGAAGGTGCTGAGCGCGCCGAGGACGAGCGCAGTTAAGCAGAGCGCGGTGGTGGCGGAGAGGGCGCGACGGTTTTCGCCGAGGTGAAAGAGGAAGAAGGCCCAGGCGATGCCGGTGACGAGGGTGAGCGCGAGCGCGCCGTCGAGGTGAGTGGCGAACTGGGCGGCGGGGAGTGTCCGGAGGATGGCGGGCCAGTCGTGCCGGGCGACCGCGAGATCGAGGTGATCGTAGGGCGTGAGCAGTCCGGCGTAGGCGGGTTCGCGAACGAGTGCTTCGAGCGCGGTGAATTGGTTCGAGTCGAGGAGTGACTGGATGGCGTGGTCGCGGGCGGCGTGGGCCTCGGGGGATCTGCCCTCGGCGATGAAGTAGCGGGCGGCGGCGGGGAGGTCGTTTTTTTCGCGGGCGTGGAGGCCGAGGAGGTAGTTGGCGAAGGGAACGGGTGGCTCGCGGGTCGCGGAAATTTCGAGGCGTTCGCGGGCGGTGGAGGCCGCGGTGGTGTGAGGCGAATCGAGGAGGAGGAAATCGGCGACGAGCGCGCCGGTCGCGGGCGTGAAGCGCTTCGCGACGAGCGCGGAGACGCGGACGGTTTCGCCGGTCAGGAGCGGGCGCAGGCGGGGGAGCGCGTCGAGGAAGTCCTCGGGGGCGAGGGCGGGGTCGGCGAGTTCACGCTCAAAGGAGCGGAAGAGATTCTCGGATAGCGCGGCGAGTGCGGCGGGGCTCGTGTCGGAGAGAAACGGAAGAGTGGTGAGGACGCGTTGATCGAAGGTGCCGGGCGCGGGCGGGGCCACGCGATGGAGGGCGGTGCCGATGGCTGCGCCCGCGAGGATGATCCCGATGGCGAGTTTCCAAAGGAAGCTGCGGCTGCGGGAGGCGTGGGAGAGCGTCTGTTTCCAGCGGGCGGGCGATGGCATGGGCGGTGGCGGCAGATGATCGGGGCGCGGGCGGAGTGTGCCCGGTTACTCGATACGGTAGGCGGCCACGGTGTTGGCGAAGAAGGTGGGGACGTAGATCGTGCGGGTGGCGGGATCGCCGCCGATGTCGGCCGTCTGGATGGCGGGGCGGGAATCGAGGAGCTGGGTTTTGTCTCCGCTGGCGGCGACGTGGTAGATGACGCCCTGCCAGCCGGAGACGACGAAGCTGCCGTCGGTGAGTTTCACGACGCCATCGACGCCACCTTCCATGCCGTCGGCGATTTTGGAGAGGCGGCCGTCTTTCGAGCGCTCGAAGAGGGAGCTGTCGGCGAGGACGTAGAGGATGCCGTCCTGGGCGAGGAGGCCGTTCACGTCTTTGAGGTTTTCGAGGAGTGTGGCGGGTTTGCCGTCGGTGAGCGTGTGGACCTTGCCGGTTTTGGAGTCTGAGACGTACACGATGCCGGCGGAGTCGATGGTGATGTCGTTGAGGCGCTCGGCTCCGGCGATGGCGATTTTTTCGAGGATGGCGGCTTTGGCGACGTCGATGACGACGACGTGGGTCATGTCGGCGACGTAGAGTTTGCCCGCGTGCAGGCCGAGGCCTTTGGGGTTGTCGAGGCCGGTGACCCATTCGGCGGAGAGGATTTTTCCATCGAGGGCGACTTTGCCGATGGAGCCGCGGGCGTCAGAGGTCCACGGGGTTTTGCCGTCGATGTTGGAGACGTAGAGCTGGGTGCTGGCGGAATCGAAGAGGACGGACTCGGGGGTTTTGAGGAGAGGCTCGGTTTCCCAGAGTTTGACGAGCTTGAGCGAGGACGCGGGATCGGCGGCGGTGAGCGCAGTGGCGGTGGCGAGTGCGAGAGCGGCGATGAGAGGGTTTTTCATGGGCGTTGGGTGGAGGGGATGAAGTCGTGTGAGGCGGTGCGGAGCAAGAGCGAGGGAGTACCGGGCGGGGCGGCATTTTCCAGCGAGGGAAAAACGGAATGCGTTACCCGGAGTTTTCCCGAAAGTCGGGGATGGCCGGGAACTCCGGGGCGTGGAGCCGGACGAGTCGCAGCATCATGCCTATGCAACGCTGGGACAGAATTTTGTTTCGCGCCGGTAAGAGCTGGTTCGACGACGATGTGTTCAAGCACTCGGCGGCGGTGAGTTTCTACACGTTGTTCTCGCTCGCACCGATCACGATCATTGCGGTGTGGGTGGCGGGATTTTTCTTTGGGCAGGAGGCGGCGTCGGGACAGTTGTCAGATCAGATCAGCCAGCTGGTCGGCAAGGAGGGATCGAAAGTAATCGAGGATGCGGTGGCGGCGAGCAGGCCGGAGAACACGAGCTGGTTTTCGATGGCGGCGGGATTCGTGGTGCTGCTGATCGGCGCGACGACGGTGTTCGGGCAGTTGCAGGAATCGCTCAACGAGATTTGGGGCGTGATGACGAAGCCGAATCGGAACGGATTCGTGGTGCTGCTGGTGCGGCGGCTGATCTCGTTCGCGATGGTGCTGACCGTGGGCTTTCTGCTGCTGGTGTCGCTCGTGTTGACGACGGCGATTTCGTCGCTGGTGAAATTTGCGGACTCTTACATGGCGGTGTCGCCGATCGTGCTGCAAGGGGTGGATCTCGTGGTGGCGTTGGGCGTGATCACGGTGTTATTCGCACTGGTGTTTAAGTTTCTTCCTGACGTGCATCTGCGGTGGCGCGATGTGTGGCAGGGGGCGTTTGTGACGGCGCTGCTCTTCAGCGTCGGGCGGCTGGGTATTTCGTTTTATCTTTCGCACTCGACAGTGGCGTCGACGTATGGAGCCGCAGGCTCGCTGGTGGCGCTGCTGATCTGGATTTATTATTCGTGCGCTATTCTGTTCTTCGGCGCGGAGGTGACGCGAGCGGCGCGCGAGAATAGCGGGCTCAACGTGCAGCCGAAGAGCAAGGCGGTGCGGGTGACGCGGCAGATCGTGGAAGAGGTAAAAAAGAACGGGCCTGTTACCGGCGGGATCGTGACGAAGAAGCGCGGGGAACGCGGATGACGGGCAGTTCAGGCGGAGCTGTTGTGAGATCGGTGAAGAATGCGGGGCAGTGGGAGGAGACTGGCTGAAAGATTCTTTGTTCGGTTTTGAAAATGGTGGCTGCTAGTGGTCAGAAACCACCATGCGTGATGATGCCGAACTGCTTCGTGAGTACGCTGAGAACGGATCGGGGGAGGCTTTTGCCGAACTCGTGCGGAGGCATCTCGGGCTGGTGTACAACGCGGCGCTGCGGCAGGTCGGCGGCGACGCGCATCTGGCGCAGGATGTGGCGCAAAGTGTATTCGCCGATCTGGCACGGAAAGCGGGATCGCTTCGGGGGCGGCCTGTGCTCGCGGGATGGCTCTACACGAGCGCGCGTTATGCGGCGGTTCAGGTCGTGCGGAGCGAGCAGCGGCGGCGGAAGCGGGAGGACGCGGTCATGCAACTGAACGAACAGGCGCCGACGGAGGGCGGAGAGGCGGAATGGGAGCGGTTGTGGCCGGTGATCGACGATGCGTTGCACGCGCTGGGGGAACGCGAACGCGAGGCGGTGTTGCTGCGGTTTTTCGAAGGACGCGCGTTTGGCGAGATCGGGCGGACGCTGGCAGTGAGTGAGGATGCGGCGCGGATGCGGGTGGAGCGGGCGGTGGAGAAACTGCGCGGGCTGCTGGTGCGACGCGGGGTGACTTCGACGTCGGCGGCACTGGCGGTGGCGCTGAGCGGGCAGGCGTTTGCCGCAGCTCCGGCGGGGCTGGCGGTGAGCGTGACGGGGGCGGTGCTGACCGGGGGTGCTGCGGCGAGTGCGGGAGCGGTGAGCTGGGTTACTTTTATGGGGATGACAAAATTACAGATCGGGCTGGCGGGCGTGATTCTCGCGGGAGGAACGGCGGGATTGTTCGTGCAGAAAAATGCGGAGGCGGCGTTGCGCCGGGAGCGGGAGGAGCTGGCGGTGCGTCAGCTGGAGTTGAAGAAACTGCAGGAGGACAAACGCGAGCGCGTGCGTGTGGCTGCGGCGGTGCGGGAGCTGCGCAAGGATGATGTGGAGTTTGCGCGGCTGGAGACGGAGGCTGACGTGTTGAAGCGAGAGCTGGCGGCGAATGTGGCAGCGCGGGCGCGGTTGCAGGCGCCGTTGCCCGATGCTGCGGAGGGCAAACGAGTGTTCAAACTGGCGGAGCTGGATGTGGTGCCGAAAGCGGTCAGCCGAACTGCGCCTAAATTTCCGAGTGAGATGCGGAATTCTGGGTTGGAGGGCGTCGTCACCGTGAGATTTTTGGTCGGTGACGATGGAAAGGTTAAAAGTGCGGAAGCGGTGAAGGCTTCGCATGAGTTGTTCGCTGATTCGGCCGTGGCGGCGGTGCAAAGCTGGGTTTTCGAGCCGGGCAAGAAGGCCAGCGTGCCGGTTAATGTGCAGATGACGGTGCCGATCGTCTACACGCTCAACAGGGAGGACGGCGATGCGAACAACTGGTTTTGATCTGGGCTGCGTCGTGCGGTGGCTGGTTTGGGGTGTCCTCGTTGTCGCGGCGGTGGCGGTGACTGCGGGCACGGTGGTTCGGTGGCGGGAGACAGCGCGGTTGCGCGATGATGTCGCGGCGCAAAAGGGAGGACTAATTTATGAGAAGGGGCTGTCGCTTCCGAGCGAGCGGGAGAAGCTCTTGGCGGCGGCGAACGAAGCCGAGTCGGAGCGACTGCGCGCGGATCGCGAGGCGCTGCCCCGGTTGCGCGCCGAAGTGGCGGAGTTGAAAAAATCGGTGGATGAAAGCAGGCCGAAGGTGGCGAAAAAACCGAAGGCGGATCCGGCGGTGCCGCTAGACATCGAGAAGGAAATCGTGCCGTCCGAGACGTGGCGGAATGTCGGATACGCGACGCCGGTGGCTGCGGTGGAGACGGCGTTGTGGGCGGCGGCGGGCGGGGACACGGATGTGCTGATGGGGAGCATCGTCCTGGATGATGCGGCGCAGCGGAAGGCGGCGGAGTTGCTGGCGGGTTTGCCGGTGGAGACGCGGACGCGTTATGCGAGCGCGGAGGAACTGGTGGCTTTCATGGCGGCGAAGGATGTGCCGCTGGAGGGGACGCGGATTTTTCCGGTGAAGGAAGAGGCGGGAGACATGCGGCGGGCTGTGGTGCAGTTGCGCAATGCGGCGGGATCGGTGCGACAGGTGCATCTTGATCTGCGGAAGACGGGGGCGGGGTGGCGGTTGGTGGTGCCGGAAGCGGCGGTGGAGCGGTATGCGGCGCAGTTGAAGGGGACGGGGCGGTAGCGCAGATAGGAGGTTAAGTGGACGACACGGAGGTCATCCCTCCAAGGGCGCGCGGCGAAGCGGACGTGAAGTCCGGCCCTACAGGGGACGCGCGGGTCAGCGGCCGAGTTTGCGTTGGGTGTGGACTTTGGCGGCGGCGGCTAGGCGGGCGCGTTCGTCGGGGGTGAGGCTGGCCATGCCGGAGCGGGCGATCTTGTCGAGGAGGGCATCCATCTCGGCGGTCGTGGTGTCGCGAGCGGAGCGTGGCGCGGAAGGGGCGGAGGTTTTTCCCGAAGAGGATGACGAGGATGAGGAGGTGCGGGAGGGTGGAGTGTCGCGACCGCCGGGGAGGACTTGAAACTTGGGCTGGCGTTTGGGGAAGCGCAGGCTGGGGAGTGTGAAGTGACCTTGTTGATAGCGGACGAAGGCGAAGGCGTAGCCGGAAGTGGCGAGCAGGGAGATGAGGCTGACGGTGTCGCGGTTACTGAGGGCGATGAGAGCACTGATCCCGATGGCAATGACCGCGACCCACTTGGCGAGGAGATTGAACATGAACATGGCGTTCGGATATAGCGTTGCGAACGCGATCAGGACGGCGAAGCCGCCAGGTTGACCGTTGAAGCCAGAAGGAATCCAGAATCCGCCAAGTGTGAATAGCACTGGCTTGAGGAGATAGGCTGCGCCGAAGAACCAGAGGAATTTTTTGCAGCCGAGGAATTTTTCCAGCTCACGGCCTAGCGTCGCAATGACGAGCATCGAGACAAGAAAGCTCAGCCAGGATCTTGGATCGTTGACCAATCCATAGGTAACCAATCGCCAGATTTGTCCCTGGAGGACGTGCGTGCTGTCGAAGACGAGCAATCCCAGCGTGCCGTGGGCGTTGGCAAACAGAAACGCTGCGGTGGCGATCATCGATATGACGAAGACGATGACGATCAGGTAGGCGGCGTAGATGGGCTGACCGCGGAACCAGGCTACTGGCTGTTGTTCGTCGTAGATTTCGTATCCGTTCATGGCGTGGGCTGGTGGGAAACTGTGGAGGGCGGGGGTGCGCGCAAGCGGGCAGAGCGGGATTTAATCGGGAAACCAGCCGGCGGGAGGCGCGGCTGATGGGTAAGCGGCGGGCGGGATTTGTTCGGATGGGAGGCGAGCAATCTTCGACCGTGACGTTAGCGGATTTCCTGCTCACGTTAACGGCATGGACTACGCGAAATTAAAAGGAATGGATTCAGCGGCCGATCTCGCCCGGAGCGGAAAGTTCATTTTCGCGATCAAACTCATCGAGCGGATGAATCCGGAGCTGACGCGCGAGCAGGCGAAGGCGGCGGTGGATTCGCTGGGTTATGGGAAGGCGAAGCCGACGCGGTTGCCGCGTTGAGCGGGGGTGGGGAGGATGGTTTACCGCGGAGACGCGGAGAGCGCGGAGAAGGCGAATGGAGTTGTAGGCACGCGGCCGCGGAGCGTTGCGGGATTACGTTAGCGTCAAGCGAAGGGAGCGTACGGAAAGGCTCCGGTTGCTTGACTGGGGTTCGTCGCGGAGCAGGCTCGGGCCGTCGCCGATTACCCCGCGACAGGTTCCTGTAGAGATCCCCGCCTCGCGTCGTCACCCCACGCCCCCCGCTATGAACCCCGTTGCTGCCGCCTCGTTTTCCGAGATCACCCAGATTCTTCATGCCGTGGGCCGCGGAGAGTGCGCGTCGGAGGAGTTGCTGCCGCTGGTTTATAACGAGCTCAGGCGGCACGCGAGTGTGCGGATGGCGCACGAGCAGGCGGGGCAGACGTTGCAGCCGACGGCGCTGGTGCATGAGGCGTGGCTGCGGATTTTCGATGGCGGGGAGAGCCGGTGGGAGAACCGGGCGCATTTTTTTGGCGCGGCGGCGGAGGCGATGCGGCGTATCCTGATCGAGAATGCGCGGAAGAAGTCGCGGCTGAAACGCGGGGGCAACCAGCGGTTGCTCGATGTGGATGAGCTGGAGATCGCGGAGACGACGCCGGAGGAAAAGGTGTTGCTCATCGACGACGCGGTGCAGCAGCTGCAGGCGCAAGATCCGGAGAAGTCGCGGGTGGTGGTGTTGAAATTTTTCGGCGGGCTGACGAATCAGGAAGTGGCAGAGACGCTGGGTGTGACGGAGCGGACGGTGGAGCGGCACTGGGCGTACGCGAAGGCGTGGCTTTTCCAGACGATCCGCGCGCAGAAGTGAGGCGCGCGAAAGAGACCGAGATGTTCGCATGAAGAATGCCGCCGCCCAGCGTGAGGAAGATTTGTTCGAGGCGGCGCGCGAGCGGCGGACGGCGGCGGAGCGGAAGGCGTTTTTAGATAGAGCGTGCGTGAACGAGCCGGAGTTACGCGCGCGGCTGGACGGGCTGCTGGCGGCGGGCGAGGAAGGGGAGGCGTTTTTTGAAGAGGGCGGGGCGTTGATCCGCTCGAAGCTGCCGGGCGAGGAGGCGATCGGGGCGAAGATCGGGCGGTACAAGCTGGTGCAGAAAATCGGCGAGGGCGGTTGCGGTGTCGTTTATCTGGCCGAGCAGGAGGAGCCGGTGCGGCGGAGCGTGGCGTTGAAGATCATCAAGCTCGGGATGGAGACGAAGAGCGTGATCGCGAGGTTCGAAGCGGAGCGGCAGGCGCTGGCGATGATGGATCATCCCAATATCGCGCGGGTGTTCGATGCGGGCGCGACGGACCGGGGGCCGCCGTATTTCGTGATGGAGCTGGTGCGCGGGGTGAAGATCACGGACTACTGCGACCGGAACCGGCTGGGGGTGAGCGAGCGGTTGGATTTGTTCATCCAGATCTGTCACGCGATCCAGCACGCGCATCAGAAGGGAATCATCCACGGAGACATCAAACCATCGAACGTGCTCGTCGAAGAGCATGACGGCGAGGCGGTGCCGAAGGTGATCGATTTCGGGATCTCGAAGGCGACGGAAGCGCGGCTGACGGACAAGTTGTTCACGACGTACGCGCAGCTGATCGGGACGCCGGCGTACATGAGCCCGGAGCAGGCGCAGATGGGCGGCGTGGATATCGATACGCGGACGGATATTTATAGTCTGGGCGTGTTGCTGTACGAGTTGCTGACGGGGCGCACACCGTTCGATCCGCAGGAGCTGGCGGCGTCGGGGCTGGATGAAATGCGGAAGACGCTGCGCGAGCGCGAGCCGGCGCGGCCGTCGGCGCGGTTGAACGCGCTGGCGCTGCCGGAATTGATCCGTGTTGCGAATACACGGCTGACCGATCCGGCGCGGCTGTTGTCGTCGGTGCGCGGGGATCTGGACTGGATCTCGATGCGGGCGCTGGAGAAGGACCGGGCGCGGCGGTACGAAACGGCGAACGGGCTGGCGCTGGATGTGCAGCGGCATCTGCACAACGAACCGGTGGTGGCGAGTCCGCCGAGCTGGGCGTACCGGTTGCAAAAACTGGTGAGGCGGAATCGCGTGGTGTTCATCGCGGGTGGCGCGGTGGCGCTGGCGCTGGTGTTTGGGATGAGTGCTTCGACGTGGTTGTTTTTGAAGGAACGGGCGGCGCATCAACGCGCGCTCAAGGCGGAGCAGCAGCAGGCGCGGTTGAGGCTGGAGGCGGAGACGCGGGAACGCATCACGCAGGCGGCGTTGCTGGTGAGCCAGGAGCGGTTTGCGGAGGCGGATGCGATGTTGAAGGAGATTTCTTTGAAGCAGCCCTCGCTGGAGGGCGCGGCGGTGATCCGCGCGGTGGGCGAGTGGCATGCGCTGGAGAACCGGTGGAGCGAGGCGGCGGGGCGGTTTTCGCAGCTTCTGGAGGTGGACGCGCTGGAGGGCGTGGACGTGATCACGCTGGATTATCTGCGGTGCGGGCCGGCGTTACTAGAAGCGGGGGACCAGGACGGGTATCGGCGTTTTCGTGACGAGGCGGTGGCGCGGTTCGCGCGGGTGGCGTCGCCATTTTCGGACCGGATTGTGAAGATCAGCCTGCTGGGGCCGGTGGATGGCGCGGCGCTCGCGGCGCTGAGGCCGATGGCGGAGGACACGACGCGTGCGTACGAGGAGTCGGTGAAAGCGGGGGATGTTTTTCAAGCGGCGTGGCGGGCGATGGCGCTGGCTTTGCTGGAGTATCGAAAAGGCAACGACGCGGCGGCGGTGGAGTGGGCGCGGCGTAGCATGGCGGCACCGGATCAGAATGCGTCGCGGGCGCTGGCGGCGGGGGCGATCCTGGCGATGGCGCGGGAGCGGCTGGGGCAGCGGGAAGAGGCGCGGGGCGATTTGCTGACGGCGCGGGAGTTGTTGGAGAACCGGTTGAAGAGCGGGATGGATCGCGGGCGGGGGACGCCGGTGCAGGGGTTTTGGTTCGATTATGCGTTTGCCCGGATCTTGTTGAGGGAAGCGGAAGGTGTGGTGGGGGCGAAGTGACGAACGGGTGACGGAGGGGGTGGGAAGGATTTTGTGTTGGGACCGCGCCACTTTTGCAGAGGAGGTGCGTCGTACTGGGCATGTTATTGCGGACCAGAATCACGCTCCTGTCTTCCCTGCTATTTGCCGTTGCCGGCCTGACTGTGGAGGCGCAGACGGGCGCGGCGGGCAGGATCGGCGGGAGGATTTTTAATGCGGCGGGTGAGCCGGTGGCGGGCACGGTGGTGACGGTGCAGGAGCGGGCGACGGGGGCTCTGGTGAAGACGGTGTCGACGGATGCGCGCGGGGAGTTTGCGGCGGGAGAGTTGAAACCCGGAGCGTACGTGCTCGCTTATGGTTACGCGGGCGACACGGCGGCGGTGGAGTTGACGGCGGAGAAGCCGGTGGCGGATGCGGGGCGGCTGATGTTGGCGGAGGATGAGACGATCATGCTGCAGAAGTTGCAGGTGTCGGCGGAGCGGGAGGCGTTTTATAATTCCATCGACCGGAAGACGTACGATGTGGGCAAGGACGTCGCGAGCACGACGGGCACGGCGGGCGATCTGTTGCAGAACATCCCGTCGATCCAGGTGGATGTCGAAGGCGAGGTGAGTCTGCGCGGGGACCAGAATGTGACGATTCTCATCAACGGACGCAGCTCGGCGCAGATGAACAGCAATCAGGCAGAGGCGTTGGAGCAGTTGTCGGCCGACCGGATCGAGCGCGTGGATGTAATCACGAATCCGTCGTCCAAATACCGGCCGGACGGGACGGGCGGGATCATCAATATCATCTTAAAGGACGGCGGGAAGCCGGGCTGGTCGGCGACGGCGCGGGCGAATGTGGGGAACGAAGGTCGGTACAACGGAAGTTTGTACGCGACGTACAATCCGGGACCGTTCGATGTGTTTGCGTCGGTCTCGCAGCGGCATGAGGAGCGGCCGTTCGAGGTGGAGCGGTCGCGGACGCAACGCGATGCGAACGGGCAGACGACGGGGAGTTCGGTGTCGCGGACGGACGAGGAGCGGAGTTTCGATTCGACGACGCTGGAGACGGGCGGGGCGTATCGGTTTGGGAAGGAGACGGAGCTGACGGCGGCGGTGAATTACGGGACGCGGGATCGTGCGTGGGCTTCGACGCAGACGACGGTGAATCGCGACGGGGCGGGCGCAGTGACAGAGGATTACGACCGGCTGCGCACGGGCGACGAGGAGGAGACGGAGTACGAGGCGGAGCTGGCGCTGAGCCACGGCTTTGACGGCGGTGGGCGGAAGCTAGTGGTGGAGCTGGGGCACGAGAGCGAGACGGAGGAAGGCGGCGATTTTTATGCGAACCGGTTCCGGACGCCGGGCGGGGCGGAGGAGCACGAGCGGACGGTGGTGAAGGAGACGAGCCGGGAGACGGAGTTGAAAGCGGACTATGTGCATCCGTTCGCGAACGGGACGAAGTTGGAAACCGGGTACGCGTTGCTGGCGGAGGCTAGCGACGTGGATTTTCGCGGGAGTTTTTTGGACAATGCGACGCAGCAGTGGGTCGTGGATGTGCAGACGACGAACCGGTTCGTGTACGAATCGCAGGTGCATGCGGCTTACGCGACGTATGCGGCGGCGGTGGGGCCGGTGGGGTTGCAGGGCGGGCTGCGGTTCGAGCAGGCGTTGACGGATGCGGACCAGCGGACGGCGGGGATCGTGCGGGAGAAGGATTATGCGCGGGTTTATCCGAGCGTTCATGCGAGCTACGATCTGACTGCGGCACAGCAGTTGAAGCTGAGCTACAGTCATCGCGTGCGGCGGCCGGATCAGCGGGATTTGAATCCGTATCCGCAGTACAGCGATCCGCAGAATCTGCGCGCAGGTAATCCGGATCTGGAGCCGGAGGATATTCACTCGATCGAGGCGGGGTGGCAGTATCGGGGCGATGGGGCGACGTATCTGGCGTCGGTTTATCAGCGGTATCGTTACGACGGGATCACGGAAGTGACGCGCGATCTGGGGAACGGTGTGCTGCTGACGACGAGCGATAATCTGGCGACGAGCCGGTTTACAGGGGTGGAGTTGGGTGCGACGGCGAAGCCGCTACCGGGATTATCGCTGAATTTCGGAGGGAATATTTATCGGGAGGAGATCGATGCGGCGAATCTGGGTTTTGCCGGGACGCGGGCGGAGATCGCGTGGGATGCGAAACTGAACACGGCGTGGGAAGTGAACAAGAAGCTGTCGTTGCAGCTGACGTCGGGTTATCGCGCGGCGCGGTTGACGCCGCAGGGCGAGCGGCGGCCGATGGCGATTTCGAATCTGGGGGCGCGTTACGCGGCGACGAACCGGACGGCGTTTGTGCTGACGGTGTCGGATGTGTTCGGGACGTTCAAGGGACGCACGGTGCTCGATACGGCGTCGCTCTCAAGCGACACGACGATGCGGCGCGGGGCGAGTGTGGTGTACTTCGGCGTGGTGCATCAGTTTGGCGGCGACGCGAAGCGGCGGGGCGAGGAGATGCAGTTCGATGAGGGGATGGGAGGGGAGTAGCCGACGGTCGAGGCGACCGTCGGAATGACCAGTGGGCGGAAGGCCGAAATCGGAAGGCCGAACGACTGAGGCCGAAGGTCGAAAGACTGAAGGGGCGGAGTTGGAGGGCGCAGCGGGGGCGGCACTTGATAAGTGCCGGTCCGCGTCGGAGGCGGAGGCGGAGCGGCGTCGCGCGAGCGCGAGCCCTACTTGCGGAGGCGGAGGAGTTTTTCGCCGGCGGCGTGGAGGGTGGCGGGTTTTTTGGCGAAGTTGAGGCGGACGTATCGGTTTTCCGGAGTCGGGAAGAAGCTCGATCCGGGAACGGGGGCGACGCCGATGTCTTTGGTCATCCAGTGGGCGCATTCGACGTCGCTGGCGAAACCGAGCGGGGAGACGTCGAGCATGACGAAGTAGGCGCCTTCGGGCCGAGTGTAGCTGAGGCCGGTTTTGTCGAGGTAACTGCAGAGGATGTCGCGTTGCGCGGAGTATTCGGCGGCGAGTTCGTCGTAGTAGCTGGCGGGAAAGTTAAGCGCGGTGACGACGGCGTGTTGGAGCGGGGCGGCGGCGCCGACGGTGAGGAAATCGTGGACCTTGCGCGCCTGGGCGATGATCGCGGCGGGGGCGTGGACGTAGCCGAGGCGCCAGCCGGTGATCGAAAAGGTTTTCGAGAGCGAGGAGCACGAGAGCGTGCGCGCGGCCATGCCCGGGAGCGTGGCGAAGTGAATGTGTTTTCGTCCGTCGAAGACGATGTGTTCGTAGACCTCGTCGGTGATGACGAAGGTGTCGAATTCCTCGGCGAGCGCGGCGATCTGAAGAAGTTCTTCGCGGGTGAAGACGCGACCGCAGGGGTTGGAGGGATTGCAGAGGATGAAGGCTTTCAATCCGCGTTCGAAGGCGGCGCGGAGTTCGGCGGGATCGAAGCGGTAGTGTGGCGGATGGAGCGGAACGTGGATGGGCGTGGCGCCTGTGAGGATGGCGTCGGCGTTATAGTTTTCGTAGAACGGCGAGAAGAGGCCGACGCGGTCGCCGGGGTCGCAGACGGTCATCATGGCGACCATCATGGCCTCGGTGGCGCCGCAGGTGATGACGAGTTCGCGGAGCGGATCGACGGCGAGGCCGGTGAAGCGGGTGAGCTTGGCGGCGAGTGCATCCCGGAGTTCGGGGGAGCCCCACGTAATGGCGTATTGGTGACGGTGGGCGTCCATCGCGTCTTTCGCGGCCTGGACGAGGGCGGGTGGCGGATCGCAGTCGGGGAAGCCTTGGGAGAGATTGATCGCGCCGTGTTGTTGAGCGACGCGCGTCATCTCGCGGATGAGCGATTCGGTGAAGACGGCGGTGCGGCGGGAGGTGGCGGGCATGACGCTGAGGAGTGGACGGGACGGAAATTTAATCTGGAACTCAGGAAGGCTGGAAACGGCAGGGGGATGGGTTTCGTCGGGGGTACGCGTGTCATTTCATGAATGAGAGACTCTGCGAAAGCTGCGGCAGTGGGAGGTGTGCGGCATGGGCGGATGAGTCGGAAGGTTGGCCCACGAAAAGCACGAAGGGCACGAAAGGGGAGGCGGAAGTGGCGGCAGTCAGGCGCGGGACTCGCGAGCGAAGCGTCGGCGGTCGCGGATGTGCATGGCGATTCCGAGGACACAGAGAATGCCGCCGCTCGTCGCGAGGTAGCGGGCGTCCATGGTTTCGGCACGGAAAAGATCTCGTTGGGCGGAGGCTTCAAATAACGACTCCGACGGGTTTGCGGGGTTCACATGCACCGTTACGTCGCTTCCTTCATAAGGAGTTTTGCCGATAGCTCTGCTCAAGCCGGACTCCTCAAATTTTTTTGTTTGGAAGAGATGTTTTTTGGACTGGAAGACGTAGCTGCCTGAGTAGGTCGCGTAGAATCGTTTTTTGAAGTACCTCGAAACGTGTTCGACGCGGGCTGGGGTGGGTTGCCAATGGGCCAACGCGTATTCCGCGTTTTTCCATGCGGTGGTATTGCTGGGAATTGAGATGGAGGCGGCCAGAGCGAAGATAACGGCGATTATTGCAATGGCTGCCCAAAGTTCGGGCGGCCCGGGTTTTTCGGTCAGGGGTTTTGCGAGATCGGACATGGACTGGGAAATGTGTGGCAGACGTGTGCGATGTCGCTCCGGCGCGTTAGAGATGACGCGCCCTACTTTGCGGAGTTTTTGAGGCGAGCCAGCTCCTCTTCGCCGAGTGGGGTGGTGCGTTTGACGCGGAGGCTTTCGGCGAAGTCGTGGGCGAAGTCGCGGTTGTGGCGTTTGTTGATGAAGGCGACGATGAGCATCGCGATCAGCGCGCCGAGGGAGGCGAGAGCCATGTCGGCGTGGGCGTCCCAGATGTCGCCTTGGGTGCCGAGGTAGGCCTGGCCGAGTTCGCCGCCGAAGAGGACGGCGGCGGCCCATTCGAAGAGTTCGAAGAGCATCGAGGTGCTCATGGTGAGATCGAGCGGGAGGAAGTAGCCCCAGAAGCCGCGGACGCCGGCGATGCGGACGAAGACTTCGCGGATCGGGTAGGCGAGGAGGAAGCCGTAGAGGAAGTGGACGGCGCGGTCGAAGTGGTTGCGCTCGAGGCCGAGGAGTTCGTTGAGCGAGGTGCCGAAGAGGGCGCGGGTCCAGTCGTTGTAGGGGACTTCCGCGTACGTCCAATGGGCGCCGAGTTCGTGGAGGCAGAGGAACAGGAAGATGAGCGTGTAGCTGATCAGCGAGAGGGGGAAGCGGCGGTAGGTAAAAGCGAGGAGCGGGATGGCGAAGCCTAGGACGAGGGCGTTTTCGAGGAGCCAGTCGTGCGGGTAGTGGGCGCCGATGCCGGAGCGGGCGATGACGGCGACGAGGAGGACGGCGAGGGTGGCGAGGTAACGGGTGCGGAAGCGGGGATTGGGGGACACGCGAGAGAGCGGAGCGGAGGGGCGTGCAGGTGTCGAGGCGGGGGAGACGCGGTGGGCGGATTGAATCGCAAAGGCGCGAAGGCGCTAAGAGGAACGCGAAGCGTGACCGTACGGTGCGGGGTACGTTTTCATTCGGAGCCAACGAGGACGTCGGAGCTCCCGGTAAATGCGGGAACGCTTAGCGTTTGCCGCGGCCGATGAGGCCGACGAGGACGCCCTGGCTTTCGAGGCGGTCTGGTTTGATGTCGGCAAAACGGGGATTCGCGGCGCGGAGGATGGCGCGGCCTTTTTCGAGGACGTATCGCTTGAGCGTGGTGGTCTCGCCGTCGATGAGGGCGGCGATGATGTCGCCGGGTTTGGGCTCGCGGGTTTCTAAGAGGGCGAGGTCGCCGTCCACGATGTGGGCGTCGATCATGGAGTCGCCGCTGACGACGAGGGCCCAGTATTTTTTGCGCGGGGACAGGCCAAAGAGGGCGGGGTCGATGGAGACGGTTTCGAGGGTTTGTTGTTCGCGGAGGTCGGCGTAGCCGGCGGGGATGGAGCCGTAGACGTGGACTTCGGCGAAGTGGGTCTGGATCTCGCGGCTTTTCACGCCCCAGGAGCCGTGGACGAGTTGTTCGACGAGGCCGCGTTTGGCGAGGGCGCGGAGGTGCTGGACGGCGGAAGTCTGGCTGGTGAAGCCGAAGTGTTTCGAGATCTGGCGGGTGGAGGGCGGGACACCTTCGCGGTGTTGATAGTCGCGGAGGTAGTCGAGGACGGCTTCTTGTTTTTCGGTGAGCATGGGGCGGCGGTGTCGGCGTTCGCGTGTTCGGCTGAACACACGTTCGGGCGAACGGCGGGGAAATCAAGGTCGGGGTGCGATGAACCGAGGAAAATTTTTCAGTGATGATGCGCGCCAGATGATTGGAAGTGGCTCGATGGTTTGGTTGAAGCGCGAAGACGCAAAGACGCTAAGGTCGAACGCGAAGGAGGGCGTGGATGGAGACGGAAGTTTTAACCACAGATTGCACAGATGGGGCACGGATGGGAGTGGCGGAAAACGAACAAGCGGGCCATGTCAGAGGAAAAACGCGGGCATTGCATCTGGGGCGCCGGTTGCCAACTTTGCGGGCGATCATGGCTCTTGTTAACCTTCTCGATGTGAATCTCAGCTTCGGTGGCCCGCATGTCCTCAAGGACGTGAATTTCCAGGTCGATCCGGGTGAACGCGTGTGTCTGCTCGGTCGTAACGGCGCGGGGAAATCCACCCTCATGAAGGTGATCACGGGCGCGATGAAGCCGGACACGGGCGTGGTGTCGCGTCAGCCGAATGCGGTGTTCACGCAGCTCACGCAGGAAGTGCCGAAGGAGATGGCGGGCGTGGTCATCGATATTGTGGCTTCGGGGCTACGGCCGATGGGCGAGCATGAGGAGGAATGGGAGCGCGATGTGCGGGTGGATAACTTGATCGACCGGTTGCAGCTCGACGCGCAGGCGGAGTTTTCGGCGTTGTCGGGCGGGTTGAAGCGCCGGGTGTTGCTGGCGCGCGCGCTGGCGGGGCAGCCGGATTTTTTGCTGCTGGATGAGCCGACGAACCATCTCGATCTGGAGTCGATCCTGTGGCTGGAGGAATTTTTGCTCTCGGAAAAGCTCGGGCTGTTTTTCGTGACGCACGACCGGACGTTTTTGCGGAAGCTGGCGACGCGGATCGTGGAGCTGGATCGCGGGCGGCTGGTGAGCTGGGCGTGCGATTACGACACGTACATCGTGCGCAAAGAAGACGTGCTCGCGGCGGAGGAGAAGCAGAACGCGGCGTTCGATAAGAAACTGGCGCAGGAGGAAGTGTGGATTCGCAAAGGCGTGAAGGCGCAGCGCGGACGGTCGCAAGGGCGGGTTCATGCGCTGATGCAGATGCGCGCGGAGCGGATGGCGCGGCGCGATCGCGTCGGCAACGTGACGATGAAACTCGCTGAGGCGGAGAAGTCGGGCGTGAAGGTGATCGACGCGGAGAACGTGTCGTTCTCGTGGCCGGATGGGCGCGTGATCGTGAAGGATTTTTCGACGAGCATCACGCGTGGGGACAAGATCGGGCTGATCGGGCCGAACGGCGCGGGGAAAACGACGCTGATAAAACTGCTGCTCGGGAAACTCGCGCCGACGGGCGGGACGCTCAAACTCGGGACGCAGCTGGAGGTGGTTTACTACGATCAGTTGCGCGAACTCATCGACGACAACAAGACGGTGGCGGACAACATCGCGAATGGGAACGCGACGGTGACGATCGACGGCAACACGCGGAACGTGATCACTTATTTGCAGGAGTTTTTGTTTTCGCCTGAACGCGCGCGGACACCGGCGCGGGTGTTGTCGGGCGGGGAGCGGAACCGGTTGTTGCTGGCGCGGCTGTTCACGAAGCCGGCGAACGTGCTCGTGATGGACGAACCGACGAACGACCTGGATATCGAGACGCTGGATCTGCTGGAGGATTTGCTCGTGGAGTACAAAGGCACGCTGCTGCTGGTGAGCCATGACCGCGATTTCCTGGATAACGTGGTGACGAGCTCGATGGTTTTCGAGGGCGACGGACACATCGAAGAATATGTCGGCGGTTACTCGGACTGGGTGACTGAGAAGGCGAAGCAGGCGAAGGCGGCGGAGCTGCGGGCGGGCGCGGTGAATGTGAGTGCGAGCAAGGGATCGGCCGGGAAAGCTGCGAGTGCGGGTGCGCCGGCGGTGGCGAAGGCGCGGAAGTTGACGAGCAAGGAATTGAAGGAGCTCGAAGGTTTGCCCGCGCAGATCGAGCGGCTGGAGCGCGAGCAGGCGGAGCTGGCGGGGAAGTTATCGGACGCGAGTTTCTATCATAAGGATCGTCACGCGGTCGGTGTAGCCGAGGCGCGTCTGGCGGAGATCGAGCGCGAGCATGCGACGGCGTTTGCGCGCTGGGAGGAGCTCGAAGCGGCGAAGAATGGGTGAAGCGAGTTCGCGGTGGCGGGAGGGAGGCGGAGCAGAGGCGGAATTTTAACCACGGATTGCACGGATGGGCACGGATGGGGGAGATGGAATTTTGGACAGGATTAAGAGGAGGGACAGGATTCGCGGAGGGGAAATAAGAACGATGACGGAGGACGGATTTCGGAGGCAGAAAACCGCTAATGGAAAAACGCCAATGGGGCGTTTTTAGAAGATGCGGCTGAGGCCAATGGCCGCAGTGGGGGACGGAGTTCGGGGGGAGCGTTCAGAACCGGATGAGAGTAAGCAGGAGTACGAGAACAATGACGGAGGGGTTTCCGCTTTCCTCGTCGGGGTGGGCGGGCATGATGCGGGGCGCGACGATATTTTCTGACTTGGGATCGTTGCACGCCGGGCTTCATTTTTTGTTTTGAGTTCAACTAACGCCAATCCGTTTTCGAACGAAGGATCGACCTCTGCCGCTGTGCTGGAGGCAGTGTTGGGTGCGTCGCCGGCGGTGCTGGTGGTGGTGAATGCGGAGGGGCGGTTGCTTTTCGCGAGCGAGGAGGCGTCGCGGATGTCTGGGTACACGCAGGGGGAGTTGCTGGCGCTGCCGATCGTGGCGTTGCTGCCGGAGACCTCGCACGAGCGGGCGAGCGTGGTGGTGCGGGAGTTTTATGGGGAGCCTCGGGCGATGGTGATCGGTCATGCGACAGACATCCACGTGAGGCGGAAGGATGGCGGGGAGATCCCGGTGGAGTTGTCGCTCAGGCCGCTGGCGCTGGCGGGGAAGGTTTATCTGCTGGCGGCGATCACGGACATCAGCGTGCGGCGGGAGGCGGAGCGGGCGTTGCGGGTTTCGCAGGAGAAATTCCACCGGGCGTTCACGGCGAGTCCGCACGCGATCACGTTATCGGACATGGTGACGGGGCGGTACATCGAGGTGAACGATGGGTTTGAACGGATCACCGGGTACACGCGCGCGGAGGCGGTGGGGCGCACGTCGCTGGAGATGGGCATGTGGAAAAATCCGGAGGAGCGGATCGCGCTGGTGCGGCGGTTGATCGCGGACGGACGGGTGAGGGATTTCGAGCTGAACTTTATCGATAAGGCGGGGCGGCAGTTGATCGTGCGCAACAACTCCGAGACGGTGACGATCGACGGGAGGCTGTGTCTGGTTTCGCTGAATGAAGACATCACGGCGCGGCGCGCGGCGGAGGTGGCGAAGGCGGAGATCGAAGGGCAGCTGAGGCAGGCGCAAAAGCTGGAGGCGCTGGGGCAGCTGGCGGGCGGGATCGCGCATGATTTCAACAACATCCTGACGGCGATCCTGGCGTATGCGGAGTTGACGGGGATGGATGCGGAGAAGCCGGAGGAAGTGCGGAAGCATGTCACGCAAGTGCGCGCGGCGGGCGGGCGGGCGAAGGAATTGGTGAAGCGGATACTGGCGTTCAGCCGTCAGCAGCAGCCTGAGCGGAAGCCGGTGCGGTTGCAGGCGGTGGTGCTGGAGGCGTTGACGTTGTTGCGGTCAACATTGCCCTCGACGATCGAGATCGAGACGCGGATCGACGAGGGGGCGCCGGTGACGCTGGCGGATGCGGCGCAGATCCACCAGGTGATGATGAATCTTTGCACGAATGCAGCGCACGCGATGGGCGGGCAGCCGGGGAGGATGACGGTGGCGCTGGAGTGCGCGGTGATCGAGGCGGGGATGCACGCGGAGCTGAGGGCGGGGCGTCATGCGCGGTTGATGGTGAGCGACACGGGGTGCGGGATGCGGCCGGACGTGTTGAAGAGGATCTTCGAGCCGTTTTTCACGACGAAAGGGCCGACGGAGGGAACGGGGCTGGGGTTGCCGGTGGTGCATGGGATCGTGCGGGATCACGACGGGGCGATCACGGTGGAGAGCCGGGTGAACGAAGGGACGACGTTCCGGGTGTTTTTCCCGGAGCATGCGGATGCGACTATGCGGCAGTCGGAAAAGGAGGATGGGAAAAGTGCTCTGCCGCGCGGGAGGGGCGAGCGTATCCTGTTCGTGGATGACGAGCGGGTGCTGTGCGATGCGGGCAGGCGGTTGCTGGAGTATCTCGGCTATGCGCCGGTGACGTTTGCGGATGCGGAGGAGGCGTTGCGGCGTTTCCGGCACGATCCGGCGGATTTCGATCTGGTGATCACGGATCTGACGATGCCGCACATGACGGGGCTGGATCTGGCGATGGAGATTGCGGCGCTGCGGCCGGAGCTGCCGGTGCTGCTGGCGAGCGGATTTAGCGGGACGTGGACAGCGGAGAAGGTGAAGGCGCTGGGGCTGCGGGATCTGATCGCGAAGCCGGTTTCGGTCGAGGTGCTGGCGGCGGCGGTGCGGCGGGCGCTGGATGAGCGGTGAGAGGCGGGTGAATTTTTCCACATGACGAACGTTGACGAAAAGAAGAGCGATCAGGGTGCGGCGGGCGGCGGCGGCGGGAGGATTTTATTCGCAGATGACGATGTCGCGGTGCGCGACGCGCTGGCGGAGGTGTTGCGGCGGCATGGGTTCGAGTGTGTGTGCGTGGCGTCGGGCGCGGAGGCGGTAGCGGCGCTGGAGGGCGGAGATTACGATGTGTTGTTGTCGGACATCCACATGCCGGGGAATGTGGGGCTGGAGTTGATCGAGAGTGTGCCGGCGCTGGTGGCGGGGATGCCGGTGGTGTTGCTGACGGGGCGGCCGACGGTGGAGACGGCGGCGCGTTCGGTGCGGCTAGCGGTGGCGGCGTATCTGACGAAGCCGCCGGAGATGGAGGAGTTATTGAGCGTGCTGGCGACAGCGGTGGCGGAGTATCGGGGGTTGCGGATTTTGCGGTCGGGGCGGGCGCGTTTGCAGGCCTGGGGCGAGGAGCTGGAGGAGCTGGAGCGCGTGGCGCGGCGGGCTCCGCAGGGGAAGAGCGGGCGGACGGAGAGTTATCTGCGGGTGATGTTGCGGCAGACGATTTTGATGCTGTCGGATGTGGAGCAGGCGACGGCGGTGAGCGAGCGGTCGGGCGGGGGCGGGCTGGCGCAGGTCGAGCATGTGGCGGCGATCCGGCGGACGGTGGATGTGCTCGAGCGGACGAAGCAGAATTTCAAGAGCAAGGAGCTGGCGGATCTGAGGTACCAGTTGGAGAAGTTGCTGGAGCGAGGGCCGGGAAGCGGAGCGGAGAAGAAGACGCCGGTGGAGTGAAGGCGGGACGGAGGGGATTTTTAACCACGGATTCCGCAGATGGGCACGGATGGGGTGGCCGCAAAAAGGCGCAAGGGGCGCAAAAAAGTGCGCGGGAGGAGCGGGAGTGGGGGCGGAATTTTTGGACAGGAAAGAGGGATGAACAGGATGGGGGCGGAGGAGGCGGGGAACGTTTAACGCTCAACGTTCAACGCTGAACGCTCACGTGGCGGAGAAGAATGGGGGTGTCGCGCTCCTATCGCGCAAAATGAGCTGAGAAAGTTCTCAAGCGGGCGGGGGGGTGTGCCGACATGTGGGGCGTCAGGTCCGCAAACCGAGTTGTGGACAGCTTTCTCCGGCGGGACGTATGGGCCCGCAAGTCGAAGGCACAGCCAGACCAATTTCTCTCCAGGAGAGCGTGGTCAGGCTGTGCCTTTTTCGCGTTCACACGCGACGGAGCGCGCCGCAGCGCCCTCGGAAATTTTTTCCTTTCAGCCAACATCCCTATGAAAAACTGGACCATCGCACGCCGGATTATTTTCGGCTTCGCAACGTTGCTCATCATCGCCGCTTCTTTCGGCCTCTACGCGTTTTCGCGGTTGGTGGAGATCGGCCATGACGCGGATCGGGTCGCGAAGCAGTGTCTGCCGGGACTGTATTCCACAGGCCAGCTGGAGACGATCAATGCGACGAACTGGATGCTGACGCAGCAGTTGTTGTTGATCGCCAAGCCTGAGGAGCGGGAGGCAATCGAAGCGCAGATGAAGGCGAACAGCACGCGGATGAACGAGATGTTCAAGTACTACGAGACGAGCATCACAGGGCCGGAGGAGCGCGCGCTTTACGACACGGTGCAGGCGACGCGTGGTAGAAACACGCAGCTGCGCCAAGAGATCATCGCTGCTTCGGCGGGGGCTACGCGGGAGCAGATCGCGGTGCGGCTGGAGAAGGAATTGAGTCCGGTTTACGAGGTGTACGTTCACGCGTTGCGCGCGCTGGTGGATTTTAACAAGACGGATGGCGATGCCGGCGGTGCCGAGATCACGGAAGGCGTGAACGAGGCGAAGCGCGGCATTCTGATCGGGCTGGGTGGTGCGTTGCTGGCGGGTGTGATCATCGCGATCACGAGCATCGCGGTGATCAATGCGCGTCTCAAAAATGTGGCGACGACGCTTTCGACGGGAGCGGCGGAGGTGGCGGCGGCGTCTTCGCAGATCGCGGGGACGAGCCAGCAGCTGGCCGAGGGCGCGACGGAGCAGGCGGCGTCGCTTGAAGAGACGAGTGCGTCGCTCGAGGAGATGTCGGGGATGACGCGTCGCAATTCGGATGATGCGAACTCGGCGAAGTCGCTCGCGGCACAGACACGGCAGGCGGCGGAAACGGGGGCGACGGACATGGGCGAGATGACGCGCTCGATGGATGCGATCAAGGCGTCGTCGGACAACATCGCGAAGATCATCAAGACGATCGACGAGATCGCGTTTCAGACGAACCTGCTGGCGCTGAATGCGGCGGTTGAAGCGGCGCGGGCGGGTGAAGCTGGCGCGGGATTCGCGGTGGTCGCGGATGAAGTGCGTTCGCTGGCGCAGCGTTCGGCGACGGCGGCGAAGGAGACCGAGGAGAAGATCCAGGACGCGATCACGAAGAGCGTGCATGGTGTGGCGATCAGCGCGAAAGTTTCCAGCGGACTGCGCGAGATCGTGGAGAAGGCGCGGCAGGTCGATGATCTTGTCGGCCAGATCGCGACGGCTTCGAGCGAGCAGAGCACGGGTATCAGCCAGATCAACACGGCGGTGTCGCAGATGGACACGGTGACGCAACAGACGGCGGCTGGCGCTGAAGAGAGCGCGAGCGCGAGTGAGGAGTTGAACGCGCAGGCGGCGTCGCTCGAGGACGCGGTGGGCCATTTGCGGGCGCTGGTCGAGGGGCGCGGGCGTCGCGAGCACGTGGAAGGGGTTGAGGAGCGTCCGCGTTTTTCGGCGAAGGCTCCGGTGCAGCGGCGGGGGATCGTGAAGACAATTTTGCGCCGGCAGGCGGCTGCGGCGAAAGTTGCGGCGGCGGGTGGCGATGAGTTCTTCGCGGATGTGGCGAAAGAGGAGGCGGGGGTATGAGCGAGCAGCCGCCGGTGAGTTTAGACGAGTGGATGGATGACGCGGCGGTGGATGCGGATCATCAAGTGCCGCGCATCCTGCTGGTCGATGACGACGAGGTGTTGCGGATGGTGCAGGCGCATTTTCTGCGGCGTTTCGGTTATCACGTGGACGCGGCGTCGGATGGTATGGGCGCGATCAAACATCTGAACGCGCAGCCGGCGGATCTGGTGATCACGGATATGGTGATGCCGGGGACGGATGGGGTGCAGCTGATCCAGCATTTGAGAAAGCATCATCCGGCGGTGAAGATCGTGGCGATTTCGGGCGGCGGGCCGATGGCGCCGGATCTGATGACGGACATCGCGCGGGCGCTGGGAGCCGACGCGACGTTGATGAAGCCGTTCACGTTGATCGCGCTGTTGAAGGCGGTGCGGGCGCTGATGGCGCCGCCGAGAGGGGGTTGAGCGGGAGCGCCTCCGCGCGCGGCGAGGAACGCATGGGGAAAGAGAGCCGACCAGGTCATGGGGATGTTCTGGCGGCCCGCCCCGTGCTTTCCTCACCGCGCGCGCGGGTGTGAGAAAAATGCGGGGGTGGGAACACCCCGCCTACATGAAGGAGCGGGCGGGTGAGAATCGGCTTTCCTCATGGCGGACGGGTAACATGCTGGCCGGGCGCAAGGGATCTGCCGCTGAAGAGGCAGGTGCGCCACACGTTTTGACTTCCATCACACCGAACCCGTTTTCGCCGGAGTTGTTGCAACCGCTGGGGCCGCTGCATGCGGTGCTCGAAGCGTCGCCCGTGGCTCTGGTCGCGGTGGACCGGCGGGCGCGTATCCGGCTGGCCAATGCCGAGGCGGAGCGGTTATCGGGCTGGTCGCGGGAGGAGTTGATGACACTGCCGCTGGGGTCGCTGATGCCGGGGCGGTTGCATGAGCGTCTGGCGGTTTTCTTGGAGGAGTTTTTCACGGAGCCGAAGGCGAGGCCGTTCGGGAGCGCGCCGGATTTGTGTCTGGTGAGGCGGGATGGGGCGGAGCTGCCGGTGGAGATGGGATTCAGTCCGTTGTATCTGGGAGACCAGGCGTTCGTGCTGGCGGCGATCACGGATCTGGGGGCGCGGAGGAAGGCGGAGCGGGAGGAGGCGGCGAGGCAGCAGCGGACGCGGGCGCAGTCGGCGGCGTTGATGGAGCTGGTGGGTGACGCGGCGTCGGCGGTGGGGGATTTCGAGGCGGGGGCGAGGCGGCTGACGGAGCTGGCGGCGGTGGCGGTGGGGGTGGACCAGGCGAGTGTGTGGCTGCTGGACGATTTCGGGCGGACGCTGGTGTGCGCGGATGTGTATGCGCGCGAGGCGAAGGCGCATGGGGCTGAGCAGTCGTTGAGCCGGGATTTTTATCCGGCGTATTTCGCGGCGATCCAGAATGAGAAGAGCGTGGCGATCGCGGATGCGGGAGCGGATGCGCGGGTGGCGGAGATGGTGGCGAATTATTTCGCGCCGCATGGGATCGGGGCGACGCTGGACGCGCCGATCCGCATCCGGGGGTATGTGGCGGGGGTGTTGTGTCTGGAGCACAAGGGCGGGGCGAGGGAGTGGACGGCGGATGAGCAGGCGTTCGCGGGGAGCCTGGCGGATCAGGCGACGCAGCTGCTGCTGCATGTGGAGCACACGAAGGCGGAGCAGTCGGCGCGGGATGCGACGGAGCGGTTGCAGGAGATTTTCGCGCACACGACGGAGGCGATTTTCTCGCTGCGGGTGACGCCGGCGAAGGAGTTTATTTATGAGGAGTTCAACCCGGCGGCGTCGGCGGCGAGCGGGGTGCCGTCGATCAAGGCGTGCGGGCGGAGGCCGCAGGATGTGATGCCGGCGGCGACGGCGGCGCAGTTGAATGCCAACTACCGGCGGTGTCTGGAGGAAGGCCGGCCGATCGAGTATATCGAGACGGTGGGTTTCGGGGCGGGGAGCGGGACGTACAGCACGTTTTTGATTCCGATCCGGGATGCGGGCGGGCGCATCCACCGGATCGCGGGTTTCGCGCGCGATGTGACGGAGCAGCAGCGGGCGGAGCGGGCGGTGCAGGCCTCGGAGGAGAAATTTTCCAAGGCGTTCCGGTCGAGTCCGGACGCGATCTCGGTGTCGGACGCGGCGAACGGGGTGTTCATGGAAGTGAACGAAGGGTTTGAGCGGTTGTTCGCGTGCAAGGCGTCGGAGGTGATCGGGAAGTCGTCGCGGGAGTTGAATCTGTGGGCGACGCCGGAGGACCGGGAGCGGTTGCTGGGGGCGTTGAAGGCGAAGGGGTCGGTGAAGAATTTCGAGGCGATGGCGCGGCCGAAGTCGGGCGCGCCGAGGCCGTGCGTGCTGGCGGCGGAGACGGTGGAGATCGGCGGGCGGATGTGTCTGGTGCTGGTGATCCGGGATGTGACGGAGCAGAGGGCGGCGGAGCAGGCGTTGCGGGAGAGCGAGGCGCGGTTCCGGAGTTATTTCGAGTCACCGCTGATCGGGATGGCGATCACGGCGCCGGACAAGCGGTGGCTGGAGGTGAACGACCAGTTGTGCCGGATGCTCGGATACACGCAGGAGGAGCTGCGCGGAATGACGTGGGGAGAGCTGACCGTGGAAGACGATCTGGCGGCCAATGAGGACAGCCTGAAGCGAGCGCTCGCAGGGCAGCTGGAGACGTATGCGATGGACAAGCGGTACCGGCGCAAGGACGGGGAGATCGTGCATGCGAGCATCGCGGTGAGGTGCATCCGCAAGCCGGACGGGGCGGTGGATTATTTTCTGACTGTGGTGCAGGACCAGACGGCGCGGATCGAGGCGGAGCAGGCGCAGGCGGAGCTGGAGTCGCAGCTGAGGCAGGCGCAGAAGCTGGAGGCGCTGGGGCAGCTGGCGGGCGGGATCGCGCATGATTTCAATAACATCCTGACGGCGATCATGGCGTACGCGGAGCTGGCGGCGATGGACCTGGATAATCCGGACGAGGTGCGGCAGCACCTGGACCAGGTGCAGAAGGCGAGCAACCGGGCGCGCGACCTGGTGCGGCGGATACTGACGTTCAGCCGGCAGCGGAAGCAGGAGCGCAAGGCGGTGCCGCTGACGCCGGTGATCGAGGAGGCGGTGAATCTGGTGCGTTCGACGCTGCCGGCGGCGATCGAGATCGCGGTGAAGATCGCGGCGGATGCGCCGGTGGTGCTGGCGGATCTTTCGCAGATCCACCAGGTGCTGATGAATCTTTGCACGAACTCGGCGCATGCGATGCGGGACCGGCCGGGGCGGTTGAGCGTGGTGCTGGAGCGGGTGACCGTGGATGCGGCGCTGGTGCGGGCGCAGCCAGAGCTGCGCGAAGGAAGCTACGCGCGGCTGACGGTGAGCGACACGGGGAGCGGGATGGCGCCGGGGGTGTTGAAGCGGGTGTTCGAGCCGTTTTTCACGACGAAGGCTCCGGGTGAAGGGACGGGGCTGGGGCTGTCGGTTGTCCACGGGATCATGCAGGATCACGAGGGGGCGGTGACGGTGGAGAGCGAGTTGGGGAAGGGCACGACGTTCCGGTTGTATTTCCCGGAGCAGATCGGCGTGGAGGAAGCGGTGACGGCTGGCGGATCGCCGATGCTGCGCGGCAAGGGCGAGCGGGTGATGTTCATCGATGATGAGCTGGCGCTGTGCGATTCGACGCGGCAGCTGCTGGACAAACTGGGCTACCGGACGACGGCGTTGAGTTCGCCGGTGGCGGCGCTGGAGCGTTTCCGGGAAGCACCGGGGGATTTCGATATCGTGATCACGGATCTTTCGATGCCGTTCATGACGGGTGTGGATGTGGGCAAGGAGATGCTGGCGCTGCGGCCGGAGCTGCCGGTGGTGCTGGCGAGTGGATTCAGCGGGACGTGGACGGCGGAGAAAGTGCGCGAGCAGGGGCTGCGGGATTTGTTGATCAAGCCGCTGACGGCGGCGGCGCTGAGCGCGGCGATCCGGCGGGTGCTGGATGAGCGCCGGGCGGGGGAGATCCGGCGATAATCGGGGTGAGGGCTTGCGGGGCGTGAGGTGGCGGTACACAAAATCCGGGCAATGACACTGCACTCGTTTCAACCGGGAGGGAAACAGCCAGCGGGGGGAACCCGTTCACCGCTCACGATGGATGCGGAGGTGCCGTCGCAGACGGGGGCGGGCATCCGGATATTGCTGGCGGATGACGATGAAGTGCTGCGCGTGGTGCAGTCGGATTTTTTGAGACGGTTTGGTTATGACGTCCATGCGGCCGAGGACGGCCGGGCGGCGATGAAGTATCTGGCGGCGCAGGCGGTGGATCTGGTGATCACGGACATGGTGATGCCGGGTTCGGACGGGGTGGAGGTGATCCGGCATATCCGGAAGACGTATCCACAACTCAAGATCATCGCGATCTCGGGTGGCGGGGCGACGAAGCGGGAGTTGTTGCTGGATATCGCGCGGGTGCTGGGAGTGGCGAAGACGCTGGAGAAGCCGTTTACGATGACGGCGCTGCTGAAAGCGGTGCGCGAGGTGATCGAGGAGAAGTGATAGGCAGCTGGTGGTGGAGGCGGGGCTTGCGTCGAGACGGGGAGAGGGGCGGACTCGGCGGTCTATGAATATCCTGATGAAGTTTCTTCAACTGCGTTTCATTCCGGCGAGCATCGATCTCGCGTTGCTGGTGCTGAGGCTGTGGGTGGGCGGCTCGATGCTGTTTCTGCACGGTTGGCCGAAGCTCGTGGCGTGGGGGGAGAAGGCGGCGAGCTTTGCCGATCCGTTTGGGATCGGGGCGCAGGCGAGCTACGCGCTGGCGCTGCTGGGTGAAGTGGGCGGGTCGGTGTTGTTGATCGTGGGATTGTTCACCCGTCTGGGCGCGGCGCTGGGAGCCGTGACGATGGGGGTGGCATTTTTCGTCGCGCATGGCGGCCAGTTAAGCGGCGCTGGTAACGGGGAACTGGCGTTCCTGTATCTCGGCGCGTACGTGACTTTGCTGCTGGCGGGCGGCGGATTTTATGCGGCGGATATCAAGATCGCGGCGAACCGGACGGCGGGGATGCCGAAGTCGGTGTGAGCGCGGCGCGCGGGGCGCGCCGCTGAATGACCAGTGACCAGTGACCAATGACCAGTGGTCGGAGGTTGTTGGTCGTGAGGTGAAAATACGGGCGCAAAAAAACCACGGAGGGGTTCCGTGGTTTTTTGAGAGAAGCGGGCGATGTCTAACCGGCGGGTTAGGGCTAACCCGCCCTACCTCGGAGTTAGCGTGTGTTTGTGGCGGGTTCGCGGGCTTTTTCTTCTTCGTCCTGGGACGCGACGAGCGGGGATGACGCTTTGGTCTCGGCCGTGTCGTGGCGGCGGGCGCCTTTGACGAGGGCTTCGAGTTGGTCGACGACGTGGTCAAGGGAGACGGCCTGAGCGTTGAGTTCCTGGGCGGCGGCTGCTGCTTCCTCGGCGGTGGCGGCGGTGGTCTGGGTGGCAGAATCCATGTGCGTGATCGCGGTGAGGACCTGGGTGATGCCTTGGGATTGTTCGTTGGAAGCGGTGGCGATCTCGCCGATGAGGTCGTCCACACGGCGGGCGCTGGTGGCGATCTGGCGGAGGTTTTCGTCGACCTCGCGGGAGATGGTGACGCCGTGTTCGCTCTTGGAGATGGAGTCCTGAATTTTCTCGGCAGTCTCTTTGGCGGCGGTGGCGGAGCGTTGGGCGAGGGCGCGGACTTCGTCGGCGACGACGGCGAATCCGGCACCGGCTTCACCGGCGCGGGCGGCTTCGACGGCGGCGTTGAGGGCGAGGAGGTTGGTTTGAAAGGCGATCTCGTCGATGGTCTTGATGATTTTCGCGATGTTGTCGGAGGACGTTTTGATGGCGTCCATCGCGCTGGTCATGGCTTTCATCTTGCCGGTGCCGGTGTCAGCGGCGGTGCGGGTTTGATTGGCGGACGTCTTGGCGGAGGCGGCGGACTCGGCGTTGCGCTTGGTCATGCTCGAAATTTCTTCGAGGGAGGCGCTGGTCTCTTCTAGGGAGGCGGCGAGCTCGGAGGCGTTTTGGGCGAGGGTCTGGCTGGCGGAGGAAATCTCGGTGGCGGCGGCGGAGACTTGCTGGGAGCCGGAGGAGAGTTCGGAGGTGACGCCGTTGAGGACGCGGTTGGTGGAGCGGGTGATGAGCCAGGCGATGAGGAGGCCGGCGATCAGCGCGGTGGATACGCCGATGATGATGACGAGGCGGGTTTGTTCGACGGAGGCGTCGGACTGGGCGCTGGAGACGCGGCCGAGTTCGCGGCTTTGGTCCACGGCGGTGCGGAGGGCGGTGATGTAGGCCTGGTAAACAGGGTAGAGTTCGTTTTCCAGGGCGGACTTGGCAGAGGCGAGGTCGCCGTCGCGGGAGAAGGTGAGGATGGCGACGCGTTTGTCGCGGTAAGGAGGGCGGCGTTTTTTGATGAGCTCGTAGGTGGCGATTTCCTGATCGGTGATGAGGAGGGCTTCGTACTGTTTGTAGAGTTCGGTGAGGGTGGCGCTTTTGGCGTCCATCTCTTTTTCGATGGCGAGTTTCCGTTCGGCGTTTTCGGCGAGGTAGTGCTGGGTGGTGTTGATGAAGTTTTCTTTGACCAGGGATTCGACCTGGCTGAGGAGGACGATGCCGGGGATGGCGCGGTCAGAGACGATGCCGGTGGCCTGGTCGATCGTCTGGATGCGGTTATACGCGAGGACGCCGAGGGTGGCGGTGATGAGGATGACGATGCTAAAGCCGGCGGTGAGGCGGCGGCCGATGGTCCATTTGATTTTCATAGCGAGAGCAGAAGCGGGAACGAAGGCAGGATGTTGTTTGGTTTGGGTTAACAACGACCCGGAGGGACGGGGACTTGAGGGCGGAGACTGCAAATTGACGGCGCGAATGCGGGTTGTGACAGGTTTGTGCCGTCTGGGACGGCGGTAGTTTGTGGGGGGAGCGCGGAAAGTGACTTGGCGAGGGGGCGCGGGGTGGCTGGAGTCGCGGGCATGAATCGGACAGACCGGCTGGTGGCCATGGTGATGTATTTGCAAGGGCGGCGGGTGGTGCGCGCGGAGGAGCTGGCGCGGAATTTCGAGGTGACGGTGCGGACGATCTATCGGGACATCGCGGCGCTGGGGGAGGCAGGTGTGCCGGTGACGGGGGAGGCAGGCGTGGGGTACACGTTGGTGAAGAGTTATCATCTGCCGCCGGTGATGCTGACGACGGAGGAGGCGTCGGCGCTTTTTGTCGGCGGGGAGATCGTGAAGCGGTTCACGGACGCGTCGCTGCATCAGCCGATGGGGACGGCGCTGGACAAGCTGCGGGCGGTGTTGCCGAGGGAGCGGCAGGATCATGTGGAGCGGTTGTCGCGGCACACGATCGTGATGGAGCGTGGGTGCGGCGGGGCGGCGCAGGAGGAGCAGGCGTGGCTGATGCCGTTGCAGCGGGCGGTGATGCAGCGGCGGGTGGTGACGCTGGGCTACCAAGGAAAGGCACGGGCGGAGGAAACGGCGCGCGACGTGGAGCCGCTCGGGGTGGTTTTCTACGGGGGTGGCTGGTATCTGGTGGGGTGGTGTCGGCTCCGGAGCGATTACCGGCATTTCCGGCTGGACCGTATCCGGACACTGGAGGCGCGGGAGGAGGCGTTTCCCGTGCGCGAGGATTTTTCGCTCACCAAACATCTGGAGGAAGGGATGAAGAAGATGGACACAATCCCGGCGCGGATCTGGTTCGCGCGGGGCGCGCAGGAGCGGGCGCGGCGGGAGTGTTATGGGACGCTGGTGGACGAAGGCGCGCGGGATGGCGGAGCGGAGTTTTCGTTGTTCACGTACTCGCTGGACTGGCTGGCGGGGTGGATTTTGTCGTTTGGCGGGGAGGCGGAGGCGCTGGAGCCGGCGGAGCTGCGGGAGAAGGTGACGACGCGGATAGCGGCGCTGGTGGAGCGGCATCGGATGGAGGAGGCGGTGGTGTAGGATTTTTGATTTTCGATCGGGGAATGCGGAGGGGGTGAAAGGAGGCGTGGGGATTTTTTCGTGGAAGGGGAAGGGCTGCTGACACGGCGTTGTCAGGAGGGCGTGAGAGAATGCGGGGATGAACAACGACACTTACCTCCTGCCGCCGCTGGCTCCGTTTTTCACCGGGATCGTGACAGCGCGTTTTTTCGAGACGTGGGATTTTTATACGACGCATCTGGCGTTTGGGACGGTGCATGAGAGCAACCGGGAGCTGAGGCTGGTGCATATCTCGGGGGTGCAGCTGGCGGTGCTCCGGGAGGAGACGGACGGGCAGCCGGAGGAGCTGGTGTCGGCCACGCGCGGACGCGGGCTGTGGCTGGCGCTCGATGTGAGCGATGCGGGGGCGGAGTATGCGCGGTTGTCGGCGGCGGGGGTGGAGATGGCGTGGCCGTTGGAGAGGATCGAGGGGGGCGGGCGGCGTTTCGCGGTGCGCGATCCGAACGGGATTTTGGTGATCATCGCGCAGCGCGCGCGGGCGGGCGGGGAAGGGCGGGCGGCGCGGGTGAGTGAAGAGGCGCCGCTGGCGGGGTAGGATATTTTAGACGGGAGCTGGCCGCAAAGAGGCGCAAAAAAGCGCAAAGAATGGAGGCGCGAGCGGGGATGGGAGAAAAGGGAAAGAGGAAGATCGAGGGCGGAGGAGTGGCGCGGGCGGGGGTGTTGGGTATGGTGGCGGGGAAATTTTTTGAAATGATGTCCGAACAATCTGCGTTTTTCCGGTCGGTGGAGTTGAGTGATGTCACGCTGCGCGTGCGCGATCTGGCGCGGGTGGCGGGGTTTTACCGGGAGGAGGTCGGGTTGAGTGTGGTGGGTGAAACGAGTGAGCGGGTGGCGCTGGCGGCACTGGCAGTGGACGGAAAGGCGCCGTTGATCGTGTTGGAGCGCGTGGCGGAAGCGAAGGAGAGGCTGCCAGGGACGGCGGGGCTTTTTCACACGGCGTTTTTATTTCCGGGGCGGGCGGCGCTGGGGCGGGTGGCGAGGCGGTTGATCGAGCGGGAGGTGGCGTTTGGGACGGGGGATCACGGGGTGAGCGAGGCGCTTTATCTCGACGATCCGGAGGGGAATGGCGTGGAGCTTTATGCGGATCGCGCGGTGAGCGAGTGGCCGCCGGCGGGAGCGGATGGGCAGGTGACCATGTACACGGAGGCGGTGGATGTGCGGGCGTTGCTCGCGGCGGAGGCGGGCGGACGGGAGGGTGCCCGGGAAGGTGCGATGGGGGCGGGAGTACGGATCGGGCACTTGCACCTGTGCGTCGCGGGGCTGGCGGAGGCGGAGGGGTTTTTCGCGGGCGTGCTGGGTTTTCCAGTACGGCAGCGGAGTTATCCGGGGGCGCTGTTTCTGGGGCGCGATGGGTATCACCATCACTTCGGAGCGAATGTGTGGCGGAGTCGTTCCCCGGCGGTGGCGGGTGCGTTGGGGCTGGCGCGGTTCACGGTGAACTTCGCGGAGAAGGCCGAGCTGGCGCGGGTGATCGCGGCGGCGGAGGCGGCGGGGCGTGTGGTGCGACGGGATAAGAGCGGCGCGACGTTACGGACTACGGATGGGATCGAGCTAGTGGTGCGGGGCGCGGCGGGGTGACGCGCGTGAGGCGCGCGCGGGGTTGATCGCGGCGTAAAGCCGCCCCTACAACCGGAGAGAGTACAACGGTCTCACGCGAGGTGAGGCCCTACGTTGGAAATTAGTGCGCGAAGAGGATGCAGACGGGGGAGAGGACTGGGAGGGTGTGGCCGTTGGGTGTGAGGAGGCCGGTGCTCTGATCGATGGCGAAGACGTTGACGTTGTTGGTGTCGTGATTGGCGCAGAGGAGCCAGCGGCCAGTGGGGTCGATGATGAAGTGGCGCGGGTGTTTGATGCCTTCGTGGGTGTGGGCGATGAAGGTCAGGCGGCCGGATTTTTCGTCGATCGAGAAGAGGGCGATGCTTTCGTGGTCGGCGCGGAGGGAGGCGTAGAGGAATTGGCCGTTGGGGTGGATGGCGATCTCGGCGCCCCAGCGCCGGCCGATGAAATCGCCGGGGATGGCATCGACGGTTTCAATTTCGCCGAGCGAGCCGGTGGACGCGTCGAGGGTGAAGGCGGTGACGGTGGCGGTGAGCTCGTTGATGGCGTACGCGAAGCGCTTGTTGGGATGAAATGCGAGGTGGCGGGGACCGGAGCCGGGGTGGGCGGCGTAGGGAGTGCCGTTGGGTGTGAGCGCGGCGGTGGCGGGGTCGACGCGGTAGGGGACGATTTTGTCGGCACCGAGATCGGCGGAGAAGGCGAAGGACGTGCCGGGGACGAAATCGAAGCAATGGGCGTGAGGCGCGTCCTGAGCGGGTTGCGGGCCTTTGCCGGTGTGTTTGATGAAGGAGGCGCGCTCGCCGATGCTGCCGTCGGCAAGAAGCGGATACGAAGCGACGTAGCCGCCGTGGTAGCTGGAGATGAGGAGAGCGCGGCCGGCAGGGTCGGCGTGGATGTAGCAGAGCGGCGGGCCGCCGGCGGGGCGGGAGTTGAGGACCGTGAGGGCGCCGGTGGCGGGATCGATCATGTAGGCGGTGACGGCGCCGTCGTTGCCGCCCTGGTCGTTTTTGAGGTCGTGGAGTGCGTAGAGGATCGGGAGGCGCGGATGGAGGGCGATGAAGGTGGGATTGCCGGCGGGAGCGACGAGGGTGGCGGGCGTGAAGGTGCCGGTGGCGGTGTCGAAGCGGGCGGCGTAGAGGCCTTTGCTTTCTTTTTTGGTGTAGGTGCCAAAGTAGACAAGGCGGGTGGAGTCGGTCGTGGAGGCTGCGGCGAGAGTCGTCATGAAAATGAGCAGAAGGAATGGGCGGAACGGGCGGAGCATGAAAAGGACTTTTTCGGCGCGCACAGTTGAGCTGTCGAGCTGCGGATTAATTTATCCGGCGGAAGCCTGAGGCGCGGAGCAGGGCTGACCTTGGATGACGGCAGAAGTTTCCTGACATAGGGTTGTCAGCGGGGCGTGGCAGAGTGTGGGCGAACGGCTCAACGAGTTTCCGTGAGCCGCACGAAACTTAATCCTCAACTCCCTCTTATCATGATCAAAGTCCTTGAAATCGCGTTTACCGGATATCCCGTCAAAGACATGGCCCGCGCGCGGGCGTTTTATGAAGGGGCGCTGGGCTTAAAGCCGGCGAATGTGTGGGGCGAAACCTGGACGGAGTACGAAGTGGGTGCGGCGACGCTGGCGCTCGGTTGCATGGAGGGGTGGAAGCCGTCGAGTGAGGGGCCGTCGGTGGCGCTGGAGGTGGAGGATTTCGATGCGGCGATCGCGGTGCTTAAGAAGGCCGGGGCGAAATTTACGCTGGAGCCGATCGACAGTCCGGTGTGCCGGCTGGCGGTGGTGTGTGATCCGGATGGGAACGGGCTGACGATTCACAAGCGGAAGGCGCATGCGCACGCGGCGGGTGAGGCGTGCGGGCATTGAGCGTTGGTAGTTCGCCGCGTTTAGTAGGAAGCGAGGATTGGCGGGAGGGTGCGGCCCGGGGAGACGAAGCTGAACGCGAAGGCGTCGGAATTTTGGACAGGATTAACGGGATTAACAGGATTTCGGAGGGGAGGCCGCGAGCATTGAGGCCAGGCACTTTCTCTATCTCAGCGCCTGAAGAGTTTTCTGATTGGGCGTCATGGGCGGAAGGGAAGTCGGAGATTTCTGCGGGGCAGGGTTGGGTTGGGTTTGTGGAGATATGCCTACCATAATTTCCACCACGGCTTAGGAGTTTTTACGGGCTCAAAAACGAAGTTAGAAATTTTCGTTCCGGGTTCTAGATGCCGAACTTGCTCGTGGAGCTGGCCCCGGATGTGAAGCGCCACCACAGCGCTAATTTTCTCAATGTTGGAATAATCGATTGCACCACCGACGACTGGATGAAGACGAAAATCGTAGCACTCCTCCTCGCCTAGAATTCTGCCCTCACGAATGGCCCGATCAACAAAGCCAGACAGGAGGTAATGATCTTTTCCTTCATCAGAGGAGAGGATGGCGTCCAAATCCTCGCTCGACTGACACACATGCTTCAAATCGCCCTCAAGGGTATCGAGAAACCAAATGCCATCGGCGGACTCAAAGAAGACATCAGCAAACGCGGTTACGAGAATAAGCTTTTTTTCAGCGACAAGAAGCCACGACCAAGCTTCGAGCGCCGAAGAGATTTTCTTTGGCGCTAGCTTGATGAAGTAGGCACTCATTTTTCCCGCTCAATTGATGTGAATGCAGTGCTGGGTTGGTTGCGCAATTGCTCTAGCGATTGTCACCGAATTTTCCCGAAGTCACACGATCTGGGCTTTGGTGGCGCTGCCGCCGAAGAGTTCGCGGAGGGAGGCCCAGGCTTTGAGAAGGCCGGCGTCTTTGACGCCGCCTTCGAGTTTGTAGATCTTTGCGATCTCTTCCTCGTGGTCGCGGTAGCGCGGCGGCAAGAGGAAGAGCGTGTAGGCGCCGTCGGAGATGCTCGAAAAGAAGAGGCCTTTGGCGACGTAGGGCGCGGTGAGGGTGACCTCGGCGGTGCGTTGGGGGAGGACGAGCCAGGGTTTGTAGGTGAAGATGAGGCGGCCGTTTTCGGGCTGGTTGAGGAGGTTGCCGTAGGTGCGGATGGGGACGCCTTTGAGGGCGCCGCCGCTGAAGAGGCGGTTGGTCGTGGGCTGCGGCGTGAAGCGTTTTTTGCGGAGGGTGAAAAAGTCCCAGCAGAAGAGTGAGCCGAAGATGGTGAGGCGGAAGGCCCAGCCGGCGATGAGCCAGGCGATGACGATCACGATGAGGGAGCCGATGGCGGCGATTTTTGGATCGAGCGTGGCGGTGATCGTGAGGAGGCCGAGGACGGCGGTGCGGGCGGCTTTCAGGACGGCATCGATCGCGCCCCAGGGGCTGAGGAGGATGAGGACGTTGATGGCGTGCGAGGCCATCCAGACGACGGCGAAGACGGCGAGGCCGAAGGGGACGGTGAGGATGTTGAGGAGCCAGGAGAGGTCGGCGGCACCGAGGTGCATCATGGCGAGGCCGGAGTCGGCGAAGTTGCGGGTGGCGGTGGCGGTCGAGTCACCGGAGTTGAGTATCCAGGAACTCAGTGCGCCCATGGTGAACGGGACAATGGCACCGGCGGCGACGAGGCCGGAGGCTTTGTTTTCGACGGTCTCCAGGACATCGAGGGGTTTTTTGAAGCCGGGAGGGACCATGGCGCCGAAAGTGTCTTTGAGGGCGCAGAGGGCGGCGATGAGGAGAGCGGGGAGGAAGAAGGAGGGTTTGGCGAACCAAGGGAGGGCGGACTTCTCGGCGTCGGTCTCGGCCTTGTACCATTTATAGAGTCCAAACCCGCCTGTGCCGAGGAGCGGGGAGATGGCGATGCCGGTGAGGGTGGTCACGGCGGTGGCGATGCCGCCGGCGGGGGAGGCGTCGGTGGTCTTGGCTGGGGCGGCTGTGGTCGCGGCGAGGAGCGGCGTGACGAGCGCGGCGGCGAAAGCGAAGAGCAGGACGAGCGAGGCGAGGCGTTTCATCGGCGCGACGCTAAGGGGCTTTTTGCAGGCGAGGGAAGTCTGGAGAGCGCGCCGGGGCGGCGTGTTCTCCAATGACCAATGACCGGAAGCGGCAGGGGCGGTTAGCAGGAAAGCGGGCCGCGTCGAGCAACGCGCCTGGGGAGGCGCGTTCCACCTCGGAGCCACGCGTTGACAAGCGCGGCTACAGGCGGTTTGTGCGCGATTTTGGGGCGGGCATGGCGGGAACGGTCAATCGCGGGGTGAGGGAAGCCCGCCTACATCGGAAACGGAACGGACGACACGGAGGTCGTCCCTCCAGCGGAGCGTTACCAGGAGGCGGCCATTTTGGCCTGGTCGTAATGGATGGTGACGGTGACGCGGGAATCGACGGGCTGGCCGGCTTTCTGGCCGGGCAGGTAGCGCCAGCGGGTGACGGCGGCGGCGGCGGCGTAGCCGATGTCGTCGTTGGTGGCGGAGACGATGCGGGGGAAGAGGACGCGGCCGGTGCGGTCGATGACGACTTCGATTTCCGCTTTGCCGGAGACGCCGTCGCTGAGAAGCGAATACGGGTAAACGGGCTGGTCCTGGCGGGCGGGGACGGGTTTTTTATCGAGGAGGTCGGCGTGGGGGATGCCGGGCATGGGCTTGCGGAGCTCGGTGAGGATCAGGCGGGCGGCGGGGTCCAGGCCGGCGGTGCTGTTGAAGCTGTAGCGGAGCTGGGCCTGGGCGAGCTTGGGCTGGCCGTTGACACGGGGGGGGAGGAATTCGTTGGCCTCGATGTCGGCGAGGAGGGCTTTGGCGAAGGCGGGGTCGGTGGCGCTGACGACGGAGGCGAGGATGGCTTTGCCGGAGTACTCGATGGTGAACTGGATCTCGGCGCTGCCTTCTTTGCCTTGGACGAGCAACTCGTAGGGATAAACGGGGGCGGTATTACGGACGGATTTGGCCGCGATACGATCGGTAGCGGGGGTCTGGGCGGTGAGGGTGGTGCCGAATGCGATCGTGAGGGATAAGAGGAGGGAGGGAAGGGAGCGCATGACGGTAGGAGGTGAGGGGCGTTGAGAGTGAAAGCTGGTGGGTAAGGGAGGTGTTTATGAGTATCGGCTCATGGAGGGGGTTCTTGATGGTGTTTTTCATTCGGGCGTGGGCGCAAACGGAGAGGGCGGCGCATGCGTTGGGGCGCGGGTGAGTGACCAATGACCAGAAGGCAGATGCCAGGAGCCAGATGCGGCAGGGGCGGTTAGTCGGAAGGGGGGAGTCGCGGGTGAGGGCAAGCCGAACTGCCTCGGAAGGGACAGGGGGCGTTTTTTGGTCGGAGGGTGAGTTTGACGAGAACGGCTCGACGCGAGGTCGAGCCCTACAAGGGGAAAAGCGGGCCTGGGGCGTCGCGCCTCCATCGGAAAACGGAGTGGGAGCGTCTAGGGTGCGCGCGCTGTTTTATGAAAAAGGCGCGTCCGGGTGGGACGCGCCTGGGGCGAAGCGCTGAGCCGCCGGGAGATGGGCGGTGCGCGGGTGAGTGAGCGGTCGTTTTGAGGCCGCGTGCGAGGGGATCAGTCGGAGGAGGCGAGTTTTTGGGCGTCGAACATGACGGGGACAGTCATGCGGACGTCGACGCGCTGGCCGTTGCGCATGGGGGGATTAAATTTCCATTGAGCGACGGCGGTGGCGGCGGCCCAGCCGAAGTCTTCGTGGGAAGAGGAGACGATGCGGGGGAAGAGGACGCGGCCGTCGCGGTCGACGATGAACTCGATCTCGGCCTGGCCGGTGAGGCCGTCGGACTTCATGGAGCGGGGGTAGACGGCGCTGCGTTGGGAGACGGCTTTGGGGCGGTCATCGAGGTCGGCGAGGTTGAAGATGGCAGGTTTGGGTTTGCGGAGTTCGGAGAGGACGTGGCGGGCGGTGAAGTCGAGGTCGGCGTCGGGGCGGAAGTTTTCGCGGTTGGTGGAGGGGGCCATGACGGTGCGTTTATCTTTTTTGGCCGGGGAGAACTCGGTGGCTTCGAGCATGGCGATGACGGACTTGGAGAAGGCGGCGTCGCTGGCGCCGGTGGAGGAGGCGAGGATGGCGCGGCCTGAGTAATCCACGACAAAGGCGACCTCGCCCCAACCGGTCTGGTTTTTGACGAGTTGCTCGTAGGGATAGACGGCGGCGACTTTGCGGCTGGCGGCGGGGGCGTCTTCGATGCCGTCGCCGTTCACGGAGAAGGTGACGGGGGCTTTGAGGCGAAAGTCGGCGGGTTTGCCGAGGCGGGAGCCGGGTTGAAATTTCCAGGCGAGGACGGCTTTTTTGGCCGGGGCTTCGAGCTGGGTGGCGGGCGTGCTGATGATTTTGGGGTTCTCGACTTTGCCGTCGCTAGTGACGGTGAAGCTGACGACGACGGCCTCGGTGCCGGTGCGGGCGAGAGCGGCGGGGTAGAGGGCGGCGGTCTGGGAAATGATTTTCGGGAGGATGGCGTTGGAGTTGAGGGGGGAGGTCTCGACTTCATCTATCAGCGGCTGGGGCGCGGCGTGGAGAGCGGGGAGGGTGAGGCAGGCGAAGGCGGTGAGAACGATCGCGGCGAGGCTACTTTGGGTCATGCGAGTAGGATTCATGGTTAGTGGGGCAGACACGGGTTCCGTGTTAACTGGAAGCGCTCCGCCTGACAGTTCATTCGGACACCAGTGCCAGTGAATAAAGGCTTTGATGATTTTTTTTGAAAGGAGAGTTCCCTAGAAAAAATCCGGGCGTGTTTTGCACAACGAGCGAAGGCGGAAAAATATGATTATTATGAAACTGGATACGCGTGCGGGCGGCGTGAGCAGACGAGTAAAATGGAGAGAGGATGTGAGGTGGGAGAGGCGAGTCTGTCGGAGGGCGCGAATGAGCACGGGCGGGTTGCGGTGTGGGGCGAGGGCTGGCGCGGACAGGTATCGCGGTGAGTGCGGTGAGGAAGGTGTGTTTGGTGGTGCGGCGTGGTGATGGCGGAGGTTGCGGGGAGGTTTTGCTTTTGGTGCGGGCGGGCGTTGAGCTGGCGAAATGTTGACCAAGGCTGAGATCCAACGACTGCGTTCGCTCCAGGAAAAGAAACACCGCGAGGCGGCGGGGGTGTTCGCGGTCGAAGGGGAGAAGGTGGTGGGCGAGTTGATCGCGGAGGGGTTTGAGCTGGTGGAGATTTATGCGACGGCGGCGTGGCATGGGCGCGGGGATGTTGCCGTGCGGGAAGTATCGGAGGAGGAGATGGGGCGTATCAGCAATTATCCGACGCCGTCGAGTGTGCTGGCGGTGGGGAGGATCGTGCGGCCGGTGCTGGCGGCGGGGGAATTGAATCGCGGGTTCACGCTGGCGCTGGATGGGGTGCAGGATGCGGGGAATGTGGGGACGCTGCTGCGGATCGCGGACTGGTACGCGTTTGACCGGGTGGTATGCTCGCCGGATTGCGCGGATGTGTTTGGGCAGAAGGTGATCAACGCGAGCATGGGATCATTCAGTCGCGTGATGGTTTTCACGGCGCAGCTGGCGGAGGCGCTGGCTGGCGTGCAGGTACCGGTGCTCGGCTGCGATCTGGATGGGCGTGATGTACACTCGCTGACGAAGCTGGAGGCGGCGGTAGTGGTGATCGGGAGCGAGGGGCGCGGGCTTTCGGAGGCGGTGAAGGCGCGGCTGACGGAGCGGGTGACGATCCCGCGGTTCGGGCGGGCGGAGTCGCTCAACGCGGGCGTGGCGGCGGCGATTGTCTGCGATAATTTGCGACGGCTGGCCGGGACTAAATAAAAAGGCCGCACATTTTTGTGCGGCCTTGGGCGAGGAACTTGGTGAATTCGGATTAGAGTTTCCAGCGGAGGCCGACGTTGGCGGTCCAGTCGTATTCTTCGAATTGAACGAAGCGTTTGGCTGGGGTGCCGCCGCCTTGTTGATAGACGAGGAAGGGTTCGTTGGTGAGGTTGGTGGCTTCGACGAAGAGCTCCCATTGCCTGCCGATTTTGTAGGCGAGGGTGGCGTCGAGCTGGGCGTGTTTGTCGATCCAGCGATCTTCGGTGGCGTTGGCGCCGATGGGTTCGTCTTCGCGGAGGTGCTCGGAGCGCCAGTTGAGGGCGATGCGGGCGAAGAATCCGAACTTCTCATACGTGAGGGCGGCATTGCCGGTAAGATCGGACTGGCCGATGAGCGGGATGGTTTCGCCCGGGCGCGTGGGGTATTTTGCTTCGCTGTCCACAAAGGTGAGCGTGGTGAGGAAGCCGAGGCCGTCGAAGGGACGGGGCAACATGCGGAGCTGTTGCTGCCAGGCGAGCTCGAGGCCTTTGACTTCGCCGTCGCTGCCGTTGCGGAAGGTGATGGCGTTGTAGCCGGGGAGGAGCGGGTCGCCGTTGGCGACGGTGTCGGCGTAGCTGAAGTTATCGACTTGTTTAAGGAAGACGGCGGCGGAGACGACGCCGAGGGAGGGCAGGTAGTATTCGATGGAGGCGTCCCAGTTTTTTGATTCGAGAGTGTCGAGGTTGGGGTTGCCGGTTTCGACACTGGTGGAGCTGTCGTCCACTGCGCGGTAGAAGGCGGTTTCGCCGAATTCGGGGCGCATGATCGATGTGGAGTACGAGGCACGGCCGACGAGCTTCGGGGTGAAGTCGTGGCGGAGGGAGATCATGGGGAGGACGTTGTCGTAATCACGGCTGGCGGAGGTCGGGGTGATGGCGGAGCCACGGAGCTGGTTGCCCTGGGTTTCGAATTCGGTCCGCTCGACACGGACGCCGGCGATAAACTGGGTGCGGTTGATGGTGAGGCCGCCCATGGCATATCCGGAAAATACATCTTCGTGGGTGATCCAGTCTTCGAGCTGGCTGTCGGCGACTTCGGGGGAGGCGGTGTAGCTGGCGCGGTTGGCGTTGAAGGTGCCGACGGCGAGTTCGGGGGAGATCTGGGGGACGCGCGGTCCGTAGGGGTAGTCGCTGAGCGCGCCGGCGAAGTTGGCGAAGTTGAAGCTGGCGGGTGTGGTAAAGCGGGTGACGTCCACGGCGCTTTTCTTTTCTTTCGTGTGCCAGGCGGTGCCGAACTTCACGTAGGTGGGAAGCGCGGAGTCGAAGTCGTAGCGGGCGTTGAGGGCGGCGTTGGTATCGGTCTCGCGGCCGTCTTCGCTGGTGAGCTCGACGCGGTCGGTGGTGGTGTAGCTGGCGGGATTGGCGATGGTGGCGCCGGCGAGTTGATCGACGGTGATGTCGTAGGTGTCGGTGATGGTGTAGCGGTAGGTGCCGTCGGAGGCGTTGCGGCGGAAGCGGGTGACGAGCTCGGCGGGTTTTTCCTCGTGGCCGCGGGAGGTGGCGAGTTGTGCGTCGAGGGTCCAGGCGTCGATTTTCTTTTTTCCGTCGATGGAGAAGGCGGTGAGCTCCTGGTCTTTTTTGCGGTTGCGCAGATCGCGACGGGGGCGGGAGACGCCGGTGGAGGTCGCGGAGTTTTGGTCGAGTTGAGTGACGGTGCCGCGGGTGAACGGGATGAAGAGGGCGTGGCGGTTTTCCTCGTCGGTGAAGCGGTTGTAGGTGGCTTTGAAGCCGAGGGACGTGGCGGAGTCAGGGCGGTAATCGAAGCTCAGGTTGGCACCGTAGCGGGTGCGCTCGATCTCGTAGTCGCGGTAGGTGATGTCCTGAAGATAGTAATACGGGCGGCCGTCGGTGGGCGAGGTGCGGAGGGCCCAGCCGTCATCGACTTCATAATTTTGAGAGCCGAACTTGCGGGCCTGCCAGGTGGCGGCGACGAGGAAACCGAATTTGCCATCGATGATGTCGGAGTAGGAGGCGTTGAACTTGGAGCCGAATTTTTCGGTGAGGCCGCTGTAGATGCCTTGCGCGGTGGCGCTGGCGGCGCGGCCATCGGAGTCGAAGGCGCTTTTGGTGCGGATGTTCACGGTGCCGCCGAGGCCTTCGCCGTCCTGGTCGGGGGTTTTGACTTTGATGACTTCGAGCGAGGCGAGGGAATCGGCGGGGACGACGTCGAGGGCGAGGAAGCGGCCGCCGACCTCGGGGCTGGCGAGCTTGGTGTTGTTGAGGGTGACGGAGGTATAGATGTAATTGAGGCCGCGCAGATCGACGAAGCGGCCTTCGCCTTGATCGCGGTAGAGGGCGACGCCGGGAAGGCGCTGGAGGGACTCGGCGGCATTCTGGTCGGGGAAGCGGCCGATGGCGTCGGCGGCGACGATATTGGTGAGGGTGTCGGCGGCGCGTTGTTGATTGATGGCGCGGGCGGAGCCGACGGCGGCACCCTGGATGGTGAGCGTATCGAGCGTGACGACGTCTTCGCCGAAGAGGATGTCGAGCTGGACGGAGCCGCCATCGGTGACGGTGACGGGCTCGGTGCGGGCGGGATAGCCGACGTAACTGATCTCGATGGAGAGGGAGCCGGCTGGGATGTTGGAGAGGGTGTAGTCGCCGGAAGGGCTGGCGAAGGTGGAGAGCGCGGTGCCTGGGATGGAGACGCGGGCTCCGCCGAGGGCGAGGCCGGTCGAGGCGTCCGTGACGCGGCCGGTGATGGCGCCGGTCTGCGCGATGGCGGAGGACGCGAGCGAGAGTGCGGCGAGAGCGAGCAGCTTGAGGCGCAGCCGGCGGCGGAATTGGTTGAATGCGGAGCGAGCGGATGACGGTTGCATGGCTTGGGACAGGAGCCGTGGGCCACGGGATTTTCACCGTCAACGAGTGAGGCGGCGTGTAGCCGAATCTTAACGACGCGGACACGCGGCTGTAACAAACGGGTGTGCTTCCGATGCTTTCGTTTTAATGCAGACAAAAAAGCCCGCCCGGTTTTGAGCGGGCGGGCAGGAGCCTGAGGATAGCGGCCGGCCGGGCTTTCAGCGGTCTCGTGAGCGGACGCGCCAGAAGCGGGCGGGGGCGGTGGAGGCGGGGCGTGCCCAGCGGAGCCAGGTGCCGTCGCCGGAGGTCCAGGTGGAGTCGGGCGTCCACGTGACGAGGTCATTGCTGCCTTCGAGGAGGTAGTCTTTTTGCGGGTCGCCGTAGCATTCGAGTTCGCCGGTGCCGAGTGGGTGGAGTTGTTCGCGGAAGCTGGGGGGCGTCGTGAAGGTGGCGGTGTGGAGATTGTCGCCGGCGGCGATGAGGAGGGTGTCGTTGCTGGAGGTGAACGAGGTCGTTCCGTAGCCGGTGATGGCGGGATCTTGAATGCGTTCCCAGCGAAGGCCGTCGCGAGAGGCGAGGAGTTCACCGGTGTTTCCGCCGGCGAGGAGCCAGCCGTCGATCAGGTGGAGCGATTGAATATGGAAAGGAGCGGGGTGGGCGGTCCAGTGGATGGCGTCGGTCGATGTGAGGAAGGTGAGGTAGCCGCCGATGATGTAGCGGCCTTTCGCGTAGAGGGCGCAGTTGAGATCGTCGGTGGCGGGGGTGTCGTGGGTTTCCCATGACAGGCCGTCGGTGGAGACGAGGATTTTTCCTTGAGAGCAGGGAGCGATGAAGCGGTTGTTTATGAAGTGAAGTCCGTTGGCCTGGGCCATGCCGGGGACGGCGAGTTCAGTCCAATCAGTGCCGTTGATGCTGTGGAAAACGAGGTCGCGAAGGCGGGCGCGGACGATGATGCGCTGACCGTCGCTGACGGGGTCGTCGAGCTGGCGGGGGTTGTTCACCAGCGAGCGATCCTGCCACGAGAGCGCGTCGGTGGAGGTAAGGATGCGGCCTTGGTGGCCGGTGGCGATCCAGAGGCCGTGCGTGTGGATGATGCCGTTGAGGGAGTCATCGACGGGGGTGAGCACGGACTGCCAGGAGTGGCCGTCGGGGGAGACGAGGATGCCGCCGGTGCCGAGCGGATCGTCGGAGCGAATGGCTTTGCCATAGATGGCGACGAACCGGCCGCCGGCATGAGTGACGGCGTTGATGGATCCGCCGTGGTGAAGGGACTGGTATTGCCAGGTGGTGCCGTAGGCGGAGGTGCTGATCGTGCCGTAAGCGCCTGCGGCGATGAAGCCGCCGCCGGGGAGGAGGGAGACGGCGCGAAGGTCGCCGGGTATCGGATACGGAAGGACGTCCCAGAAGATGCCGTCGCTGGAGCGGAAATTTTGAGCGGCGCCGACGGCGAGAAAGTGAGTGCCGTCGAAGACGACGCTTTTGATTTCGCCGAAGGGCGGGGAGCCGGGGCCGATGGTTGCGAGGCTCCATGTGGTGCCATCGGTCGAATGGTAGATGCGGCTGGCGCCGCTTGTGCCGAGGAAGTCGGCGGTGGTGGCACCTGCGGCGACGAACCGGCCGTGGCCAAAGCTGAGGGCGGTCAGCTGCGGCTCGTATGAAGGCATGGTGTCGATGAAGGAGGCGCCGATGCCGGCGAGCGGCTCGATAGGGTCCGGAGGCTGAGTCACCCAAGGGCGGGAGAGAGTCCAGTTGACCAGATCGGTGGAGGTGTAGAGGCCGAGCCAGACATGGGGGCCGGTGGTGGAGCCGATGGCGACCCAGCGCCCATTGCCGAAGACGAGGGCGCGGAAGGAATTGGCCGAAGTGATTTCCTGCCAGTTTTCGGTGTCGGAGGACACGAGCAGCGGCGAGGCGTTGCGAGTGATTACGTGGAGTCCATTGCCGTAGTGTATGGAGGGGCGGGCGTAATTGAGCGGGGGCGAGGGCGGGTGGATTTGTCGCCACGCGATCAGATCGGTGCTGATGAGGATGGTGCCTTCGTCACCGGCTACGAGGAAGTGGCCATCCGAGTGGTGAGCGCTGGTGAAACTCTCGTATTTAGAGCCGGCGGTGACGATGCGGGACCATTGATGAGTATTTGTGGAGACAAGGAGTTCGCGGTTGCTGCCGGCGATGACGGTGCCTGCGGAACTGGAAGCGGCGGCGTAGAGCCACTCGGCGGTGATGGCGGGATAGGTGCGGGCGGTGTGGATCGCCGGAGTCTGCGCGCGGAGAGGCGAGGTGATCGTGCAGGCGAGGCCGAGGGTGAGCGCGCCGATGATGCGGAACAGAGAGTGCGAAGACATGGATGGCTGGAACGCAGTCGGGAATGCTCCCGCCGACGTGTGGCGGTCATGGCGCGGAAACATGGCAGGCCTGTCGATGCGGAAAACGGGGCGGCCTCGGCGCTCCGAGGGATGAGAGCGGAGAGAGCCGTCAGTCGCCGTCGGAGGATTTGACGGAGGAGGCGGCGAGTTTACTGGCGTGGAGGGCGTGGCGCGGGAGGCGGAGGGCGATGAGGGCGGCGGCGGTGGCGAAGGCGAACGCGCCCCAGAGGCAGCCGGCGAGGCCGAAGCGTTGGAAGAGGAGGCCGGAGAGGAGGCAGCCGGTGAGGCGGCCGCCGGCGTTGGCCATGTAGTAGAAGCCGACGTTGAGGGCGACCTTGTCGCCGTCGGTGTAGTCGAGAATCAGGTACGAGTGGATGGCGGAGTTGAGCGCGAAGACGGCGCCGAAGAGGAAGAGACCGCCGATGATGACGGCGCTGGCGGGAAGGTTGAGAGAGAGGGCGAGCGGGATGGCGGCGGAGACGGCGGCGAGGATGCAGGCGACGGTCGAGGCGCTGCCGCCGGCGGGGGCGCGGCCGCGGAGGAAGAGCGGGGCGGCGGATTGGATGAGGCCGTATCCGATCACCCAGAACGCCATGAAGGTGCCGACCTGGGTGAAGCTCCAGCCGAGCACGCCGCGCAGGAAGACGGGGACGCCGACGACGAACCAGATGTCGCGCGCGCCGAAGAGGAAGAAGCGGGCGGCGCAGAGGACGTTGATTTCGCGGCTTTTTGAGAAGAGTTCGTTGAACTTTGTTTTGGCTTTGGCGCGGCCGAGATCGTCGGGGAGGGCGGTCCAGGAGAGGAGCCAGACGAGGGCGAGGGCGGCGGCCATGAGGGCGAGCGCGCCGGAGAAACCGGCGGCGGCGAGGAGGAAGCCGCCGAGGAAGAAGCCGGCGCCTTTGAGGGCGTTCTTCGAGCCGGTGAGGAGGGCGACCCATTTGAAGAGCGCGCCTTGGGCGTCGGCCGGGACGAGGACTTTGATGGCGCTCTTGGAGCTCATCTTGGTGAGATCTTTCGCGATGCCGGAGAGCGCCTGGGTGAGCATCACGTAGGCGACGGAGGCCCACTCGGGCCAGGCGGGGTTGAGCAATGCGAGGAGGCCGAGGGCGACGACCTGGAGGGCGAGGCCGGCGACGAGCGTGAAGCGCAGGCCGAGGCGGGAGGCGAGCCAGCCGCCGAGGAGGTTGGTGACGATGCCGAAGAATTCGTAGAGGAGAAACAGGAACGCGAGCGTGATGGGGCTGTAGCCGAGGTTGAAGAAGTGCAGGAGGACGAGCATCCGCAGCGCGCCGTCGGTGAGCGTGAAGGCCCAGTAGGCGGCGGTAACCAGGATGTAGTTACGGATGTTCACGAGGGATGCAGCGGTTGCTGGACGATCAGAGAGTCGTCGCGACTTTGCGGGCGAGTTCGGCCATGCGGTTGGAGTAGCCCCACTCGTTGTCGTACCAGGCGTAGATTTTCACGAGGGTGCCATCGACGACCATGGTCGAGAGCGCGTCCACGATCGCGGAGCGCGGGTCGCCTTTGTAGTCGATCGAGACGAGCGGGCGATCTTCGTAGCCGAGGATGTTTTTGAGCGGGCTGGATTCGCTGGCGGCTTTGAGGAGGGCATTGATTTCCGCGACGGTGGTCGGGCGTTTGACATGGAAGACACAGTCGGTGAGCGAGGAGTTGAGAAGCGGGACGCGGACGGCGTGGCCGTTGAGTTTGCCGAGGAGCTCGGGGTAGATGAGGCCGATGGCAGTGGCGGAGCCGGTGCTGGTGGGGATGAGGGAAAGGCCGGCGGCGCGGGCGCGGCGGAGATCTTTGTCGGGTTTATCGACGACGTTCTGGGTGTTGGTGGCGTCGTGGATCGTGGTGATCGCGCCGCGTTCGATGCCGAGGCTCTCGTGGATGACCTTCACGATGGGGGCGAGGCAGTGGGTGGTGCAGGAGGCGTTGGTGATGAGGTGGTGGCGCGCGGGATCGTAGAGGTGGTCGTTGACGCCGAGGACGAGGTTGAGGGCGTCGCCACCTTTGACGGGAGCGGCGACGATGACCTTCTTCACGCCGGCGGCGAAGTAGGGGGCGAGGTCGGCGGGGGTGCGGAATTTGCCGGAGCATTCGAGGACGATGTCGATGCCGTGGGCGGACCACGGGACGTCGGCGGGTTTCGCGTGTTCGGTGAAAGCGATTTCTTTTTCGCCGATGCGGATGGAGTGGTCGGTTGCGGTGGCTTCGTGCGGCCAGCGGCCTTGGAGCGAATCGAAGTTGAGGAGGTGGGCGGCGCAGGCGGGGCCGCCTTTGATTTCGTTGATGAGGGCCCAGTCGAATTCGGGCCAATGGGCGGCGGCTCGGAAGGTGAGGCGGCCGATGCGGCCGAAGCCGTTGATGGCGATGCGGGGGTTTTTCATGAGAAGATTTTTCAACCGCGAATGGACGCGAATGGATGCGAATGACGGAGGGGTGAACGCGGGGCGAGGGCACCCCGCCTACATCAAGAAGATGCTCAGCAGGCGCAGCGGCGGGTTTTGGTGCTGGTTTTGCCGGGGGCGTGTTGCACGGGGCCGCAGGAGAGGTCGGTGCGTTTGAGGCGGGCGAGGTCTTTTTGGAACTGCGGGTTTTCGCGGGCGCAGTCCTGGAGGCAGCGGAGATTGGCGGTGAGTTCGGCGGAGGGTTTTTCAGGGAGGTGGTAAACCATCCACTGGCCCTCGCGCTCGACTTCGACGAGGCCGCGGGCGCGGAGGTAGGCGAGGTGTTTGGAGATTTTCACCTGGGGTTCGCCGAGGACGTCCTGGAAATGGCAGACGCAGAGCGGGCCTTGTGCGAGGAGATGGATGAGGCGCAGGCGGGTGATGTCGCAGAGGGATTCGTAGATGCGGACGAGTTCCATGAGGCGGCATTTGTATTCCTATGAAGGAATATGCCTCAAGGGGAATGTGTGGTGTGACGCGAATGTAACGGAGGCGCGGCGCGAGGGGAACGCGGGGTGAGGGCACCCCGCCTACAACTCGGAGGCGTCGCTCGAGCGCGAGTCCTACGGGATGAAAAGCAGTTGAGGCGGACCGTTTGGGGTCCGCCTCAACACACCTGATGAACCTAACTTGGCACTAGCGGGAAGATCAGAGGTCGTCGTCGTTGGTTTTGTTGCGACCGAGAAGGGATTTCGCCATTTCGAACGGGGCGCGGGAGATGGTTTTCATCGTGGCCTTCGACGCGGTGGATTGAGCGGGCGTCTGGGGCATGGGCGCAGTGGCGAAAGGCAGGGCAGTGGCGGGTAGCGGAGCGGGCGGGAGACCGCGAAGGCGTTTTTCCTGGTCGTCGAGTTTGCCCTGAAGCTCTTCGAGCTTGGCTTCGCGGCGCTTGAGGTCGCCTTCCTGTTCGCGGAAGGACATGCGTTCGTCGCGGAAGATGGCGCGCTCGGCTTCGAGGAGATCGGTGGCGCGCTGGAGTTTTTCCCAGGCGGCTTTGACGGCGGCGTCGTCCTGGAAAGGGGAGCGCGACTGCGGGCGGGAGCTGAACCAGAGAACGCGGTCGGCTTCGAGCTGGGCCTGGAGTTGACGGAGGCGGGCTTCGTATTCGCGGAGATTGGTTTCTTGTTCGCGGATGAGATCGAGGTCTTCGTGCCAGCGGCGGCGCTCCTGGGCGATCTGAGTGGCTTCGCGCTGGAGGCGGGTTTCTTCGTCGTGCAGGCGGGCCTCGGCGGCGGAGAGTTTGGCGCGCTGGGTTTCCAGATCGGTGCGTTCACGGGCGATCTCGTCGGCGGACTTGGCGTAGGGTGAAACGGTCTGGGAAGTCTCGGCGAGTTTGCGGCGCTCTTCTTCGAGGGCGGTGCGCTCGCGGGCGAGTTCGGAGCGGGCTTCGGCGAGGGCGCGGGCTTTCTGGTCGATGAGCGACTGCGCGGAGGCGGCGGTCTCGCGCTGGCTGCGGAGTTCGTCGAAATCGCCTTGGACGCGGAGGGCGTCGGCGTTTTGGGAGAGGAGTGTTTTGAGCTCGGCTTCGAGGGCGAGTTTCTCGTGTTCGAGGCGCTCGGATTTTTGTTCGAGCATGGCGCGCTCTTTGGCACCGCGGAGGAGTTCCTGGCGGAAGTCGGGGGTATTGAAGGGGTCGTTACTCTGGCCAATGTCGGGATTGGCGAGGACTTGGAGGACGGCTTCGGCTTCGGCGAGTTCGGTCGGGGTGAGCGCGCCGTCGTCGGTGGCGTGTTGGGAATTGGGGCGGAGGATGCTGTTGACGCGGCGAAGGAGGGGACGGAGGTCGGTGCCGGCGGGGAGGACGTCGCTGAGGCCCATGCGGATGCCTTTGACGATGAGCGGGAGCTCGAGCTGCTGGACGACGAGGACGACGGGGACGGTGGGCTGAATTTTTTTCAGAGCCTCGACGAATTCGAATTCGGTGGCTCCGGGGAGGCGGGCGTCGATGAGCGCGAGATCGAACCACTCGTTGCGGGCGGTCTCGAGGGCGGGCTCACATTCGGTGAACGCGCGGATGTCGTAGCTTGCGTCGGCGAGCATGAGCACGAGCTTGCGTTTCATCTTCGCGTCGCTGTGCACGACCAGTATTTTTTTAACCAGATTCATTGTCGGAAATTCCTCTTTGTGTCCTTGGGACGGACCGTATGACGGGCATCCTGTTCCGCGACGCATTTGAGAGGAGAAATCGGGTATTTACCCGATCTTTACCCTGGCTGAAGTGAACACCCTAGGCGGTATGAAAAGCGTTCGCCGACGCACACGAAAAGGGGGCGAGGAATCGCGTGCGAAATGCGCAGGGCGAGAAAGCGGACGGCCGCAAACGGCGCGAGCAAGCTCGCACTCTACAAGAGAAAGCTCAGGCGCGGAAGATGACGTCTTCGCGGTTGAACATACGGACGGCGAGGGCGAGGGCGGCGGCGGCGTAGGCGCAGGTGGAGAGGAAGATGAGTGCGAGCGGTAGAAGCGGGAAGGAACCGGCGACGAGTTCTTTGCTCACGAGGGCGATGTTGAGAATGGGGATGAGCGAGAGCGTGGTGGTGAGTTCTACGCCGGGGAGGACGGCGCCGACGGCGGGGAGGATGACGATGATGAGGAGCGGGGAGACGTAGGTCTGGGCCTCTTTGTAGCTTTTTGCGAAGAGCGAGATCGTCATGAGGAGCGCGGCGAAGAGGACGGCGAGCGGGAGGACGAGGAGGAGCACGCTGAGAACGCCGGGAATACTCACTGTGGGGAGCGAGGCGGTGGCAGTGGCGACGGAGTTCAAGGTGCCGCGCAGCCAGTGGCTCGCGGCGAATGCGGTGAGGCCCATTGAAGCGACGGAGCAGGCGACAGTGGTGAGGGAGGCGGCGAGGACGACGAGGAATTTGCCGAGGACGAGTTCGCTGCGGGCGGCGGGGCTGCAGAGAATTGTTTCCATGGTGCCGCGTTCTTTTTCGCCGGCGGTGAGATCGATGGCGGGGTACATTGCGCCGGTGAAGCAGAGGATGATGAGGATGTACGGGATCATGCCGCCGAAGGAATTGCCGCCGACTTTTTCGGGTGGGGCGACATTCTGGCGGCGCGTGTCGAACGGGGTGATGAGATCGGCGGGGAGGTTGGCGGCGGTGAGGCGTTCGAGGACGATGGCTTTGCTGTACTCGCGCAGGGTGCGCTCGAGGGTGCCGGTGGCGAAGCCGGAGCGCATCTCGCCGTCGTGCGTGTAGATTTTGACGGAGCGGCGCACGCCGTTGCGGAGGGCTTTATCGAACTCGGGCGGAATCTCGACGGCGGCGCGGAGTTTTTTTTGGGAGATCTGCTCGGCGTAGTCGGCGGAGAAGGGGACGATTTTGAGGTCGGGTTGTTTTTCGATAGCCTGGCGGATGGCGGGAGAATCTTCGCCGCCGATGATCATGACGGTGGGGATTTCACGGCCGGCTTTTTTGACCATTTTGATCGAGACGGCGGCGAAGCCGAAGGTGAGCAGCGGCATGAGCAGCGTGGGCACGAGGAACATCGAGATGATGGCTCGGCGGTCGCGGAGGGTGTCGCGGAGCTCTTTGACGAAGACGGTGAGAATGTTGCGGGCGTTCATGCGCGGGCCTCCGGGGTCGCAGAGGAGGAGAGTGCGGTGACGGAGGTGACGACGCGGACGAAGATTTCCTCCATATCCGTTTCGCCGTGACGGGCGCGGAGGTCGGCGAGGGTGCCTGCGTCGAGGAGGCGGCCGCCGTGGACGATGCCGATGGTGTCGCAGAGTTTTTCGACCTCGGACATGACGTGGGTGGAGTAGATGACGGTTTTGCCGCGGGCGCGGCAGTCGCGGATGAAGCGGACGATGGTGCGGGCGGCCATGACATCGAGGCCGAGGGTGGGCTCGTCGAAGATCATCACGGCGGGATCGTGGATGAGGGTGCGGGCGATGGAGGTTTTTTGCTTCATGCCGGTGGAGAATTTTTCGATGCGGCGGTCGAGGAATTCATCCATGTCGAGTTCGGCGGAGAGGCGGGCGGTGCGCACGGCGATTTCGGGGTCGGAGAGGCCGTTGAGGCGGCCGAAGTAGGCGATGAGTTCGCGGGCGGTGAGTCGGCCGTAGAGGGCGGTGCTGGCGGCGAGGAAGCCCACGTTGGCGCGGACTTTATCGGGGGAAGTGGCGACGTCGAAGCCGGCGACGGTGGCGGTGCCGCTGGTGGGTTTGAGGAGGGTCGCCAACATACGGAGCGTAGTGGTCTTGCCCGCGCCGTTGGCGCCGAGGAGTCCGTAGATCTGGCCGGGCGCGAGGGTGAAGCTGATGTTGTCGGCGGCGCGGATCTCGCCGCGTTTTTTATCGTGGAAGAGTTTGGTGAGGCCGCGGGCTTCGATCATGAGCGGAAGTGATGAGTGAGGAGGGGCGAGTGACGAGGGGAAAGCGGTCGGGGCAGCAGGCCGGAGTTTTGGAGATTAAGAGAATGAACAGGATTGGGAGGCGGAGAACGTAGATGTGAGGGTGCGCTTTACCTGTTGCTTGAATCGGGGGCGGAGTTTGCTCACGGTCGCGGGCATGGCTTCTCCCCAGGTTGTGGTCGTCGGCAGCTACGTGCAGGATCTTTGTTGGAAGTGCGAGCGGTTCCCCCAGGCGGGGCAGACGATCGTGGGGCAGTTCGCGACGGGGCCGGGCGGGAAGGGATCGAATCAGGCGGTGGCGTCGGGGCGGACGGGCGTGCCGACGTTGTTTGTCGGCGCGGTCGGGAAGGATGCGTTCGCGAAGGAGGCGAAGGCGTTTTATAAGGCGGAGGGGATTGGCGCGACGTTTGTGGAGAAGGCGCAACATGCGACGGGGACGGCGGCGATCCTCGTCGAGGACTCCGGGCAGAACGAAATCGTGGTGGCGCTGGGGGCGAATGCGGCGCTCTTGAAAACGGATGTGCCGGCGAAGGCGTTGACGCAGGCGAAGGTGGCGGTGGTGCAGCTCGAATCGAATCTGACGACGGCGGCGCATGTCTTGAAGACGGCGAGGCGCGCGGGGGTGACGACGGTGCTCAATCCGGCGCCGATGCGGCCGGACTTCGATCCTTCGATGCTGGCGTCGGTCGATGTGTTGATCCCGAACGAGACGGAGTTCACGGCGTTGGTGAACCGGCTGCGGATCGCGGGGCGGACGGATTTCACGGAGGCGGCTCTTCATGCGCTGGCGCCGGCGGCGCTCCACGCGTTGTGCCGCACGCTCGGGCCGGGGACGGTGATTGTGACGCTCGGGAAGAAGGGGTGCTTCGTGTCGCAGAAGAGCGGGCACGCGAGCATCGCGGCGTACACGGGCATCCGGGTCGTCGATACGACGGGTGCGGGCGATGCGTTTGTCGGCGGGTTTGCGGCTGGGTTGGTGAAGTTTGAGGGCGATGTGCTGGCGGCGGCGCGTTTCGCGAATGCGGTGGCGGCGTTGTCGGTGACGAAGATGGGGACGGCGCCGTCGATGCCGACGAAGGCGGAGATCGCGGGGTTTTTGAGGAAGCGGGGCGGGTGAGTATGTGGCGCGCTATTATCTGGATTCATGTCCATTCCTGAACTCGAAAAGAATCTAGCTGATGCCCGGACGCGGCTCGCTGAAGTGTTACATCCGTCCTTGAGCGTGCCTGCTTCGATGGCTGCTTTTGAAGCAGTTTCGGCTGCTCAACGCGCATTGGCCGCGGAAAAGAAGGAAGAGTATGCGGACTGTCTCGATATCGGATTCATGCCAGAAGCAGCCGTGTCGGAGCCCGTTCTACTTCAAACCGACTACGCAGCGATTCTGTCTTTCAGTGCGGTGCGTGAGAAGGCGGATGGAACGTATGAAGATGTCGGCTACGGTGTTCTAGAGTTTGATTCATGTTCGCTCACTAAGTTCGGTTACCCGAACGACGAAGCGCTTGCGGGTCATCCGCTCTATGAGCGGGGGCTTAGTTGTTACGGGGTGTTCGAGGTCAAAAACTCCACATGGATCAGATTGATGACGGAGCAGAATCGCGTCGCATTTCCAGGCACGCCTGAATCAAACGAGCGCCATTTTATCGTCACTTTTCATGAAAGCACTTTCGAGTGCATCGCCAGAGGTGTTCATGCATCACTTAGTTCGAAGCCGTATGCCGAGTTATTCGACGAGATCCGAATGAGGGTTTTTAAGCAGGCGCGTTAGGGACAACGCGCCCTACCTCGAAAAATGTGCCTCGATGGAGTGCAACCTTGGAGGCACGCACCAGAGGTGCGGTCCTACGAGGACGGGCCGATGAGACGCGGCTTTATTTTTGTGCGTTGATCGTTCAACTCGTGCGATGAAGCTTTCGATTCGTGCCCCTTGGTTTGGCGTTTGGGTTTTGGCGTTTGCGATTTCTGCGGGTGGAGCCCGCGGTGAGGTGAAGGTGGCGGCGGTGTTTTCGGATCATGCTGTGTTTCAGCGCGACCGGGCGGTGCCGGTTTGGGGGACGGCGGATGTTGGTGAGAGGGTTGAAGTTGTTTTTGGGGCGCAGCGGAAAGAGGTGGTGGCGGATGCGGCGGGGAAGTGGCGGGTGTCGCTCGATGCGTTGGCGGCGAATGCGACAGGGACGGAGTTGATTGTGCGGGGGACGAATGTGGTGACGTTGCGGGATGTTTTGGTCGGCGACGTATGGTTGTGCTCGGGGCAGTCGAATATGGAGCGGCAGGTGGGCGAGAGGAAGGGGCAGAAGCCGTTGCCGGATGCGGAGGCGGAGATCGCGGCGGCGAACTTACCGCAGATGCGGTTGTTCAAGGTGAAGAAGCAAAAGCTGTCGGTCCCGGGGAAGGATGTGGAGGCGGCGTGGGCGGTGTGTTCGCCGGAGACGTTGTTGAGTTCGGAGTTTTCGGCGGTGGGGTATTTTTTTGGGAAGAAAATTCATCAGGAAGTTGGCGTGCCGGTGGGGTTGATCGATTCGACGTGGGGCGGGACGCGGATTGAGCCGTGGACGCCGCCGGAGGCTTTTGCGCGGATGCCGTCGCTCGCGGCGTTTGCGGTGGCGGCGCAGACGCCGGACGTGAAGGCGGACAATAGCACGCCGAGCAATTTGTACTATGGGATGATCCAGCCACTGGCGCCGTATGCGCTGCACGGGTTTCTTTGGTATCAGGGGGAGAGTAATCTGATGGATACGCACGATCGGGCGACGTACGGGGATAAGATGGAGGCGCTCATCACGGGTTGGCGCGCGGCGTTTGGCGCGGAGGAGGCGCCTTTTTATTATGTGCAGATCGCGCCGCATTTTTATCACGTGATCCGGCGGCGGGTGCATGTGTCGCCGACGATCCTGCCGGAGTTTTGGGAGGCGCAGACGGAGGCGTTGCGGGTGAAGAACACCGCGATGGTGGGCACGGTGGATCTCGTGGACGACCTCTTCGACATCCATCCGCGCGACAAGAAGAGCGTGGGCGAGCGGCTGGCGCGCGTGGCGCTCAAGCGGACTTATGGGAAGAGCGACCTTGTTGATTCGGGGCCGGTGATGGCAGGCTGGCGTGTGCGCGACGGGAAGGTCGTGGTGACGTTTGGCGATGTGGCGGGCGGTTTGAAGAGCAGCGATGGGAAGGCGCTGACGTGGTTCGAAGTCGCGGGGGCGGACGGGCGGTTTTTCGCGGCGGAGGCGACGATCGAAGGCGCGGACAAGGTGATCGTATCGAGTCCGTATGTGAAGCAGCCGGTGGTGGTGCGATTCGCGTGGGATGAGGCGGCGCAGCCGAATTTGAAGAATGCGGAGGGGTTGCCGGCGTGGGCGTTTCGGACGGATTCGGGCGGGGCGACGGTGCGCGGGGTGATGGAGGTTAAGAAGTGAAGATGGCAAAGGCGCGGAGGGTTCGGAGAAGAGAATCTGGAACTCGGAAACTCTGGGAGAGGAGGCGTATGATCGGTGAGGGCCGGCGGGCCGCCGGCGCTCCCGGCGACGGCGCTGCGCAAGCGCAGGCCCTACGAGGAGGCGTGCCGAGCTAATGCTGCCGCTTTGGGATACGGAGAAGCATCGGCGGGCGCCGGTGGTGACGGGGCTGTTGATCGCGGCGAATGTGGGCGTATTTGGTTATCAACTGCTGCTGCTGGCGAAGGGCGGGCGCGGGGCGGAGGCGTGGTTGATGGAGCACGCGCTGGTGCCGGGGCGGTTGATGGATGGGCTCGCGACGCGGGAGCAGTGGCTGACCGTGCTGAGCTCGATGTTCATGCACGGGGGTGTCGCGCATGTGCTGGGGAATTGCTGGTTCCTGTGGATCTTCGGAGGGAACGTCGAAGACCGGATGGGGCCGTTTAAGTTTTTGATTTTCTATCTCGTCGCGGGTGTGGCGGCGGCGGGGGCGCAGGTGGTGTCGCATCCGTTTTCCGCGGTGCCGATGATCGGAGCGAGCGGGGCGATCTCGGGTGTGCTGGGCGCGTATTTCGTGCTGTTGCCGAGGGCGTGGGTGGTGACGCTGGTGCCGTGGATCGTGCCGATCGTGCCGTTGCCCGCGTTTGTGTTTTTATTCGTGTGGTTCGCGTTTCAGGCGGTGAGCGGCGTGGGCGCGTTGATGGATGGAACGGCGAGTGTCGGCGGGGTGGCGTGGTGGGCGCACGCGGGAGGATTTGTCGCGGGCGTGGTGATGACGTTGTTTGCGCGAAAGCGGAAGTGGGTGGGGCGGGGGGCGCGGAAGTGAACGTTGAGAGATGAGGGTTGAGAGGCGGAGGGCGGACGGCGGAAAAGAGAACGCGCGGACATGGACGACACGGAGGTCGTCCCTCCAGGGGAGTCCCGGAGCGGGGTGGGGGGCACCCCGCCTACAATGGGATGCGGTGCGCGCTCAGTGAGCGGCGGACTTGGCTTCGAGTTCGCCGGGCTTCAGGAGCGGGGCGAAGAGGGCTTTGTTGGCACCCTTCATGTAGGCTTCGTAAGGTTCGACGGAATTGTCCTTCACGCGGGCCATGAGGCTTTGGTCCATCGAGGTCATGCCGTCGGCCGCGCCGCTTTCGATGATCTGGCGGATATTGGCGATCTGGCCGCTGCGGATCGTATTGGGCAGAGCTTCGTGCGGGAGGAGGATTTCGTGGACGGCGACGCGGCCTTTGGGGACGCGTTTGCAGAGGAGCTGGGAGACGACGCCGGCGAGGCAGCCGGAGAGCATGGTGCGGACTTGATTCTGCTCCTCGGCGGGAAAGGCGTTGATGATACGATCGATGGTTTTCGGGGCGTTGTTGGTGTGGAGCGTGCCGAAGACGAGCATGCCCATCGAGGCGCAGCCGAGGGCGAGCTTGATGGTTTCGAGTTCGCGCATTTCGCCGAGGAGGACGATGTCGGGGTCGTGGCGCATGGCGCCTTTGAGCGCGTCGGCGAAGGAGGCGGTGTGATCGCCGACTTCGCGGTGAACGATGACGGACTTTTTATTTTGGTGAACGAACTCGATGGGGTCCTCGATGGTGATGATGTGGCGGGCGAGGTTGGTATTTATGTAGTCGATCATCGCGGCGAGCGTGGTGCTTTTGCCGGAGCCGGTGGGGCCGGTGACGACGACGAGGCCTTCTTGAAGGTGGCAGAGTTTTTTGAGGACCTCGGGGAGCTTGAGGTCGTCGAAGGAGAGGATCTTCGAGGGAATCTGGCGGAGGACGGCGCCCTGGCCCCAGTGGTTGTAGAGGAAGTTGGCGCGGAAGCGGGCGAGGCCGGGGATTTCGTGGGCGAGGTCGAGGTCTTTGCGTTCGAGGAACTCGGTCCACTTGCGCGGCGGGCAGATTTCCTGGAGGAGCGTTTCCATCTGCGTGGCGGAGATGGCGGTGGACTCGAGGGGAGTGAGGGAGCCGGAGATGCGGGCCTTGGGCGGAAGACCTACGGTGAGGTGGAGGTCGGAGCCGCCGCGTTCGAGCATGGTGCGGAGGAGGGAGTCGATGGCTGGCATTTCGGGGAAGCGTGATGGGTGAAGAGGCAAGAGTGGAAATTCGAAGAGGACTGGAGGACGGAATTTTACCGCGGAGACGCGGAGGGCGCGGAGAGGGGCATGTGGAACTCAGGAAGGCTGTAAGGGGAAGAAGCAGGGGGGAGACGGAGTAGGAGTGGGGCGGGGTCTTTGTCTTACTCTTTCTTCTTACTCTTAATCTTTCGTCAGTCCTTCGGTCTTCCGATCCGGAGAAAGAGTAAGATTCGGGGCGCGCGGTCAGGTGAGTTTGGCGCGGAGGACGCGGTTGGTGATATTGGCTTTGGCGGTGTCGGTGGAGATTTTCTTTTGTTGCCAGAGTTCGAATACGACGGATTCCATGAGGCACATGCCGTCTTTTAGGCCGGTTTCCATGGTGTTGCGGAGGCCCTGGATTTTGCCGTCGCGGATGAGGGAGGAGATGGCGGTGTTACCGACGAGGAGTTCGCAAGCGAGGACGAGGCCGCCTTTGCGGCCGGGGAGAAGGCGCTGGCAGATGATGCCGCGGAGACTTTCGGCGACGCTGGCGCGGATCTGGGATTGCTGGGCGGCGGGGAAAACGTCGAGGAGGCGGTTGAGCGTGGTGGCGGCGTCGCTCGTGTGCATGGTGCCGATGACCAAGTGGCCGGTCTCGGCGGCGGTGATGGCCATCTCGATGGTTTCGAGATCGCGGAGTTCGCCGATGACGATGACGTCGGGGTCTTCACGGAGGGCGCCTTTGAGGGCGGAGGCGAAGGACTTGGTGTGGGGGCCGACCTCGCGCTGGGTGACGTTGCAGCCGCGCGGTGGCTGGACGACCTCAATGGGATCTTCGACGGTGATGATGTGGTCCTGGCGCTGCTCGTTGAGCTCGGCGACGAGGGCGGCGAGGGTGGTGGTTTTCCCGGCGCCGACAGGGCCCGTGACGAGGATGAGGCCGTTGTGGTAGCTGAGGAGTTTGCGGACGGTGTCGATGTTGCGCAGGCCGAGATCGTCGAGCTTGGGGATTTTGGCGGGGACCATGCGGTAGGCACCGGCGGCGCCGGCTTTGTGAATCATGAGATTCACGCGGTAGCGGTTGGTAGCATCTAGGGCCAAGGCGTAATCGAAGTCGCGGCGCTCGGTGAAGATCTGGCGTTGGTGGGGCGCGAGGAGGACGGTGTTGAGACGGAGAGCGTCTTCCTGCGGTAGCGGCGCCGAGGACAGAGGGACAATCTCGCGGTGTTTGCGGATGAAGGGCGGGGCGCCGGCGGTGAGGTGGAGATCGCTCGCGCCATAGGCGGCAGACTCGCGGAGGAGTTTGCCGACGCGCTCGGCGAGGGCGGTGTTGTCGAGGGCGGAGACGGCGGCGAAGTCGAAGGCGGGCGGGGGCGACGTCGGCATCGGCGGAGTCGATACGCCGGAAAGGGGAATCGCGGGTGTGGTGGCGGAGGAGTTGCGGATCTGTCCGTCGGCGGAGGGAGGCGGGCCGGACTGGCCGCGGGTGTGGGCGTCGGCGGCGAGGCGTTCGAGCTGGTCGAGGTCTTCGACGATGGCGTCGTCGATGAGTTTTTGCGCGAAGTCCATGAGCTGGGGATCGGCGCCGAGAGTTTCGAGCGCGACCATGGACTGGCTGCGGGTGGCGAGGCCTTGTTCGGCGAGGAGACGGACGAGCCAGCGGATTTCGTTAGTCATGGGGAACGCGGGATAAGCGCGCAGCGTGTGAAGCGAGAGGGCTGGTGCCAAGCGCGGTGTGAGCGAGGAGCGAAAGTTGCCGAAGTTTTGACGAGGCGCGGGCGGGCGATGCGGAGGATGTTTTGCGCGCGCAGGGTGGAGCGCGCGGATGGGTTGAGCGAACGAAGCGAGTGCGATGAGAAGACGTGAGGAGGTGGATTCTCCTCTGAGCGCGGCAACATCAGAGGTTGCAAAGACGGGTGTTTGGAGAAATCTCGGCGCACACTCTTATATGCTGCGAAAGCTTTTCGCCAAACTGCGCACGTCGCTCGGCTCAAAACCTGCCCCTGAAAAAGGCAAACCCGCCCAGCCCTCTGCGCATCCCACCACTCGCCGCGCTCAAGATCAGCGCGGGCCGAAGTCTCACAAATCTCAATCGACCGAAGGCCAGGGCAGAGGTCAGCAGCCGCGCTCTGAAAAAGGTCGCGGGCCCTCGCAGGATGCGCGTCCGGCGAAGCCGGCGCATGGCCAAGGGCACGGGCAGGCGAAGGATCACTCGTCAGGGCCGAGGCCGTCGCGTGGACAAGGACAAGGCCAGGGACAGGGGCGCGGTCGTGATGTACACGCGAAGCCGCAGCAACGAGCCGAACAGCGGCACGAGCCGGCGTTAACGCCGCAGCGCGCGCCGTTGCCGCCGGCGGATGTGCCGAAGATGGACACGGCTTTCTCGAAGCTCGGTCTCGACGACACGATCGCGTTCGCGGTGCAGAAGATGGGTTACAACGATCCGACGCCGATCCAGGCGCAGGCCATTCCCGTGGTGCTGGCGGGTGGCGATGTGATCGGCTCGGCGCAAACGGGCACGGGAAAGACGGCGGCGTTTGCGCTGCCGATCATCCAGCGGCTCGGTGGTCACGGTAAGCTGCGCTGTCTCGTGCTGGAGCCGACGCGCGAACTCGCGCTGCAAGTCGAGGAAGCTTTCAACAAGTATATCCTCTTCACCGATCTTCGCACGACTGTCGTGTATGGTGGCGTCGGTTACGGGAAGCAGCGCGACGATCTTTCGCGGGGCATCGACATCCTGGCGGCGACGCCGGGGCGTCTGCTCGATCTGATGGAGCAGGGCGATTGCTCGCTCGCCGATGTCGAGATCCTCGTCCTGGACGAAGTGGACCGCATGCTGGACATGGGTTTCCTTCCCGACGTGAAGCGCATCGTGCAGCAATGCCCGAAGGCGAGACAGACGTTATTCTTCACGGCCACGCTGCCGCCAGAGATCGCGTCGCTGGCGGGCTGGGCGCTGACGAATCCGGTAGAGATCAAGATCGGCCAGCGGCGTTCGCCGGCGGAGACGATCTCGCATGCGTTCTACCCGGTGGTGGCGTCGCAGAAGTTCGATCTGCTGGAAGAGCTGATGAAGCGCACGGAGTACAAGAGCGTGATCGTCTTCAGCCGCACGAAATTTGGCGCGGACCGCATCGCGCGCCGCCTTCAGCAGGCGGGGCATAGCGTCGGCGTCATCCATGCCGACCGTAATCAACGTGAGCGCACGGAGGCGCTGGCTGGATTCAAGGCAGGCACCTTCGAGGTGCTGGTCGCGACGGACATCGCTGCACGCGGCCTGGATATTGCGGGCGTGTCCCACGTGATCAACTACGACGTGCCGGAGAACCCGGAAGACTACGTGCATCGTATCGGCCGCACGGGTCGCGCGCAGACGACGGGCGATGCGTTCACGCTGGTTACAGAGGAGGATGTGCGCGATGCGCGCTCGATCGAGCGCTTCATCAACGCGACGATCGAGCGCAAGAAGCTCGATGGTTTCAGCTACATCTACTCGGCGCTTTTCGACGAAACTGCGCAGCCCGCGGCCGCTCCAAAACCCGCGAGCCGACTTCATCGCGGCGCGCGTCGCTGATCGCGCGTCTTCAGAAAACGCAACTCTCTGAAAGATAAATGTTGTCCGCGACGCATTCGCGTTACACAAAATTTCCCTGAAAAAAACTCCGTCGCATTTTGCGGAGTCGTACATCACCCCTAAACAAACATATGGCCACCAAATCCAAAAAAGCAGTCGTCAAAAAAGCAGCGAAAAAGCCAGCCGCCAAAAAGGCTGTCAAAAAAGCAGCGAAGAAGAAGTAATCAGTATTTCGATACTGGTAAACTCAAACGGCGCACCTTTCGAGGTGCGCCGTTTTCTTTTGTGGAAAAGGCCCGCGCTCCAGAGGGAGACGGGCCTTTTTCAAGAGGAGGATCACTCCTCGGAGTTGACGGCTTTGAAGGCCAGCGCGGCGGCGGCTCCGCCGAGGAGATCGGCCACGACGTAGATACCGAGCTGCTTGATGGATTCGAGGCCCATGACGAAGACGCCGAGGCCGACGGCGGGGTTGAATGCTCCGCCGGATACGCCGCCAACGGCGACGGCACCGGTGAGAACGGTGAAGCCGATGGCGAGGCCGTAGAAGGAATTGCCGGCGGTGCCTTTGGCGGTGGCGGTGTTGAGGACGACCCAGGCGAGGGCGAAGGTGAAGAGGAATTCGACGATCAGAGACTCGATGGATCCGTGCAGCGCGGGGGCGGGTGGTTTACCGGCGAAGAGGAAGGTGACGAGGAGAGCGGCGATGGTGCCGGCGATGAACTGGGCAATCCAGTAGGGGAGCACGTCTTTGGCGGCGCATTTGCCACGGAGCCAGACGGCGAGGGTGACGGCGGGGTTGAAGTGGCCGCCGGAGATGTGGCCGCCGGCGAAGATCATCACCATGAGGGAGGCGCCGATGGCGAGCGGGGCGAGTGGCGCGCCGCTGCGGACGGACATGCCGACGGTGAAGACGAGGAAGAAGGTGCCGATGAATTCGACGAGGTACTTTTTCATGGGAGACGGGACGGGATGGGCAGGGTTGTGGTGTGTGTGTTGGTACAGCGCGTGGCCGTGGGCCCCGCCTGTGTGGGGATGCGAACGGAGAGCGTGGGGCGAGACGAACAAAAAACCGGGCGCGCGTGAAGCGCGCGCCAATGACCAATGACCAATGACCAATGACCAATGACCAATGACCAATGACCAATGACAGATGAGGCAGGTCGCGGTTAGCAGGAGGGAGGGCGGGGTCCAGCCATCGGGTTAGGGATAGTCCGCCCTAACTTGGAAAGAGGTGGGCGGTTTTAGGAATAAAGCGGGCGCGACGTGAAGGCTCGACGCGAGGTCGAGCCCTACGTGGGGAAGCGGGCGGTGGGAGCAAGGCGCACGGGGTGCGCGTGCTAGCTTGGATCAAGGGCTTGCTGCGCGCTTACGGTCAGGGGTGGGCGGCGGCGGCGTTGTTTTCGAGTTTCACGACGGAGCCGAGTTCAGCGCGGATGCGGAGGACTTCTTGATTCACGCGTTCGGTGGGAACACCGACGTCGGCGAGGAGGCCTTCGGCGAGGCCGGCGGCGGCCTCGGCTTCGTCGAAGCAAATAACGGATACACCGGCGTCCTTGAGGGAGTCGCGTTCGGCGAGGTAGCGGGCGCGGGTGAGGATGCGGATGTGCGGGTTCAGTTCGCGGGCGGTGGCGATGACGCCCTGGCGCACGATGGCGTCGGGGATGGTGAGGACGAGGTAGCGGGCGGTTTTGATGGCGGCCTCTTTGAGGATGTCGGGGCGGGTGGCGTCGCCGAAGAGGGCGCTGTGGCCCTGGGCGCGGAGCTCGGCGACGGTGTCGATGTTGGTCTCGATGATCATGGGCTCGATGTCGAATTCGCGCAGGAGGCGGCTGACGGTTTCGCCGACGGGGCCGTGGCCGACAACGATGGCCTGGATGCCTTCTTTCTTTTCAGCGGGGAGGGATGAATTGATGGCGGCGCCTTTGACTTCGCTGCGTTTGGTGAGCCAGTTCATCCAGCTGCCGTGGCGTTCGATCCAGGGTTCGAGAGCCATGAGGCCGCGGAAGAAGACGGGGTTGATGCTGATGGAGATGATGGCGCCAGCGACGAGGACGGCGCTGGATTCGCCGGGGAGGAGGCCCTGGGCTTTGGCGACGTCGGCGAGGATGAAGGAGAATTCGCCGATCTGGGCGAGGCCGCCAGCGACCATGAGGCCGGTGCGCACGGTGTGTCGGCAGAGGAGGACGATGAGAAACGCGGTGAGCGGTTTCACGATGAGGATGACGGCGGTGACGCCTGCGACGAGCCAGGGTTGGTCGATGACGACGCGGAAATCGAACAACATGCCGACGGAGACGAAGAAGAGGACGGCGAAGGCGTCGCGCATGGGGAGCGCCTCGGCGGCGGCCTGGTGGGAGAATTTGGACTGGCCGACCATCATGCCGGCGAGGAAAGCGCCGAGGGCCATGGAGGCGTCGAAGGCTTTGTAGGCGGCGGTGGCGACGGCGATCGACATGACGAGGATCGAGAGCGTGAAGAGTTCGCGCGAGCGGAGGGCGGCGACGCGGTGGAGAAGCCAGGGGACGAATTTCGCGCCGGCGATGGCGACGAGTGCGACGAGGATGGCGAGTTTGAGGACGGCCCAGCCGGCGGATTGGAGAATGTGCAAAAATCCGCCCGCGTTTTCCACGCCTTCTTTAATAGCGAAGGCGGGCAACAGGACGAGGACGAGGACGGTGATGAGGTCTTCGACGATGAGCCAGCCGACGGCAACGTGGCCGGAGGTGGTTTCGAGAACGTTGTTATCCATGAGTACTCGGAGAAGCACGACAGTGGAGGCGACGGCGGTGGCGATGCCGAGGACGAGACCGGCGGACCAGGACCAACCGCAGGCCATGGCAATGACCATGGAGACGACGGTGGCGGCGATGCTCTGGCCGAGCGCACCGGGAATGGCGATGGAGCGGACGGCGAGCAGATCTTTGAGGTGAAAGTGGAGACCGACGCCGAACATCAGCAGGATGACGCCGATCTCGGCGAGCTGCGGGGCGAGGTGCGCGTCGCCGACGAAGCCGGGGGTGTGCGGGCCGGCGGCGATGCCGGCGATGAGGTAGCCGACGATGGGGGAGAGGCCGCAGCGCTTCGCTATCAGACCAAAGAACAATGCGGCGGTGAACCCGAAGGCGATGGTGGTGATGAGCGAGATGTCGTGCGGCATGATGAGTGTGACCGTGCGACGTGAGGTGGATGCGTCGAGCCCTCATAGCAGAAATGCGGAATTTTTTTTCACCTGATGGGTGCAGGTGTGTTGCTCACGGGGATTTTTGAATCGCGAAGACGCCAAGCCGCAAAGGATGGAGCAAAGAAAATAACGACTGCGATGAATCTGCCGTGAGCGAACGGGCACGGCGAAAATCAAATGCCCGGGTGTCCGGTTGATCCGGTTTTCGCGCTTGCCGGTGACCGGAGCGCCGGACATCAAAGCGCACAGATGAATCGCACCGCACAGGTCAAAGCCGCAGCCGTCGTCGCTCTTAAAGCGACGGTCGCACGCGCATGGCATGCGACGGCTTGGCGATGGTGACGCGCTCTCAATAAAGACTGCGTCCGGCGAAGATAAAACAATCCGCCGCACGAGACCCGCCAAGCCCGACTCCAACCTGAGTCGGGTTTTTTATTTTCCGAATTTCTCCTCCGAAGCACCGCCACGCGCCAGCGACCCAGGCGCAAATTATGAAATGAATACCACGCTCAATTCGCTAGAAACGATCACCTCACTCGAACGCCCGCCATCATACGCGCAGACAAGAGTCAGTCCTGTGACTGCAACTTCGTCTGCGTCGTCACTGGAACTGCGCTCAGTTTCCTTCTTTGGCCGCACGCTCGCGGAGTACGCGCAGTTTTTCGCGCTGGATATTGCGGCGCTCAAAGGAAAGTCGGTGCTCGATGTGGCGGCGGGGCCGTCGTCGTTCACGGCGGAGGCGTGCAAGCGCGGCGTCGATGCGGTGGCGGTTGATCCACTTTATGGATGCAGGCCGGACGCGCTGGCGGCTCATGTGGCGATAGACTACCGCGCGATGTTCGCGCAGATGCGGACGAAGCCTGGGTTGTTTCGGCTGGGGAAGGCTTTTGCGTCGATTGACGAAGCGGAGGAGAGCCGGCGTGCGGCGGCGGCGCGGTTCCTCGCGGACTATGAGGCGCAGTTTGTCCATAACCGCTATGTCGGCACGGCGCTGCCGCAGCTGCCGTTTCTAGATCGCGCGTTCGACGTGGTGCTGTGCGCGCACTTCCTGTTTCTCTACGCGAAGCAGTTCGACTTGTCGTTTCATGTCGAGGCGTGTCGCGAGCTGGTTCGGGTGAGCCGGGATGAGGTGAAGATACATCCGGTTCTCGGGCTGGGCGGAAAACGTTATGCGCAGTTGAAGGAGCTGCGGGCGGCACTCGCGGCGGATAGGATCGTGAGCGAGATCGTTCGCGTGGATTATGAGTTCTTCGCGGGGGCGGATGAGATGCTGGTGCTCAAGCGCGCGGCTGGATGATCACGTCTTTTTAATCGCGAAGACGCGAAGGCGCTAAGGTCGGAGCGAAGGTTCGGAATCGGAAATGAATTAACCGCGGAGGCGCGGAGGACGCGGAGCCAGAGTTTCAGAGTTCGATCTGGGCTCTGTGAACTCTGTGTCTCTGTGGTTCTAAATAAAAAAGCCCAGCGTGGCGGCTGGGCTTGAAAGTGAGTTGGGACTCTTTGCGTCCGAACTTCGCGGCTTGGCGTCTTTGCGATTCGACTGGGCGTGAATGTGCGGTGAGGGCACCGCACCTCCATCGGAAACGCGCCGGGACGGCGCGTTCCACCTCGGAGGTTTATGCGCGTTCCATCTCTTCGAGTTTGGCGGTGGCTTTTTCCCAGGCTTCGGTCGCGTGGGTGATCTGATCGACGATCGTGCTGAGCTCTTTGTTGAGGTGATGGAATTTGCCTTTGTCGGCGTAGGTCTCGGGAGCTTCGAGCGCGGAGGTGATCTCGGACTGCTTGGCTTCGAGTTCGGAGACTTTCTTTTCCAAGACGCCGACTTCTTCGCGGAATTTGCGGAGTTCGCTGGGGCTTGGTTTGCGCACGCCAGAGGAAGCGGGTGCGGCGGGTTTGGCTTTGACGGCTTCGACTTGTTTGGGGCGGCCGTCGGTGAAGCCGGCAGTGAGCGCGGCGCGGGCGTCGGTCGCTTTGGATTTTTCGAGGAAGTACTCGTAGTTACCCGCGTACGGCGTGAGGCGGCCGCTGCTGACGTGGAGGACGGACTCGGCGAGGGACTTGATGAAGTGAACGTCGTGGCTGATGAAGATCAGCGTGCCTTCGTAGTTTTTCAGCGCGCTGACGAGGGAGTCGATCGACTGGATGTCCAGGTGGGTCGTCGGCTCGTCCATGAGGAGGAGATTCGGCGGCTTCACGAGGATGCGGGCGAGAGCGAGGCGGGATTTTTCGCCACCGGAGAGGACAGAGACGGGTTTCTTGACGTCGTCTTTGCGGAAGAGAAACGCGCCGAGAATCGCACGGGCTTGCTGCTCGGTGAGTTGATTCTCGACGGTGCGGAGCGACATGACGTTGTCGAAGACGGTCGCCTCGGCATCGAGGTTATCGAGGCGGTTTTGGGCAAAGTAGCCGGAGATGACGTTGCTGCCGAGTTCGCGCACGCCGCCCTGAGTGGGAATGGCGTCGGCGAGGATTTTGAGGAGCGTGGATTTGCCCGCGCCGTTGGGTCCGATGAGGACGATGCGCTGGCCGCGTTCGGCGGTGAAGTTGAGGTCGTTATAGACGACGTGATTGCCGTAGGCCTGCTTGATGTTTTTGAGCTCGATGACTTTCAGACCGGAGCGCGGGGGCTGCGGGAACTTGAAGTTCATTTTGCGCAGCTCTTCGGTCGGTTCTTCGACGGCGACTTCCTTGAGGCGCTCGATTTGTTTCTCCTTCGATTTCGCGCGCGATGCCATCGAGGCTTTGGCGCCGAAGCGATCGACGAAGACCTGGAGGTGGGCGATCTCGCGCTGCTGGTTTTTGAAGGCGGCGGCCTGCTGGGCTTTGCGGGCTTCTTTCTCGACGAGGAAGTTGTCGTAGTTGCCGTGGTAGTAATGGAGCGTGCCGGCGCGGAGCTCCAACATGCCGGTGCAGAGGGCGTTCAGGAAGGCGCGATCGTGCGAGATGACGACGAGGCCGCCGGGATAGCGTGTGAGATAATCCTGAAACCAGAGGAGCGCCTGGAGATCGAGATGGTTGGTTGGTTCGTCGAGGAGGAGGAGGGCGGGTTCGGCGACGAGGAGGCGGGCGAGGTGGGCGCGCATGACCCAGCCGCCGGAGAAAGTTTTCGCGAGTTTGTCGGCGTCGTCGGTTTTGAAGCCGAGGCCGTCGAGGATTTTGCGGGCGCGGGGTTCGAGCGTGTAGTCGATGTCGTAGTCGTCATCGGTGGGCTCGAGTTTTTTGCCGCTGGTGGCGATGTGGAGGATGGTCTCGTCGCCGGCGGGGGCGCTTTCCTGCGGGAGGTAGCCGAAGTCGGCGCCGCGCTCCCACTCGATGGTGCCGGTGTCGGGCTTTTCTTCGCCGAGGATCAGGCCGAAGAGCGTGGATTTGCCGGCGCCGTTGGGACCGATGAGGCCGAGGCGGTCGGTGCGGGCGATGAAGAGGGAGACATCCGAGAAGAGTTCGCGGGTGCCATAGGACTTGGAGACGTCGGCGATCGTGAGCATGACAAAGGGTCAACAAAGCCTGCGGGCGCGGTGAGGGTCAAGGGCGGGGAATGGTCATGAACGCGGACGGGACGGAACGGAGAGGGAAACCGCTCAAGTACGAGAGGATGGAGAAACGGAATTTTTTAACCACGGATGGGCACTGATGAGCACAGATAGGGAGAGGCGGAGGAGGCGAGCAGGCGGGGCTAAAACTGGCTGAGCGCGATCACGCCGGCGACGGCGAGGAGGGCGCCGAGGATTGAGCGAGGCGTGGGGCGTTCGCCTTCGAGCCAGTAGCTGAAGGGGATGATCACGAGAGGCGTGCAGGCGACGATGGGGAGGACGATGCCGCTGGCGGTCGTTGCGAGCGCCCATTGGTAGCAGCTCACGCCGAGGATCGGGCCGCTGAAGGCGTTGAAGGGGATCCACGCGTAGGAGCGCCAGGTGCGTGGTGGAGCGTCGGAGCGCGTGCGAGCACGCTGGCCTACGGCGGTGACGGCGGGCGTGCGGGAAGTGAGGAGGTGTTGGAGGAGGAACCAGGCGGCGGTGATGACGAAGCCGGCGAGGATGCGCTGGTAGGCGGCGGTGATGCCGAGGGCGATGCCGCCGGTGGGCTCGCCTGCGAGCGCGGCGGCGAGGTTGGCTTTGCGGCTCATCACGGCACCGAGGCCCTGGCCGGCGGCGGAGAGGAGGCCGAAGGTGAGGCCGAGGGCGGTGATCGTGGGGACGATGCGCGACGGGGAAGAGGGAGCAGAGGAGGGCGGGAGGTTTTTGTTTTTGGTGAGATCGGTCTTTTTCGGCGCGAGTGCGAGGGCGACGCCGGCGAGGATGATGAGGCCGGCGAGGAGCTGCGCGGGCGTGAGGGCGACATCGAGCCAGAGCCACTCGGCGAGGGCGGCGATGGGGGCGGCGAGGCATTGCGTCATGAGCAGGCTGAGGCGCGAGCCAAGTCGCGGGAGTGCGCCGTAGAGGGCGAGGTCGCCGAGGCCCATGCCGATGACGCCGCTGAGGAGGAACCACGTGAGGCCGGCGCCGTGCAGGCCGTTGCCGAGGGTGTGCGCGAAGGAGCCGAGCACGAGGACGGCGAGGGTGAGGCGGCCGAGGTTGGCGCGCATGGGGCCGAGCGCGGCTATGCTGCGGTTGGCGAAGATGACCGAGAGCGAGAAGAGGAGGGTGGTGAGGAAGGCGCCGGTCATGGGAACGATGCGAAATGGAGATGCGAGCGGGCGAAGATCGGAGTTTTCGGAGCGCGTGCGAGCACGCTGGCCTAGGTGACGTTGCCAAGACGGCGAAGGTTTTTTGCTGACCTAAGCGTGTGGGGCGGCTCAGTTGGGCGCTTCTTATTTTTCTATGAAAGCTAAACGCGCCAAGCAGCGTCCCGAAGACATCAACGCGAAACTCGCCGCCAAAAAAGGGCCGGTCTCGCAGTTCATCGCACATAACTATCGTCACTTTAATGCGGCGGCGCTCCTCGACTCTGCGAAGGGTTACGAGGCGCATCTGAAGGCGGGCGGCAAGATGCTCGTCACGCTCGCGGGCGCGATGTCCACGGCAGAGCTCGGGCTCACGCTCGCCGAGATGATCCGTCAGGATAAGATCCACGCGATCGTCTGCACGGGCGCGAATCTCGAAGAGGATATTTTCAATCTTGTGGCGCACGATTACTACGAGCGCGTGCCGAACTACCGCGATCTCACGGCGGACGACGAACAGAAGCTGCTCGACCGCCACATGAACCGCGTGACCGACACCTGCATTCCCGAAGGCGAAGCGATGCGTCGCATCGAAGCGGCGGTGGCGGAGGAGTGGCTGGCGGCGGACAAGGCCGGGCAGCGTTTTTTCCCGCACGAGTTCATGTACAAGATTCTGCGATCTGGAAAAATTAAGAAGTACTACCAGATCGATCCGAAGAATTCCTGGATGCTGGCGGCGGCGGAGAAGAATCTCCCGATCATCGTTCCCGGTTGGGAAGACGCGACGCTCGGCAATATGTTCGCGGGCCGCGTGATCACGGGCGAAATCAAGAACGTGCACACCGTGCGCACGGGCATCGAGTACATGACTTGGCTTGCCGAGTGGTACACGAAGACGGCGAAGCTCCTCAAGACGGGCGAAGGCTCGATCGGCTTCTTCCAAATCGGCGGCGGTATCGCGGGCGATTTCCCGATCTGTGTGGTGCCGATGCTTCACCAAGATCTTGGTCGCACGAGCGTGCCGCTGTGGGGTTATTTCTCGCAGATCAGCGACTCGACCACGAGCTACGGTTCGTACTCGGGCGCGGTGCCGAACGAGAAGATCACCTGGGGCAAGCTCGGCGCGAAGACGCCGAAATTCATCGTGGAGAGTGATGCGACGATCGTGGCGCCGTTGATCTTTTCGTGGATCTTGGGTCAGTGAGTTCGCGGCGAAGCGTAGAAGCGATAGGAACCGCTGGTTGTCGGCGGTTTTGTTGAATCGCGAAGACGCTAAGACGCGAAGGTGGGGCGAAGAGGTTTTTGGACTGATGAGCCGGACGAGTTTTTCGTCCGGCTTTTTTGTTTTTGGTTTCGAGCGCTTGAATGCGGAGGTGGGGTGGGCAAGCTGGCGCGCCATCCATGTCGCTTTCTTTTTCGGCTTCAGCTCTGCGTGTTAGTTGGTGTGTCGCGTCTGTGTGCGCACTGGCATTGCCGGTGGCGTTGCAGGCTTATCGACCGCCGGACCAGCGGACGGTTTATGATGGGTGGATTGCGGATGGGCAGGCGGCGCGGGCCCAGGAGGCGCGGATGAAGCAGTTGTGGGCAACGCCGCCGAAACAGGAGTGGACCGCGGGTGGACCGCAGGCGCGGCTTGAACGCGAATCACGCGAGGCGTGGGAGGCCGGTGAACGGCGGATGCGTGAACGACGCGAGGCGCGTGAGGCAGCGGAGCGGGCGCGTGAGGCGGAGCGGCGGGCGCTTGATCGACTTTATAGTGCAGCGGAGGCGGGCGATGCGGATGCGCTCATGACGCTCGGCAAACGCAATGAGGATAGTTTTTCGCGGTGGGGGATTCGTGAATACCAGCGCGTGCGGGGTCCGCTGCGTCGGGAGGCGTTGTGGCGGATCATCACGCTCATACGCGAGCACGGGGACGATGCGCGGGGCTTTGGTGAGTTTCGCTCGGTGGACAGTTTCTTGAAGGAGCTGGCCGATAGCGGGGATGCAAAGGCGGCGGGGGAGCTGGCGCAGTTTGAGTTGAAGTGGGAGGATTTTTATCTGGCGGGAAATTATTTCGCGCAGGCGGGGGCGATGGGCGATGTGGCGGCGCGCAAAGAGGCGATCCGGTTGGTCGCGGAGGATCGGACCGATGCGGTGACGGTGGCGCCGGAGGTATTTTATGGCTGGGCGCGGGAGTTTGCAGGCAAGGGCGAGGTGGCGTCGCAGTGGGTTTATGGGCGGGCGTTGGCGTTGGGCGGCGAGATCGAGAAGAAGCCGGAGGAAGCGGTAAGGTTGTTGCGCGGAGTGGCGGCGCTGGCTCCGGAGAAATTGAGTGAGGCGGAGCGCGGGATGCAGGTGAGGGCGGCGGTACTGGCGGGCACGATGTTGCTCGATGGTCGCGGGGTGGTGGCGGAGCCGGAGGCGGGTGTGGCGTTGTTGCAGGTGGCGGCGGCTGCGGGCGACGTGGACGCGATGGTGATGTTGGGGCGGAGTTGTCTGCTGGGGAAAGGCGTAGGCGCGAATACGGAGCAGGGGATTGGCTGGCTGGAAAAGGCGGCGGACAAGGACAGTGCGCAGGCGGCGGAGTTGCTGGCGTCTATTTATCTGCAGGATGACGCGGCGGAGTATGATGAGGCGCGTGGGCTGGAGTGGCTCGCGAAGGCGGCGAAGCGGACGCCGAAGGCGATGATCGCGTATGGGCGCGTGCTGGCGGCGGGCGTGTATGGCGTCGCGCGCGATCAGGAGGAGGCGCTGCAGTTTTTCTCGATGGCGATCCAGCGTTACCCGAACGATCCCGATGTGCTGGAGTTCATCGGGCAGTCGTATGTGGGCGGCGAGTACGGGTTGCGGGAGAAGCCGGTCGAGGGTGTGCGGATTTTGAAGCTGGCGTTTGAGCGCGGGAGCGTGGGCGCGGCGCAACGGCTGGCGTCGATTTATAACAACGGTGTCGCGGGTGTGGCGGTGGATGCGGCAGAGGCGAAGGCTTGGGGAGCGCGGGCGGCGGGGCTTTGAGTGAGCGCGACGCGAAGAAGGCGGGGCTCACGCGAAGGCGCTGAGGTGCAGAGACGCGAAGAAGATGTCGATCCTCAGACGGAGGGCGGAAGACGGAATTTTTTTAACCACTAAAGGGTTTCGGCCAAAGGCCGAAACTTGGGAGTGTGTCTTCGGCTGATCGCCTGCGACGGTCGGGCGGAGGGGCGCGCTAATCGCGCGCCGGGGATATGCCTGGCTGCCAGAGAAGCAGCCACCCGCTCTCACAATTTCTGCGAACAACACAAACAGCCCGATAATCTTTTCCTTCTGGTGTCCAAATCACTCTCATGCGTTCGCCAACTTGCAGACGCGTTTTGGGCACAGCTGAACCGGGATAGATAGATCCCTGCCTAGAGGCGTCATACTCGCTGGCCCAAAGCGGCGACTCTTCTGTGACAACGATCACTGGTCGGGTAAAAAACCATCCGGCTGCGGTAACAACTCCACCGGCGCTAAGGATGGCGATCTTCAAAAGGCGCTTCATCTTTGTTAGGCGAACAGAGTTGAGCAGTGTGAGGCGGTCAACGCGGGGAGGCGTCGAGGGTGGTTTCGCGTTGGTTGGCGCGGGTTTTGGGGAGGGCGGGGTTGGGAGTGCCTTGGAGTTTTTGCAGGCGGTCGAGTTGGGGAGCGTGGAGCGGGAGTTGGGTGAGGTTTTCCAGGGCGGCGTCGGCGTTGCCGATCCATTCGGAGTGGGTGAGGACGTTTTTGGCGAGGGCTTCGCTGCGGTCGTCACCGGCGGCGGCGAGGGCGATGGCGTGGAGTTGCTCGGTTTCGATGGCGTCGGCGGAGGTTTTGTCGCCCGCGGCTGCTTGCGTTTGCTGGAGGCCGGAGAAGGTGGCGGCGGCGTCGGTGTAGGCGCGGGCGTAGAGTTGGGCGACGCCGAGTTCGTAGCGGGCGTAGAGGTTGTCGGGCTCGAGGTGGAGGACCTGGCGGTAGTCGGCGAGGGCGGCGGTGTGGTTGCCGGATTTGAAGGCGGCGGTCGCGTGGGCGTAGAGGGCGCGGGTGGAGCGCGGGTCGCTGCGGGTGGCGCGGGCGTAGAGGCGGAGGGCGCGGGAATCGCGCTGGAGGATTTCGGGGCCGTGGTCGCGTTCGAGGTCGCCGCGCCAGAGGAGGAGGCCGGTGTCGTCGGGCGCGAGGGCGAGGGCGCGGTTGGCGGAGGCGAAGGCCTGCGTGAGCACGGCGTCGCGGGCGGAGAAGTTGATGCTGTCGGTGGTGCGTCTTTGGACGATGAGGGCTTCGGCGAGCGCGGCGTGGGCCTGGGGATCGTAGGCGTCGAGCTGGACGGCGAGGCGGGCGTCGCTGAGTGCGGCGGCGAGTTCGGAGGTGACGGCGGGTTTGCCTGCGGTGTAGGCGGCACCGGCGCGGGCGGCGTGAAGGCGGGCGCGGGCGATGTACGGGCGGCTCAGATACGGGCGTTCGTGGACGGCGAGGTTGGCACGGGCGAGGGCGAGGTCGTCGGGCGTGCCGGTGGTCGGTATGACGGGAGCGGGCGCGCGGAGTTCGGCGGCGATGGTCTTGAAGGCGGCGGCGCGTGGGTCGTTGATGCCGAACTCGGCGGCGGTCGCGAGGCGGGCTTCGTAGACGGCGGGGTTGGCCGGGTTGAGTTGGAGGATGCGATCGTAGAGGGCGCGGGCGGCGGCGAAGTCGGCGTTCTTCGCGAGGTCGTGCGCTTTGGCGAGGGCGGTGGGGAGGTTTTCGCCCTGGAGTTTTGAGGGGCTGGCGGTGCGCAGTTTGCGGCGGGCGGCGATGAGTTCTTTCTCGGCGGTGGCGATGTCGGCGAGTTCGGGGGCGAGCTGGCGGGCGGTTTTCAGGAAGTCGACGGCGGGCGTGAGTTCACCGGCGTCGGAGGATTCTTCGGCGAGGGCGATGCGGGCGCGGGTGCCGAGGACGAGGCCCTCGGCCGCGTTGTGCGGGCTCACGCCGGGATCGATGGCGGCGATGAGTTCGAGGGCGTCGGAGAATTTTTTGTCGGCGAATTCGAGACGGGCGAGGCGGAGGAGCGCAGGTGGGACGAGGTCGCCGCTGTAGCGGGCGTTGCGGTAGTCGTCTTTGGCGAGGTCGGTGAGGCCGGAGGATAAGAGGAGGTCGCCGCGCTCGAGGTAGAGCTGCGGTTCGACGGTGGAGGCGGGGGTGTTGTTTTGCGCGGTGAGGGTGGCGAGCTGGAGTTTTTTCGCGGCGGTGGCGGGGTCGTTTTTGGCGAGAGCGGTGGCGCTTTCGCGGAGGAGGGCGGTGACCTGGCGTTGAGCGTCGGCCGGGAAAATCTCGGGCAGGGCTTCGGCGCGGGTGCGGAGGGCGAGGAGAGGCTGGCTGGTGGGTGCGGATTCGAGGGCGATTTCGATATCCGCGAGGGCGAGGCGGCGGAGTTTGAGGGTGATGAAGTGGGCGGCGCGGAGCGGGCGGGCTTCGAGGTGGGCGGGGATTATTTCGAGGACGCGGGAAAGATCGGCGGTGGCGGCGGGGATGTCGCCGGAGGCGGCGAGGAGCTGGCTGCGGAGGAAGAAGGGTTCGGCGCTGTAGTCGCTAAGTTCGATGGCGCGGTTGAAATCGGCGAGGCCGCGGTCGGCGGTTTTGAGGAGGAGTTTGGCGGCGCCGCGGTTGGTGAGGGCTTCGGTGTCGTCGGGGGAGGCGGTGAGGAGTTGGTCGAAGAGCGCGAGGGCTGGCTGGGTCTGGCCGCGGGCGGCGGCGATTTGCGCGCGGAGCGTGATGGCGAAGGTGTCGGTAGGATCGAGGCGGGCGATGGCGGCGGCGGATTTTTCGGCGGCGTCGATCTGGCCTAGGTGGAGTTGGGCGGAGCCGAGGACGAAGTGGGCGAAGGGGATCGGCTCTTCTTTGACGGCGGCTTCGGCGAGCGAGAGGGCGGCGGGGTAGTCGTGGGCCTGGAGCGCGGCGTTCGCGTCTTGGGGCGATGCGTGGGCGACGGAGGCGAGCGCGAGGGTCAGGGAAAGTGCGCGTGCGGAGGCGCGAAGCAGCGGGGAAAAGGAGCGCATGGAGGGCGCGGTGTTTCTGGCGGAAGGGGGCGATGGGGCAAGGCCGGAGGGGGCCGCGCGGATACGGAGGACGGAGGGACGGATTTTTTAACCACTAATGAAAACCGCCAATGGGGCGGTTTTTCGAAGTGGGGCTTCGGCCAATGGCCTTCGCTGGAGGGCGGAGACGGCCAATGGCCGCAGTGGGGGACGGACGGGTTTAACTTTTTCTAGAGGTCGGTGTTTCGCACCGGGCCGTGGACGACACGGAGGTCGTCCCTCCAAAGGAGCGGGGAACGCGGGCGGGCGGAGGGACGCGGGACGTTATTGGAGCAAGAAGTTCACGGGCTGGAGCTGGGTGGGGAGATCCTTTTCGCCGAGGGAGTCGCGGAGATCGATCTCGATGGTGCGGGCCATGGCGTGGAGCGGGAGGTCGTTTTGCGTGAGGCCGAAGGGGTCTTCGAGTTCGTCGCCGAGGGCGTCGAGGCCGAAGAAGGCGTAGGCGAGCAGCGCGGTGATGAGCGGCGTGAACCAGCCGAAGGCGCCGACGACGGCGAACGGGAGGCAGACGCAGAAGAGCAGCGCGGTGCGGTGGAGGAGCAGCGTGTAGGCGAAGGGCAGCGGGGTGTTGAGGATGCGTTCGCAGGCGGTCTGGAGAAAGGAGAAGGACGTGAGGCGGGCTTCGATGGTCGGGAAAAGAAATTCGCTGAGGGTGCGGCGACGGACGCAGTCGGCGAGTTCGCGGGTGGAGGTTTCGAGGAGGGTGTTGTTGGGGTTGGGGCGGGTGGCGGTGGCGGCGAACTCGGTTTCGGAGATCCAAGGTTTTAATACGGCGGGGACGTTTTCGCCGCGGAGGCGGGCGCTGAGGACGTGGGCGAAACCGATGGCGCGGTAGAGCAGGCGCTGGCGGGTGGCGGCTTCCTCGGGCGGGAGGAGGGCGGCGGTTTCGCGGGCGAAGGAGCGCATCTCGAAGATGAGCTGGCCCCAGAGTTTGCGGGCTTCCCACCAGCGGTCGTAGCAGGCGTTGTTGCGGAAGCCGAGGAAGAGGGAGAGCGAGAGGCCGAGCAGCGTGAAGGGAGCGACGGGGACATCACCGAAGAGGCCGGGATGGAAGTGGTGCACGGCGGCGACGGCGGTCGCGAGGGCGGCAATCATCAGCAGGCGCGGCGCGATCGTGGGGAGGATCGAGCCTTGGAGGATGAAGAAGAGGCGGAGGGTGCTGGGCTTTGGACGGACGATCATGTCGGGATGCGATATGTTTGGAAAGAGTTGGGAACGCTCAACGCTTAACGTTTAACGCTGGACGCTCAATGGACGGAGCGTGTGAGCGATCGGAGCTGCCGGTTAGCTGGCGGCTTTATTTTGAATCGCGAAGACGCAAAGACGCGAAGGTGGCGCGAAGAGATTTTTAGACTGCGAAGCCGGATGAGTTTTCGCGTCCGGCTTTTTGTGGGTAACGGGCGGGCACGGTTTCTTTGCTCTGGTCTTTGCGGCCGTGGGGGTTTGCGTTTCTCGTCTTTTCCATGGCCAACGCGCTCGCTCACGAAAAATCGCCTTATCTGCTCCAGCACGCTGACAATCCGGTGAACTGGCTTCCGTGGGGTGAGGCGGCGTTTGCGAAGGCGCGGGCGGAGCAGAAGCCGGTGTTTTTGAGCATCGGTTACTCGACGTGCCATTGGTGTCATGTGATGGCGCATGAGTCGTTCGAGAACGCAGAGAGCGCGGCGCTGCTGAATGAGAGTTTCGTGTCGATCAAAGTGGATCGGGAGGAGCGGCCGGATGTGGATCGCGTGTACATGCACTACGTGCAGGCGATGACGGGGCATGGCGGGTGGCCGATGAGCGTGTGGCTGACGCCGGAGCTGAAACCGTTTTTTGGCGGGACTTATTTTCCGCCGGAGGATCGGCAGGGGCGCGCGGGTTTTCCGGCGGTGTTGCGGGCGATCGCGAAGGGCTGGCGGGATGAGCGCGAGAAGCTGGTGGCGGAGAGTGCGCGGGTAATCGAGCTGCTCAAGACGCGCGTGAGCGGAGAGGTAGAAGGTGCGGAGAAGAACGCGGCTGCGGATGCTGGTGCGGCGATAGATTTGACGGAGTCGGGTGGGGAAGCGTTCGAGAAGTGTTTCCAGTATTTTTTTGAGACGTTCGATGCGGAGAAAGGTGGATTTGGGGGCGCGCCGAAGTTTCCGCGGGCGTCGAATTTGAGTTTTCTTTTTCGCGTGGCGGCGATTCAGGGGCCGCAGTCAGAGGCGGGCGTGGCGGCGGTGAAGATGGCGACGACGACTCTGCGCAAAATGGCTGAAGGCGGGATTCGCGATCATGTGGGCGGCGGGTTTCACCGGTACTCGGTGGATGACGCGTGGTTCGTGCCGCATTTTGAGAAGATGCTCTACGATCAGGCGCAGATCGCGATCAACTACCTCGATGCGCGCGTGACGACGGGGCAGGAAATCCACGCGTGGGTGGCACGGGATATTTTTGAATACGTGAAGCGCGAGCTGACGAGTCCGCTGGGTGGATTTTATTCGGCAGAAGATGCAGATAGCGCGCCGAGCGGACACGCGGGTGGCGCGAAGGCGCATGGGGTGGAGGGCGCATTTTATGTTTGGACGAAGGAGGAGATCGACGCGGTGTGCGGGCCGGGATCGTTGCTCGTGTGTGCGCACTTTGGCGTGATCGGGAGCGGGAACGTGCCGGCGCAGTCAGATCCGCACGGGGATTTTGGCGGGAAGAATGTGTTGATGCAGCGGCAGGCGCTGGCGGCGACGGCGCAGTTGTGCGGGCTGGATGTGCAGACGGCGAGTGACCGGCTCGTGACGGCGCTCGGGCGGTTGCGCGATGCGAGAGCGGGGCGGGCGCGTCCGCATCTGGACGACAAGATCGTGACGGCGTGGAACGGGCTGATGATTTCGGCGCTGGCGAAGGGCGCGCAGGTGCTCGGGGAACGCGAGTACGCGGAGAGCGCGGTGAAGGCGGCGGAGTTTTTGCGGCGCGAGTTGTTCGATGCGGAGCGCGGCGTGTTGTACCGGAGTTTTCGAGACGGGCGCGGGACCACGGAAGGGTTTGCGGAGGATTATGCGTTTCTCGTGCAGGGGCTGATCGATCTTTACGAGGCGACCTTTGAGGTGCGCTGGTTGCAGTGGGCGGAGCAGTTGCAGGGGACGATGGACGCGCTGTTTTGGGATGAGGAGCGCGGCGGGTATTTCAACTCTGCGGCGGGCGATGCGAATCTCGTGCTGCGGTTGAAGGACGATTACGACGGCGCGGAGCCGACGGCGGGGTCGGTGGCGGCGATGAATTTGTTGCGGCTGGCGGTGGTCGCGAAGGATGGCGACGCAGTGCGGGCGCGCGGGGTGAGAGTGATCGAGTCGTTGCGCGGGCAGTGGACCCAGGCGCCTCATGCGTTGCCGCAGTTGTTGTGCGCGGTGGAGCTGGCGCTGGAGCCGGCGCGGCAGGTGGTCATTGCGGGTGATCCGAAGTCGGCGGAGTTTCGCGCGCTGTCGGCGGTGCTACACGAGCGCGCGGGGGCGCGGCGTTCGTTGCTGGCGGCTAATGGTGGAGAGGGGCAGCGGTGGCTGGCGGAGCGGGCGCCGTGGATGGCGGAGATGAAAGCGGAGGGACGCAAAGCGACCGCGTATGTTTGTGAGCACTTCACGTGTCGGCCGCCGGTGACGAGCGTAGCGGAGTTGCGGTCGGTGCTGGCGGCGGGGTGAGGGCGAGGAGCGGTGTGGCGATCGTGCGGTGGGCGATGATTATGCGCGGTGGGGGCACCGCGCCTCCATCGGAAAGACGGCGGGCGCAAAAAAGGCGCGTCGGGTAGGACGCGCCTTTGGGAGAAGAGAAGGGTTTTGGTGATGTGCCGGAAGTGGACGTCAGCCGTTTTGGGCGATGGGCATCGGGGCGGCGGTGTTCACGACGGGCGCGATCTCTGCGGTCGTGACGACGTGGCGGATGTTTTCGAGAATGGAGATGATCTCGGGGCGGCCGGCGGCGAAGAGGAGGGTGCGGATCTGATCGACGGTGAGGTGGTTGGAGGTGACGGCCTCGACGAGGAGCTGGGCGGCTTCGCGTTCGGTGGCGCGGTATTTGTCGATGCGATCACGCGCTTCGGAGGTGCTCTCTTCGTGCGTGAGGTTGATACCGCTGATCGATTCGAGCCAGAGAAGGGCGACGCTCTTCATCTCGGAGGAGCCGGAATCGTAGCCCATCTTGAGCATGAGCTCGGCGATGGTTTTGAATTTCACCGGACGTCCGCTTTCGACGTTGATCACGGTGTTGCGATGACAGGCGGATAGTTTGGCGAGACCGTCATGAGTGAGCGCTTTTGCCTCCCTCAATGTGCGAAAAAGCTGCGTGTAATTCATGCGTTGGCGCGGAGTAGTCGGAGGTGAAATGCAGTTGTCAATGCACCGGACCTGCCATGCTGAACTTTCTAAAAATTTAAGAGATTTTTTGCATATGATACCTGTATGAGATCAGGGAAAATACGACTGGTGGGAGCGGGTTTGCCGGTTGACAAGAAGCTGTCTCAACACGGAGCGTGTGCATCATGGAATCCGCCCGTTATTGCACAGCCCGTTTGGGGTTGGGCAGGTTGATAACCCGAGTGGTTGAGGCTCTGTAACATGGCGCACATTTTGATCATTGATGATGACCCGGGTGTGCGGGGTGTTTTGAAGGCGATGCTGGAGCGCGCCGGGTATGATGTGGCGGCGGGTGGCGGGGGCGTGGAGGGGTTGAAGCTGGCTCATGCGAGGCGGCCGGATCTGGTGCTGCTGGATATCGAGATGCCGGGGATGAATGGTTTCGATGTGTGCAGTCTGATAAAAACGGATACGGCGCTGGCGTCGGTACCGGTGGTGATCATGACGGGGCGGCCGATCGCGGGGGTGCCGGCGCGGGCGCAGGCGGTGGGGGCGGTGGATCTGCTGGCGAAGCCGTTTGAGCGGGACAGTTTGTTGAGGAAGGTCGGCGCGTATCTGGCGGGTGGGGTGGCGGGGCGGTGAGGGCGAGGGAGCAGGGAAAACTTGCCGTGGCGGAGGGGGTTGTCGCAGGGTTGCGGGCAGGTTCCTGGCTGTCCGCCGGGAGTGCTTGAAACCCACAACAAAGGCTGCGTTTTGAAAATCCTGGCTGTTGAAGACGATCCGGTGGCGCGAAAAGTCCTGGTGCAGGCGCTGCGGCGTCTGGGCTACGAGGATGTGACAGAGGTCCGTGATGGGATGGAGGCGCTGGCGCAGCTGGAGAAGGAGCCGGCGCGGGTGATCGTGAGTGACTGGATCATGCCGGGGATCGATGGGCTGGAGTTGTGCCGGCAGGTGCGGGCGCGGTTGAAGAGCGATTATGTTTATTTCATCCTGCTGACGAGCCGCGAGGCGGACATCGAGAATCAGCGGGAGGCGATCGAAGCGGGGGTGGATGATTTTCTGGTGAAGCCGCTCGATCTGCAGGAGTTGTGGATGCGGTTGCGGGTGGCGGAGCGTATCCTGAGGTATGCGACGCAGGTGCAGCAGCTGGAGGCGTTTTTGCCGATCTGTTCGTACTGCAAGAAGGTGAGGGACGATCAAAATTACTGGCAGCAGATCGAAGGGTATATCAACGCGCGGACGGGGTCGGAGTTCAGCCACTCGGTGTGTCCGGATTGTTATCAGCGGTTGATCGTGCCGGAGCTGGAGGAGTTAAAGAGGAAGGCGGTGAAACCGGCGGTGGAGCGGCAATAGGGCGGTGCGTGACTCGATGGGTGCGGGCATGTTCATGGCGGTCACGGCTTAAGAGCGGGAGTGGCGGTCCGATGTGGTTAGCTGGATAACACGTGGAAACCAACGACTACTCACCTTTGCCGATTGGAGCGCAGCCTGCGGCGATGGATGAATTTTTACGGGCGTGGGTGCGGGTGGCGGGTGGCGTGATCGCGGCGGTGGCTGTGTCGGTGTTGTGCGGATGGGGTTTCCGGGTGCCGTTGCTGGTGTCGATCATGCCCGGAGGGGCGCCGATGGTGGTTAATACGGCGGTTTGCTTTTTGCTGATGGCGGCGGGGTTGCTGGCGTGGTCGTGGGATCAGTCTCGGTGGGCATGCTGGCTGTGGCTGATGACCGGGTTGATCTCGGTGGCGGTGCTGGTGGAGAATCTCGCGGGGGTTTCGCTGGGGCTGGATGAATTTTTTTGGAAGCAGGATCTGGCGGTGCCGACAAGCGCGCCGGGGCGGATGTCGCTGAATGCGGCGGTTTGTTTTTTATGCACGGCGCTGGCGTTGCTGGGGACGGTGTTGTTTGCGCGGAAGCGGTGGCTGGTGCTGGTCCCGGCGGGGGTGACGCTGTGCCTGGCGTTGCTTACGTTGCTGGGGTACGCGTCGGGGTTGAGGGCGGCGCATAGCTGGGGGGCGTACACGGGGATGGCGTTGCCGACGGCGCTGTTGTTTTTGGTGCTGGGGGCGACGGCGATCGAGGTGATGGCGCGGTTTCACCGGGGGCTGGGGTTTAATTCGCCGCCGGCGTTGTTCACGGTGGCGCTGGTGTTGCTGGTGGCGTGCGGGCGGATGAGCCATGTGATGAACGAGGGGGTGGGCGCGGCGGGCCGGGAAGTGGTGGGGGCGTATGAGTTTCGCGAGACGTTGAACCGACACTTGCTGGCGTTGACGCGGATGCAGTCATCGGACCGGGCGTATGCGCTAACGGGTGACGAGCACTATGCGGCGCGGCAGGTGGTTTATGTGTCGGAGTTGAGGGCGGCGATGGCGGCGTTGGAGTGGCATGCGGAGAGGAGTGAGTTCCGGCGGGGAAGGATCGAGCGGTTGAGGGGGTTGACGGATCAGAGGATCGCGGAGAGTGAGGCGATGATGCGCGCGCGCAGGGCGGGCGACATCGCGGAGCAGTTGCGGTTGATGCAGCCTTCGGCGCGTCTGGTCACGGCGCTGGCGGCGGAGATGGAGGCGGAGGAGGACGCGTTGTTGAAGGAGCGGGAGGGCGCGATGGAGCGGATCGAGCGCAATGCGGGGCTGGTGCTGGCGGCGGGTGTGGTCGTGGCGGCGTTGTTACTGGCGGCGGCTTTTTATCTGGTCCACCGGGCGAGGCGGGCGTTGCAGCTTTCGCACATGGCGCTGGAGCGGCGGGTGAATGAGCGGACGGCGGAGCTCCAGCGGAGCGAGGAGAGTCTGCGTTTCCTGGCTGATACGATGCCGCAGATGGTGTGGACGGCGCGGCCGGACGGGGTGGTGGAGACGTTTAACCGGGGGTGGAATGAGTACACGGGGATGAGCGGTGAGGAGTCGTTGGAGAATTGGGCGGGGGCGGTGCATGCGGATGATGTGGCGGGTTTCGGGGTGGAGTGGGCGGAGGCGTTGAAGGCGGGGCGGGAGGGGCGCGGAGAGTACCGGTTGCGCCGGAGGGTGGATGGGATGATGCGCTGGCATTTATGGCGGGCGCGTCCGCAGCGGGACCGGTTGGGGAAGGTGGTGCGGTGGGTGGGGACTTCGACGGACATCCATGATCAGAAGGCGGCGTCGCAGGCGCTGGAGCGCGCGGTGGGCGAGCGGACAGCGGAACTGGCGGCGGCGAAGGTGCAGCTGGAGGAGTCGAACCGGCTGCAGCGTGCGGTGCTGGACGGGACGGTGTTAAACGTCGTGGCGGCGAATACCGAGGGTGTGATCCAGATTTTTAATTCCGGTGCGGAGCGGATGACGGGGTGGAAGCGCGAGGAATTGGTGGGGCGGGAGACGCCGCAGGTTTTTCACGATCCGCAGGAAGTGGCTGTGCGCGCGGCTGAGCTCAGCCTCGAGCTGGGGCGGGTGATCGAGCCGGGGTTCGAGGTGTTTGTCGCGCGTGCGCGGCTGGGCGAGGTGGATGAGCGGGAGTGGACGTATGTGCGCAAGGATGGCGGGCGGCTGCCGGTGATGTTAACGGTCACGGCGCTGAGGGACCAGGCGGGGACGATCACGGGGTTCATGGGGATCGGGCATGATCTGACGCGGAGCAAGGCGGCGGAGTCGGCGTTGCGGGACAGTGAGGAGCGGTTCCGGCAGTCGTTCCAGTTTGCGGGCATCGGGATGGCGCTGGTGGGGCTGGACGGGCGGTGGCTGCAGGTGAATCCGGCGGTGTGCCAGATTCTCGGATACTCGCCGGAGGAGCTTTTCAGGAAAACGTTTCATGACATCACGCATCGGGATGATCTGGAGAACGACCTGACGTTGCTGCGGCAGCTGGTGGCGGGGGAGCGGTCGTTTTATCAGATGGAGAAGCGGTATCTGCATCGCGACGGGCGGATCGTGTGGGGGCGGCTGACGGTGACGTTGGTGAGGCAGGCGGATGGAGCGCCGGTGCATTTCGTGTCGCAGATCGAGGATATCGGCGGGCGCAAGGAGCTGGAGGAAAACCTGGCGCGGGCGCGCGACGAGGCGGTGGCGGCGGCGCGGCTGAAGTCGGAGTTCCTGGCGAACATGAGCCATGAGATCCGCACGCCGATGAACGGGGTGCTGGGGATGGCGCGGTTGCTCATGGAGACGCGGCTGGGGCAGGAGCAGAAGCGGATGGGGCAGGTGGTGCTGAGCAGCGCGGAGAATCTGCTCACGATCATCGACGACATCCTGGATTTTTCGAAGATCGAGGCGGGGAAGATGCGGATCGATCCGCATGGTTTCGACCTGGTGAAGCTGGTGAGGGAGACCTCGGAGCTGCTGGCGGCGCAGGCGCAGGCGAAGGGTGTGGCGCTTGTTTGCGAGACGGGTGTGGAGAAAACGTGCGGGCTGGTGGGTGACTCGGGGCGTATCCGGCAGGTGCTGACGAATCTGACGGGCAATGCGCTGAAGTTCACGGAGCAGGGGCGGGTCGAGATCATGCTGCGGATCGGGGATGAAGAGGGCGGCGAGCGGCGGATCTCGATCACGGTGAGTGACACGGGCATCGGGATCTCGCCGGAGGTGCAGGCGCGGCTTTTCCAGCCGTTCATGCAGGCGGAGGCGCGGGGGCGCAAATATGGCGGGACGGGGCTGGGGCTGGCGATCTGCCGGCAGCTGGTGGAGTTGATGGGCGGGCGGATCGGCTGCGAAAGCGGGGAGGGCACGGGTTCGCGTTTTTGGTTTCACCTGCAGCTGCCGGTGTGGCGGCCCGAGGAGGAGGAAATGGGACGGCCGGTGAAAGTGGCGCGCGCGCCAGGAGGGCTGACGTTGCTGGTCGCCGAGGATAATCCGGCGAATCAACTCGTCGCGCGGATGACGCTGGAGCGCATGGGGCATCAGGTCGTGCTGGCGAGCAATGGACGGGAGGCGCTGGAGAGGCTCGCGGCGGGGCGTTTTGACGCGGTGCTGATGGATTGCCAGATGCCGGAGATGGATGGCTATGAGGCGACGCGGCGGCTGCGGGACGGGCTGGCGGCGGGCGCGGATGTGGCGACGCCGGTGATCGCGCTGACGGCGTATGCGTTACCCGGAGACAGGGCGCGGTGCCTGGCGGCGGGCATGGACGAGTATGTGACGAAGCCGCTGGGTGCGGAGGCGCTGAGGCAGGCGCTGGCGCGTTGCGGGATCGATCCGGGGAAGTCGCGGACGGCACCGCCGATGGGGACGATGCCGCCGATGCCGGCCGGGTCGCGCGCGGTGCTGGACGAGGAGCAGCTGGGGCGGCTGGCGCAGTTAAAATCGCCGACGGGGGAGCCGCTCACGGAGCATTTGTTCAAGCTGCTGGCGGGCGAGATGCCGGGCCGGCTGGCGGCGATGGCGGCGGCACTGGAATCGCGCGATGCGGAGTTGCTGGGGCGGCTGGCGCATACGCTGGCGGGCAGTGGCGCGAATCTGGGGGCGGCGGCGCTGGAGGTGGTCGCGCGTGAGATAGAGAGCGAGGTGAAGCGGGAGGGCTGGGCGGAGGCATCGGGCTGCTTGACCCGCGTTGTGAACGAGTGGGATCGTCTGCGCGCCGAGCTGGTGCGACGGTTCCCCCAATCTTTCCCATGAAAATCCTGGCTGTAGAAGATGATCCTATTGCGAGCGCCGTGCTGGCCGCCTCGCTCGCTGCGCTGGGGCACGATGTTGTCCAGGCGACGGATGGGCTGGCGGCGTGGGATCTGTTGCAGCGCGAACCGATCCGCGTGGTGGTGTGCGACTGGCTGATGCCGAAAGTCGATGGACTGGAGCTGTGCGGCCGCGTGCGGGGACGGCCGGGCGATTACGTTTACTTTATCCTGGTCACGAATCGCACGCCGACGGTGGAGAACCAGGATGTGGCGTTCGCGGCGGGGGTGGACGATTTTCTGAGCAAGCCAGTCGATCACCAGGATCTGAAAACGCGGCTGCATGTGGCCGAGCGCATCCTGGGATTCACCTCGCAGATCCAGACGTTGGAGACGTTCATACCGATCTGTTCGTACTGCAAAAAGGTGCGTGATGACCGCAGTTACTGGCAGCAGATCGAGAGCTACATCAACCAGCGGACGGGGTCGGAGTTCAGCCACTCGATCTGCCCGGACTGTTATGAAAAGCATGTTACGCCGGAGCTGAAGGCGCTGGGATTGAAGCAGATCAAATATCCCGAGTGCAAAAAGGAGGGTCAGCCATGAGTGCCGGGGAACTGGATACGCGGGTGGCGCGGCTGGAGGAGCGGCTGGCGTGGTTCGAGCGCCATGTGGCGGAGCAGGATAAGGCGATGATGGAGTTGTCGGATCTGGTGGAGCGGATGCGGCGCGAGGTGCTGGCGCTGCGCGAGCGGAGTGCGGGGAGTGCCGGCGCGGGTGGTGTGGGTGACGCGGGGGCAGCGGAGTTGGATGAGAGGCCGCCGCATTATTGAATGCGGGGCGAGTTGGCGGAGGGACGCGGACCGGGTAGCGTTAAAGCCTTTTCAGCGAAGCGAGGGCCGCTCGGATGGAGAGCTGGACTCCGTGCCGACTGTGGACGACACGAAGGTCCTCCCTCCAGGATGCGGCCATCATTTTTTGAACTACTCTAAAGTTGGGAGCGGAAGAGGCCGCACAGGTGGTCGGCGGTTTTGATGTACCAAGGGCGGGAAGTGAACTCGTCGAAAGGAAGGGGCTTGGAGCGTTTCAGGTCGGCGTTGAAACTTTTGAGGAGATCGCGGGTGGCGACTTCGTCGATGATGTTAACGGCGATCTCGTCGTTGATGGCGAAGGAGCGATTGTCGAAGTTCACGGAGCCCACAGTGGAGAAGACGTCGTCGACGATCATGACTTTGCAGTGATACATGGCGGGTAAGTATTGGTGGATACGCACGCCGGCCTCGAGGAGTTTGCCCCAGCGGGAGCGGGAGGCGGCGCGGCCGAAGCGGGAGTCGTTGATGGCGGGAACGATCACATCGACCTCGATGCCGCGTTTGCGGGCGGCGAGGAGCATGTCGATGGCGAGGTCGTCGGGGACGAAGTAAGCCTGGGCGATCTTGATGGATTTACGGGCGGAGGCGATGGCGAGGAGGTGGGCGATGCGGGCGTTTTCGGGGTTTTCGTTGCGACCGCTTTTGTAGCATTGGGCGAGGGTGTCGCCGACGCCTTTGGACTCGGGAAAATAATCGGGGCCGACGAGGAGGCGCGAGGTGGTCTGGAGCCAGTTGGAGACAAAGACGGCCTGCATCTGGCGGACGGCGGGGCCTTCGACGCGGATCTGGGTTTCGCGCCAGACTTTTTCGGAGTCGGCGTCGCCGAGCCAGCGGTCGTCGATGCACATGCCGCCGGTGAAGCCGACCTTGCCGTCGACGACGAGGATCTTGCGGTGGGTGCGGTGGTTGATGTTGGGCTTGATATTCCACCAGTGCTCGCGGGCGTAGATGAGGAATTCGACGCCGCACTTTTTCATGCGCTCCTGTTCGTCGTGATCGAATTTGAGAGATCCCATGCCGTCGGCGAGGACGTGGACTTTGATGCCGGCACGGGCGCGTTCGCAGAGGGCGTCGATGAACTGGTCGCTGATTTTTCCGGAGGACCAGATGTAGGTTTCGAGGGTGACGGTTTTTTGCGCGCGGCGGATGGCGTCGAGCATGACGGGGAAGAAGCGTTCGCCGTTAATGAGGGTGGTGATTTTGTTGCCGCCGGAAAATTCCGCGCCGAGGAGAGGCCCGAGGGTGTCGGGGAAAACAGGATCGAGGGGGCCGTAGGAAACCTCGACGGGCTCGCGGAGAATTTTCGCGGAGGTGATCCAGAAATATGCCCCGAGTGCGGTGATGACACAGGCGGTGACGGTGAGCCAGTAGCGACGCGGGCTCATGCGGGGCGCGGGGGATTTATGGGGTTTGGAAATCGCGGTGGAGGCGTGACGGCGGCGAAGTCTGGAGAGGAAGGGGAGCATGGCGTCGTTTGAGCAGGTGACGCGCTAGGCCGAGCATGGTGGGGGCGGTTTCGGGCGGAGTGGCGGGTGATTATTTAGGAAAACCGGAGGGAGATTTTGGGGTCAGAGGCGGGGCTTCGTCTCAAATATTTTTTCCCACATGAAACCGGAATCTTCCGCGCGCCCTTTGACTGCGATGCAATCCGCAGGTGGATGGAAGCGTGCGCACTTCAAACGGCAGTGGTGGTTGATCGGTGCGGGCGCGTTGGTCGTGGCGGGCGTGGTGGTGGCGCTCGCGTTGGAATATGGCTGGTGGAGCGATCTGGTGGGCGCGATGGAGCGGGTGAACGCGGTGCTGACGGTGGTGTTGATGGCGTTGCTGCCGCTCGCGGGGTTTTCGATCGGCGTGGTGTATGTCGTGGCGGGAATGAAATTTGGTCTGGTGTGGGGCGGGGTGGTGATCGTGGGGGTGACTGCGGTACACTTGCTCGGGACGCACTGGATCGTGCGGAGTTTTTTGCGCGGGCCGATCGAGCGGTTTCTTGCGCGCAGGAATTTCCGGATGCCGGAGGCACCCGCGGGGGCGGAGCAGTCACTGGCGGCGATGGTGGCGCTGGTGCCCGGGCCGCCGTATTTTTTAAGAAACTACGGGCTGGCGCTTTCCGGGATGCCGTTGAGGAAGTACTTCTGGGTGTGCCTCGGCGTTTATACGGTGAGGTCGTATGTGACGCTGGCGCTGGGCGATCTGAGCGGAGATCCGAGCGGGGAGGGGTTCGCGTGGCTGGCGGGAATCCTAGTGGTGAAGCTCGTGGTGTGCGCGTTTTTGATCCGGAGGATCACGCGCAGGCATCGTGAGATGGGCGCAGGGCGGGAGTCGGAGAAATCCCGTGTGGCGCCGGTGGAGCGGTGAGCAGGCGTGCCAGGCGGAGATCAGAAGCTGGCGCGGACTTCCTGCTGGTGGCCGGGGGCTAGGGTGAGTTCGCCGAGGGCGGTGCATTCCTGGTCGTCGTTTTTGTAGAGGCGGAGTGTGAGGGGCTCGGTGGCGTCGGGGGTCTCCCAGCGCCATTTGCCGATGGAGACGAACTGGAGGGGGGAGCCTTTTTCCCAGCTCAGGCCGGGGCCTTCGCCGCGGACGAAGAGTTTGTTGCCGATGCCGATGTAAGCGGTGACGAGCAGGCGGGTGAAACCGTCGGAGGAGACTGCGGCGGGGGGCGCGGTGTCGTCGGGGGCGAGCTGGCTGTATTCGTTATGTGGAGCTGGGTCGGCGAGGTCTAGGCCGAGGGAGGGCTGGTCGTCGTCGCGGAGGAGGGATTTGCGCGGCAGGCGTTTACGGGCAGGCGCGGCGGGGTCGTCGGTAGTGACGGCGAGCGTGGGAGGGCTGACGGAACGCGCTGGCGCAGAGAAAGGCGGGTGGGAGGTGGCGAGGGAGACCTCGGGCGCGTGTTCGAAGTCGGTGGGTTGCGCGGAGGGCGGGGGCGTTTCTTCGGGGACGGAGATCGGTGGGGTGGTGGCCGGGGTAAAGGGGGCGAGCGTGGGGACGGTGGCGGCTGGAGCGTCTGTATTTGTGGGTATCGCGATGCTGGATGCGGCGGGCGCGGCGAGAAGCGGAAGTGCGGTGAGGCGGGTTTCGAGGGAGGCTAGGGCGGTGGAGACGGCGCGTTCGAAGGCGGCGGTGGCGGATTTTTGAGCGGAGGCGAGGGAGCGTTCAGCGTCGGCGCGGCTGGCGGCGAGCGCGGCGGTGGTGTCGGTCGCGGTGCGCTCGGCGGTGGCGGAGAAGCGGGTGAGGGATTGGTTGAGGTCGGCGAGGTGCTGGCGGGTGGCGGTCTCGAGGGCGGTGAGCTCGGCGGCGGTTTTGCGCACGGAGGCGAAGGCGGTTTCGAGGCGCTCGATCTCGGAGGTGCGCAGGGTGTTGACCTCCTGGGCGAGGACTTCGTTTTCGGTGACGGCGACTTCGTTGAGCTGGGTTTTGAAGTCGTTGATTTTTTCCTGAAGTTTCTGCGGGAGCTGGTCGGCGTGTTTGAGGGCTTTGTTCGCGGTGTCGGCGATGGCGTGGAGGCCCTGGGCGGCGATGCCGAGTTGTTCGGCGGACTCGGCGGTGGTGCGGGCGAGGGCGGCGATTTCGCTCTGGCGCTCGGCTAGGGCTAGATCCTGGCGGCGTGTGTAGTTTAGAAGAAAAGGGACGCAGGCGAGCACGGCACCGAGGGCGACGCAGCCGGCGGTGGCGATGAGCGGCGCGCCGGTGAGCGGGGCGGGTGACTGGCTCGCGATGAGGGCGGCGGTCCCGAGGAGGACGGCGTCGCCGACGATGAAGGGCCAGGGGTTTAATTTCGGGGCCTCGTCGGTGAGATTCATAGGCGCGCAGCGAGTGAGGATTTTGTGCGGCGGGAGATTTTTTATCTCAAGGCCAAAGGCGGGGCGTGTGAAACTGGCGGGTGGATCGGTGTGGGGGTGAGGTGAGTTTGGCGTTTCCAAGGAGGCATGCGCTTGTTGTGCTCTGGTTACGCCAATGGACTTCGCTCATTTCATGCGGATCGAGCGGGAGGTGCGTGGGAAAACCCACCACTATGTCGTGCATACGCGCGACCCGAAATTTTCCGTTGAGCTGGTGCCGGACGCGGAGGCGGCGGACAAGATCGGCAAAGGGGTGATCAAGCGGCTGTGCGTGCCGAATTCGTGCGTGGGAGATTACAGCAAGTGCGCGGCGTTCGTGACGGCGGCGCAGGAGTTTTTCCGGGAGTCGTTTGCCGAGCCGGTGTCGAAGGCGGAGACGCGGCGGTTCCAGGCGTGAGTGCGGCGAGGTGATCCGGGCGACGCGGTGGGCGTTGCGCGATGGCGGTGAGTGGCAGAGGGGGCGAAATTATTTCGCGGGTTCGCGGACGAGGCGGCCTTCTTGCTCGATGATCCGCACGTTGATGACGCGGCCGGTGTTTTCGCCGATGGAGGGCTCGATCGCAGTGACGAGGATGGGGAGATCGCCGCGGAGGTCAGGGCTCGCGCTCTGGTAATAGGCGGTGACGTTCCAGATCTCAGGCGTGCTGGCGGTGAGGGAGTTGGCTTCGCGGGCGGAGAGGGCGAGGTGTTTGGGATAGAGTGTGTAGGTGCTCGTGGTGACGTCGTTGCCGACGCGTTCGTAGCGGCCGGGGATGATGCGCGTCTGGGTGCTGGTGGAGGTTTTGCCGGTGGCGTCGGTGGTTTTGGTGACGGTTTGCACGCGTCCGCCGCCGAGCTCGGCGTAAACAGGCGTGGAGAAGGTGACGGTGCGCGTCTCCGGCTGGCCGATACCGTAGGCGATGGTGATGTTCAGGGCGGCGTCGGCGGGGAGGGGGGCCTCGGTGTAGCCACGGCGGTTGAGGGCGTTGCGGAGCAAGGCGGAGGCTTCGCGAAACTGGAGGGTGGCGGGATCGAGATCCTTCGAGCCGGAGGCGAGCGTATAGGTGCGGAGCGCGGGCGCGGAAGCGGGGTCGTTAATCGCATCGACGCGGACGAGGTATGAGGGCGCGGCGCATCCAGCGAGCAGGAGAAGTGCAGCGGCAAGCGCGGCAAAGAGAGAGGGCGTGGAGCTGAAGCGAAGCGTGGGGCGTGTCATGAGGGCGTGGAGCGAGCTGGGTGGCGTGTCGGTTGACGATGGTTCGAAGCGGCAGAGACAGCTGTGTTTGCGGGCGGTTGCAGCGAGAAAGTTGTTCGAGGCTTTCGCGGGGCACGCGTACAAGTCAGCAACTACTGACTGTAAGACGCTGGCTTGGTTGTGTGGCGCAGGTGGCAGGCAAAAAGGTCCGCAGCTTTTTCTTAATCTCCTTTCGGACCGCCATGGTTTGTTTGGAGACATTTTTCAGATCACCCAACCCCGCTTCGTTTCTCGCTTCCATGTTCCGGCTGGCCGCATCGCGTGTGCCTGCAGGAGTCCCTCCTCCCTTTCGCTTTTATGAAAACCTCGTCCTGGTTTGTCGCGTTCCGCCGGTTGTGCGGATTTTCGCTCCTCGCGCTGTCGCTCACGGCGGCGCCTTCTCTAATGGAAAATCTAGGGCGCGGCACGGTCGCGCTCCGCACCAGTTCGACCGATGTGTTCGTGAGCTGGCGTATGCTCGGCACGGATGCGGCGGATGTGTCGTTTAACGTCTATCGCTCCACGGGCGGCGGTGCTGCGGTGCTGGTCAATAGTTCGCCGCTGACCGCGCCCACGCACCTGGTGGACAGCACGGCAGACCTCACGCAGACGAACGCATACTCGATCGCGCCGATCGTCGGCGGTGTCGAGCAGGCGGCCGGTTCTGTCTTCATGCTCGCGGCTAACGCTGTGGTGAAGCCTTACCTCTCGCTGCCGTTGCAAATTCCGGCGGGCGGCACCACGCCTTCGGGCGAGGCTTACGATTATACTGCCAGTGATTCTTCGGTCGGCGACCTGGACGGCGACGGCGAGTACGAGATGATTGTGAAGTGGGAGCCGTCCAATTCGAAGGACAACTCCCAGTCGGGCTACACCGGCAACGTTTACCTCGATGGGTACAAGCTCGATGGCACGCGACTCTGGCGGATCGATCTCGGCCGCAATATCCGCGCAGGCGCCCATTACACGCAGTTTCTCGTGTATGACTTCGACGGCGACGGCCGCGCCGAACTCGTCTGCAAAACCGCGCCGAACACAAAGGACGGCACGGGCACGTTCATCGGCCAGGCAGGAAAGTTCCTCGGCACGCCGACCGCCGCGATCGACCACAACGCCGACTACCGCAACGCGGGCGGCTACGTGCTGACGGGGCCGGAGTTTTTCACCGTATTCGATGGTCTCACTGGCGGCGAACTGGCGACGACCAACTATGTCGTGCCGCGTAACAACAACCCTGCGAGCGGCGATGTCACCGCTTGGGGCGACGACTACGGCAATCGCGTGGACCGCTTCCTTGCAGGTGTCGCCTATCTCGACGGCCAGCGGCCGAGCATTGTGCTGTGCCGCGGCTACTACACGCGTGCAGTTATCGTCGCTTGGGACTGGCGGGGCGGGCAACTCACGCAACGCTGGACCTTCGACACGGATGCCGGCGCTCCAAATGCGCCTTATGCCGCGTGGAGAGGGCAGGGTGCTCACTCGCTTACGGTCGGCGATGTCGATGGCGATGGTCGCGACGAGATCACTTACGGCGCCGCCGCGATCAACGACGACGGCACCGGTCTTTATTCCACGCAGCTCGGCCATGGCGACGCGCTTCACCTGAGCGATATGGACCCGACCCGTCCCGGCCTCGAAGTCTGGATGGTTCACGAAGATCCAGGCAGCTACGGCGGGAACGGCGGCGAGTTTCGCGATGCACGCACTGGCGCGCTCATCTTCGGTGTGAGCGGGCAGGGCGTGGACATCGGCCGCGGTGTCGCTGGCGACATCGATCCGCGTTACCTCGGATATGAAATGTGGGCCTCGCGCGGCGGACTCATGGCTGCCAACGGCACCCAGATCAGTGCCTCCCGCCCCGGCCAGATGAATTTCATGTCCTGGTGGGATGGCGACCTACTTCGCGAGATCCTCGATGGCACCACCATCAGCAAATGGAACTGGACCACCAACAACAGCACCACGCTGCTTTCGGCCACCGGCGCAGGCTCCAATAACAGCACGAAGGCCACGCCCAATCTCTCTGCCGATATCCTCGGCGACTGGCGCGAGGAACTCGTCCTGCGCTCAAACGACAATACCGAGCTTCGCATCTACACGACGACGATCCCGACCGTTCATCGGTTAGTCACGCTCATGCACGACCGTCAGTACCGTACGGCCATCGCGTGGCAGAATGTCGGATACAACCAGCCCCCGCACCCCAGCTTCTTCCTCGGCGACGGTATGACTCCGCCGCCCGCGCCGGACATTGTCACCTCGCTGGCTGCGCTGGGTTCACCCGTGCCTGCGATCAACTCCATCAATCGTCACGATCCACTTCCCGCCGGCACCGGTGCCTCCAGTGTGACCTTCCGTGTCACGTTTAACACGCCTGTCAGTGGTGTGAACACGGCGGACTTCATTGTTTCCACGACCGGCAATATCGCCGGCAGCGTCACGACGGTCACGCCGCTCAGCGCCGTCGCGTACAATGTCACCGTCGGCAGTATCACCGGCACCGGTACGATCCGCCTCGACCTTGCCGCCAGTGGCACGGGGATTGTTTCTCTCGCGGACGCCACCCCGATCGTCGGCGGTTTCACCTCCGGACAGATTTACAACCGCGCGACTCTCGCCTGGATAAACCAGGCCACCGGCGGCCTCTGGAGCGATGCGGCTAATTGGGACGGCGGTGTCGTCGCCAGCGGCGTCGGAGCCATCCCGATCTTCGGTAACTTCAATCTCACCGCCAACAACACCGCGCGGCTCGACGCGCCACGCACACTCAGCGGCCTGACGTTTGGCGACACCGACATCACCTCTCCCGCGAGCTGGATCATCGACGATAACGCCGACTCCGCCAACGTCCTCACGCTCGATGTCACCAGCGGCAGCCCGGCCATCACCGTCGGCACGCTTGGCACTGGCGCGACGGCCACGCTCTCGACCGCCCTTGGCGGCACCGATGGCTTCACGAAGACCGGCGCCGGCACGCTCGTGTTGAACAAGGCCAATTCCGTCACCGGAGTTCTTAACGTCACCGGCGGCACCCTGCGCATCGACAACGGAGGCGCGCTCGCGCTTGGCGGCACCAACACCGCCAACGTCACCACCACCAGCGGTTCCACTCTTCTCGTGAACGGCGGCAGCTTCACCTCTGGCGGCCTTGTCACCCTTGGCGGCGGCAACACCATCCCCGGTATCCTTCGTGTGGATGCCGGTACGGTCGCGCTCAATGGCGGCATCCGCACCAACAACGACAGCGGCAGCACCGTCCGCATCACCGGCGGCACTTTCACCGCGACCGACGTCAACATCCGCCGCAACGCTGCGGCCACTGTCGACTACAACAGCGGCTTCATCGTCAGCGGCGGCACCTCGACCGTCGGCACGATCTTCCTGGGTAATAACAACTCGACCGGAGCCATGTCCGTCGAAGGAGGCTCCCTCACCGCCACCGGCGCGATCACCGTCGGCAATAACGCCAGCTCCACGCGCGGCGGCGGCATGCGGGTCACCGGCGGAACATTCAGCTCCACCAACGCCGTCTCCGGCATCATCCTCACCCGGGCCTCGGGCAATCCGAGTAACGCCAACTTCAGCGGTGGCGTGAGCGAGGTGGAGAAATTCACCTTCGGCTTCGATAACGCGGTCGTCGCCGGCTCCGGCACGCTCAACCTCAGCGGCTCCGGCGCGCTCTACATCGGCGCGGGCGGCCTCGTCAAAGGCACGACCTCCACCACCTACACCACCGCGATCAACCTCACCGGCGGCACCCTTGGAGCAAAATCTTCCTGGTCCACCACGCTGCCCATGACCTTGACCAATGTGCCCGTGATCAACGCTGCTGATTCCGTCGGCACCGCGCGTGCGATCACCCTCAACGGTGTGCTCTCCGGCGCTGGCGGTTTCACGAAAACTGGCGCGGGTGCGCTGACACTGACTGCGACGAACACCTTTGCCGGCAGCGTCGCGATCAACGACGGCACGCTCGTCCTCGGCACGGGTTCCAGCCTGGCCGCAGGCGGCAGCGTCACCATCAACGGCGGCCAGCTCGCAGGCAACGGGGCGACGGCGAAAGCCATTGCGCTCAACTCCGGCGGCTCCGTGTCGCCCGGTATCAGCGACGCGGGCACGCTCGGTGGTTCCTCGCTCACCTGGAACGGCGGCGGCCGGATCGCCCTCGATCTCGGTGCTTCCGGCGACCTGCTCGCGCTCACCGGCGCGCTCACGAAAGGCTCGGCCGGCGCGTACACGTTTGCCTTCACACCGCTTTCCGCCCCAGCGGTCGGCGACGTTCGCACGCTCGCGACTTTCGGCTCCACCAACTTTGCCGCCTCGGATTTCACCGCGACCGGCCTCGGTTATGTGCGCGGCGATTTCGCCGTCACGGGCAGCGCGCTCACCTTTACCATCACGAGCGATGGCTCCGGCTGGAACGCCTTTAATACCTGGGTTGCGACGAGCGGCCTGCCCGCCGGTTTCAACGGACCGTCCGACGACTTTGACAGCGACGGCTCCAGCAACCTGCTCGAGTTCATCCTCGGCGGAGACGCGACGCTTGCCGGCCCCGATGCCGTCTCGCTCGTGAAAGTCACCGACGCCGGCCAGGAATATCCGGCGCTTCGCTACGCCCGCCGCATCGCGCGCGGCGATGTGAAGATTGAGTCACGTGCCGCCACGGCTCTTGACTTCGCCACATCGCTTGGCTCCGTCGAAGTGTCGGTTACGCCGCAGGGCGACGGCACGGAACTCGTGATCGTTCGTTCTTCGGTGTCCTTCACGCAGGAACCCCGTCAATTTCTCCGCCTCTTCGTTACCCTTCCCTAAATTAACATGACCACGCATCGCATCACCCTGCTGGCCGCGTTCTGTGCTGCCGCATTGTCGGCCCAGGCCGGTACCACCGTTACTTCCGCGCCCTACGGCGCCATGACCTCGTCCATCGCCACCAGCACCGCCGGCCTCGCTTTCCCCCTGAGCTCCGACGTGTTCGCCGGCCGCATCTCGGCGAACTCCGCCAGCACGCTCACCTTTGAGACCACCGGCCTCGCGGCTGCGCTCACCACGGGTGAAAAATACTACGTCGAGATCGTCAGCGGCCCGCTCGAAGGCGAACGCTTCGACCTCAACACCGCCACCACGATCAGCTCCGGCACTGCCACACTCGATCTCGCTGCCGCTTCCAACAGCACGAGCAACACGCTCCTCGTCGATGTCCTCGCCCAGGCCCGCGCCGTCGTTCGCCCGCATGTGACCTTGGCCAAACTCGGCGCCATGTTCTCCCCCGCGCTCGTCGGTAACGCGGCTAATGCCCAGGCAGACGGCGTTCGCATCTATGGCGGCCCCACGGGGCAGACCACCTACTATCTCCGCACCGACGGTACCTGGCGCAGCTCCCCGACCTCGGCCGATCAGAGCGCCCTCGTCATCGCTCCTGATACCAGCGTGATCGTGGTCCTTCGCTCCGGCTCCAAACAATGGAGCCACCTCGGCGCCGTGCGCACGAACGTCTTCCGCAAAAAGCTCAAGACTGGTATCCAGAGTTTCGCCACGGGCTTCCCGCTCGATCTCTCTGCTGTGCAGATCGGTGCCTTTGTCGATCCGCTCGAAGCCTCCACCATCCGCTGGACCGGTGCGGATGTCTCCGCCCAGGCCGACACGCTGCGCGTCCACGACAGCGCCTCAGACACCTACAAGATCAACTACCTCCGCGCCGACGGCGCCTCCTGGTATCTGACCGGCGGCTCCACAGATATTTCAGCGACGCCTTTCCTGCCCGCTCAAGGAGCCTTGCTCGTGGGCCGTCAGAAAGCTGACGCCGGTTACCTGATCATCCGCCCCTTCAGCCTCTAACGCTGTTTTTGCTCTCCTGAGCGCGCCTTATCCGGCGCGCTCTTTTATTTCCCGGACCCCAGACTGTCCGATTGAAAACGACCTGAATGTGACCCTCGCGCCCGCCACACATGGCCGCGCTTTTCCCCTCTTTCGTTTCTCCCGCATCACCGGAGAAAACGAATCCCGACCCACACCTGTCAGCGACCCTCTCCATGCATCACCGTATCGTCCCCCCCACGCTCCGCCGCGCCTTGCTGGCGGCCCTCGCGCTCACCGCGGGCACCGCCTCCACCTTCGCCATCCCCGCGTTCCCCGGAGCCGAAGGCTTTGGCGCCAACTCCCTCGGCGGTCGCGGCGGTACCGTCTATCGCGTCACCAACCTCAACGACTCCGGTGCCGGCTCCTTCCGTGACGCCGTCAGCGTGGCCAACCGCACCGTCGTCTTCGATGTCGGCGGCATCATCCGCATCAACAGTGCCGTTGTCGTCAAAAGCAACATCACCATCGCCGGCCAGACCGCGCCCGGCGGCGGCATCACGATCTACGGTAATCGCGTGTCGTTCTCAGACGCGAACAACACCATCTGCCGCTACATCCGCATCCGCGAAGGTATCAACGGCGATAGCGGCACCGACGCCGTCGGTATCGCCTCGGGCCGCGACATGATCTTTGACCACGTCTCCGCTTCGTGGGGACGCGACGAAACTTTCTCCATCAGCGGCGGCAGTGTTGCCAACATCACGCTCCAGGACTGCATCGTCGGCCAGGGATTGCTCGTCCACTCGGCCGGCGGTCTCGTCCAGACGGGCGGAGGCGTAAGCATTTTCCGCACGCTCTACATCGATAACTGGATGCGTAATCCAAAGATCAAAGGCGTGAACGACTATCAGAACAACGTCGTCTACAACTGGGGCAGCGGCGGCGGTTACATTCCGGCCGGTGACTCTGCGGGCGACACGTTCGCCAACATGATCGGCAACTATTACGTCGGCGGCTTCGATTCCGGCGTCGGCACATCGCCGTTCAAAACCGGCAACGAAAACTACCGCCTCTACCACGCGAACAACCGCGAAGATCTCGACTTGGATGGCACGCTCGATGGCACGACGGTCACCGATGCGAGCTTCCCTACATTGCAGCTCGTCAACACGCCCTTCGCGTATCCCGCTCCGCTGATCCTGCTCACGCCCGAGCAGTCGCTCCAGCACATCGCCACGTATGCCGGCGCTTCGCTCGTTCGCGACTCGGTCGACACGAACATGATTACCGAGCTCCTCAGCTACGGCACCTTGGGCAAGCAGATCTATAACGAAAGCGAAGTCGGCGGCGTCGGCACCGTCGCCCCCGCGCCCACGGCGGTCATCGATACCGACAATGACGGCATGCCCGATTGGTGGGAGCAAGCTGCCGGCACCAATGCCGCCCTGGCCGACAACAACGGCGACATTGATGGAGACGGCTATACGAACATCGAGAATTACATCAACTCCCTCGCCAACGTCGGTGTTCCTCTGCTCGCCATCTCGGGTGTTGCCACCGATACCGGCGTTTCCTCCGCCGATGAGATCACGAGTGACGGCTCGCTTGTGATCAACGGTGTGGCTCCCGCGGGAGCCACTGTTCAAGTCTCCCGTATCGACACCGGCGTGATTGGCTCTGTTGTCGCGGATAGCTCGGGCAACTGGTCCTTCGATTACACCAGCGTCGTCCTTCCGCAGCGTTACTACGGGTTCAAGGCCGCGCTCGATTTCGGTGGTGGCTCATTCTCGCTCCCCACACCCACGCTCATCGTGAACGTTGATAACACCGCGCCCGCCACGCCTGTCATCACCAGCCTGGTCACCTCGCCAAGTTATACCTTCACCGGCACGGCCGAGATTTTCTCAACTGTCTCCGTGGAACTCGTCGGTGTCGGCATCGTCGCCACGGCCACCGCCGATGGCGTGGGCAACTGGTCGGCCAGCTACGTGGGTGCTCCGCTTCCTCCCGGTGCCTATGATTTCACTGCCACCGCCACCGACCTCGCGGGCAACACCGGTGCCGCTTCCGGCCTCTATTCGGTCAACACCGCGTTGTCCTCGCCGGTCTTCACCGGCATCAGCACCGATTCCGGACTCTCTGCGACCGACCAGATCACCAACGACACCACGCTCAACTTCACGGGCACCGCTCCCGCCAGCTCCACGATTGCCATCACACGCGTCGGCACCGGAGTGATCGGCAGCGCCACCGCGAACGGCTCTGGTGTCTGGAATTTCAACTACAGCGGCACCACGCTCGCCTCGGGCCAGTACACGTTCACCGCCACCGCGGCCAGCGGCGGCAGTTCCAGTCCGGCCTCGGCGCCTTTCCTCGTCACGGTGGACACCGCCCGCCCCACGATCCCCTCGATCGTCCGCTACAATCCGGCCACATCGGCAACGACCTCCTCGACCATCGTCTTCCGCGTGAACATGGACGAGCCGGTCATCAACGTTGACGCGACCGACTTCGCGCTCACCAAGTCGCCGACTTCCCTGGGCGGCACCATCTCCTCGGTCGTGCAGGTTACGCCGAGCGTTTACGACGTCACGATCACGGGCGCCAGCGGCGACGGCACCATCCGCCTCGACCGCCTCGCCTCCGCCAACATCACCGACTACGCCGGCAACGTCAGCAACACCGCCTACACCGGCGGTTCGCTCTACACCATCCGTCTCGCCGGTTCCGGCGTGTGGACCAATACCGACTCAGGCGGACTCTGGAGTGATTCGGCCAACTGGGAAGCGGGCGTCATCGCCAGCGGCTCCGGTACCACCGCAGATTTCGCCACGCGCGACATCGATGAAAACGTCGTCGCTCAGCTCGACTCCCCGCGCACTGTCGGTCGCGTGGTCTTCGGCGACGCCGACTTCACCACCAGCGGCACCTGGACGCTGGCTAACAACGGCAGTGCCGCCAATATCCTCACGCTCGCGGGCACCGCACCGACCATTCAGGTTAATGCCGCCACCACGCCGACGGGAGATACTGCCGACGTTCCCGCCGCTTCCGCGTATCCGTCAACGCTCGACGTCGTGCTCGCCGGTTCCGGCGGTCTGACCAAGACCGGCGTCGGCACGCTGCAAATCACCAAACCCGCCACGATCACCGGTCCGCTCACGATCACCAAGGGTATCGTGCAGATCGGAGAGGGCGGTTCCTACACGCCTGATTCGGTCAGCATCGCGGTCTCGCAACAACTGCGTGTCGCCGGCGGCTCGTTCAGCACACCGGGTAACGTTACCATGGTCTCTGGCACCGGCGTCGGCGTCGTGGTCAGCGGCGGCACCGCCAGCTTCCAAAAGATCATCCCAAGCAACGCTCGCAACGGCATGGTCAAGGTCACCGGCGGCACGATGACCGCGACGGACATTTCCTTCCAGCGCAGTGGCGACGCCGCCAACATGTTCGGTGTCGGTCTCGTGATCCAAGGTGGTGAATCCACCGTCGGCACCGTCGGCCTCGGCACGGGTAATTCCTGGGGCGCGATGTCTGTCGAAGGCGGCAAGATCACCGTCACCGGCGAACTCAACGTCGGCTTCCAGGCGACCTCCGCTCGCGGCGGTCAGCTCCGCGTCCTGGGCGGCGAACTCAACATCACTGATCCGGCCACGGGCCTCATCCTATCGCGCAACCCCGGCAGCAACGTGAATAACGTGGGCGAGCTCACGATCACCGGCGGCACGGTCAATGCCGCCCGCGTGCTCCTCGGCTACAACTCCACGGCCTCGGCCGGCAGTGCGACGATCGCGCTCACCAACGGTGAACTGAACATCGGCACCGGTGGCATCGTGAGAAACGGCTCCGGCACTTTCGCCAGCAACGTGAACCTCAACAGCGGTGTTCTCGGCGCTCTCGCGCCGTGGAGCACGACTACGCAGGCCATCAACGTTCTTGGCACGCCCGCCGTGTTCCAAATTCGCGCGGCCAATGCGCAAGGCACGCCGTTCGACATCGCTCTCGGTGCCAACGTCGCCGGTGCCGGTGGATTCGCCAAGACCGGTGCGGGCAAGCTCACGCTCTCGGCCGCCACCACCTTTGCCGGCAGTCTCGATGTAAACGACGGCACGCTCGCCATCACCGGCAGCCTCGCCGCCGGTGGCGCGGTTAACGTCAACTCCGGGGCGCTCACGGGCACCGGCACGATCAACAAAGCGGTTGTTCTCAACTCCGGTGCCGTCGTCTCGCCCGGTATCGGCGGCTCCGGTACGCTCACAGCCGCCTCGCTCACCTGGAACGCCGGCGGCACGCTCGCCTTCGATCTCGGCGCGGTCAGCGACAAGCTAGCGATCAGCGGCGCACTCTCCCGGGGCACCTCTGGAGCCTACACGTTCGCCTTCACCCCGGCCGCACCGGCGGTGATCGGCACGAACTACACGCTCGCGACCTTCGGTTCGACCGACTTCGCCGCCGATGACTTCTCCGCGACCGGCCTCGGTATCGCGAAGGGCAAGTTCGTCGTGAACGCGGGCTCGCTCGTCTTCACGATCACGAGCGACGGCTCCGGCCAGCTCGCGTACGACGCCTGGGCTGCTGGCTATGTCTTCCCCGCTGGCCTCGAAGGTCCTGCGGCCGATGCGGACGGCGACGGCCAGGGTAACCTGCTCGAATTCATCCTCGGCCAGAACCCGCTCTCTGCCGGTGTTGAAAACGTGAAGCTCGTCACCATCGCCGATGACGGCGCTGATTATCCTGCACTCCGCTTCACCCGTCGCATCGCCCGTGGCGATGTCGGCCTCGAAGTCCGCGTGACCACCGCCCTCGACTTCTCCAGCACGCTCGGTGCGGTCGAACTCTCGGCAGTCAACCAGGGTAACGGCACCGAACTCGTCACGGTGCGCTCGGCGGTCTCGTACGCGGTGCAGCCGAAGCAGTTCCTCCGCCTCGAAGCCACGCTCCCGTAAGCGATCTTTTCAAAGCTGATTAGTTACCCCCGGGGCGCGTCTGCAGAGACGCGCCCCTTTTTTATCTAGATCCAGGAGCTCAGGGAACTTGCAGCGTGCCGATCATTGCTGCGACGCGCATCCACTCGAACGGGTTCAAGTCATTCTTCCGCCCAGGCGCGACTTGGCGGTGATCGGTCATCCATTCCGGCGTCCAGCGGCGGAGAATCCAGCGCGCTGCGAGCCATTCATGCGCGGAGGCAAGTTGGGCGGCTGTGAGCGGTGCGGCGTAGGTGTCGCCCGCGAAAGCGAGGCCGAGGAGGAAGTCGTTGCAGCGGGTGCGTCCGCGAAAAACGGATGCGCCCGCGTGCCAGGCGATGTGCTCGTCGCGCACGAGCGTGCAGCGCGTGCCGTCGGGCGCGATGAGCGCGTGGTAACTCACTTCGCTCGCAGGGTGCCGCATGTAGGCGATGGTTTCCTCGAAAGGTTTCACGCTGTGGTGAAACAGGACGCCGAGCTTTTCGTGCGCGGGATCGGCGGTGAAGTGAGGGGACAGGCGTTCGATCTCGGGAAACAGCGTCATCGAAGTCGCTCGTTTGGTTTTTTGCCGCCCGTATTTCCCGTCACAGCCGGCGCCAGGCGACCATCCCGAGGGAGAGTAACATGCCGATGCGGATCGCGCCTTCGAAGGTCATCGTGACGAGCACCCATTTCAGCCCGCACACACTGCGGATGGAAAATCCCAGCACGCTCAGCCCGAGCATCGCCGCGACTTGAGGGCGGCCGATGGGTTGCGAGAGCATGAGCGCCATCCACACCCAGTAGAGCAGCAGCCCGGCGCTCCAGAGAAACGCCACGAGTTCACCGGGGCCGCGTTCGCGGGGATCGGTGCCGCGCTCGATCTGTTTGATGCCGAGATAACGCTCGCCGATCACGAGCTGCCCAAGTTCGAAGAGCAGCCAGAGCGGCGCGAAATAAAAGAGCGGCGAGAGCGAGTCCATGGATGCAAGCGACCCGCCATCCCGGGTCGTCTCGCAAACGGATGCGCCACCGGGAATAAATGACAAGCCTGCCGCCTCTCATCGTTGAATCCTTCTCGCTCGCTGGCGCGTATCTCCAGGACAAGCGCGCCAACTTCATTTCCGATCATCAGCATTTCACACTCTGACGGCCCGCTCTTTTGACTTTGTCTCATTCCGCATAAACCTCTTTTCGCTCCGATGAAACTCTCCGTTCTCGCCGCTCTCTTCAGCGGATTACTTTTTTGCATGACATCCTGCAACGCTCCGACCGCTTCACCCGTGCCTTCCACGCCTATGGACCCTAATATCAAAACTGAAACGCTCGTCCTCGGTGGCGGCTGCTTCTGGTGTACGGAAGGCGCGTATGAGCTGGTGCCGGGCGTGAAAACGGTCGTGAGCGGCTACAGTGGCGGTGCTAGGAAGAATCCCACCTACGAACAGATTTGCACCGGTACGACCGGTCATGCCGAGGTGATCCGCATCGAGTACGATCCCGCCGAGGTGACGCTGGAGCGGTTGCTCAATTTATTCTGGGTCGTCCATGACCCGACCACGCTCAACCGCCAGGGCAACGACCACGGCACGCAGTACCGCTCGGTGATCTACTACGCGAACGACGCGCAGAAAGCCGCCGCTGAAAAGGCGAAGACCGAGGCGCAGGCGAAGTTTTCAGATCCGATCGTGACGGAGATTTCACCGCTCGGGATTTTCTACGAAGCCGAGGAGTATCATCAGGATTATTTCCGCAAAAACCCGGATGCCGGTTACTGCCAGTACGTCGTGAAATCGAAGGTCGATAAGATGAAGAAGGCGCTCGCGAAGTGAACGACTGCGCGCGGCGCCGGCCTAGAGCGTGCCGGACTCGAGCTGTTCGAGGTAGATGAAGTCGGGGGCTTTCACGCCGGCGTCTTTGCGGATCTGGACGAGCCTGGTCGATTCGAAGAATGCGCGCGCGTCGGCGATCGAGGTCCACGCGGAGAAGTGAACGATGCGGCGCGGCTCGTTTTCGTAGCGCAGCACCTGGTAGGAGCGTTCGCCGGCTTCGCGGCGGATGCCGACGGCGTTATCGAAGACTTTTTTCCAAGCCTCGTAGTCGGCGACTTCGTGAATGATGAGGACGTGCTGCATGAGGTTTCGGCGCGAAGCGTTGTGGGCAGTGACTGCTGCCCGGAGAGGAGAAAGTGCAAAGTTTGACCCTCTTTCCGGCCTCCTTTTCCGGCTTTTAGGCATTTTCGATTGGGGAATGCGGGATCGCCAAAGCTTTCTCAATCGCTTGTTCACTTATCTCTTCAGCTCCAGCAATTAAGAAGTCGAATTCGGTCTGCTTTTCCGCTGGGACGAGCTGGTGCAATGCTCGCAGTATTTGGCACGCAACATTGTGCGCCCAGCGAATGCCTTGAAGCGTACTCAATTTCGATGGCCACGGATAGTCGCCATGGCCGGATTTGGAATCAGGATGAGAAATGGCGATTCCGCGTTGGACGAGCGGGGGAAGATATTTCGGTTCGGCAAAATCCATCTTCCAGTGAGTGACGTCATTCCGGATGCGAACTAAGGTCGAGAAATCCTGAAATGGGGCAACCCCTTCGCGAAATGATGACCCGAACAGCAGATGAGAGACGACAATTAGCTTAGTCTTCAGCTCCATCTTCTCAACAGTGTCGTCACGAATACTCCACAGCGGCGACTCGCTAAATGCCGCGCGCGCCATGGGGCCCAGACACACTTCATTTACTCGAGCTTCTACGAAGGCTACCGCTGAAACATAAGCTGGAAATGCGTGGGGAGTGTAGCCGTTGGTTTTTTGGCGTGCGCCCTTGCCGCTACGAAAATAGCTGACGGATAGATTGAGGGCTAGGCGGACGTGCTCAATGAAATCGGACGAAATAGACTGCGTGACGCCGCTCATTTTTGACCAAGAGTCTTAATCGCCTGCACGCAGTACTGGTTGGGGTTTGTTGTCGTTCGCCATGGAAGTTGCCTAGGTAGCGAGCTGTACGCGGTCGAGGATCAAAATTTTTCGCGAGGGCTGCTTACGCCGATGGATGCGCTTCTTGCGTAAAGCAGCACCCCGCCGTTTCAGAAAGGTGGCGACGTGTGAGCTGAAATGAGTGCGCGGACGTTTTGAAATGCGGGCTGGCGGTGGGGCGGGTTGTGGATTCCGTAACGCGCATGTCTGAATCGAAACCGATCAATCCCGCTGAGTCCGGTCTGGAGGTGCGCACGCACTTCGTTCGCAATCGTAACGTGCTCGTGGCGCGGGCGGATTTTTCGGAGTTGTACGTCGATTACTACCTGCATCTGGGCGAGCAGAAGATCGTGGTGGCGCCGGAGCATGATGCGATTTTCAAGCGGGCGCTCGCGGCGTTTGTGCTGCACTGCGCGTCTCGGCCGTGGAAGGAGATGGTGGCGTGGACGATGAATTTCCAGGAGCCGCTGGTGAATGTGTTTCTCACGGGCGACAATGAGACGGGCGCGATCACTGGGCGCGTGTTTGCCGAGGATGTGCGGCAACTGGAGCAGAATGTTTTTTATGTGGATGTGGTGAAGGTGGGTGAGCCGAAGCGGCGGAGCGCGGTGAATTTTTCCGGCGCCGATCCGCTCGTGGCGGTGGAGGCGTTTTATGCGCAAAGCGAGCAGCGGCCGGGGCGGTTGTTTCAGCTGGGGGAGGAAGAGTTCGCGCTCGTGGCGGAGCATCCCGACTGCGATGTGCCGTGGATGCAGGCGCTGACAGTCGAGCGGATGCGGGAGCTGGATAAAGCGGAGACGCTGTCGCTGATGGAGAAGCGGATCTATCGCTGGCACTGCGGGTGCAATCAGGAGCGGATGATGGAGGTGCTCGCACCGGTGATGCGGCAGGATGCGGAGGGGCTTTTCGGCGATGAGCAGAAGATCGAGATCCGTTGTCCGCGGTGCGCGGCGCGGCATGCGATCACGCGGGAGGCGATGGAGGCGTTTGTGGCGCGCAGGGAATGAACGAGGTACTGCGGACCATCGGGGCGGGGTTTGCCGGGGCCACGTGGCTGGATCAGGCGAATCTGGCGCTGGGGATTTTTGGCGTGGTGCTGATGATCCGTCGTTCGCTGTGGGCGTTTCCGGTGGGGCTCGCGGCGGTGGCGGTGCAAGGTGTGTTGTTTTGGGATGCGCAGTTTCCGGCGGATGCGGCGGTGCAGGTTTTCTTTTTTGTGACGCTGGCGTGGGGCTGGCGACATTGGGTGCGCGATCGCGGGGCGGCGCCGGAGCTGCCGGTGACGCGGCTGGGCAGTCGTGGGATTTTGGTGACGCTCGGGCTGGCGGGATCGGCGATGTCGGCGTGGGTGTTTTGGGTGGCGCCGCATGTGGGGGCGCAGATGCCGTGGCGGGATGCGTTTATCGCGGCGTTCAGCGTGGCGGCGCAGGTGCTGCAGGCGCGGAAGAACATCGAGAACTGGCCAGTGTGGCTGGTCGTGAATGCGGTGGCGGTGGCGTCGTATTGGAAGGCGGAGCTGGCGTACACGGCGTTTCTGTACGCGGTGTATTTCTTCCTCGCGATGGCGGGCTGGCGGTCATGGCGCGTGGCGTTGCGGGCGCAGGCGGATGCGAGCCTTGAGAAGGGAGTGCGGGAATGAGTGCGGGTGAGAAGCGCGTGTTGCGCGTGGCGTTGTTCGGGACGGAGTCCACGGGGAAGTCGTCGCTTGCGGAGAAGCTGGCGGGGCATTTCGGCGAGCCGTGGTCGAGGGAGTATGTGCGAGAGTTTTGGGATGAGCACGGGGCGACGATTCGCGGAGGCGATCTCGATGCGATCGCGCGCGGGCAGGTGGCGGGCGAGGACGCGGCGGCGGCGCAGGCGAAGCGCGTGGTGTTTCACGACACGGAGCTGCTCACGAATGTGTTGTGGGCGGATCTGCTCTTTCCCGGGGAGTGTCCGGCGTGGGTGCGCACGGAGGCGGAGGCGCGGAGCCGGAGGATGGATGTGTACCTGCTGTGCGCGGCGGATGTGCCGTTCGCGGAAGATCCGCAGCGGGTCTTTCGCGACGATGTGGAGCGTCAGCGGAGTGCGGCGCTTTGGCGGCGGACGCTCGAGGAGCGAGGGCTGCGGTTCGTGGAGATCAGCGGCGGCTGGGCGGAGCGTGAGGCGCGGGCAATCGCGGCGGTGGCGGAGCTTTTGGCGAAGTAGCTCGTGCGGTGGTTGAGAACGGATTTGCGGAGGGGAGATTTTCTTCCACTGCTGTGCGCGTCATGGACACGACTTCGCTACCGCAGGATTATCTGAACCGTTTCGGGGGAGTGGCGCGGCTGGTGGGAAGCGCGGGGTTGGAGAAGTTGCACGCGGCGCATGTGTGCGTGATCGGCGTGGGCGGGGTCGGATCGTGGGCGGTCGAGGGGCTGGCGCGCAGCGGGGTGGGGGCGATCACGATGATCGATCTCGATGATGTGTGCGTGACGAATGTGAACCGGCAGCTGCCGGCGCTCGACGGGACGGTGGGGCGGCCGAAAGTGGCGGTGCTGGCGGAGCGGGTACGGCTGATCAATCCCGGGTGTCGCGTGGAGGTGCGGACGGAATTTTTCACGAAGGACTCTGCGGAGCGGCTGCTGGGAGGAGCGGGCTTTGATGGGGTGATCGATGCGATCGATGGGATGACGCAGAAGGCGCTCTTGATTGCGGAGTGCGTGCGGCGCGGGCTGCGGTGCGTGACGGTCGGCGGCGCGGGTGGGAAGCGGGATGCGACGCTGGTGCGGGTGGGCGATCTGGGGGACTCGCACGGTGATGGGTTGCTGCGACTGGTGAGGAAGAAGCTGCGGCGCGATCACGGGTTCGCGGGCGGGAAAGGGAATCAGTACGGGGTGCGGTGTGTGTCGTCGGCGGAGCATCCGGTGTATCCGTGGGCCAATGGGACGTGTTCGACGGAGCAGGAGCCGGGGAGCGCGTTGACGCTGGATTGCGCGACGGGTTTCGGGACGGCGGTGTGGGTGACGGCGGCGTTTGGGTTCGCGGCGGCGCAGGAGGCGGTGGGATTGGTCGTCACCGGCGCGGGGCGCGGCGGTGAAATGACCAATGACCAATGACCAATGGCGAGTTTGCGTTGGTGCAGTGGGAGTATGGTTGAGAGCGGGCGGTGGAGAATGCGGGGTGAGGGCACCCCGCCTACATCGGAAAGCGCGCCGGGACGGCACGCTCCACCTCGGAGTTGGGTCAGGCGATTGAGGGATTCAGGAGGGTGTGGATGATGTCGGCGGCAGTGTAGGTGTCGCGGTCGGGGCGGAAGAAGCGGGCGAGTTGGGCGATGTCGTCGCCGGCGGTGATGAGGGGGAGTTCGGTTTCGCCGTGGCGCGTCTGGGCGAGGCCGACGGTGGCGGCGAGGCCGTTGCAGAGGCATTTGCGGTTCACTGTATCCGATTCCTGGCCACCTTTGCGGACGAAGTCGGCGACGGGTTCGGCGGCGCAGCGGTAGCCGACGGTGCCGTCGGGGCGGCGGAAGAGTTGACGGAGGTAGCCGAGGTCGCAAATGCGGGGGCGTTTCGCGTAGGCGACGGCGTCTGAGAGGGTTTGCGAGAGCTGGGCGATTTTGAAGGGGAAGCCGGTGGGGGAGGCGAGAGGGTCGGTGTGGACGCGGGCGGAGCCGGTGCGGATGAGTTCGCGGAGGCGGCGTTTGAGATCGGGGAAGATGCCGGATTCGTCGCAGAGGGCGAAGGCGGTGCCGACCTGGACGCCGGCGGCGCCGAGGGCGCGGGCTTCGTCGATTTTGGCGCGCGAGGAGAAGGCACCAGCGAGCCAGAAGGGGAGACCGAGATCGCGGAATTTGGGGAGGTCGGGAAGATCGCGCGGGCCGTAGATGGGCTCGCCGGAAGCGGAGAGCTGGAGCGCGCCGCGAGGCGGGGCATTGTGGCCGCCGGCGACGGAGCCCTCGACGACGAAGCCGTCGACCTGGCCGGTGGATTTCTTTGCGAGGGTGAGGGCGAGGGTGGCGGAGGAGACGATGGCGAGGAAGCGCGGGCGGTGCAGGGCGGGCGCTGACGTTGAGAAGAGGATACGTGGATTGAAGTGGGTGAGGGCGTCAGGAGCGTCGGGTGCGGAGCCCTCGATGTCGATTTTGAGCGAGGCGGGTTCGCTGCGTGAAAAGGCGTCGAGGATGCCGGGGATGGAGCGGGGGATGCCGGCACCCATGAGCACGTAGTCGACGCCGGCGAGCATGGCGCCGTAGAGAGACGGGAGGGTGGGGAGCTGGATTTTTTCGAGGAGGTTGATGCCGATGGGGCCGGTGTGGCCCTCCTTGGCGAGGAAGACTTCGGCGAAGCAGGCGAGGACGGTGAGTTCGATAAGCGAGCGGGGAGACTCGAGCGTGGGGAGCGGGGTGAGTTTGAAGGGAGCGCCGAGAGGGAGGCCGCCGGGGACGTAGAATTCGCGCCAGACGCGGTCGGCGATCTCGGGGATGGGGAAGTGATCGAAGGCGTGGCGGAGATCGGCGGAGGGGTCGCCTTGCTGGAGGCGGCGGGTTTGCACGACAGGTAGCAGCGTGCCTGATACGACGCCGAGCTGGCCGGTGAGGGAGACGGCGCGGGCGAGTCGCCAGCTGGAGACGGCGACGCCCATGCCGCCTTGGATGATGATCGGAGGTGTCATGTGCTGATGCGCATGAGAATGCCGGTCACTGGGTCCGCGAGGGAAGGGTGGTCAGCGCGCGCGATTGGGGAAAGACTGCGCAGATCTTGCGCGTAGGCTGAGGGTGTGCGGTGGCGGGATGCGTCAGGAGGGGGCGCGAGCAGGGAGGGGCGGAAGTGTTGCTCGATGCGTCAGGAAGGCGGACGGGCGGGGCGGAAGAGGCGGAGGAAATTTTGCTCGATGCGGGTGGCGAAGGAGGGGAGCGGTTCGCCGAGGAAGGCGGCGAGGGCGGTGTAGGTGGCCCCGATGTTGCCGGGGTGATTGAGGGGCGTGCCTTCGGGGGATGGCGGGAGCTTGTGGGTGCGCCAAGCTTGGGGGATCGGCATGGCGGGGGCGTCGGTTTCGATGAGGAGTCGGTCGGGCGGGATGTGGCGGAATGTATCGAGTTGGCGGGCACGGCGGTCGTCGAGGAAGTAGCCGTTGAAAGAAAAGTATGCGCCGAGATCGGCGAAGCGGCGGATGAGTTCGGCGGGGCCGCCGTAGGCGTGGAGGAGGAAGCCGCGGGCTGGGAGGGCGGGTGCGGTGCGGAGGGTGTCGTGGAGCGCGCCCCAGGCGTCGAGGCAGTGGAGGGTGGCGGGGAGATTGCGGGCGGTCGCGAGGGAGAGCTGGGCGGAGAAGGCGTCGAGTTGTTCGGCGAGCGGGGCGCGGCGGAGACCGATGAGACGCGTATCGGAAGGATGGGCACGGTCAGTCATCCAGCGGTCGATGCCGATCTCGCCGAGAGCGGCGTGGGGCGTGGCGTCGAGATGAGCGGTGAGTGTGGCGAGCCAGTTGGCGGAACGGTTGCCGACGTGCCAGGGATGGAGGCCGAGGCTGGGGGTGATCCACGTGGGGTGAGCGCGGGCGAGGGAGAGAACGGCGAGCCAGTCGGACTCGGCGGTGCCGTTGACGACCGCGCGGCGCAGGCCGATGGCGGAGAGTTGGGCGGAGATTTTTTCCCGGTGAAGGAAGAGCCACTCGTCATGGAGGTGATTATGCGCGTCGTAGAGGGGGACGGACATCGGTGGCGGAGTTGCGGGCGGTGGGGCGTGGCGAAAAGTGAGGAGGAGGGATCGCGGTGCTCTCAGGGGGCGAGGTGTTTCTCCGCGAGGAGTTTGATGCGGGCGCGGACGGCGGTGAGACCGTTGCGACGGGTGGGGGAGAGGTCGCGGGAAAGGCCGAGTTCGTCGAAGAGTATCGGTTCAGTGGTGACGATCTCGGCCGGGGTGGCGCCGTCGTAAAGTTCTACGAGCAGTGAGACGAGGGCTCGAACCATGGGGGACTCGGCGTCGAAGCGAAGGGAGAGACCGTCGTCGTGGAGTTCGCCGGTGAGCCAGACGGGGGAGATGCAGCCGGTGACGCGGGTGGCATCGGTTTTTTCGGAGGCAGGAAGGGTGTAGGCGGAGCGGCGCGAGCGATCGACGACGAGGGAGAGGCGTTCGTAGCGGTCATCGACGACGGAGAGGTCGTCGATGAGGGCACGTTGTTTTTCGGCGAGGGTCATTTCGCCGGTGCGGGGAAAACAGCGGGGAGATTTTTCTCGGGATCGACGAACTCGATGGCGGTGATTTTAGAGTCGGGCGCGAGGCGGAAGACGGTGAGCATGTCCTCTTGTTTCGGGTAGCGGTCGAGGAAGTGCTCGGAGTCGGCGAGGAGGATGCGGTGAGGATATTTTTTCATTTTCGGCAGTGCGAAAAAGCGACCGACCGAGGGCATGCCGTAGATATTGGAGAGAAAGATGGACTGCTGATCGGCGAGGAATGTAGCGGGTTGTTTTTCGAAGAAGCGGTTGGCGTCTTTGCCGACGCCCATCGTGAAGGAGACGACGATGGTGCGGACGGTGGGCTCGAGCGTGTAAGATTTCTCGTGCTGATCCTGGGTCGTGAACGACTCGAACAAGTCACCGACTTTGTAGGGTTCGGTGGCGGAGGAAACGTCTGCGAGAATGAGCGAGACGAAGGCGAAGGCGGAGCAAAAAAAAGCGCGCATGATCCGGAGATCATGCGCGCGAAAGGGCGGGCGTCAAAACGTCAGAATTGGACGTCGCGGCAGCGGGCTTCGAGTTGTTTGGAGACGAGGTCGATCTGTTCCTCGGTGAGGAGCGCGCCGTTGCGGAGGATGATCGGGGCGATCTGTTTGGGGCTGGTGACGCGGATAGGGCCGACGGCGTGTTCTTCGACCCACCAGCCGGGGAAGGTGAGGATGGGCTGCACCTGGACGCGGCGGCCGAGGAGCTGGGCGAGCCATTCTTCGAGCCAGAGGGCGCGGTCGCGGGCCTGGTTGAGGCCGTGGAAGTCTTCGCCCCACGGATACACGAGTTGCTGGCCGTCGAAGATGACCTTGTGCTCGGGGTAGCCGGGGCGGGCTTTGCCTTTGCGGCGGGTTTTGGTCTCGATGGCGTAAACGCCGGTGGAGCCGACGATGACGTGATCGATGTTAAAGACAGGGCTGGCTTCGAGGGCGGGGACGTCGTGGAAGATGCGGAAGCCTTTTGAGCGGAGATCGTCGATCGTCTCGCCGACGACGCGTTCGCCGAAGTAGCCGAGGTAGTGGTTGCGGCGTTTTTCGAGGATTATCATGAGCCAGCGGGCACTGAAATAAAGAGCGACTGCGATGATCAGAAGCAGTCCCGCGATAGCCCAGCCTTGATAGGTGTCAGACAGTTTGGATATCCCCATCAGGCCGAAGACCATGAGCAGGAGTGGGGCGAGGGCAGCGGCGACGAGGTGGAGCAGGAGAGTGTCGTCGTAATTCTCCAGCTTCTGGCGGAGCGTTTCGCCTGGAGCGCGGATGAGTTTTTCTTGGACGGGTGGACGTTCCTGGCGGCGGCTGACGCGCCATTTCCAGATGCCGACGACGATGAGCAGGTAGATGACGACGTAACCGACTAAATAGATGAGGGAGTTCATGGGAATAATGAGAAGCAGGGATGAAGCTGACGCGGCTAGACTGGCGTGGCGACGGTTGGTCGCGTGAGGGGAGGGGTTTCACTAACCTTTGACGACAAGGGGCTCGGGATATTTTAAGAGAAGGGTGAACCCGATTTCGGCAATCTTGTGGCTTTGGAAAGCACTGCGCGGACATAGCGTGACGTTCGCGGTGTTGATGGCTTTTGCGTTGCTGGGCTTTTCGGTGATCCGGTGGGTGAAGCTGGGGCTGACTGCGGTGGGAACGCCGTGGCTGGTGGGGTTCATTTTGCCGACGATCTTGATCGGTGTACTCGCGAAGCGTGAGCGTGAGTGGATACCCGAGGAAGCGCGTCGGAAGTTTTGGGCGCGGAGCATTCTCGGTGTGTCGGTGCTCGTGGCGGTAGCGATGGCGTTTTTGAAGCCGGAGGAACCAACGCCGCCTGCGGAGAGTGGGGTTAATGCTGGAGGTGCATCAGAGCAACAGAGTGAGCCGGTTCAAAAAACCGTGCGACCGCGCGGTCCTTCTGGAAAGTAGAGCGCAGGATGGCTAGCGATCTCGCAGATCGTGAGCTAACCCGTGATCGGTTTGAAGAAGTGCGGCTTTGCTCTTGCGCACGTGGAGAAAAATCGGTGCCGTCTCCCTCCCGCTCGTAGCTGAGCGCATCAATTTTTCGCGCCGTTAAACACCTGTTTGGTGGCGCTTTTTCAGACGGAGAATCGCAAATGCAGTCGCGACTTCTTCGATAATTTTTTTCGCGAAATAAACCTTGCCGAGCATCCCTCGACTGGTAGCTTTCGCGACTTTTCCTCATTTCCCGACCTTCATTTTCGCTATGCCGACCATCAATCAACTCGTACGCAAAGGACGCCGCAAGGTGCGCACCAAGTCCAAATCTCCGGCCTTGGCGGGCAACCCTTTCCGCCGTGGTGTCTGCGTGCAGGTCATGACCCGCACCCCGAAGAAGCCCAACTCCGCTATCCGTAAGGTCGCGAAAGTCCGTCTCACAAATGGCAGCGAAGTCATCTCGTACATCCCTGACGAAGGTCATAACCTCCAAGAGCACTCGATCGTGCTCGTGCGTGGTGGTCGTGTGAAAGATTTGCCCGGTGTTCGTTATCACATCGTTCGTGGTACCCTCGATGCCACCGGTGTAGAAAAACGTCGTCGCAGCCGCTCCAAGTACGGCGTCAAGCGCCCGAAGGCCGCCAAGGTCACTGCTAAATAATCAGAAGTTCTTTCAACCCTTTTTCGTCATGTCACGCCGCCACAGAGCAGATAAACGCCAAGTCGTTCCGGATATTCGTTACAGCAGCCCATTGGTTGCTCACCTCGTCAACGTCATCATGCAAAGCGGCAAGAAGAACCTTGCCCAACGTATCGTTTACGGTGCGTTTGAAAAGGTTTCCGAGAAGCTCGAAAAGGGTGATCCGGTTGATCTGCTCATCGGCGCGCTCGAGAATGCTCGCCCTCGTCTGGAAGTGAAGAGCCGCCGTGTTGGTGGCGCTACTTATCAGGTTCCTATTGAAATTTCTTACGAACGTCAGGAGAGTCTAGCTCTGCGCTGGATTGTTGACGCCGCAGGTTCCCGCAAAGGCATTCCGATGAAGGATGCGCTCGCGACTGAGATCGTAGATGCGTACAACAACACCGGTTCTGTCGTTAAGAAGAAGGAAGACACCCACAAGATGGCCCAGGCGAATCGCGCCTTTGCCCACCTCCGCTGGTAAACCGTCATTCAGTTCTTCCGTCCATGTCTACCGTTCCCGTCATCACCATCGTCACTGAGAAATCGAAGATCTCTTCGGTTAACTCGAAGGATCGTCCTTTCCCGTTGGAATGGACACGTAACATCGGTATCGCCGCGCACATTGATGCCGGCAAGACGACGACCTCCGAGCGTATTCTTTTTTATTCCGGCTCCGTCCATAAAATGGGCGAAGTTCATGAAGGAACTGCAGTGACCGACTGGATGGAGCAAGAGCGCGAGCGTGGCATCACGATCACTGCTGCAGCTATCTCGTGCGCATGGAATGCCTCATGGGGTCCATGGAAGGGCATCAAGCAACGCATCAATATCATTGATACGCCCGGACACGTTGATTTCACCGCGGAGGTCGAGCGTTCCCTTCGCGTACTCGATGGCGCCATCGCTGTTTTTTGTGCTGTTGCAGGCGTGCAACCTCAGTCCGAAACTGTTTGGCGTCAGGCCAATAAATACCGCGTTCCGCGCGTCGCATTCATCAATAAGATGGATCGTACTGGCGCTAATTTCTTCCGCGCGATCGACGAAATGCGCGAGAAGCTCAAGGCCAACGCCCATCCTCTTTTTATTCCGATTGGTGCTGAAGAAAACTTCACCGGCCTGATCGATCTCGTTCAGAACGTCGCGTATATCTTCGAAGATACAACCGACATGCTCGGCTTGACGCCAGTTACACGTGAGATTCCGGAGAGCCATCGCGCACAGGCTAAGGAATATCGCGAAAAGCTTATCGAAGCCGTTTCCGACTTTGATGACGTCATTGCGGAAAAGTATTTGAGTGGTGAAGAAATCACGGTTCCTGAGCTCATGCTCGCCGTTCGTAAGGCCACAATTTCACTTCAATTTACCGGCGTTATCCCGGGCTCCGCTTTCAAGCGCAAGGGCGTGCAACGCCTCCTGGACTGCGTCGTAAACTACCTTCCTAGCCCTATCGACGTACCGCCGATGCAGGGTCAGGATAGTGATGGGGCATCCGTTGAAGCCGTTGTTGATGATAAAGCCAAACTAGCTGGTCTCGCTTTCAAGCTTTGGAACGATCCATTCGTCGGCCGTCTCGTTTTCTACCGTGTTTACACCGGCGTGCTGAACAAGGGCATGTCGCTCTACAATCCTCGTACCCGCCGCAGCGAGCGCGTTTCCCGCCTCGTCCTGATGCGCGCCATGGACCGCGAAGAAATCGACACGGCTTACTCAGGTGACATCTGCGCGCTCGTCGGTGTTAAAGAAGTCATCACTGGTGACACTCTTTGCGACGAAGATTACGACATCCGTCTCGAGCCACCATCCTTCCCTGAACCAGTCATTGCGATGTCCATCGAGCCAAACTCGAAGGCAGACCAAGAAAAGCTTGGCACCGCTCTTCAGCGCCTCGTGGCCGAAGATCCGACTCTCCGCGTTAAGACTGATCTCGATACCGGCCAAACGATCCTCGCCGGCATGGGCGAGCTTCACCTCGAAATCATCCTCGATCGTATGAAGCGTGAATTTAAGGTCGAGGCAACTTCCGGCAAGCCACAGATCGCTTACCGTGAGACGATCACTGCCAAGGCGGAAGCCGAAGGTAAGTTCATCCGTCAGTCGGGCGGTAAAGGTCAGTACGGCCACGTTGTCGTCACGATCGAGCCAAATGAAAAAGGCAAGGGTGTCGAAGTGATCAACGAGACCGTTGGTGGATCGATCCCAAAAGAATTCATCAAGCCTGCGACCGAAGGTATTCTGGAAGCCTGCAACAACGGCGTTGTCGCTGGTTATCCCGTTGTCGACACGATCGTCCGCATCACGGACGGTTCCTTCCACGAGGTCGATTCCTCTGAAATGGCGTTTAAGATGGCCGGCATCTTCGGCTTCAAAGAAGCCATGAAAAAGGCTTCGCCGATCCTTCTCGAACCAATCATGGCCGTCGAAGTCACCACTCCAGAAGAGTATCAAGGTGACCTCATGGGTGACATCAACCGTCGCCGCGGTCAGATTCAAGGCATGGAAAACAAGACTGGCGCGTGCATCGTCACCGCTCACGTTCCTCTCGAACTCCTCTTCGGTTACGTCACAGACATTCGGTCCCTCTCCAAGGGACGTGCGTCTGCTTCGATCACTCCTTCCCACTTCTCGCAGGTTCCGAATTCCTCGCTCCAAAAGATCGTCGAAAGCTCCTCGAAAGCTCCCGCCCGTACCTAAACCTTCGTTCTTTTTCTACGCCATGAAAGGCCAACGCATTCGCATCAAACTCCAGGGCTTCGACTATCGGGTCATTGATCAGTCCGCGCTCGAGATCGTCGAAACCGCCAAGCGCTCCGGCGCTCGCGTTTCCGGTCCGATCCCGCTGCCGACCCGCATTGAGAAGCTCTCGGTCAACCGTTCTCCGCACGTCGACAAGAAGTCGATGGAGCAGTTCGAGACGCGCACTCATAAGCGCCTCATCGACATCATTGAGCCCACCGCCCAGACGGTCGACGAGCTCAAGAAACTCAATCTCCCCTCCGGCGTCGATATCACCATCAACGTTTGAGCTAACTAAAACACACATACATAGCAGCTGCCCATGTGCGCCTCGCGCACCGCTGGGTTTCTCTAATGTAGGTCTCCTAAACGGAACTTTTCCACCTACCACTTAGCCCATGATCTCTACGCTCCTAGGCAAAAAACTCGGAATGACCCAGGTCTACGACGCTCAAAACGTCTTAGTTCCCGTCACCGTAGTCGAAGCCGGTCCCTGCCCAGTCGTCCAAGTCAAGACGACCGAAAACGACGGCTACAACGCCGTTCAGCTTGGCTTCTCCAAAAAGAAGTCCAAAAATGCCTCCTCGGCTGAACAAGCCCACGCTAAAAAGGCCGGTCTTGATGAGACCCCTCGCGTGCTTAGCGAAGTCCGCCTCGAAGCGGCTTCCGACCTTAAGGTTGGCGATGTCGTCACCGTAGCTGCCTTCACCGAAGGTCAGACTGTCGACGTTATCGGCGTCACCAAGGGTAAAGGTTTCCAAGGCGTCGTGAAACGTTTCCGTGTTGCTGGCGGTCCTGCCACCCACGGTTCCATGTTCCATCGCCGCATCGGTTCGGTCGGTATGCGCCAGACTCCTGGCCGCGTCTGGAAAAACCAGGCCATGCCCGGTCACATGGGCACCCTCCGCCGCACCGTTCAAAACCTCACCATCGTGAAGGTCATCGCCGACAAAAACATCCTCCTCGTGAAGGGTGCAATCCCAGGCGCCAACGGTGACGACGTCATCGTACGCACCGCCATCAAGGGCCAGGCCCGCAAAGTCTAACCTACGAGGAACCAGCCCATGAATCTCAAAGTTTTCTCTTCCGACGGCACGTCCTCCAAGGACCAAGACTTCGGCATCCCGACCTTCGAAGGCGACAAAGGCCTTCAAGCGGTGAAAGAAGTCATTGTTGCCATCAACGCCAACGCCCGTCTCGGCACGCACTCAACCAAAACCCGCGGCGAAGTTCGTGGTGGTGGTAAGAAGCCCTGGCGCCAAAAGGGTACCGGTCGCGCTCGCGCCGGTTCCATCCGCTCGCCCCTCTGGGTCGGTGGTGGCGTCGTCTTCGGCCCAAAACCCCGCGACTACTCCAAGAAGATCAATGCCAAGGTGAAGGCGCTCGCTTTCTCCCGCGCTCTCTTTGACCGCGCTGTTGCCGGCGAAATCGACGTGATCGAGAGCTTCGCAGCTCCGACCGCCAAGACCAAAGCCATCAATCAAGTCATCGGCCTCATCGCCCCGAAGGGTAAAATCCTCTTGGTCGATGCCCAGTTCTCTGTCGAAGCTGCCCGTGCGTCGCGCAATCTTCAGCGCGTGACCATGCAGGAAGCGTCCAAGCTCAACACCCTCGATCTGGCCCAATACAAGAAGATCATCGTCTCTTCGGCCGCCCTCGAGAAAATCATCGCTCGCGTCTCTGGAGGTAACTCATGAACGCCAATAACGTTCTCAAACTCGTCCGTCTGACGGAAAAATCCAACAAGCTGTCGTCCGAATACGGCCAGTACACCTTCGAGGTTTTCCCCAGCGCCACCAAGTACACCATCGCTGAAGCCGTCGAAAAGACCTTCAAAGTATCGGTGACCCGCGTGAACATTCAAAACTACCGCGGCAAAAACAAAAAGGCCCGCAACGGCCGTCCTATCACGACCTCTGACTACAAGAAGGCGATCGTGACCCTCAAAGCGGGCGACAAGATCGAGCTCGTCTAACCCCGCCCACGGAGAAACACCACCATGGCTATCAAACCTTTCAGCCGCCCGCTCACGCCCGCCCAGCGCTTCACCTCGCTCAACACGGCCGATGGCGTCAGCAGCAAGCGCCCCGAGCGCGCCCTCACCGAGCCCAAGCACAAGACCGGCGGACGTAACGTCTACGGTCGCGTCACCTCACGCCATCGCGGCGGCGGTCACAAGCAGCTCTACCGCATCATCGACTTCAAACGCGACATCCTCGACCAGCCCGCCAAGGTCCAGGCTCTCGAGTACGATCCTAATCGTTCCGCGAACATCGCGCTCGTTTCCTATCCGAACGGAGAGAAGCGTTACATCCTCGCTCCCGAAGGCATCGTTGTGGGCCAGACCGTCATCGCTTCGGACAAAGCCACGACCAACGATTTCCTCGTCGGTAATAACTTCCCGCTGTCGATCATCCCGCCATCGACCAAGCTCCACAACGTCGAGCTCATCCCCGGTCGCGGCGCTCAGGTCGCCCGCACCGCAGGCTCTTCGCTCGAGCTCGTCGCTCTCGAAGACGGCCAGGCTACGCTCAAGATGCCTTCCGGCGAACTCCGCCGCGTGAACGCAAAATGCCGCGCCACGATTGGTGTCGTCGGCAACGGCGACCACAACAAGCAGTCGCTCGGCAAAGCCGGTCGCAGCCGTTGGCTCGGTAAACGTCCTCACGTTCGTGGTGTCGCCATGAACCCTGTCGATCACCCCAACGGTGGCGGTCAAGGCAAGTCCAAGGGTGGTGGCGGTCGTCAACAGCTCGTCTCCCCGTGGGGCCAGCTCGCGAAAGGCTTCCCAACTCGTCGTCGTTCGAAGCTCTCGAACAGCCAGATCATCGTTCACCACAACGGCCGCAAGCCACGTGGTCAGAAGTAACCCCGAGAATTTCGTACCATGGCACGTTCCATCAAAAAAGGCTTCTTCGTTGACTACCACCTGCTCGAGAAAATCGAGAAGGCGGTCAAAGCGGGCGCCAAGAAGCCCATCCAGACGTGGTCGCGTCGCTCGACCATCACCCCCGATTTCATCGGTCACACCTTCAGTGTTCACAACGGCAAGGCCTTCGTGGCCGTGTACGTCACCGAGAACATGGTCGGTCACAAGCTCGGCGAATTCGCGCTTACCCGCGTGTTCAAGGGCCACGGCGGCATGACCCGTAAGGAAATTTAAGTTTAACCCACCAACCAAAAGGGCAGGGGGCCGCGTTCATCCCGGCTCTGCTGTCGCCTCGTTCAATCGACGGAATCTTAAAAACATGGAAGTCCAAGCAATCACCCGCTACGCGCGCATGTCCCCTAAAAAGGTGCGCGAAGTCGTTCGTACCGTTCAAGGCCGCAAAGCCTCCGAAGCGGTCGATCTCCTCACGCTCATCCCGCGCAAATCCGCGCGCCTGATCGTCAAGACCCTCAAGTCCGCCATCGCGAACGCTGAGAACAACAACAACCTCTCCGCCGATTCTCTCGTCGTGAAGAGCGCGATCGTCGAAAACGGTCCCGTCCTCAAGCGCTTCAAAGCCGGTGCCCGCGGTACCGCTATGCCACGCCGCAAGAAGATGTCGCACATCAAGATCGTCCTGTCGGACGGCAACTCGAACTAATTTCCTACCATGGGCCAAAAGACAAATCCCACAGGCTTCCGCCTCGCCGTCCGCCGTAACTGGCAGTCCCGCTGGTATGCCACGAAGAAGGACTTCCCCAAGCTCCTCCTCGAAGACCAGATCATCCGTGAGAAACTCATGGAGAAACTGAAGCAGGCTTCCGTTCCGCGCATCTTCATCGAGCGCGCTTCGAGCCGCGTCCGCGTCAAGATTTACACCGCCCGCCCTGGCATCGTCATCGGACGCAAGGGCCAGGAGATCGAGAAGATCAAAGAAGAGCTCTCCAAGCTCACCGGCAAAGAGATCCTCCTCGACATCCAAGAGGTGAAGAAGCCCGAGATTGAAGCTCAGCTCGTCGCTGAGAACGTCGCACTTCAGCTCGAACGCCGTATCGCATTCCGCCGCGCCATGAAGAAGGCCGTTGAAATGGCCATGACCCTCGGTGCCGAAGGTATCCGTATCCAGTGCTCCGGCCGCCTTGGTGGTGCCGACATTGCTCGTCGCGAATGGCAGCGCAAAGGCCGCGTGCCCTTGCACACCCTCCGCGAAAACATCGACTACGGCTTTTTCGAAGCCCGCACCCTTTTCGGCAAGATCGGCGTTAAATGCTGGATCTGCAAAAAGGACGCTGAACCCGCCGCCTGATCCGCTCTAACGGACTAACCTTTTAAGGAGAATACACTCCCATGGCTCTCGCTCCCGCACGCACTAAATATCGCAAATCCCAAAAGGGTTCCCGCTCCGGCAACGCCAAGCGTGGTAACACGATCGCCTTCGGCGAATACGGCCTCCAATCCCTCACCCGCGGACCCATGACCGGTCAGCAGATTGAGGCGGCCCGTGTCACCATCTCGCGCCACCTGAAGCGCAAGGGCAAACTCTGGATCCGCGTTTTCCCCCACAAGCCCGTTACGAAAAAGCCAGCCGAGACCCGCATGGGTTCCGGTAAAGGCCCAGTCGAATATTACGTGGCTGTCATCAAACCCGGCGCAGTTCTTTTCGAACTCTCCGGCGTTCCCACCACCGTCGCCAAAGAGGCCTTCCGCCTCGCTGACGCCAAGCTGCCCTTCCACTGCCGTTTCATCGTGCGTGAAGGTACGGCTGTCTAACCCACAACCGTTCTAAAAAACGCACCATGACTTCCAAAGAAATCCGCGATCTCGCTCCCGCTGAGATCACCACCAAGCTCGCCGACATCCGCGCTGAGCTTCTCCAGCTCCGCCTGAAGAAGAACACCGGCCAGGTCGAAAAGACCCACACGATTCGTGCTCTCCGCAAGGACGTAGCCCGCCTCGAGACCATCTTGAACCAAAAGAAAGCAGCCAAAGCCGCCTGAGGCCGCCGCTAGTCCCATACGATCATGTCATCCTCGACCCGTAACAAACGCAAAGACCTCATCGGCTTTGTCACCAGCCGCTCCGGCGACAAGTCCGTCAAGGTCACCGTCCCTTACAAGACGCCCCATCCACTCTACCATAAGGTCGTTAATCGTAAGACCGTCGTTCACGTCCACGACGAGAAGAACGAGACCAAAGTCGGCGACAAGGTTGAGATCATGGAAACCCGTCCGATCAGCCGCCTCAAGCGCTGGCGCATCATCCGTGTCATCGAAGCCGCTGTTCTCGCTGGTGCCGCTATCACCGAGCAAGATGTCGCCGCCACGGTCCCCACCAAAGTCACGCAGGCTTCCACGCCCTCCGCTTAACCCTCCTATAGAAGTCACGCGTCATGATCCAACTGCGCTCCATTCTCGAAGTTGCTGATAACACCGGTGCTCGTCGCGCCGCGATGATCAGCAAAAAAGGTCAGAACACCAACACCGCTGGCGTCGGCGACGTCATCACTGTCCACATCAAGGCCAGTGCTACCGAAGCCACCGTTAAAAAAGGTGAAGTTGCCAAGGCCGTCGTCGTTCGCACCAAAGCTCCCGTCCGCCGCGCGGATGGCAGCTACCTGCGTTTCGACAGCAACGCCATCGTCATCATTGACGCTGCCAACAATCCCAAGGGCACCCGCATCTTCGGCCCCGTCGCTCGCGAACTGCGTGCGAAGAACTTCATGAAGATCATCTCCCTCGCTCCGGAGGTTCTCTAACATGGCTACCAAATTCCACGTCAAACGCGGCGACCAAGTCGTCGTCATCGCCGGCTCCCACAAGGGCAAGACCGGTAAAGTCCTCGAAATCCGTGCCGCTAAAAGCCGCGTCGTCGTTGAAGGCGTCGCCATGCTGAAGCGCCACACGAAGAAGTCGGAACAGCACCCGAACGGCGCGATCATCGAACGCGAAGGTTCGGTCCACGTCTCTAACCTGATGCTTCAGTCGACCTTCGATTCCAGCAAACGCGCCAAGAAGACCGCCTAAGTCTCCTTCGAACCATTCCGGGCGAAATCACGCTTGCCACGCATCACCGCGTGATGCGTTATTTCGCCTCTTTTCCTCTAAAAACACACTCAGATGCCGTCGGGTCGGAAATCCGATGGCCTTGCACCAATGAGCACCACTTACACTCCCGTCCTCAAGAAGCTCTACAACGAGCAGATCATTTCCGAGCTCGTGAAGAGCCGCGGTTACACCAACAAACATCAGGTTCCGAAGATCACGAAAGTCGTGCTCAATACCGGTATCGATGCTGACGCTGACAAGAACCAGATTGCCGACTCCGCTCGCGACCTCGGTCTGATCGCCGGTCAAAAGCCCATTCTTACCCGCACGAAGAAGGCTATTTCCAATTTCAAGCTGAAGCCGAACCAGATCACTGGCGCTTACGTCACCCTCCGTGGTACCGCCATGTGGGAGTTCCTCTATCGCCTCCTCTCCGTTGCTCTCCCGACCATCCGCGACTTCCGCGGCGTGTCCCCGAAGCTCGACGGCCAGGGTAACTACAACCTAGGCGTTTCCGACTTCACCATCTTCCCGGAAATCACCGTGGAGAACGTTAAGAAGAGCATGGGCCTCGATGTCACCATCGTGACCACCGCCACCACCGACGAAGAAGGCCGCGAGCTCCTGAAGCTCCTCGGTATGCCTTTCCGCCGCACCGAGCCTGTCACGCCCACCAAGACTGCAGCTTAATTTTAACCGCCTCTCGCCATGCCGAAAACGTCCGCCATCGAACGCAACAAGAAGCGTATTGCCCTCTCCGCCAAATTCGGTGCCAAGCGCGCCGAGCTCAAGGCCATCCTCGCCAACCCGGCCACCAACGACGAAGAATTCTACGCCGCTCAGAAGAAGCTCCAGAAGCTCCCGAAGAACTCGGCCGTCGAACGCGTTCGCAACCGTTGCTCCATGAGCGGCCGCCCACGCGCCTTCATCGGTCGCTTCGGTGTCTCGCGTATCACGTTCCGTGAACTCGCGCTCGCCGGTAAGATCCCCGGCGTCACCAAGTCCTCCTGGTAATAATCCCTTTCGCCTGCGGGAGTCGGATATGACCCACAGGCATCTAACAAACATCCACCATGACTGATCCAATCAGTGATTTCCTGACCCGCCTCCGCAATGCGTCGAAGGCCGGTCTCGCCGAGTGCGTCATCCCGCACTCCACCCTCAAGGAGGCCATCGCTGGCATTCTTAAAGCCGAAGGCTATGTCTCAGACCATAGCAACAGCATCGACAAGCTGGGCCACAAGACCCTCGTCGTGAAAATGAAGTACGTCGAAAACGCCCCCGTGTTGACCAACCTCACGCGCGTTTCCACTCCCGGCCGCCGTCTTTACTACCGCTACTCCGAAATTCCCCGCGTCCTCAACGGACTCGGCATCGGTATCCTCTCGACCTCCAAGGGCGTTCTCAAAGACGGCGATTGCCGCCGTGAGAAGGTCGGTGGCGAGCTCATCTGCAACGTTTGGTAATCAAGGAGCACGCACACAATGTCCCGCATCGGTAAAGTCCCCGTTCCCATTCCTGACAAGGTCAAGGTTGACGTTAAAAACGGCACCGTCCTCGTCGAAGGCCCTAAGGGTAAAGTTTCCAAGACCTTCGCACCTGATGTGAAGATCTCCGTCGCCGATAAGAAGGTTTCCTTCGTTCCGGCTGACGACTCCCGCTTCGCTCGCGCTATGTACGGCACCGCCCGTTCCATCGTCGCTGGCATGGTCAAAGGTGTCACTGAAGGCTACGTTAAAGATCTCGAAATCCAAGGCGTCGGCTTCAAGGCCAACCTCAAGGGCAAGCAGCTCGACCTCGCGCTCGGCTACTCGCACCCGATCCTTTTCGATATTCCGGAAGGCATCAAAATCACCGTGACCGACCAGACCAAGGTCAAAGTCGAGGGTTGCGACAAGCAACTCGTCGGTGCCGTCACCGCCAACATCCGCGCCTACTACCCACCCGAGCCCTACAAAGGCAAAGGTGTCCGTATCGTCGGCGAACGTGTCCGCCGCAAGGAAGGCAAAACGGTCGCCTAACGGACCTAGTAGGAATGCCGATAGCAGAACTCAAAATCGCAGCGTAACCGCCGCCTTCCTCCAGTTCTTCTCTCTTAATTCCCAATCTCTAACTCACTATTTCAATGAGCAACATTCGCAAAGCCGACCTCCTCCAGAAACGCCGCTGGAGAATCCGCAAGAAGGTCAATGGCACCGCCATCCGCCCCCGCCTCGCCATCCGTTTCACCGGCAAGCACGCCTACGCACAGGCCATCAACGACGACACCGCGACCACGCTGGTGTTTCTCTCCAGCCTCGATGCCGAACTCCGCAAGCAGAAGCTCGCCGCTAACGTCGCCGGAGCGAAAGCTCTCGGCGCAGCCTTCGCCGCCAAGGCCAAAGCTGCCGGCCTCAGCGCAGTCGTTTTCGACCGCTCGGGCGCTCCCTACCACGGTAAAGTCAAAGTATTCGCTGACGCAGCCCGCGAAGGCGGTCTCGTATTCTAATCATGAGCTCGGAAACAACTCCCCCAGTCCCATCCTCGTCTCCCGCTCCTGCGTCTACGCCAGCTCCTGGCGGCGGACACAATCGCGACGGACAAAACCGTGATAATCGCGGTGGTCAGCGTCGCGACGGTTTCAACCGTGGCGGTCCGCGTCGTGATCGTCAGCCCGAAGCACCGAAGGACGGCCCGCAGATGGTTGAGAAGGTCGTCTTCATCAATCGCTGCGCCAAGGTCGTCAAAGGTGGTCGCCGTTTCAGCTTCTCTGCGCTCGCCGTCGTCGGCGACCAGAAGGGCAACGTCGGCATCGGCTACGGCAAGGCTAACGAAGTTCCTGATGCCATCAAAAAGGGTACCGCCAACGCTCACAAGCGCATGGTCAACGTGAAGCTCAAGGGCGACACGATCCCGCACGATGTCTTCGGCGAATACGATGGCGGTCGCGTCCTTCTCAAGCCCGCGACATCCGGTACCGGCCTCATCGCTGGTGGCGCTGTCCGCGCTGTGCTTGAAGCCGCTGGCGTCAAAAACGTGCTCACGAAGTCGATGGGTTCCTCGAACCACATCGCCGTCGTTCACGCCACGCTCAACGGTCTGCTCCAGCTCCGTCTCGCGCAAGAAATCAAGAATGCCCGTAAGGCTTCCGTCTAAGACGCACTTCGCGCTACCGATCCGCAGTTTTAGTCTGACGCTCAACGGGTTTTCCCCGCTGAGCGTTCAGCATTAAAAGACCGGACGTTTTCACCTTTCTCCTTTTCTCTAAAAATCCGAGTCTCACCCGCGAAAAAGCAGGGTGGGGCGCCTCTAGGAATCCTATGAAACTCCACGAACTCAAAAATGTAGCCGGTGCTATTCACCGCAAAAAACGTGTTGGTTGCGGCGAAGGCGGCGGCCACGGCAAGACCTCCGGTCGCGGTGGCAAAGGCCAGTCCGCTCGTTCCGGCAGCAGCATCCGCCCCGGTTTTGAAGGCGGCCAGATGCCTCTCTACCGCAAACTCCCTCACCGCGGTTTCAATAACTACAACTTCCGTACCACTTACGCGACCGTGAATGTTGGCGATCTCGCCAAGCTTGATGCGTCTGTTACGGAAGTGACCTCCGAAGTGCTCGCCAAGCACGGCCTTGTCCGCGATGACGGCCGCGCTCTCAAAGTTCTTGGCGACGGCGAAATCAGCCGCGCACTCAAAGTCACCGCAGCCAAGTTCTCCGAGTCAGCCAAAGCCAAGCTCGAAAAAGCCGGCGGCCAGGCGATCAACGCCTGATTGTAGAAAACTTCGGCTTGTAGAAATCGACCGGCGTCCGCAAATCTGCGCGCCGGTCGTTTCCCTACGCAGGGTCCAGCATCATAACCCACCACTTCCCCACACCAGTGCTCTCCGCATTCACGAACTCGCTGAAAATTCCTGAGCTTCGCTCACGCATTTTCTACACGTTGGCCCTCCTGTTCGTCGCCCGTGTCGGCGCGCACATCCCGCTTCCCGGTCTCGACCCGCAGCCGCTCCAAAAGTTCTTCGCCGACCAGACAGCCGCTGGCACCGGAGCGTTGGTTGGTTTGTATAATATGTTTACCGGCGGTGCCCTCTTGAAGGGTGCAGTCTGCGCGCTCGGCATCATGCCTTATATCAGCGCATCGATCATTTTCCAGCTGATGACCGCTGTTGTCCCAGCCCTCAGCCGTCTCCAGCAAGAAGGCGATGTCGGTCGTCAAAAACTCACGCAGTACACTCGCTACGCCACAGTCATCATCTGTGTCATCCAAGGTGCGCTATTGATCGCGACCCTCGAAAACCCAGCCCGTCTTTTCAACGGATATGATGTAAATACCTACGGCCCGATTGTCATCGAGTCGTCGCACACCCTCTTTTTGATCACCTCAGTCGTTTTCATGACTGCAGGCACGATGCTCCTCATGTGGCTCGGTGAGCAAATAACCCAACGCGGAATCGGCAACGGTGTCTCGCTCCTCATCACAGTTGGTATTCTTGCCGACATTCCTGGTGCAGCGACTGCGACTTACCATCTCTTCTTCGCTCCGATCGGTGTAGCCAAGCTCGGACCTATTGAGGGCGTTATCATGATCGGCCTGTTTATCTTGGTCACCATGGGTATCATCATGGTTGTTCAAGGTCAGCGCAAAATTCCGGTTCAGTATGCCAAGCGAGTCGTCGGCAATAAGGTCATGGGCGGCCAAAGCTCGTTTCTCCCGCTCAAAGTTAACTACTCGGGCGTCATGCCCGTGATCTTCGCCAGCGCCATTCTTCTCTTCCCCCAGCAGATCTTTTCCTGGCTAGGTGCCGCGATGAATTGGAAATGGATGATCGAGGCCTCCAATATTCTCGTTCATGGGCGCTTAGCTTACTACGTATTCATGGCGTTTCTCATTCTCTTCTTCAGCTATTTTTGGGTCTCGGTTATGTTCAAACCGATCCAGATCGCCGATGACCTTAAGAAATACGGCGGCTACATCCCTGGCGTTCGCCCCGGAGAACCCACCGCCAGTTTCCTTGATTTCATCATGACGCGCATGACTCTCGCTGGCGCGATCTTCCTCACCTTCATCGCGGTCATGCCCGACCTCGCCCTTCACCAGCTCGCCGTTCCTCAGCGCATCGCCGTCTTCTTCGGAGGCACCGGTATGTTGATTACTGTCGGTGTCATTCTCGACACGATGAAGCAGATCGAGACCTTCCTTTTACAGCGCCACTATGACGGCTTCCTCAAAAAAGGCCGCATCCGCGCCCGTAATCCCTCCGCAGCCAGTGCCATTGGTGAAGCAGCTGACATGAAGACCGTAGGCAAGCTCTGGCTTGTTCTCGGTACGATCTTCCTCATCGGTATCGCGGCCTGGGCAGCGAAGTTTCTCTAAACACCTAATTGGTTCTTTACTTCGGTCTAGGTGGCTGCAATTTCCGACCTCTTTTCTTATTTCGGCGCTCCCGCCAAAATCAAGATAGTCATCGCTGGTTCACCCGGTTCTTCCTCGGAAAACTTAATGAATCAGCTCCGTTCTTTGAATATTGAGCACGTCTCTCCTGTCGGCCTTCTGCGACAAGAGATTTCGCGCCGCACGCCGTTCGGTCTCACCGCCGAGCGACTTGCTCAGCAGGGCAAACCCCTCGCTGAAGATTCCACGCTCGCGCTCATGCGCCGCTGGTTCTGGACGCGCAAACCTGATGCGGGTTTCGCCCTAAGCGGATTCCCGGCTACGCTGCTCCAAGCAAAAGTATTCGACGAATGGCTCGATGCCCGCGACGAAAGCCTCCACGGCCTTATCGCAGCGGACCAGTCATCTGAAGCCGTCGTCGATCATTACCGCGCTCTCGGTCTCACAGTTGTTGAGACCAGCGCTTTAGCGGCCTGATATGATCCCCATCAAAAACAAAGAAGGGATCATCCGCATGCGTGAAGCATGTGCTGTTGCCGCGTCGGTCTTGGACCTTCTTAAGACGAAGGTTCAGCCCGGCATTTCTACTTACGACTTGGATCAAGCTGCCCGACATATGATCGAGCAGTACGGAGCCCGGAGTGCCTGTTACGGCTATAAACTCGGCCCGCGTCATCCGGCGTATCCCTCTTACACCTGTATCTCCGTCAACGACGAAGTCGTTCACGGCATCGGCTCCCTGAAACGTATCCTGAAAGATGGAGACATCGTTTCGCTCGACGTCGTCGTCCACTACAACGGCTACATCGGCGACAACGCCTTCACGATGCCTGTCGGCTCTGTCTCGCCACGAATCGAAGAACTCCTCCGCGTCAGCCGCGAAGCCCTCGATCTCGGCATTCAGCAAGCCACCGTCGGCAATCGCATTGGCGACATCTCCCATGCGGTTCAGACCCACGTCGAGAAGCATGGCTTTAGTGTCGTCCGCGACATGGTTGGCCACGGAGTCGGCGTTTCAATGCACGAAGATCCGCAGATCCCGAACTTCGGCCGCCGTAACTCAGGTGATAAGATCAAGCCCGGTATGACCCTTGCCATCGAGCCGATGGTAAATCTCGGCGGATACAAGACGAAGACACTCGGCGACGGCTGGACGGTTGTCACCGCCGACGGATCACCCTCCGCGCACTTCGAACACACCGTGCTAACAACAGATAAAGGCCCTGAGATTCTCACGATTCCCCGGCCACTCTCCACACTTTCCACCGCGCCCACTCAATCCTCGGCCGCGCGTTAACCGCCAGCTCCTCACACTCTCAACCAAACATCTCCTAACTCGAAACTATATGCCACGTCTCCTCGGTGTAGAAATCCCCGCGAAAAAGAAAGTCGCGATCTCCCTCCGTTATATTTACGGCATTGGCCCGCAACGCGCGGACCAAGTCGTCCAAGAAGCCGGTATCGATCCGAACCAGCGCGCCGATGCGCTCACGGAAGAACAGCTCAACAAGATCCTCCACATCATCACCGAGCACAAATGGGTGGTTGAGGGCGATCTCCGCCGCGAACTCACCGGCAACTTGAAGCGCCTCCAGGCGATCAACTGCTACCGTGGCGTCCGCCACCGCCGCAGCCTCCCTGTCCGCGGTCAGCGTACCAGCACCAATGCGCGTACGCGCAAAGGCCCCCGCCGCACCGTCGGCGTCTCCAAGCCAACCGCTCCCGCTAAGTAATTCTTTAACGTCATGGCCGAAGAAAAATCCGCTCCCAAAAAGGCTCCTAAGAAGGACGCCCTCCCCGCCGCCGCTGGCGCCGAAACTCCAGCCGCCGCCGCCGCTGAAAAGCCCGCTCGTGCCCCCAAAGCCAAGAAGGAAGGCGCCGAAGGCGCTGCTCCTGCTCCCGCTGAAAAGCCAGTCGAACTCGTTGGCGGTGTCGCCAAGCAGCCGACCGCTGAAGATCTCCTCAAAGAAGAGATCGGCGCGATCAAGGTTCGCAAAGCCAAGGGCTCTAAGAACGTCACTTCCGGTGTCGTTAACGTCCTCGCTTCTTTCAACAACACGATCGTTTCCATCACCGACGCCAAAGGTCAGGTCATCGCCTGGTCCAGCGCTGGTAAGTGCAACTTCCGCGGCTCCCGCAAATCCACCGCCTACGCCGCGCAGGTCGTCGCTCAAGACGCCGCCCGCAACGCCATGTCGCACGGCCTCAAGGACGTCGTCATCAAGCTCAGCGGTCCCGGTCTCGGCCGTGACTCCGCTGTCCGCGCCCTCCAGGCCATCGGCCTCGAGATCTCGTCGATCATCGACGTAACCCCCATCCCGCACAACGGCTGCCGCCCCCGCAAGCGCCGCCGCGTGTAAGGAATCCTCCACTACCTTTTAATAATCTAAAAATATCCGACCATGGCTCGTTACACAGGTCCAACCACACGCATTAGCCGTCGTTTTGGCGTTCCGATTTTCGGCGCGACGAAGGCTTTTGAGAAACGCAACTTCCCCCCCGGCCAGCACGGCCCCAAGCTCCGCCGCAAACTCTCTGAGTACGCGGTCGGCTTGAACGAAAAGCAGAAGCTCCGTTACACCTACGGCCTGCTTGAGCGCCAGTTCCGCCGCACCTTCGAGGCTGCCAAGCGCGAGCGTGGCGTCACCGGTACCCGCTTCCTCCAGCTCCTCGAGACCCGTCTCGACAGCGTCGTTTACCTCCTGGGTTTCGCCAAGAGCCGCGCCGCCGCCCGCCAGTTCGTCAATCACGGCCACATCCGCGTCAACGGCCGCAAGGTCGACATCGCGAGCTACGCCGTTAAGGCTGGCGACGAGATCGAAGTGAAGAACGCTCCCGGCTCCCGCCAGGTCGCTACCCGCTTTCTCGAAGAGAACCGCGCCCGCAACGTCCCCGGCTGGCTCACGCTGAACGCCGAGGCATTCAAGGCTGTCGTCAACCGTCTCCCGAACCGCGATGAGATGGAGCCCGGCATCAACGAGCAGATCATCGTCGAGTTCTACTCGCGCTTCTGAGTTTTTTCTCAGAGCAATCCATCCTCTAATCTAAATACCTGCCATGCCCAAACGCCTCGGAAAGTTCGAACTTCCCTCCAAGCTCACCAAGGTCGAAGAAGGCGCTACGCCTACTTACGGCAAGTTCATCGCCGAACCATTCGAAGCTGGCTACGGCCACACCATCGGCAACTCCCTGCGCCGCGTCCTCCTGAGCTCCATCGAGGGCTCGGCTATCTCCTCGATCAAGATCGAGGGCGTTAACCACGAGTTCCAGAGCATCGACGGCGTTGTGGAAGATGTCACCGACATCGTCCTCAACCTGAAAAAAGTTCTGATCGTCTCCGAAAAACGCGACGCGATCAGCCTCTCCATCAAAGCCTCCAAAGCCGGTGCAGTTACTGCTGGCGACATCCAGGCCGACTCCAACATCAAGATCGTCAATCCCGACCAGGTCATCTGCACGCTCGAAAAGGGCGCGTCCTTTGAAGCCGAAGTCGAGATCAAGACCGGTCGTGGTTACTATCCTGGCGAGCAGAACAAAAAAGAAGAACAAGCCATCGGTGTCATCCCGATCGACTCGCTCTTCTCGCCTGTTCGCCTTGTGAAGTACTCGGTTGAGAACACCCGCGTCGGTCAGATCACCGACTACGATAAGCTCATCCTCGAAGTCTGGACCGATGGCCGCATCAATCCAGATGATGCCCTTAAGCAGGCGTCTTCGATCCTGGCTCACCACCTCGATGTCTTCAACCGCGTCAGCAACGAAGAGTACAACTTCGACACCCAGACCAGCGAGGTCAGCGAAGAGCAGAACAAGCTCCGCAAGCTCCTCAACATGTCGGTGAACGAAATCGAACTCTCCGTTCGCGCCGCGAACTGCTTGAACAACGCGAACATCACCACCGTTGGCGAACTCGCGATGAAGACCGAGCAGGAGATGCTCAAGTACCGCAACTTCGGCAAGAAGTCGCTCAACGAAATCAAGGACAAGCTCGAAGCTCTCGGCCTCTCACTCGGCATGAAGTTCGACGAACGCCTCCTCGATTCGAAGAAGGATCTCTAAGTCGTTTCCATTCCCACAGCCCCGGCTTGTCGCAAACAGCGCTGAGTCGGGGCTCACTTTTCATCACTACTCTCGCGCCGTCCGCTGCCGCCCCACGCTGCGACCGGATTGCCGATCGGGAGTCGTCTAAAACAAAAACACAATGCGTCACAATAAACACCACGCCTCCCTCGGCGTCACCCGTGAACATCGCGCCGCGATGCTCTCCAACATGGCCGCCTCCCTGATCACCCATGGTCGTATCAAGACCACCGTGACCAAGGCCAAAGCCCTCCGTCCCTTCATCGAGAAGGTCATCACCAAGGCCAAGCAGGCCGCGGCCAAGACCGAGCCCAAGGACGCTCTCCATCTCCGCCGTCTCGCTCTGAGTGACGTGCGCGATGAGACCGCCGTCACGCTCCTCTTCAACGAGAAGCACAAAGAGTTCACCAACCGCACCGGCGGCTACACCCGTATCTACAAACTCGGCAAGCGCATCAGCGACGCCGCTGAGATGGCCCTGATCGAGTTCGTTAAAGCCGACGATCCAGGCTACAAGAAGCGCAAGAAGCCCGCCAAGAAGGGCAAGAAAGCCTCCGCTGCCGAAGCTGCTCCCGCCGCCGACGCAACGCCCGCTGAAGGCCAGGCCCAAGCCTGAGCGATCAGCTAAAGCTCTCAGTTTCAAACGCGCCGAATTTTTCTTCGGCGCGTTTTTTTATGCTCAAATATTTCTCTTTCCGCCTTTCCGCATCTTACCTCTGACCGCGCCCGAACTCGCACACTTTCTCCCCGGGGCCTACGAGAGCGAGGTCGGGATGTAACGTATTACGTTACATAGGGCGCGTTGATCGTTTCAACGAGAGCGCATGACTTTCCCTATCTGCCAGACACTCGGCGCTGGTCAGCCGGGTTTGTGTCGATAACCAATCAGTCTTCACTGCCGCATGGATCTCTCCACCGCCACGGTCATCTACTGCCTCTTCGTCGCGGCTCTTTTTCTGGGACTCTGGATGTTCTACGACCGCCGTGATCACGCGCTCTTCGAGCACGCCCGCCGCAAATCCACGTTCATGTGTGCTCGCTGCAACCATCTCTACGCAGCCTCTGGTCGGCCCGACTCGTGCGAGTGTCCTCGTTGCGGCCACGCCAACGCACGTCTGCGATTCTGACGGGCTCTAGGTTTTCTCTTCATGACTGCCCCGCCGGCCTTGCGAAAGGCTGGCGGCATTTTTGTATGCGTCCACCCCGTGATGCTTTCTTTACCCCTTCGCTGCCTGTGTGTCGCAACCGCTCTGCTTGCCACGCTGCTCGCGCGAGCAGGTGAAATACCTCCATCGGTCGTCTGGCGTCTCGATGATCTGGCTTCGCTCGGTGGCGCAAAGACCGAGATCTGGGGCGCTCCGTCTCGCGCGAAAGAAGGCTCGGGCTCATCCGTCCGTTTCGATGGCAAGGCCGACGGTCTGGTCGTCCCTGTCATCCCAATCTCCGAGTGGAAAGCCTTCACCATAGAAATCTGTTTCTCCGTCGATGCCGATGGCCAGCCCGAGCAACGCTTCCTGCACCTGCAGGATGAGAAAGGCCGCCGCGTGTTGATCGAGCTCCGTCTCCTGCCAGGAGGCCAGTGGTGCCTCGACACTTTCCTGTATTCGGATGCCGCGCACCGGCTGACGTTGATCGATCGCGCAAAGGCGCACCAGGTCGGCCGCTGGCACTGGGCGGCATTAACCTATGCCGACGGTCGCATGACTCATTTCGTGGACGGCGTGAGGGAGTGCGAAGGCGCGATCCAGTTTGAGCCGATGTCCGCGACGGGGCGCACCTCACTGGGCGTGCGGCAAAACAAAGTCTCCTGGTTCAAAGGAGCTATCCGTGAAGTGCGCTTCACACCTGAAGCGCGGCCTGCGGAAAAACTGCAACGCGCGCCGAAGGACTGAGCGGTTGAGCATTCACAGTTTCACCGCGTTGTTGCGCGTGGTGATCTCCGTCAGCGCGTGCTCAGGATCGATCACAACAGAGCAGCCCTCGGTTTTCATACCGACGGGCAGTGAGAGAATCACCTCCGCGGTCTTGGGTTTCCAGTCGAGCGGTGCGGCGATTTCCGGAGTCGTCATCTGGGCGAGGATTTTTCCATCAGCCGAAACCAACGCGACGCTGCTCGCAGGCACGCGTGCGGAGCCGAGGCTATGCAGGTTTACGGCGAGTTTGCCGTCTCGCAGCGTCACATCCTGCCGGTCGATCCCGAGGTCCGGACGTTCGTGATAGGGCGTGCCGCGTTTCACATTCTTAAATGTGAGGACGGTCGTCGTGTGCGCGGGGAAAGTCAGCTCGACCGACTTCGTGCGCTCAAGCGGCACCGTGCGTTTCTCCATCAATCCATCGGCTTGGTCGTCGCCGTCGGCATCGACGCCTTGCGTGATCTCCCAATCGCCCGGCGTGATAGCCCAACCGGTCATCGATGCAGCGACGGGCACTGCTTCGAGGTTGTAGGCGATGACTTTGAACGCGTCGTCAGTCGCTTCGGGAATCAAGATCGCGACGCTCTCGGCTTTCGCGGGCGCAGCAAAACGCCAGCTCACCACGTGGCCGGGGAAAATCGCGTTGCGAGCCAGCGCGACACCGCCGAGCCGGGCGCGCTGGAGTTCGCTCGTGGACATGTTGATGCGGTCCACCCAAAGACTGCCCTCGGTGTTGATGTACCAGCGATTCGCCATGCGTTCGGTGAGGCCGGCGTAGAGTTTTTCGAGATGCGTTTTGTCGCCGGTGATCTGCCACGCGAAGTGCATGCTCTGCTGCGAGGGCACGCCGGAGCGTGAAACATCGCGCGCACTGAAATCATTTCCGCGGGCGATCTCGCCACCGAAACTTTCGCGCAGGGCGAGCAGATCGAGCGCATTAGGATTCACCGCACCGATCGATGCCGCGCCACCGTCGAGAATCGGGGCGAGATACTTTTCGTCGCGCGTCCACTGCCACGCATTCCAGAAAAGCGCCCACGACGAAAAGCTGCGCGACGCATCAGCCTCGGCATCGCTCTCGAAGTGGATCGCGGTAGGTATCGCGTGGCGGCCGTCCTTGCCGGGCTTGCGGTGGGCGAGCAGGCCGTCGGCGAGTTCGATGAGAAGTTTTTTGGCCGCTGGATCGCCGTTGTAGTCGGCGAGCAACTGCATCGGTTGAAACGCTAGAAATGAGTACGCCTTGCTCCATCCCCACACGCCTTCGGTGGCCATGCGCGTGCCGCTGTAATAACTGCTGCGGATGTGGCGATGCCCGGCTGCGTTCACCCCCGTGATGCTGGCGAGTCCGCGCGCGGTCTCCATCGCGCGCTCGATCTGGGGCGGGCTGCCGTAGTCGAGGATCAGATTCTGTCCGAGCGTGTTGATACCTTCTTCGTAAGTGTGGAGTTCATCGGTCTGAATCGTGGGCAATCCATCCGTGAACATCCCGTGCGCGTAACACGCATCGAGCAAGCGCCGCAGCGAGTCCGCGATCTTATCGGGCTCCGCGCCCATGAGCGCGATTCCGGGCCAGTAGTTGGCCATGTCGGTGTCATCGGAAAGTCCTCCACCGAGTTCGCCGTTCTCGATCTGGCGGTGATCGATGTACCAAAGCACGAGCTCCTTCGCGCGGCGCAGCGTCTCGACCTGTCGAAACGCCCAGAGAGGTACGCGATCGGGCGCTACCGGTTGTTCGAAGGGCGGCTTCACCGAACCGGGCAAGGCGTCGGCTTTGTACTGCTGCGCGAGCACGTGCGTGGGATTCACGCGGAGGAGATCGTTCAGGTCATTCTCGAACCGCGCCCAGAGCTGGTAACGGCGGTCGCGGGGATTTTCCTCCACCAGCATCGCGTAGCTGTCGCGCAGCTGCGTGAAACGATCCAACTCGTGCTCGGCGCGCCCGGCTTCGCGCGATTTGAAAACGAGGCGAACTTGCGACGGAGTGAGCGCAGCGATGTTTCCCGGGTTTTCAGAGGCAGTGATCGTCAGATAAATCCCACGGCCTTCCGGCAGGATGCGATCGCGCGTATCGAGCCAGAGCGTGCGGGCTTCGCGCGGATCGGCGGTAAATGTGAAATCGAGCAGCTCACGCGCAGGCCAGAGCGGGTCTTTGACGCGGATGTTGAAGGAGACAGCACGCGCGGGCGAAGCGGAGTCAGGACTACTCCACGCGGGTAGATCCACTGCGATGCCGTCGAGTGCGTCGTCGCCGGACTCCTCTCCTGGCGCGGGAACAAACACATGCAGCAATGGCAAACCCGCGAACAAGACTTTCGGACCTCGTTTCACTTTCGCATCGGCCGGCTCCGCGACGAGGGCCGCCTGCTCGTCGGAAGGATGGCGGCCTTTCACGAACTCAACCAGGGACGGTATGCCCGTCTGCTGCGCGGCGTGCCCGGTGATCTGATACGCGAGGATTCGGGTGCCTTCTGGCTCGCGCCCGGCTGTCACGTGATAGGGCGCGAATTCACCGATGGGCTGCTCCTGCTCGACGTTGTCGAACTGGATTTTCTGACCGGTCGTCGCGGTCTTGAAGGCGTAAATGCTGCGCTCCTGCCCGCGTGAACGCTTAAAAAGTGGAGAGGTCTTTTCTTTGCCCACTAGTTTTCCCTCACCCCACGCAGCGCCGGAAATCTCTAGATGATTCCACGGCTCGTCCGGCAAGGTGAACGTCACGGATTTCCCTGACAGGGAGTAGCAATCCCAGTCAGGAAGTTTGAAGTAGTCGTTGCGACCGCTGAGGCGCGACTGGTTGTACACGCCGGGCCACGTCGTCTCGCGGATGCCGTCGTTCGCCTTCCACCACCAGCGTTTCAGGTCGTAGGCGTCGTGAATTTCGACTTTCCTCACAGCGACAAATTTCCCCTCAGGCAGCGCGGGCGGAAGATCGTCCGGGCGATTCCAGCCGTGGCGGAAACTCCATTCAGTGCGCGTGACGGGATCGGCGAGCGAGCGGGCAGGTAGGGGAGTGAGCGCGGGAAGAGCGCCGCCTTTCGCCAGCGTGGCGATGTCGGCATCGGCGACCGCGCGGTCGTAGATGCGCAGTTCGTCGAGGTCGCCGCCACGGACGTAGTTATAGTCACTCTGCACTTGGTACGGGCTGATGATGCGCGAGTGCGGGCCGAATTGATCCAGCTGCGCGTCGTAACGGGTCGGCACTTCAAGGCGTTTTTCGGCGGCTAGTTTTCCGTTCATGAAAAACCGGATGCCGCTCGTCTCGTCCCACGTGAGTGCGAGGTGAATCCATTCGTCGGGTTTGAAGAACGGCTCGATCTTCACCGACACGCGCGTGCGGCTGAGGTTGATGTCGGTCACGAACGCGTCGAAGCCGTGGCCGTTATAGTCGATGCGCAGCCACACCATGTCCCAGCTCGAGTGATCGCCGTAGCCGACGCGGAAGATCGGGAACTCAGTCGGCCCCACGGCCTCGCGAGCGCGCCAGAAAAACGAGAGCGTGCCGCGTTGTGCATAGATGTTTGCCGGTGCCGCGTAGGCGAGACGTTGCGTATGCTCGCATCGGAGCGCGGGACCGCGCGCGCCATCGGCGATAGGGTTAACGTCTTTGAGGAAGTTCGGCTCGGTGTGGCCGTTAGCCGCGAGATCGGCGGTCGTGCCGTGAGTGCCGGAGAGATAGAACAGCAAACCCGGCTCAGCTGCAGAACCGCCACGAGCGATCAGTACGGACATCAGCATCAGCGACGAAATCAAAAGACCGCGCGGCTGACGGCCGCGCACGAGTGAGCCGAAAATTTTCGAATGCATGGGGTTCCGGGAAAGGGGTGACGGAGTGTTGAGGTTGGCGCGTTGAAAGCGGCTGCGCCGGAGGGCTGACGGTTCGAGAAACGGTCGGGGCTCACAGCTTGTCAATCAACAGGGCGGCTGCCCTCCTTGCGCTGCTTAGTTGTTCAGCCCCTGACCTGTTTTATCCCCATGATTCCTCCCGGTTCCTCACTCGGAAATGGCGACGGCATGCCCCGTCGCACGTTCGTCAAAGGTGTCTCCGCTGTCGGCGTCGGCCTCGCGCTCGGCGTCACGAGCCTCGCTGCGGTCACCGAAAACAAACGCCGCCGATACGCCATCGTCGGCGTCGGCTCGCGCAGCCAGATGTACCAAAGCGCGATCGAGACGACGCACAAAGAACACGCCGAGCTGGTCGCGATCTGCGACACCAATGCCGGTCGTCTCGAAGTGTCGCGCGCTCTCGCCCGCAGGCACGGCGCGGCCGAGCCCAAGGCTTATGCGGCCGCCGATTTCGAGCGCATGATCGCGGAGACGAAACCGGAGTTCGTCATCGTTACGACGGTCGATGGCACGCACCACGAGTACCTGATCCGCGCGATGGAACTTGGCTGCGACACGATCACCGAAAAGCCGATGACCACGACGTCGGCAAAATGCCAGGCGATCATCGACGCGCGCAAACGCACCGGGAAAAACTGCCGTGTGCTCTTTAACTACCGCTACTCGCCGCCGCGCACGCAGGTGAAGGATATTTTGATGAGCGGCGAAATCGGCGACGTGCTCTCAGTCGATTTCCAATGGCTGCTCAACACCAGTCACGGCGCGGATTACTTCCGCCGCTGGCACTCGCACAAAGAAAACTCGGGCGGCCTCATGGTCCACAAGGCGACGCATCATTTCGATCTCGTGAACTGGTGGCTTGGTGCCGTCCCACAAGCCGTGACTGCGATGGGCAAGCGCGAATTCTACACGCCCGCCATGGCGAAGCGCCTCGGCCTCGAAAGCCATCACGAGCGCTGTCTCACTTGTCCGGAAAAGAAGAAATGCGGATTCTATCTCGATATGGCTGCGCAGCCGAAAATGAAGCAGCTCTACCTGGATCAGGAAAAACACGACGGCTATCTGCGCGACCGCTGCGTCTTCCGCCCGGACATCGACATCGAAGATACGATGAACGTCGCTGTGCGCTACGACAACGGCGCGACGCTCAGTTACTCGCTCAATGCCTTCAACGCCTGGGAAGGTTACCAGATCGCGTTCAACGGTACGAAGGGCCGTCTCGAGCATTCCATCGTGGAAAAAATCTACGTGAACGGCACCGACTCCGTGCAAGGCGGCATCACGGAAGGCGGCGTGACCACGCGGGTGATTCCGCTGCGTGGCGCGCCCCGCGAGGTCGAACCGTGGACGGGCACCGGCAGCCACGGTGGCGGCGACAAGATCATGTTGGACGACATGTTCCTGCCGAAGCCTCCCGAGGATAAGTACCAGCGCGCAGCCGACGAACGCGCCGGCGCGGCCTCGATCTTGATCGGGATCGCCGCCAACCAGTGCTTCGAAAAAGGCACGCCGGTGAACATCGCCGATCTCGTGAAAAATCTCGCGCGTCCCGACTACGCGCCGATGCCTTCACGCACCGGCCCGCTGCCGATGCCGCAAGCCTGAGTTCTCCGCGCGCACGCCGCGCACGAAGTTGGACAAACGCGCCCGCTGATCGCAGGCGCGTTTTGCATTTATTAACGCGGGCTCTACGCTGCCTCATGCGCACCGAACGCGATTCCATGGGCGAGATGCCCGTCCCCGACGAAGCTCTCTACGGCGCCTCCACGCAGCGCGCCGTGTTGAATTTCCCCATCAGCGGGCGGCCGATGCCTCCCGCGTTCATCCGCGGGCTCGGCCTCGTGAAGCTCGCATGCGCCGCCGCCAATCAGGAACTCGGGCTGCTCACGCCCGAAAAGAGCGCGCTCATCCAGCAGGTCGCTCACGAACTTCTTCAGGGAAAACTGCTGGAGCATTTTCCCGTCGATGTGTTTCAAACCGGCTCGGGCACCTCGACCAACATGAACGCCAACGAGGTGATCGCGAATCGCGCGAGCCAGCTCAGCGGACAGACGATCGGTTCCAAAAAACCGCTTCACCCGAATGACGACGTGAACCTCGGCCAGTCGTCGAACGACGTCATCCCCACTGCGCTGCATGTTTCCGTCGCGCTCGCGCTCCACGAGCAACTCCATCCTGCGCTCAAGCACCTGCACGCCGCGCTCGCCGCAAAGTCCGAAGCGTTTTCCGAAATCGTGAAGATCGGGCGCACGCACTTGATGGACGCCACGCCGGTCACGCTCGGGCAGGAGTTTTCCGGTTATGCCGCGCAAGCATCGAAGGCCGCCGTGCGCGTGGAGAAAGCTATCGTCGCGCTGCGCGAACTCGCGATCGGCGGCACCGCCGTCGGCACCGGTATCAACTGTCATCCCGAGTTCGCGGGAAAAGTCTGCCGCATCCTTACCGAGAAAACGGGCATCCTCTTTTACGAAGCGCATAATCATTTTGAAGCGCAGGCTGCGCGCGACGACTCGGTCGAGGTCGCGGGACAACTCTCCGCCATCGCCGCATCGCTCACGAAGATCGCCAACGACATCCGCCTGCTCGCGTCGGGCCCGCGCAGCGGTTTGCAGGAAATCCGCCTGCCCGCCACGCAGCCCGGCAGCTCGATAATGCCGGGAAAAGTGAATCCGGTGATGAGCGAGATGCTCGTGCAAGTCTGCATCTACGCGCAGGGACTCGCGCAGATGGTCGCGATGTGCGGACGCGACGGACATTTCGAACTCAACGTCACGATCCCGCTCATCGCGCACTCGTTGCACGAAGCTATTCACTGCCTGGCGAACGGCGCGCGTGTCTTTGCCGATCAATGTGTGCATGGCATCGAGGCAGACCCCGAGCGTTGCCGCGAGCTCGTGGATCGTTCGCTGATGCTCGTGACGGCGCTCAACCCACACATCGGCTACGATGCGGCGGCGGCCGTGGCCAAGGAGGCGTTTGCGAGCAACAAAACCTTGCGTGAAGTCGTACTCGAAAAAGGTCTCCTCGATGCCGCTACGCTCGATCGCGCACTCGAACCGATGGCGATGACCAAGCCAGGCGAAAGTGCGCTAGGCGGGGGAGGGGGCTGAGGCGTCTCCCCAGTCTTGGTTGAACGCCGCGCGTTTCCCGTTGTCCACTGTCTTGCCACCGGTCGCGCCGCTGCGCATCGTGCGGCAAACCCATGCCCGTTCCGAAAATGTCGGTAGTGAAGACCTGGATGCTGTTGCTTGTCCCCGCGCTGCTGGCGGTCCCGCCCGCGCTGCGCGCGCAACTGGAGCCGATCAGCCAGCCCGCTCCCTTGATGCCCGGCGTGTCGCGGCCCGCGCCCGGTCCCGGGCTTTCGCTTGAACGCGAGGCGCATCTGGCACTGAACATTGGATTGCCCTCTATCGCGGCCGAGCTCTTCAGGAAAATTTTTGATGATCCCGCGACCTCGGCAGAAGTGCGCAACCGGGTCGCCATCCACCTGGCAACGGCGTTGATCGAGGAAGACCGGTTCAGCGAGGCTGCGAAGGTGTTGCAGAAATTCACCGGCCTGCCCACGGCGGCGCTGCGGTTGCGGCAGGCGATGATCGCGGTGCGTGAACGTCGGTTCGATGCGGCGAAGGCCGAGGCTCAGGCGATCAATCCCGATGAATTTACCGCTCCCTATGACCGTGGCTGGTATTTTTTCCTGCGTGGCCAGCTGGCCGGCGATGCGCAGCAGGCGGGAGCGTTTTATCAGCAGGCCGATGATGCGGCCGCAGCGGCGGGATTGGAGGCGCAGCGGGCCTGGTTTCTATTGGCTAAACGAAAGCTCAAACTTCAGGCGGGCGACGTCACGGACCGCAACGTGACGGCGTGGCAGAAGATCATCGGTAGCAGTGCGGGCACCGCCCAGGCTTACGAGGCGACCAGCCAGCTCGCCGTTGGACTCGCGCAGCTGGGCCAGCGCCCGCAGGCAATCGCTCTTTTGCAGAGCGCGCTGCTCCCGCTGTCCAAAGATGAACGCGCGTACAGAGACGAATGGCAGCTGCTGCTTGGATTGATCGCAGGTCCGGACGATAGCGCGGGCTGGGTCGCGTTGCGCAATCTGCTGATCAACTCGACTGATCGTGACCGGCAGCGCGTCGCCTTGCGGCTGATGTTCCGTGCGTCGCGTGCCGGGGCGCGGCGAGATGAGTTTAGTCAGCTCCTCAATGAGCTGATCTCGGCGCCGTCGCCGCATCCGATTCTTGAGTACTTGCTGCTTTTTCGGGCGCAAACCGCGCTTTCGGACAACGCGAATAAACGCTACCCACAGGCTGAGGAAGACGCCACGCGTCTGCTCAAAGAGTTTCCCAACTCCGCGCTCAAGGCTGTGGCGCTGGGCGTGTTGACGGAGGCGGCTTGGGAGCAGGGGCTTTATCGCCGCGCTGCGACTCATGCCGCCGCAGCGCGCGCTGAATTGCCCGCTGGCGAAACCCGTGCGCAGCTCGGCGTGTTGCAGGCTGAGGCGTATTTCCGCGCAGCCGAAATAGGGAAAACCGCTGCCGACTACCGCACTGCCGCCGATGCGTACGGCGCAGCGCTCGCGGAAGTCCCCGCCGGGGTGCCACCGGGCGATTTGATGTTTCAACGCGTGCTCTCCGCCATCAACGCGGGCCAGCTCGATGAAGCGGAGCGAATACTCGATGAACTCGCACGCGATCCACGATTGGATGCCTCTTATCGCTGGCAAATGGAGTGGAATCTCGCCCGCGCGCTGCAAGTCGCCGGTGCGGCACCCAAGGCTTATGAACGCGTGAACCGGTTGCTCGACAACGCGCTCACCTCCGCCGGACTGCCCGAGGATTTGCGTGCCAGCATGGCGTGGTTGCAGGCGCGGCTGGCCTTCGAGAATAATGATCCCGCGCGCACACTCGCGCTGGGCGATACCCTGATGGGTTCGCTCGATGGAGTGGCATCTACGTTGAAAGCCGAGATCGCGAGCAACACGCTGCTGCTCCAGGCGCAGGCGGGCTTTGCGTTGAAAAATCGAGAGCGCGCCAAATCCGCCCTGGATCGTTTGAAGAAGGATTATCCCACATCCGACGCGGCCATTTACTCGTACATTGTTGAGGCCGACGCTGCCGATGCCGACGGACTTGTGCTCGACGCTCAGAAGCTCGTGGTCGATCTGGCGGATAAGTTCGAGAAAAGTGAATACGCGCCCTACGCGCTCTACCGGGCCGCGCTTTATGCCGCGCGGCGAGGGCCTAACCGCCAGGACTATGTGGACGCCAACCAGATTCTCGAACGGTTGGTGACGAAGTATCCTGACGATGACCTTGTTTTCTATGCCCGCTTGAAGCAGGGCAACCTGCTCCGCGAAATGAATGAGTATGGCCGCGCCCGCACGCTGTACGCCGCGCTCGTGAACAAGTTCACCTACCCGCAATTTGCCGACGCCCTATCGGCCCAGATAGCGCTGGCGGACACCGAGGCGACACTTGCGGCTTCCGATCCTAGCCGGGCGAGCAACGCGGCATCCATTTACGAACGGCTCTACGATCTCCCCTCGGCACCGATCGATCTCCGAGCCGAAGCCGGTCACAAACTCGGTCTCTACCGGGCAGAACGGGAGCCGGAAAATCCTGAGCGTGCGTATGCGATCTGGTGGCCGATGATCGAGGCGTTTGTCCTCGACGAGACAAAAGCCGCCAAGCTCGGAGCGAACGGGCGATACTGGATGTCGCGGACGATTTTGAAGCTCGCCGCATTTCAGGAGAGCCGGTCCAAGCCCCGGGAGGCCCGCCAGTTGTACGAACTTATCTTGGAGAAAAAATTGCCGGGCACACTCCTCGCGAACGACGGCCTCACGCGCACCGGCGGGAAGCCCGCCGCGACGACCAACGGAGCAGCCCGCTGATTTTAGGCATTTACGCCCCGATACGAAAACAGTCTAACGTCGCCCAACCCAATGTCCGGTTTCGATTTCAGTCTTTTCACCCAAGGCGGCCCGATGCTGGTCGTGCTGGTGCTTATGGCGGCGGTGGTGATCGTGCTTTTCATCGAGCGCACCCTCTACCTCCATCGCGGCCAAATCCGGTCCAAGCCTTTTCTCGACGGCATTAAGAACACGCTCGAACGCCGCCGTCTCGTCGAGGCGCTCACGCTCTGCGAAGAAACCCCGGGCCCGGTCGCCGCCGTTGTGAAAGCCGCGCTCCTCAATGCCGACAAGGATGCGGAAAAAATGCGCTTCGCTGTGCAGGAAGCAGCTGTGGTCGAGATCCCGGCGCTTGAACGCCGCCTCGGCTCCATCGCGGCTGTGGCGCAGATCGCCCCGCTGGTGGGCCTGCTGGCGACGTTGCTAGGCATGATCACGACGTTTCATGCCTTCATGCAGGGTGGCCAGTATGCCACGGCCAACGCACTCGCTTCCGGCATGTGGCAGGCGTTGATCGGCACGGCAGGCAGCCTTATGATCGCGATCCCCTCGCAGCTTGCGTGGCATTTTCTCACCGGCCGCGTCCGTTCGCTGGTGCGGGATGTCGAATGGGCGGGCAACGAAATCATGCAGTATTTGCTGTCTGACTACCAAGGTGGTGGCGAAGGGGTGGCACCTCAGCCAAAGCCCGCCGCTCCCGCGCTTCCGGTAGGCCCTGTGGCGGTTGTCCCTCAAGTGAAAACGTCATGATCGCACGCCCGCTCGATCTTGCTTCTGCCCTCCGTCGCCAGCCGCGCAGCTTCGACTGGGTGTTCTTCGTGAACTTTGGGTTGATTGCGTTGTTCTTTATTTTGTTCGGTTCCCGCTTTGTTTTATCACCCGCGCTGGCGGTGGATGGTGAAGACCTGCGGCTCTCCACGGTGCCAGAGGAGACATCGGGTCTTGTGGCGGCTAAATTCGCGGTAAGCGTGAAGGCGAACGGCCAGATCTTCGTCGATCCTAACGGACTCGTGAATGATGAACAGCTGCGTGTGTGGCTGTCTGACCGGGCAAAACGTTCCCCGGGAGCGTATCTGATCATCTATCCTGACAAGGCTGTGCCTTTCGACGACGTCGCCAGGATCTCGGTGGCCGCGAAGGAAGCGGGGCTGTATCCATATATCGGGGTTGCCACAATTAAAGCCGGGGCAGGGCAGTGATGAAAATCCCCATCGAAGGCCGCTGGCTGGGACTGGCTGCGTTGATAGCGATCGTATGCGTCGCCGTTTTGGTGCTGGCAGTTCGCTTTGTCAGCTTGCCGACTCCAGCAGCAAACTCGAAACCGGTGACACCGCGCACGGGCGGCATCGGCATCGCATCGCCCAGCGGTACGGTTGCTAGCGCACTGCTCCATGAGCAGTCCTTGCTCGACCCTGATCCGCTTTTCCTGCCGACCCAGTTTAATGCGAGCCAGCTCCGGCTGCCGGCGCTTATCCGTCGCGAGCCCGGCGCTTCGTTTCAGCCGGTTTCCTCCAAATACACATATACGCTTGCGGAGGCGCAGATAAGTTTCCCCGAACCAGTGGCGAGCCCAGCTCAACCGGTGGACGTGCTTGCGTATGATCGTGTGAAAAATCCTTACGAAGTCTTGGGACGTTATGAAAGCGATGCGCTTCCGCTTCCTGAGCGGTTGGCGGTGGTCGAAATCGTGCAGATTAAATCCGGTCGCGTTGTATTTACGGCTCCACTGAAAATGCTCGATGCTCCCGCTCAGCTGGCATCAGCCGATTGGAGGCCGCTCGAGCTGCTCGCGGCGGTCGATGCTACAGGGCTTATCGGCCTGCCAGTGCTTTCGCGTGGATCTGGCGTGGAAGCAATCGACACTTTTTTTTTAAGAAGTTATCTCGCTAAAGAGTTTCGCCTCGGAGAGCGTCTCCCTCCCGGTTTCTATGCGCTTCGTGTTGGTCCCTAAGTCGGCAGCAGTATTTCAGGAAAAGATCTAATTTGCTGTTGACGGAGAAAAACCCGACGCCCACGTTCTCCGCTCTTTTTCACGTTTTTTGACCCATTTCCTTGGTCTGCCCAGATAGCTCAGTTGGTAGAGCACGTTCTTGGTAAGGACGAGGTCGCCGGTTCGACTCCGGTTCTGGGCTCCAGGTCAACGTCGGTGACTTCTCCGACGTAAAATCAGAGGTCAATTCTCATCTAACTCCACAACGTCTCAAACTCCCATGGCTAAAGGTACATTCGAACGCAAGAAACCGCACGTAAACGTTGGCACCATCGGCCACGTCGACCACGGTAAAACCACGCTGACCACCTCGATTCTCGCGGTGCAGGCTCGTAAAGGTCTCGCCGAGGTTAAGACCTACGCGGACATCGCCAAGGGTGGTACGCTGCGTGACGCATCCAAGATTGTCACGATTGCCGTCGCTCACGTTGAGTATGAGTCCGACAAGCGCCACTACGCACACGTCGACTGCCCTGGCCACGCTGACTTCGTTAAGAACATGATTACCGGTGCCGCCCAGATGGACGGCGCGATCCTCGTTGTCTCCGCTGCTGACGGCCCAATGCCTCAGACCCGTGAGCACATCCTGTTGGCCCGCCAAGTTGGCGTTCCAAACATCGTCGTCTTCCTGAACAAGGTCGACTTGATCGACGACAAAGAGCTCCTCGACCTCGTCGAAATGGAAATCCGCGAGCTCCTCAGCAAGTACCAATTCCCCGGCGACACTGCCACGATCATCCGCGGTTCCGCCACCGCCGCTCTCGAAAACAAGCCCGAAGGTAATCAGGCTATCACCGACCTGATGACCGCCATCGACAAAGACATCCCAGAGCCCGTCCGCGAAATGGACAAGCCCTTCCTGATGTCCGTTGAAGACGTCTTCTCGATCACCGGCCGCGGCACCGTCGCCACCGGTCGTATCGAGCGTGGTATCGTCAAGGTCAACGACACTATTGAGATCGTCGGTCTTAAGGACACTGTCACCTCCGTCGTTACCGGTATCGAAATGTTTCGTAAGCTGCTCGATAGCGGCCAAGCCGGTGATAACGTCGGTATCCTCCTCCGTGGTATCGACAAAGATTCCATCGAGCGCGGCCAGTGTCTCGCGGCTCCGAAGTCGATCAAGCCACACAAGAAGGCCAAAGCCGAAATCTACTGCTTGTCCAAAGAAGAAGGCGGCCGTCATACCCCATTCTTCAACGGCTACCGCCCACAGTTTTATTTCCGCACGACTGATGTGACCGGTATTGTCAATCTGCCTACTGGCGTTGAGATGATTATGCCAGGCGACAACATCGCTGTTGAAATCGACCTGATCGTTCCAATCGCGATGGAAAAGACCCAGCGCTTCGCGATCCGCGAAGGTGGTCGTACCATCGGTGCCGGACGTATCACCGACATCATCGAATAAGGTTCTCCAGACTTTGTTTAATCCGACTTGCCGAGGCCTCTACCGGGGCCTCGGCTGCGTCGTCTAAAAGACAAAAAATCACAGGCGTGTAGCTCAATTGGTAGAGTAGCGGTCTCCAAAACCGTTGGTTGGGGGTTCGATTCCCTCCGCGCCTGCCAAATTTCCACAAATGAAAAACCCGTTCCGCAGCATCCGCATCTTCACCGTCGAGATGATCGACGAATTGAAGAAAGCCACCTGGCCCACTCGCACGGAGCTGCGTGATTCGACCATCGTCGTCATCGTGGCGGCGGTCATCCTAGGCCTTTTCACAAGCATCAGCGACTTTGCCCTCTATCAAGTCGTTGACCTCTTTACCTCTTTGGTTAGCTAACTGATCCTTCATGTCCGTCCAAGTCACCACGCCTGCTGGCACCCAATGGTTCGCTCTGCACACCCTCTCCGGTCAGGAGGGCAAGGTGAAGCTCTACATCGAGAAATTCAAAAAGCAGGAAGAGCTCGACGACTCGATCTTCGAAGTTCTCCTCCCGACCGAGGTAGTCTCTGAAGTTAAAGCCGGCAAGAAATCCACCAAAACTCGGAAGCTTTATCCGGGCTACGTTTTCATCCAGATGCGCCTCTACGGTGAGGACAACAAACTGATCAACAAACCGTGGTACTTCGTGAAAGAAGTCGCCGGCGTGATCGGATTTGTCGGTGGCGAACGCCCCGCTGCTCTTCGTCAGGCTGAGATCGACGAAATTAAGTCCCGCGTTGAAGCGGCATCCGGCAAAGAAGTGCCGAAAGTTTCCTACGAAATCGGAGAAGAGGTCAAAATCACCGACGGTGCTTTTGCCAACCTCACAGGCCGCATCGACGAGATCGATCCTGCGCGCGGCAAACTCAAGATTTCGGTCTCCATTTTCGGCCGGTTCACCCCGGTCGAGCTCGAATACTGGCAGGTGCAACGCCTTACCGAATAAAGCGACGCCCTCTTTGCAACCGCCGACGTTCACTCACCGTATACACACGTCACTAATCACCCGCCTTTTCATTCATCATGGCTAAGAAGATCCAAGGTTATATCCGCCTTCAACTCCCTGCCGGTGCTGCTAATCCAGCGCCTCCAGTCGGTCCCGCACTCGGTGCGCAAGGCGTCAACATCATGGCGTTCTGCAAAGAATTTAACGCCAAAACCAAAGACCAGAACGGCATGATCCTGCCGGTCGTCATCACGGTTTTCTCTGACAAGAGCTTCACGTTCATCCTCAAGTCCCCGCCCGCATCGGTCCTCCTCAAAAAGGCCGCGAACATCGCCAGCGGTTCGGCCAAGCCGAATCAGGACAAGGTCGGCAAGGTCACCAAAAAGCAGCTCGCTGAAATCTGGAAGATCAAGAAGGCCGACATGAACGCCAAAGACGAAGCCGCTGGCATCAAGGTTATCGCCGGCACCGCCCGTAACATGGGCATCGAAGTCATCGACTAATTTTCCCGTCACAACCCAACTCAACGCGGGAGTCTCACTCGAGACGTTCGCACCGCACGGAGTCATCAATGCCCGCTAAACCAAGCAAACGCTACCGCAGCGCCGTTCAGGCCGCTGATCTCACCAAGGACTACGGCCTTAAAGACGCCATCGAAGTCCTATCTAAATTCCCGAAGGCCAAGTTCGACGAAACCGTCGAACTCTCTTTCCGCCTTGGCGTCGATCCCGCCCAAGGCGACCAGATGGTCCGTGGCACCACGCCGCTCCCAAATGGCTCGGGCAAAAAAGTTCGCGTCATCGTCTTCACCGATAACGCCCAGGCCGCGCTCGACGCCGGTGCTGACGTCGCCGGGCTCCAAGAACTGATGGCCAAGATCACCGAAGGCTGGCTCGAGTTCGACGTCGCCATCGCGACGACCGAAGCCATGAAGCAAGTCCGTACGCTCGCCCGCGTCCTCGGTCCGAAAGGCCTCATGCCCAACCCGAAGTCCGGTACCGTCACCGACGACATCGCTGCTGGCATCAAAGCCGTCAAAGCCGGCCGCGTTGAGTTCAAGATGGACAAGGCCGCCAACATTGGTGTCGGCGTCGGCAAGCGTTCTTTCACGCCTGCTCAGATCGTCGAAAACGCCGCTGCTGTTATCGAAGCTATCGGCAAGGCCAAGCCGGCCTCTTTCAAAGGCCAGTACATCAAGACTGTCGTCATCTCTTCGAGCCAAAGCCCAGGCGTCCGCCTCGCTTCGACCGAATACAACAAATTCTAAGGAGCCCGACCCATGAGAGCTGAAAAAAATTACCTGATCGCTGAGGTCGAGACTCACCTCAAGAAGTCCGACTATGTCATCCTTGCGAATTTCTCGCAGGTTTCCGTCGCGGATGTTTCCGAACTGCGCAACCGCCTCGCGACTGAGAGCGCTGAGTTCCACGTCGTGAAAAACAGTTCCCTGCGCGTCGCCGCCAAGACACTCGGACTCCCTGAGTTCGAAGGCGCTTTGGCCGGTCCAACCGCAGTCGTTGTCGGCGGAAAAAACCCCGCTGGTGTCGCCAAGGTACTCAAGAAGTTCTTTGAAGATAAGAAGAAACTGGAAGTCAAAGTTGGCGTTCTCGATAAGAAGATCGTCACTGCTTCCGACCTCGCGAAGATCGCGGACCTTCCATCCTTCGAAGCACTGCGTTCGCAGTTGCTCGGCCTGTTTACACAGACCGGTGCCGCCTTCGTTCGCGTCCTCGACGCCAAGGTCAAAAAAGAGTCCCCTGACGCGCCCGCTGCTGAGCAGCCTGCTGCTCCGTCCGCTTAAACCCACCGCACACTTTAACATTTTTCCTGCCGCGGCTTAAACCCCATGGCCGGATTTAACATCAAGCGAGGCCCGCTAGGAGATACGTCTCTTAAACGCGTTTCACTCTTCGAAACCGCTAGCAACCTCAGGAGATTACTTATGAGCAATATCACCAAAGACCAAGTCATCGAATGGTTGTCCGCACAGCCCATTCTCGAACTCGCTGCCCTCGTTAAAGACCTCGAAGGCAAGTGGGGCGTTTCCGCCGCTGCTGCCGTCGCCGCTGGCCCAGCCGCTGGTGCAGGCGCTGCCGCTCCGGCCGCCGAAGCCCAGACCGAGTTCACCGTCATCCTCAAAGATGCCGGCGCCAACAAGATCGGCGTCATCAAAGAAGTCCGCGCCATTACTGGCTTGGGCCTCAAGGAAGCCAAAGATCTCGTCGAAGGCGCTCCAAAGCCCGTCAAGGAAAACGCCCCCAAGGCCGAAGCCGAAGACATCAAGAAGAAGCTCGAGGCCGCCGGCGCGAAGGTCGAACTCAAGTAATTACTTGGCGTTCAACATCGCAAATCGTCCCTCTTTCTCAGGACAGGCCGTGCCTACGCGCGGCCTGTCCTTTGCCTTTTTTCCATTTTGTTCTTTGTTAGCGCAGCCCGCCGCTGCTGACGCCGCCCACGCGTCACCTCGCGGCTGATTTTTTTAGCCCCCTCCGCACCGGGTGCTCCGCATTTCTTCATTCATCCAACCGGGAAAACACATGGCCGACCGCATCAACTTCGGTAAACTCAGAGAAGTCATCCAACCGCCGAATCTCATCGAGATTCAGATCACGTCCTATTTGGACTTTCTGCAAAAAGGCATTCCCGACAAGCAGCGCAAGCCCCAAGGTCTTGAAGCCGTTTTCCGCGAGGTTTTCCCGATCGAGTCTTACGACGGCCGCCTCGTGCTTGAGTATGTCTCGTACACCCTTGGCGACTCTAAGAACACCGAGATCGAGTGTATCCGCGAAGGTATCACGTACTCCGTTCCGCTCTATGTGAAGCTTCGCCTCCGCGAGGAAGACTTCATCAAGGACGAAGAAATCTACATGGGCGAAATCCCGATGGTCACCGACCGCGGTTCGTTCATCATCAATGGTGCCGAGCGCGTCGTCGTCTCTCAGCTCCACCGTTCGCCTGGCATCGCGTTCGAAGTCACGCCCCACGCCAACGGCAAGCCGCTCCACTCTTTCCGCGTTATTCCTGACCGCGGTACTTGGCTAGAAGTGCAGTTCGACAATAACGACCTGCTCTACGTCTACCTCGACCGCCGCCGTCGTCGCCGCAAATTCCTCATCACGACGCTCCTCCGTTCCATCGGCTACAGCTCCGACATCGATATTCTGAATCTCTTCTACGAGATCAAAGATCTCAAAGTCGCGAAGGCTCTCGATCTCGAAAACGTTTCCACGCTTGTTCTCGTCGAAGACGCGATCGATGCCCAAAAGGGCGTCGTTCTTGCTCGCGCGTTCGAGCCGCTCACGAAGCAGATCGTGCGCACCTTCGAGAAGCACGACATCACCTCCATCCGTGTCATCGATACAGCGGTGGACGAAGGCGCGATCATTCGAGCCCTCAAAAAAGACCCGACTCGCAACGAAGAAGAAGCGCTCAAGGAAATCTACAAGCGCCTCCGTCCAGGCGAGCCGCCAACCACAGCGAACGCCAAGGCTCTTCTCAAGCGCCTCTTCTTCGATCCCAAGCGTTACGACCTCGGCCGCGTCGGTCGCTACAAGGTCAACCAGAAGCTCAGCCTCAAGGTTGAGATCGAGCAGCGCATCCTTGAGAGCAACGACATCGTGGCCGCCACGAAGTACCTTGTCCGCTTGAAGCGTGGCGAAGGCGTTGTAGACGACATCGATCACCTCGGTTCCCGCCGCGTCCGTACCGTCGGCGAACTTCTTGCCAATCAGTGCCGCGTCGGCCTCAGCCGCACGGAGCGTCTCGTTCGCGAGCGCATGACGATGTACGACCAGAGCGTCGACTCGATCACTCCACAAAAGCTGATCAACCCGAAGGCTCTCACGACCGTCATCCGTGATTTCTTTGCCCGCTCGCAGCTGTCGCAGTTCATGGACCAGATTAACCCGCTCGCCGAGGTCACGCACAAGCGTCGTCT